>JAKQEK010000355.1 GCA_029558535.1 Bacteroidota bacterium | reverse complement strand
TGTAATGTATAACCCATTCGATTTCACACCGATTCGTGGTATCATGACTCGTTATGCAAAGAAAATGGTTCTTAACCGTTACTATGGTAGAATTTTCTGCGATGGTCTTCAGACCTTTGGAATTGGCGAATTGAGATAATCAATATTTGCAGATGTAAAAAAAGGGGGTTTATTCAACCCCCTTTTTATTTTCTTCTGATTCTGCAATCGTAATGCTGCCGATTGCTTTAAATGTTTTTTCTAAATCTTCGTAACTTTCAATTCGTTTTTTTAAATCGGTGAGAGCATCAGCTAATGCTTTTTGAAGATTTTCCAGATTAATATCTTCGATTGAACATTCAACCCAACTAAAATCAATCCATTGATTTTTTATTTTATATTGACCAAATATTTCAACAATACCGTATATTGGTCTATATTTAGCCAAAAGTCTTTCTTTTGGTTTATCTTCGATTTTAATTTCCCATTCCATAACATTAACAAAAATTTTGTTTCACACCACAATTAAGTGATGTGAAACAATTTTTTTAATTTACAACAGTTGTATCAACTGGTGTTGCAGTTGTGTCTGCTGACATGGTAGCTTCAACAGCAGTACTATCAGTAGTTGTTTCAGCTTTTTTCGAATTAGTGCGACCACATGATACAGCAATCACAAAAACAAAGGCAATCAATACAAGTAAAAACTTTTTCATTTTAAATTTGTTTTAATGTTAATGTTATTTCGTATAAATAGAGTGTAAAGATAATAAAAATAACATTATGATACAATTATTTTTAATAATTGCTTTATTTTGGCTCATCACTCCACTCATTATCAAATATTAATTCTAATTTTGCTCTTGTATATGCGACATATTCAAGATTTTTCTCCTGAACGTATTGCCAATTTTTAACATTTTCCATTGGCAATAAATCTGGGCGTATTATAAATACCCTATTCGCTTCCAATCCTTTGATTTTGTGTACAGTACTTAGGCAAATTCCTTGAATTTCATCCGTAAAAATGGTTCTGATTTTATTTTTTAAATCAACAACACTATCAGAAAGACGAGCAAGAAACAATAATGTCATTACTTTATCTTCAAGTACAATATATCCGCTATGTTCATGTGGATTTAATACACCGCTTGCCTTTAAGTCTTTTCTGAATGTTTCTAATTCACCCTCCCAAAAGGAAGTCAGTTTTTCCAAGTTATTTATTTTCCCAATCAAATCAATCAATTGAATACCAATGTCACTTCCCTTAATAATTGCTTTTTTATGTTGAACGAGGAACTGGAAAAACAATTTTACCAATGGCATTGTTGTTCGACAAAGAATAAAATCCCCACTTTCAGCTTCTTCCAAAACATTTCCATCTCTCACAATACCATCAGGTGCATTATCCAATGCTTTAATATCTGGCACAATTTCCTGTGCCTTTTTTATGACATTTTTTGAACATCTGAATGATACTCATAATGGAAGTATTTTTGTTTTCGGAAACTTCTCAAACCATTCAAAGGATTTTTCATCGGCAGCATTGAAACCGTAAATTCCCTGAAAGAAATCACCAACTGTAATTAAACGACCTGTCGTTTTTCCACTTACCTTATCTCTTTTCAGTATTTTTTCAATGATTTTTATTTGGCATCTGTTTAAATCCTGAACTTCATCAACAAAAACATAGTCCTGTGGAAACATCCAAATACCATTGTCAACTGCTGGAAGATAAATCATATCAGTATAGTCGAAAAACTTTCTGTCGGTAGTTGCCTCATCCAAAACTTTAAGTACTCTTTTAATATCTTTTGATTTTGAGATATTTATGTCATATCTTTCAGCAATATATGGAACATATTCTGGTTTTAATGTTAATGTTAATCGGCAATAGTTTACCAATTTTTTGATATTGTCCAGATATTGTGAAATTGCATCATCACTATGGAATTCACTGCCCAAGTCCCATGATTTCGATTTTTTTAATATGATTTTATCGATTTTGAATTCATCGAATTGGATTTTATCGCCATATTTTCTTTTAATGGCTGCAGTTCCAAGTCCATATGTGGTATAGCATCTCACATGTTCAGGCAATTTTGTCTTTAATTCTTCCTGAATATGCTTATTGAATGCCAAAAATATTATATTCTTATCTTTTGGCAATAATTTAGCTGCTTCCACTATGGTTGTGGTTTTTCCAGCACCTGCATATGCCCTGATTAGTATATTTTCAGGTCTTTTCTTAATAAAAAGAAATATTCTTTCTTGTTCGGGAGTTGGCTTATGATTCATTTTACCTCAGTCCAATTATTATCATCAAATACATAGATTTTCATTTCATCGGTAACAAGAACCTTCAACCCATCTTTTTTTCTGAAAACTTTATCTTCATAAAATATTTCATTCCCTAACCTATTCAATTGTATAATGTTTTGAACTTGAAGATGATAACGATTATTTAAAATAAATGCAGCATCGCCAGATGTTTTCATTCCATCCCACAATAATTCAGCAATTTCATCACCAAGCTGACCAAGTAGATTAAGACTTGTATGTATCATGTCTGAAGTTTCTTGTTGTAATTTAGGTGTTTGACGTGAATAAACATCCTGAAGAATATATCTTGTTAATTCAATAGCTAAAAATCTGTCTTCGGGTTTTTGGTCATAATCATCGGGCAATTCGATACATGGTCTACCTAATGCATTTGGTTTAATTTCATATTCAATCTTATACATAATATTGGTATTAATGTGAATGTCACAAATATATATAAAAAACTTTGCAAAGCATAGCCTTTTTTTAAAAAAACTTTTTAGTATTTATATGAAATAAGCATAATTATGGCATTAATTACAACTGTCGATAGAAATAAATTGTATCTTCAAATCAAACACTTATTGGGATATCCGTTAAGACCGTTTGAATTAAAAGATGAAATGCTGGATAGTTATCTTGAAATTGCAATTGAAGATTATTCATCTGTTGTGAATAATTGGTTAATTCAGCAGCAATGGATTGCATTAGAGGGTATGAGCAAAGAAGCAAGCGATTTTCTTTCTGCATATACCGTTAAGTCAAACCATTATATGGAAGCATTCACATATGCATATTCAAGGCAGGTTGGTTTAGGTACGAATGCACCTGCAGCTATTGGCTGGGAATTAAAACGTGACTTTATTATAACACAGGCAAATACACAGCATTATATCATTCCTGCTGGAAGAGAAGTAAATGAAGTTTTGTGGGAAACACCGCCAGAAATGGATGGCGGTTTGGTTGACCCGTTTGCATTGAATGCATGGTCGCCCGGGATGGTCGGTTGGTCATATCTTGGTCGTCCAGCCATGTATGTTCAGCCAACATTTTCAACATTGTTGACTGCAC
Organism: Bacteroidota bacterium; assembly: GCA_029558535.1. Taxonomy (GTDB): domain Bacteria; phylum Bacteroidota; class Bacteroidia; order Bacteroidales; family ML635J-15; genus Bact-19. The sequence continues at coordinate 36,610 of JAKQEK010000355.1, read as the reverse complement.
AGGATAGAAGAATGAAACAAAGAGTTTTGCAATCAATTTTAACTTATCGCATAACTGGTTTGGCAAGTGGAGAAAAGGTATTACATTTGTATCCCGTACCCGGTTCTCGTGATGAAATACAGGGTGTTTGGGGTAAGCATTATGCTGGTAGAAAAGTATGGTATTGGTATTATGATACAAAGGGTGGTGATAGAGATAAATGCATGGAAGAAAATCCTGATGTTGTTAGATTGCCATCTGATGCACCAATAAAAGTTTTGAAATGGGATAATATGAATGATGTTGCACGCCAGCAAATTCGTGATTTGTTTTTAGCACAAGTTAAAATAGCAATTGGTAATATCAGAGGCTTTTATAGTGGTGAACTTGGAGTAACCGAAAAAGCATTAACAATGGATTATCGTCATTTGCTCGAAGAAGGCACTAAATTAAAAGAAGATACAATGAAGATAATTCTTGACCAGCTTACTTATTTAAGTCAGGAAAAAATGACTGAAGTTCGTGCAAAAATAGCAGAAAATGTTAATAAAGAGCGTGGCTATCAACCACCAATGTTCCCAATTATATCAATTTAATATGAAAAAAGATAATAGACAACGACTTTTTGAAATGATGGAGAGAGTTAATCCTGATTTTCAGTCATCTGAAGATAATTCATGGGCAATATTTAGAATCGGTCATGGTGGAAAATGTTTTATTACTGCTTTAAGTAGTGCAGATAATAAATTTTTTGGTGAATGTCATTATCAAGTTAAGTATAGCGACCCCAAAGTATTAAAATTCACTTTAGAACAAGCAAAAGATTTAATAAAAAGAAATATTAATATTGATGACAAAATTGGTGTTGTAAATAGTAAGGGTATTCAAAAATTATACAATTGGAGAATTAAATATGAAGATAAATATCCTGAAAGTGAAATGTTGGGTGAAGAAGAAATTGAAAATAAGCCAAAATTAATTCTTCCTGTCGGTATTTCTGGTAGCGGTAAATCTACTTGGATTCAGGCTAATACTGATACTAATACTATTGTTGTTTCTCCCGATAATATTCGTAGAGAATTAACTGGCAATATTTCTGACCAAACAAAAAATGGCGAGGTTTGGGGATTAGCATTTCAAAGAGTTGCCGATGGTTTAAATGCTGGTAAAAACGTAATTCTTGATGCGACAAACATTAAATCAAGTGATAGAAAAAGGCTTATGGATTACATGAAGGTTCATGTTGATAAGCCATTTGAAGGATTTGCAAAAGTATTTAGTGTTGACCCAGAAATTGCCAAGCAAAGAGTAAGAAAAGATATTGAAGCTGGTGTTGATAGGTCAAATGTACCTGATTGGGCGATTGATAAGCAATATCGAATTTTTATTGATGATGTTAATTTACTTGAACCAGAAGGTTTTAAAATAATTGACTAATGAAAAAGAAAAAACAATTAATTGACCTTGAAGAGCAAAGAATGGGACTGTTTATGACAGACAATTCTTTTGATTTAGATGTTATGTACGGCAGGAATTATCTTGAAACAGATAATGCACAGGAAGTTATATTGCATAAAATCAACATAATTGAAACTAAAACACATAGCTTATATGGTCAAGCCAAAACTAAAGATAAAAAATTCTTTGCGCCAGTCAGACTTAAAGTAATGGTAACGGTTGAAGACGGAAAGCAGGAATTCTATGGTAGCAACCCCGGGGGCATTGCTCGTGATGATGCAGGTAATATCAGATTTGGAATTTATCTTAAAGAACTTGAAGACAAACAAGTTGAAATTGACAGAGGTGATATTATTGAATACAACATGAGTGGTCAAAAAAACAGGTATTATGAGGTTGCAAGTGCAAATAATGTAACTGACGAAACAAAAAAAACAATTGGTGGATTTAAATCATATTGGAAACTCGTTATTGGAGTGCCAGTGAAAGAAGACGTTGTTCCATTTTTAAGTGAAACGAAGGGAAATTAAATCTTTTTATATTTCAGAAGTATTTATATTAAATGACAATAAAAAATAACTTGAATTAAAAAAACGGAAACTATGGAATACTTAACACCTGTACAGGACCCTGAACAATTTTTACCAACTTGGTGGAATGTAAGTGGTATTAGAGGAATTAGGCTTGAAGCAAGAGCAGGTTTTGAAATCGCAGCAATGGGATACACCCAGCCAGTCCTTGCAAAACAAGACACCGTATTACGCAGTATTGTTCCTCAAGTATAATTAAGGGAATTAAAATGAAATGAAATAGGGGAGTCGCTTCTAAGTGGCTCTCTTATTGCTATTTGTATCAACTCATCTCAACAATAATTAGCAAAAATTTAACTAATTTTAATCAGTATTAGCTACCAATTTTAGTATTTATAATATATTGGAGCAACATAGATATGGCAAAGAGAATACTGATTTTCTTATTACTCATTTTTTTTACTCTGCAAGCAATTGCTGCTACTTATTACATTTCCCCAAATGGAAGTGATGGTGGTTCGGGTTCGTATTATTCACCTTGGAAATCATTATCCCATGCATCGAGTAATGTAAAAGGATTTGGTGATATTATTTTTGTTCAAAGTGGAACATATTATGAAACAGTATCATCCAGATTATCACTTGGTGTTAGAATAAAAGGAGATGGTATAAATTCTGTAATTACTACAACCACATTAACCGAACCGATTATTATACTCGAATCTCCAATTGGTACAATCGGCAATAATATCATATCTGACATTAAAATTGATGGTGGTTCAGTTTCACATTCTGGAATTTATATTAATGGAAGAACTGGTGTTGAAATTTCTAATTGTACACTTACCAATTTTGCTGAAATTTTTGGACTATTAGATGATGGTGTTTATGCAATATTTGGTGAATATACTAAAGATATTGAAATTCATCATAGTACAGTACAGGGAACAATACATTTATTTTATGTAGAAAATATTGATGTTCATCATTGTGTAATCGGTTATCCTGCGATGAATGTTAATTATAGGTCTGGTGTTTATGGTTGTGATGTTGATAATTTCACTGTCAGAAACTGTTATTTCAAAAATTTAGCTACTCAAATTACAATATCATCATATCCCAATACCAAGCTACAAAATATATTTATTTTCAATAATATAATGTATAATATTGGTGTGGCATCCAATGAATGGTATGGTTCTGGAATTGATTTGGGTGGCGTAACCGATGAGCCAGCACGTAATATTGTCATTGCTAATAACACAATGGTTGCAAATCCAAAAAACAGGCAAACCAGAATAGGTATTTATTTACCAATGGTTGGATATGCAACAGATGTTATTATTCAGAATAATATAATGACTGGTTTCAGGTATGCAACCATTTTTGCTGCAGGACCTGACCGTGTGATGGATGTTATTAAAATCGAAAATAACATATTTTGGGATAATACGAGCAATCCAGCAATGACATATTGTACAAGTGATTCAGCGTATTATACAAATGTTGATTTGCCATTAAATGAAGCCAGTAACTATATATTTGCCGACCCGCAATTTATGGGTGAAGATGATTTTCGTCTGAAAGAATTTTCACCAGCAATTGGTACTGGAATATACATTCCATCAATTACCACTGATTACGAAGATAATCAAAGAACAGAAATTTTTGATATTGGTGCATATGGTTTTGGATTAACAACTGAAATTATTGAAGGCGAAGAAATGGGATTTTTAGTATATCCTATTCCATTTTACGACCATTTTACTTTAGCAATCGATAATCCTAATTTTATTAATTTACGTATTAATGTTTCTGATATTCAAGGAAAAATTGTTTATCAAGATAAAATCACAGAGCCAATATCCATGATTTATTTGGATAAAGTCCTCTCTGGAATATACATATTAACTGTTATGAGAGAAGATGGTACAATAATTTCAACAATGAAAATAATTAAACTTTAATTATTCAATATCAAGTTGTAATGATTCATCATCAACCCAGATTGGAGTTTTTTCGCCCATGAATGCACCTTCGACATTAAAATCAAAGTATTCTTCGGCTTCTTCATATGTCATTTTATCTCTTTGCATTAAAATATCAATGCAAAGTGTTCTTGAATATACAAGAACAAATTGACTTGTTTGTTTAATTTTAGCAACACCAATAATTGCATCTTCAAATCCATCTGCAGAAAGAAATGTTTCTTCAGGATACTCTTCTTTAATAATCTCAAGTTTGTTCATCTTTTTTTAATTTAAAAAGTTTGTTTTTAATTTTTTCAAGTTCTTCTACGATTTTGGCGTGCTGGTCTTTTGATTGAATTCCCAAGTCATCACCATAATCTTTGAATATATCAATAACAAAGACAATAAATTCCTTTTCCTTATCAGAAAAATATGTACTTTTCCTGACAAAATGAAATAAAGCTAAAGCAAGTAAAACAACTGCTATTGCCAATAATAGTATTACGATATATAATATCGCCATTCAAATTATTTTGCTTTATAATAAATTAATATCGCAGCGTCTTCAAGCAGCTTGATATTTTCATTCATCTTTAATAGTTTATCAAATTTTGCCTGTAGAACCGCTTTATCTTCTTCCAGAGCACCGTTCTTTATTCGCTCAATGAAATCCTCAACTTCTTCATCTCTCAATTCTACAGCCATTTTAATAGCTTTACGAAGGTCAGAATCATCTGGCAATGGAATTGTTGTCATAGTTATAATTTTTTATATCCTGTAAATAATTCAGCTTTAATTGCAGGGTGTGATTTATAATCAACCAATTCAAAATCATCAACAGTTAATTGTAGTATATCATCAAGTGAATTAAGTTCTTTCTTAATTAACATTTTTGGTAACTGTAAGGGTTCTCTTGACAATTGGTCATTTACCATTGGAATATGGTTAACATATACATGTGTATCACCACCAATCCAAAATGCATCACCAGCAACCATTCCAACTGCTTTGGCAATAATCATCAATAACAGCGACATTGAAGCCAGATTGAAAGGAACTCCCAAGAAGGTATCACAGCTACGCTGATACATATTCATGTCAAGAAAATACTTTGGTACACCATGATTATCAAAATATTCGGTATATTCTTCATCGGTGTCAAGGTCTTCCCAGATTTCAGGTTCAATATTTTCAACGTACCAATCTAATCTTTCTTGAAGATTCATTGGTCTTACAATGAATTGATAGAGCAAATGACATGGCGGAAGTGCCATTTCTGGAAAATCCTTTTTATTCCAAGCATCAAGAATTTTATATCTTCCATATGGATTAGTTTTCAAGTCATTAATAATGTCTGCAATTTGGTCAACACCATTTTGATTGCGCCATTGATAACCATAAACTTTATCTAAATCACCATAATAATAAGTTTTATATTTATCATATGGATGTGGATTGTTTGGGTCATTTACTGTAACGCTTTGACCTGCCTTTACCATTTCAAGAAATTCTTCCATTCTCATTGGTGGTGCGCCCAATGGTACATAATGGTCTTTATACCAACGATATGCATCGCCATTCCAAATATTGACACCTTTATCAACAAGAGGTTTTATATTTGTTTCGCCACGTAGAAACCACAATAACTCTTCAATAATTCCTTTCAAGAACATTTTTTTTGTGGTGAGCAATGGAAATTTCTTATATACGTCTTCCATTAATATAGTTCCACGTGATAATCCGAAAGTGTTTGGCATATTTGCTCTACCACTTTCTTTCTCACGACCATTTTGGAGAATGTTTCGTAGTAAGTCTTGGTATTGTTTCATTTTTTCTTTGGATTGTTTATTGCCTCAATTTCACGATTGATGCGTGCGATATCGCCAGTTGTTAGCGGTATCATGTTAGTGGTAGTTTTACCGTTGATTTTTTCTGGCTTAGTGCCACGTTTAAGTTGTGCTTCAAGTCTTTGCTTCGCACCTTCTCTTCTAATTTTGATTCCAGTTGTACCCTTCATAATCAAATTGTTTTAAATAAAGTTATTAATAATTTATGATTTCCATTTCTTCTTGCCCAATATTAACAATATTATTGTTTTCATTCATATAAGAAACAACATATTTATCACCGATTGTTAGTTCCTCATCATTATAAAACACTAAAGTTTTAAATAACGATTTAAATTTTATTGGTGCGTAAATATGCACTGGACGCATTTCCATGTTATTTTCTGCTACAATTTTATTAAATTTTGTAACAAGTGTTTGATTCCAATCAGCCTGTGCTGTTGGGTCATTTGCGGGGTTTTGATAATTCCAATTTTCCATATTTAATAACGTATTTTTCCTGTAAAAAGATAGACAAATGGATTACTGATTAAATACCACAGTCTTGTATACCATTTCATGCCTGTTGTTATTACAACATTATTTTTATAATTATTATACAAATAAACGTTAGGTCCTTGCCCCCCATCCAAAAGTTCTTTTGGATTAACTTCTTTTAATTCAAATTCTTCCATATTATTTTCCTGTGCTTCCGAAGCCATTTGAACCCCTGAGACTATCAGAAAGTTGCTCGACTTCAATTAATGTTATTTTTGGTAATTCTAAGAATACAATTTGTGCAACTCTGTCACCAACTTTATATAGATTATCTCCATAAAGTACAGCATCTTTACCGCCAATTTTATAATCAAGTCTTCTTGTGCCCTGAAATCTGCACATAATTTCGCCACGATATGAAGCATCAATAACACCAACACAATTTTTTAGCATTAAATCATGTTTTGTTACTGAACTTCTGGGAAATACCAGACCAACATATCCTTCAGGAATTTCAACTGCAATTCCCGTATAATATACAATATAATCAGGTGTTTCTTCTTTTGACATTGCAAATAAATCAAAGCCAGCATCAACATCATATTTCTTTACTGGCGTTTGCGCATGCGGACTTAGTTTTTTAAATTTTATTTCCATACAAAATTATCAAGATTTAAATTATATAATTTTATGAAGTTTTCGTGATTTAAATGATACTTCATATTTTCAAGTAAATCATTTGCTTGCATATAAGCATCTTCACCAACAATTGGGTCGCTTGTTAGAAGATATGTTATTGGTAATTCACCGTCTTCATGAACACTATCACCAACAATAAGTTCGATTTTCCATAAATATCCATATTTCCAATATCTGTGGTTAACGCATCTGGTCAGGAAAAACAAACCTTCCTTACTATCTGTTACTCTGAAAAATATATGATATGGACTTGCACCATGACCACAACATGATTCCATTGTGACGATGCCCGGGAGTGAATTCATTGCATTACACAAATCAATACATTCAATATCCATATATTGGTCGTAATCAATTGTTTTTGCAAAAGATTTCACTATTCTGTTTCTTTCTTAAATTCTTCAATTATTTTTAACGTATCTCTCATGCTTTTATCTTCAGTAAAAGCATTATTTAAGTCAGTAACAAATTGTTTTTCAAGTTCTTTTTGATTATTATCAACTTCCTCTATTTTACCAAGAGCAAATTTAGCTTGTGCACCACAATCCATTTCAATTTGTGAAAATAATACATTGTTTACTGGATGCTTGGCATCATAATTTTCAGTATTTGCATAAAATTCCAATGCACTTTTAAGTACCGAAACAAGGTTCTGATATTCTTCTATGTTATTCATCTTCTTCCTCTTCAGTTTTATTTTCTTCAATTATTTTTTTCGCATCATTTACCTCATATGGGTATAATGTAAATTCCTTGCGACAAGGGTATTTTGATTTATTATTTAATCTTTGATGAAAGAATTTGCCCTGTGATTCAGCTTCTTCAAATTCTTCATATAGTTCAGGAGATACATTTCCGTATGAATATGTGTGACCTCTGTTGAAAGCAATATATAGTAAATTTCTGGCTGGAAAATAGGTTACTTTTAAAATATTATCAGAATCGAAAATGGCTTCAACATAGCCAATACTGCCGTCTTCATTTAAGACTTCTTTTCTCTCAATTAACATTTCTCTGGTTTAATTGACAAATATAATTAATTAAGAATTAAAGTGCAAGAGTATTTATAAAGAAACAATAAAAATGTCAATTCCAAAAAAGGTAAAACTCACGATAGATACCAATCCGCCAAAGGTTGGCACTGAATATCTTAAATATGGAATGGATAGAATTGAGGAATTAATGCGTCTGACCGACACGAAAACCAAATATCTTCCAAGAACCATATTACTTGAAGATTTAGACCAAGCACTTTTTGATTATGTTAATCGTGATGGAATGAAACTAACCCTTGATAATAAAACAGTTCCAGCATTTTATCTCGATAATGACCGTTGGGGCGAATTTAGCAAGACGTGGAAATTCATGGATAATGATAAAAACGTTCCTACACCATACATTACGGTAAGAAGAATTGATAAGAAACCCGGGACACGTATCGGCACAAAATATCGAGTTCCACAACCACGTAAATTCAGATATTTAAACGTTCCTATTTTGGATGAAGGTCAGATTATATATCTACAATTCAGAATGCCAGAGCCAACAAATGTAGACTTGACATATGAAGTTGCTTTATTTACAAAATACAGAGTTGATGTTAATCAATATGATGAGCAAGTATTAAAAAACTTTGCATCACGTCAGGATTATCTTGCAGTTAAAGGAAATCCAATTCCATTATTATTTGAAGGTTTTGCTGAAGCTAATCCTATTGAAAATATTGATGGTGATAGATTTTTTGTATCCAAATACGCATTAAAGGTTCTTGGCTTTATTCAAGATGAAAAAGAATTTGAAATTGTCAAGACCACAAGACAGCCAAGAATCGGTTACATTGTTCGATAAATAATTTTTGTATCAGTATAACTAAACGTATTTCCACTTGGTGGATTGGGTTGTGAAATTGTTAAATTATCAACAGTATTATTTGTTTTATTTGCATATTGAGCATTTGTTATTTCATATGCCCAGATATTTGGATAATGTGGTGCAATAAATCTCCAAGTTTTACTTGTATGATTTAATTCTATTTCGAAATGTATTCTCATTGCATTTGTGGCAAGCGAATTATCATCATTATAGAATGTTGCAACATTTCCAGTTTTTGCATTATAAAACATAAATTTAGCATAGCAAATACTCGTATTACCAGTTTGATTGTCAATATATGACATTGGAATATGTAAGTAGTAAAATTGACTGGTGTTTGCACTAATTCTATATTGTGGAATTGTATTGCCCTTTTTACTTAAATATGTGGTAAATATTTTCGTCTGTGTGTTAATATCATAAGTATCATATAAATCCAAAATAAAGAAACTGTTATTAAAATTATCTGAATTGCTTTGATATTCATAGCTTGTAAATCCTGCGCCAATAAAAGTATTCACATATGTTCCATTATAAAACCAGAATGAAATAATTGCATCTGTAGGGGTATTTGTTGCCTTATACCTAATTCTTTCTTCATCTACTGCAGGATTTATTAATTCATTTGTTACAAATTGTGTTTGGGCATCGATTTCTTGTTGAAGACCAAGAAAATTATCATCATTCCCAAATGGGATTTTAATGTTAACAAAATTATTAATAACTGTGCTTCCACTCGTATTTCCTGTAAACGATACAGGCTTTAATCTTATTTGTGCTTTTATTATAGACATGGTTTTCCTATATTACCCAAATCGCTTGTTGGTTTAATTGCCCTTATTGTTGAATTTTTAGTATACCATGCTTCTTCAAATGCAAGGCGGGTTTCAGTATCATTTAAATCTGGTGTTATTATAAAAACAATATTTGAAAATAAATATCTTCTCTGATTTACAAATGGATAATCAACACCAATTCCTGTTAATGGGTCAGTATATCCTTGTGGTAAAATTTCTCTCCATACATAATTTCCCATATCATCCAATTTTGTTGCATAATAAGGTATTGATGATACTATATCATATGCAGTATTGCCCGTATTTTCTTTATATAACTCATTCGAAAAATATCTTAATTGAAACGGGATGAATGGATTATATTTCCATCTTAAACGCTTATCTATCGGAGTTTTAATTACAATAGGCGGACCGAAAAATGGTGTTATTGTTATTTCGATAAATCCTTTATATGGCGTTTCAATATAAAAAGTCTGTGGATGCTCCTGTGCTTGATAAAATTGTGATTTTGAATATCCAATGACATCACCAATATAATTCATATTGTGAAATAAAATATCACCAATATTAAAAGTCGGAACAGTTGGAGTTAATTCAAAAGTACTTTCTGCATCAGTTACTGGTGACCATGTTGTTGCAAATAACTTTTCAGGTTTATTATCTCCATTTAGCTGTGGTTTATATTGAGCATATAAAAATAATTCGGTTAGCGGAAATCCAAAACCATCAAGAAGTCCTGAAACATCAAAATCTTTACTAAAATTAAATGCATATGCTTGTTCACCATATACATTATTTGCAAACCCTGCTGGATATAATTCAAGGTCACTTGGTGTTGCAATTACTTCAAATTTTCTAATATTATCAATTGCATCATCATATAATAAACTACTACCAGTAATGCCAGTAATCTGAGTATATCCGCTACTTGCTGGTTTTACCAAATAAAAATCAAATGAATTAAGCAAATTTTTATAGCTGCCTGTGGTTTGTGGATTAAAAAAATCAGTAAATCCACTATATGTAGATTTTAATCCGTTAAGCATTGACAAATACTCAATTTTACCATATATTCTATATATTTCATTCGCTTCTCTCTCTGCATCAAACACTTCTGTTGCTGAAAGAACATTACGAATGTCATATTCATGAATTAATGATAATTTATTGGATAGTTCAACCTTATCATAATTATCAACATTTACGGAATTAATATTTTTTAAGCTATTGAGTAATATTTCCACAATTTTAGTATTTACTATAAATACATTTAAAGAAAATTATGAAAAAACTTATTTACTTATTTATGATTATGCTTGTAATTTCATTTACAGGCTGTAAAAGTTGTAAGCCAGAAACTAAAATTACGCCAGAAGATTTAATTGGTAATTGGAATTTTCAGTCACTGACATTCAATAATTTTCTTTATGATACTGAGCCTGAACTTGCTGGACTGGATTTGACTTATAGTTATGTTCAACTAAGTTTTATTGATGTAACAACAACAGAAATCGGACTTCTTGACCATCGAGGTTCATTAACACCATATACAAAAAATTATACTCTATCCAATAATATAATTAATTTTGACAATGATAGTTTTGTGTTCCATATTGAGAATTGGGAAACTTTTAATGGTACTGTTTTAATGGTTAAATTTGTAAGTTCTAACGAAACAAATGAAGCACCGATTAATGGTATTTTTACAATGATAAGATAAAAAAAATCCCTCAAATTTGAGGGATTTTTTATTATTAAATAATTCCCAATAAATCAAGAAATTCAATACAGTCAGCAGCGTCAAATCCTTTATAAAAATATGTTTTCTGGTCTTCTGAATTTACTGGAATCCCATCAATTTTACCACCATCAATTGGACACGGTGTTGACCAACCTACTGGTGTATATGAACCATTTCGATATGTACCTTTAAGTTGATATGTACCATCTGAGGTTGGAATATTTCCTAAATTATCACTTGCATCTCCTTTTTTTGTTGATTTTCTCAAGTTTATAATATCTTCTTTTGGCACATAAATAAAATCAGTCCAGTTTAAATCTGAACGTGCCATAAATTGTGTATTAAATTGACCACCAGCAATTGGGTCGGTGTTTGCTTGATAAAAATGTCCATTAAATGAACTATTGTCTTCCAATTGTTTTGTAAAGTGGTCGGCAGAACGAACACTTCTAATATGTGACCAACCTTGTGTCATATAGCCAACTTGTGGTAAATGTATTGATAAATTCATCCAGTTTGCACCAAAACAAGGTACTGTAAGATTTGATATTTTTGTTGTTGAATTACTTGGAAATTCAAATTCGGCATTGTTGTAAGTATATCCACCCGAATCTGGGTCAATGCCATATGAACCATTAATAATAATACCAACATTATTAAATGCATGGTCATTAGTAGTAATATTTGCGTTGTTAATTGTATCCCCTCTAAAAAACCCATTGTTTAGTCCACCGTCAAATTGAGACGGGTCAGTAATATCTTTATTATATGTTAATCCATGAAATTTAGCAAGACTATAATAATTTCCACCAGAAAAAGTATAATGTTGTTTTCTCCATCTTTTGTTATATGCATCATCTGTACCAGCATGTGTAGTCCCGGGTTTTGAAAAACTTTCATTTCTTGGTGCATGTTGTGGAAACTTTAATTTATATCTGAATGGTGTTACTGTTGTGTTATTACCAATTTCACTGGTAAATTGCATTGGAATTATTTCTGGAGTTATTTCTAAAATGACAAATCCTCTGAATTTTGTAAAAATTCCACTTGAAGAATTATCATCAATAGGAATTTCACCACCTGATTCATCAGTAACAACTTTATTCCTATTACAACTAATAATAAACACAAAATCACCATCTCGCTTATATGCAGAATATTCAGACGGGTCTAATAATCGCATATCGCTGGCATCATCAGCAACATTTCCATCATCGATATCCTCATCACTAATTTCTGGCGGATAATAAAATATTTTTTCGGTTACTTTTCCAATTCTTTTAGATGACATACCAACCGTCACACTTTCATTTGACCTTGCATGAAATAATTCTTCAATTCGCCTTGTGCCACTATCATCTTCATCACCCCACATAGAGCCATCACCGTCAGTGAAAACACTTCCAAATATTATAAAAGTATTGGTTAATACTGAACGTATTCTAAAATCCTGACGAGTAATTCCAATTTCAAAATTTTCTGTATCACCCCAAAATGGTATTATATCTACACTAATTTCCTGTGTTTCAATATGTGGCAGGTCATTTAAATCAGTACTTGGCTTGATTTTGCTATTATTGTCAGTAAATAAATTTGGTGAATATCCTAAATTGGTTACCATTGCAGCAGGTGTCATTGAATATTTTCCAATATCAGTGATATCAACGCTCATATGAACCGTTTGTGTACCAATTGGTGCACCGAAAATCATATAATCACCAGAATCATTTGTCAATGCTGTATATTTATAATATTTTTTATATACATTAAAATGTGGGTCGTTAATAATAACCTCTTCTTTTGTGGGAAATGAACCAAATGGCTGTTTTGGTGATACTAAGCCAGTTTGCGGGTCAATTTTTGCCACACGTGGAAGTAAATTATATCTTTTACCATCGAGATTTTTATCTCTTGGTGTTGTATATGGATACAAACTTATAATTTCACTATTTTCAGCATCTTCATCACTTAAAGGAATGAAAATACTTATTTTTGCATTTGGTATTCCGATACCACCATTTGCTGTAACTCTTCCAACCAATACACCATAATCAGCATTAAAATCTCTATATGCATCTTTGGTGCTAATATTCAATGAAAGAAATTCAATCGTATCAACTTCTTGTTCAAGCTGTATTTTTACGTGACTATCAATTGTTGTGTTTCCGCTTTCAAAGTAAATACGTTGTGACTTATTCATATAATATGTGTTTCACATAAATACCTCACGTAAAAAAACTCAACCAAATGAAAAAATTTTTACATTTTTTAAAAAATTTTTTTCGGGAAATTCACCCCAATTTTTACCAAAAAATGAAAAATCTGGAAAAATTTGGAATGAAAAATTTTAAAAAATTAAAAATCTGGATTTATGGACAAGAATGACAATGAGATAATAATAAGCTGAAAACGCCTTTTGCAATCTTTTTTAGTATTTATTGAAAAAGATTAAGCAAACGCTAATTATAGAAAAATAAATAAAAAAATTAATAATTAATAAAGATGGCAGCAGAATTTGTATTCACCTCACCGGGTGTAAAATTTAGAGAACGTGACTTAACATTCGTTACACGTAACGTGGGCATCACTACTTTGGGTCTTGTTGGCGAAACATTGAAAGGTCCTGCATTTGAACCTATTTTCGTAAGAGATAAGACCGAATTCAGAGATAGGTTTGGTGCTCAAAGCACAAAAAGATTTTCAAGTGGATTGCTCCAATATCAATTGCCTTATGTAGCAAATGCATACCTTGACGAATCAAATCAATTATATGTAACCAGAGTATTGGGATTGTCAGGATATGACGCTGGTACTGCATGGGCACTTACATTAAGTGCAGGAGTTGACCCAGCAACAACTGGTTCAACGGCAGGTACACCATTTTATGATATTTTTACTGATGGTATATATAGAGGTGTATCATTATTATCGACTGGTGATACTGGAAGTCAATTTACTGGATTTACAAAAATAAGTGATACAGAGTTTGTAGGTACATTATTTGCATTTACTGCAATGACAATGACTGGTACAAGTGGAACTTGCTATGTAATACCTTATACATTAACAGGTACATCATATGAAGAGTATGAAGATATGGTGCTTGCAATTGTCAGAAGTAGAGGTACTGTACATAATGAAACAAATGCTCCTGCTTGGACTGAGTTTTATGCACAAACAGTAACTATGCCAGTGAGTGGTAATACTACACTTGTGGGAACGGGTGATTTATTTGGAATATTTGAACTTATTGCAACATCTGGTACATCAAGCGAAAAATATACAGTATCATTAAATCCTAATTCAAGCAGTTTCTTACCGAATGTAATTGGTTCAGAGGCTAAAGATAAAACAGCAAAAATTTGGGTTGAAGCAATATTTCCAAATTTGATTGAAAAAATTGATGCCGAAGGTTGGGGATATGGTGTAAATGCAGTGCTTATTTGCGATACACAACAATTCACAAACTACAAAACACAGTTCAAAACCCCTGAAACTCCTTGGGTTGTTTCTCAAATAAAAGGTAGTAGTGTTGATAGATTGTTCAAATTCATTAGCATCTCTGATGGTAATGCAGCCAATGCTGAAATTAAAATTAGTATTGCTAATATAAAACCTGATACATTGGAATTTGACATTATTATTCGTGATTTTTACGATACTGATGAAAATCCAAGAATTCTTGAAACATTCTCAAGATGTACGCTTATAAAAGGCTCAACAAGTTATGTTGGACAGCGTATTGGTACTTCAGATGGTGAATACGACCTTATGAGCAAGTATGTTATGCTTGAATTAGCAAGTCAAGACTTTGCTCCAGATGTATTCCCTGCAGGTTTTGAAGGTTATATGTTTAATGATTTTACTGCTGCTGGTGGCGTTGCACCAAAAATTTTCTACAAAACAGAATATGCAACAACCGAAAAACTCAGAAAAACCTATTTGGGTATATCTGAAAAAGGATATAGCACTTACGATTCTGATGGCGTTGTTGAATTTGCTGGAACTGGAATAAACCAGAATTTCTTTAATTTCAATGGACAATCTGGACAGGTACAAACAAAAGGTTTCCATATGGACTCAGGTGCAACTGGAACATATAATGGTGCTCAATTTGAAGTTGGTGCTGGTAGATTCCAGACTATTTTTGATGTTGATGAACCAGAAGATACATATTATGAATTAACTTCAAGAAAATTCACATTAGTACCTGCTGGTGGTTTCGATGGTTGGGATGTTAACAGAGGATATCGTTCATATGGTGATAATTATCGTCCTCGTGGTATTTGGGATGGCGTTGATGCTTCAGTTGCTGAAACTGATACATTAACTGACTGGCAAGCATGGTATACAGGAATACATACTTATGATAATCCTGAAGATGTTACAATTAATCTTTTTGCAACCCCGGGTATTAACTGGTCAGATAATACAACATTGATTCAGGAAACAATCGAAATGGTTGAAACTGAAAGAACTGATAGCTTGTACATCATTGATGCTCCTGACCTTCCATATCAGCAGATGATTGGTGAAGCAAAGGTAGATGTGATTGCAGCACAGGATATCGTTGACTTACTTGATGGTGCAGAAATAGATAGTAATTATGCATGTACATATTATCCTTGGATTCAAATGAGGGATACACAGAATAATGTTAATGTTTACATTCCACCAACAGGTGAAGTTGTAAAAGCAATGGCATTTACTGATAATACTAAATTCCCTTGGTTTGCTCCTGCTGGTTTACAGCGTGGCGTAACTGATGCAAGGAAATCTAAATTCAAATTAAGTCTTGATGCACGTGATATTCTTTATGCAGGTAGAATTAATCCAATGGCTGACTTTGCAGATGCAGGAACAGCAATATTTGGACAGAGGACACTTCAGAAGAAAGAAAGTGCTCTTGATAGAATAAATGTTCGCAGGTTGTTACTTCAGATTAAGGTTCTTATTGCAAATATTGCAATCAGACTTGTATTCGAACAGAATGACCAAGCAACTATCGACCAATTCTTGCAGAAGACTACTCCAATCCTTGATAATATCAAGAGAGAAAGAGGTTTGCAGGAGTTCAGAATTAAAATGGACGACAGTAATAATACACCAGAAACTCGTGATAGAAATGAATTGTACGGAGAAATATTCTTGAAGCCTACTCGTGCTCTTGAATTCATCGGCATTACATTTACAATAACTCCGAGTGGTGCATCATTTGCCGATGTTGGTGCATAAGATTTTTATGATTTTTTGAAGAAAGACCCACACACGGTGGGTCTTTTTTTTTATTGCAGTATTTATGAGTAAATTATATTAATATAAAATTTTATAAAAATGGCAAGGAAATTTAGAAAACTTGAAAAAGTTGAAGAAGAAGAAAAAGTCGAAATTAAAAAAGATGTTGAAATAATACCAGCACCAGAACCTGCTGTTGAGCCAGTGGTTGAAGAACCAAAAATTGTAATAACAATTCAGGAAGAGGATGTTAAAGACCTTGATGAAAAATTTGGAGTTGATGCTGAAGAAGAAATAAAAGAAATTGTTTCTGAAGAAGAAAATAAAATGGTTGACGAATCTGCAGAAATTTCTTCAATTGTGCTATCACCAGTACCTGAGTTTGAAGAAGAAAAAAATGTTGATATAGTTATAAAGCCAAAGCCAGATGTAAAACATTTAAGTCCTGCTGAACTTAGAGCATATCAAAGAACTGGTATTTTGCGCAAATAAAAATTTTATTTTCATAACGGAAGTATTTATATTAAAAATAACAAAAATAATTTTTACTTATTAATAACGTAAAAACATGGCAGGTGAAATGATTAGGGGCATCCCGTTTGAATACGAACCTAAACGAAATAATAGATTCTTTGCTGAATTCGCAGACGAATTGGGTATTGAAGTTTGGAAAGTTCAAAAATTTAAAAGACCGTCTATGAAAATCAACTCAGTTGAAGTTGACTTCATGAACGAAAAAAACTATGTTGCTGGTAGGTATCGTTGGGAAGAAATGGAAATCACATTCCTTGACCCAATCGGTCCTTCAACATCACAGCAGCTTATGGAATGGGTTCGTTTACATGCTGAATCTCTTACAGGTCGTATGGGTTATAAAGCAGGATATGCAAAAAATATTCTTCTTAAATCACTTGACCCAACTGGTATTGAGGTTGAAAAATGGTTCTTGGAACAATGCATGATAACTGGTATTAGTTTTGGCGATTTTGATTACGGTAATGATGAATTGATTAATATTACTCTGACGATACAACCTTGGCGTTGTATACTCAATTTATAATCAATTAGTTATCTATAATTTAAAAAGCATTAGAAAAACCACAAATATTTCATATATTTGTGGTTTCTTTTTATATGAAAACTGGAATATATAAAATATTAAATAAAGAAAACAATAAAGTATATATTGGCAGTGCTGTTGATATTAAAAAACGATGGCGTGACCATAAATGGCATTTAATACACAATAAACATCATAATTCACATTTACAATCATCTTGGAATAATTATGGAATTAATTCTTTTGAATTTTCAATAATATTTGAATGTTCCATAACAGAATTATTAGTTAATGAATTAAAATTTATTACATTATATAATTCATCAAATAGTAATTTTGGATATAATGTAAATGACCCAGAGCATTCATTTCTTAATAAAAGTCATACCGAAAAAACAAAACAAATTCTTTCTTTTCAAAAAAAAGGAAATAAAAATCCAATGTATGGTAAATGTGGTGATAAGCATCCGAATTATATGAAAAAAACACCAATTGAAATAAGAAATAAAATATCTTTAGCAAAAAAAGGTATTGCTACACATAGGCAAACAAATGTAAAATTATCTATCCTTGATGTTACTAATATTAAAAAATTATATTATATCCAAAAAATTTCACAACCAAAAATTGCACGACAATTTAATGTTTCTTATGCCACAATTAATAATATTATTACTAAAAAAACTTGGAGGTGCATTTAAGCTATGCAGCTAATTCTATCTTTCTATTTTCGAATATCAGGCTCACATAATATGACCTGTCCTTAGTTTCGATGATTTTATAATTGTCATTATTGTGTGAAAACCAGACAATATATGATTTTCCAAGTTTGATTGGAATATTTCTTTGAATGATTTGTTTATACATTTCCATTTGTAATGAATATAACTCCAAATCACAATCTTCCAACACGAATAAGTCACGAATTAAATGTCTTTCTTTACAATCAGTGGTAAAATCTTTATTTGTTTTCCAATCCCAAATCTGAAATTCTTTCATTTTGACATTATAAAATAAAATATCAAGCATTCCAGCAATCATCAATTCTTTATCATAAACGACATATTCTGTTTTAATTGGAATTAATTTACCATGTACATCATTATAAAAATTATTCACATGTCTTTTTGTAATATTATATTCATTAATTACGGGGTCAAAACCAAATTCTTTAATAATCATGTCTTTGGGATACTGAAATTTTTTATTTTGAAATAGATTTTCAGTGTAATCATGAATTGCCGAACCTTTTATTGTGCCTTTATTATTAATAAATTTCCAAGCACGTAATATTTCCCTTTGACTTATATGAAATTGTTCTCCCTTGTAATTAGACCAGTAATTTTCATTAAATTCTTCTTGGTACTGGTGTATTAGTGTTGTAACTGAAATTAATTCTCTGTTGTTAAGAAAATACTTATGAGGTTCATCGTAAAATGTAATGTCATTAAACGCAGTAAATATTTCATTCGGTACTGGTATGGGTATTTTCATGAAACAAAGATAAAGAATTTTTAATTTGTAACAATGTTTTTTTGTAGAATTGATTCAAAATTAAGGTTTTCCAAGTCGTTTATAATTGCATTTTTATCTGCTGGCATATTTGAATAACTATGAATGTGCTGAATTAATGCCTTTCTCATAATATTCAATGCTTCAACAAGCACATCTGCTCTTGCAATCGGATGCCCCTCATCAAAAATTCTCTCTCTGTCTTTTGGTTCTAATCTTGCTGATTTAAATTTAGGTGTTCCTGAATGTGAAATTATAGCAATTTTATCACTCATAATAACAGTATTGCTATAAAAATCTTCACTATCAGTCATTTTTTCAAACACCATTGATATTTGAGCAGGATTTTTTGTGTTTAATTTAAGGATATCATTATTTTCATGTTTACCTGCTCTGATATGAACTTCATTTAATCTTAAAATTATATCAGTATTAACTTTACCAACAATTGCAACATCAGTTTTTAACGGAAATACGCCATCAGCATCTGGATATGTTGTTGGTGCTTTCTCTGGAGCAACCAAAGCGTAATTCGTTGTAGATGGTGCAGTAAATATTGAATCGAACCCAATTTTATGTGGCTGAGATATCACACTACCAAGCCAATATCTGCTTTTTTCTGGATATTTTGTATCTTCCAGAAAAACTCTAACCATTTCACCTACTTGTGGATAAATATGAAAAAATTTTGGCATTAAAGGATAACTCCAAGGTAGATTTTCATTTGATGTATTATTATCCAATCCTTGTATTCTAACCTTAATCCTACCACCATCAGTTGGGTCTTCGATAGATGTTACTTCACCATAATATATTGTTCTGGTAAGGACATCCGTTTGACCAATTGGCTTATATGGATTACTTTTTTGTAATATTGGTTTATTGAATGGCATTTCTTTTTTCCATTTCTTCTATTAATGCAACATAATTTTTTTCTGCTTCAGCTAATTCATTAAGTTTATTGTTGATAATTTTTTCAAGTTCATCAACCTGAAAAGTATGGTCAACTATTTCCTGTTTTAATGTATCATGCTTTTTCTTGATATCATTAATCATTTTCAATAGTTCAGTTGGCGTATATTCAGATAAATTTTCCATTATTGTATAATTCCATAACCTTTTGAAAACATTATTGTTGAACCAAACACCGAAACAGGTCCTGTTGGTGAAATACCTGCTGCAGAAAGTGATATACCTGCAGGTATTGCTACACTAATAATCGCATCCTGTTGAAGTGCTTTCACTATTTCTTCTATTCTGATTCTTTCCATAATTTCATCGGGCGAAATTGCACCAGACGGTAATACGCCAACAGGTAATCCTGCTTCACTTTTTCTTGCAATAATACGTGAAGCAATTTTCGATGGCGATAGCCCGGGTCTTCGTGGAACACCCACCAATATCAATGGTGTTGGAATAGGTGGCGGACCGCCAATCGAAGACAGTTTCAGAATTTTATCAAATCCAGAAATAATTGCCTCAATACTACTGTAATTCATTGCCATATTATTTAGCTGCTTTTTGTTCTATTTGTTGTAATGTTTTTAATTTGGAAATACTTATCCATTTCCAACCAACAAAACATCTGGTCATTACCCTTCTAAACCAATTTGGCTTATAGGTTGTTGCGAGTTGTGTGCCATCTATTGACCCATCAATAAGATAAACACCTACAAACTGCTTGTTTAATTTCTGGTCTACTATCATAATTTTAAAGGTATTAAACTTTTCAATACTCCTAAGTATTGTATTATTTTTTCTTGTGCAAACTTTTTTATTATTGGCTGCAGCCATGCAATTAAGTATGAAACAGCTAAATCAAAAATATATTTAACGACAATTTTAATGATTTCATTTATCATGCATTTAATATATACTTTCCATTTTTTTAAATCATCAACAGCTTTAGTAAAATCAACAACACCGTTTTGTACTTTTCCCATAATTGCTTGTAATGCCCTTATCTGTGGAGATGTTGAAACTAATTGTGATAATGCTAATTGAAATGCTTTTATTAATCTCTGAAAAAATCCATCACGTATTGTTTCTTTATTGGTTGCAGCAACTTCAGGGTTGGCTTCCATACTTTCATCGATTGTTGCTTCAGCAGCATTTGCAGCAGTATTCGAATCGGTCATTCCTGAAACCTGATTGATAAAATCAGTAAAGGCATCTAATGATAATGTTGCACCAACTAATCCACAACCCATATCATAATAAATTACACCATCAGCCAGTGCTTTAGCTTTTTGTAGTAATTCATCAAAATCTTCTTGTGTTAATTCAAGACTATCATCACCATCAATTAATTTTTCAAGTAGTTTAACGACTTGTAATTCTTGATATATCTGCTCAACGGTTTTATTTTGATTAGCTGTTATTGTGCCATAAACACTATTCATAACTTGTGTTAAGAACTCTTTTTTATTAATTATTACAGCATCGTCAATATAATTACCCATCCATGCACCAACCGTTGCATTTTGCGCAGCAACTGCTGGATTTGGCTTGAAAATAAATTCATCTGTTACTGCATCGTAATTAACAATTAAATTATTATATATTACATCAGTACCAGCATTTATAATTGCGTCATATGCCCTTGTATTAAAACTTGTAACACTGTTATCACGAAGCAAATCATCAACACTTGGATTTCCACTGGATTTAAGTGTTCCGTTAATATCAATTTGTGCAGCTTTTACTCTAACTCCATTGGTGAATCCTGCTGGAATAGCATCACCAGCATTAAATTGTGTAAATTGATTTCTTAATCCTTCTTTAATTTGTGGTTCAACTGTATCAATCAAATCGGTAAATAATTTACCAATTGTTTCTTTTAATCCGTCAGTACCAACAATAGATTTTATTACATCCATTAAGAATGCAGTAATATCATTTTTTGTGCTGTTTATTGATGTAAAAGCATCTTGTGGTTCAGGCAATTTAATACCTTGCATATATGAAGTATATGCGCCAATTGTCGTAAAAATGCTTCTTTTATCATCTTTAATACTCATTACTGACCTCTTTCTTTTTCTTTCTTTTCAATTTCTCTTTGAACCATATCTAACAATTCATTTCTCCTGTCAATTGATACATCACTTTTTTCATCAGGTTTCTTATTGGTAACACCATTTTGTGATTTATCTTCAAATACAACTTCTTTTAAATACCTTAAAAGCATGATTTTCTGGTCTTGGTTCTTGGCTTCAGCAGCAATTAATTTTACAATCTGGTCACCAATTGCTGATATTTCACTACCTTCTTTTACTTTTTGTTCCCATTTAGTAAAAAGTCTGGCAATTTTAGCTTTAATGTTGTGAGATTCATCATAAATCTCCTGAAGTAGTTTATTTACACTATCTTCATCAAATTTTAATCTTTTTCTTTGAGGACGTGGCATAATTACATGTTTTTATTTTTTTTCAGTTATGTGTGATTCTCTAAAACTATCTTCATCAACTTCGTAACACTTTTTACATCTTTTGTATGGCTTTCCCGTGTTTTCATTATATTTTATTCCCCAATCATGAGGCTGAAGTGGCTTATGATGGTCAGGATGACTTGCATAGGTAGTTCCACATTCAGGACATCCCTGACAGTCTTGAAAACTATCTGAAGTCCATCCGACTCTTTTTCCACACTTACATCTTACGTGTCTCATAAAATAGTTTTAGTACATATAAATACACATTAATTGGAAACATGATTATTCATTTAAATAGTCCATCTTCTCAATGAAATAGATTTCTTTAAATGGTTTTATTCCAATCCTAATTTCTTTTGTGGATAATCCAGTCTGTTCTTTTAGAAAAAGTAAAATTTTATTTTTTGCAAATTTATTGGTTACTCTTTTATTATACTTTCCTTCAGGACTTTCTTCCATAAACAGAATGTGCCAATTTTTCAATACGTTTATAATAGCATCACCAACAATAATTTCATTTTTCTTTAATGCGGTGTCGCTGGTAATTCTTGTTTCAATTTTTTCAACAACGATATTAATCAGATGTTCGTATTGATGAATGGTATCGGTTTCCATTTCATATGAATATTCCACATTTTCATTAATTTCTTCGAGGAAATCATCATATGATAAATTTGTTTTCTTTTCAGTATATGTTTTTTTGCTCCAATCCTTATAGAAATTCCTGATTATTGTTTGGCAATAACTATATGCTTTAGTTTTATTTCCCGTTTTAGTTATTTTATTCGGGTCAAATTTAACCATATGCTCAATCAGGTGTGTTAGAGCATTCTCTTCAACCTCATCAATATCATAATTTCCAATGTGTATTGGATATTTTCTTAATATTGATTGTGTCATTTTGCGAAAAGGTTCAATCAGAATTTCATTATATATTCTTTCCTTTTCTTCTTTCGAGGTTGACTTAATGTAATCTAAAACAGCCTGTTCTTCTCTCTCTGCAAAATATGGTACACCGTTTTCATTATCTTTGTTTTTCATTTAACATAAATCAACAATGATGTTATTTTTGTGCAGCATTCTGAAGTCTTGACATATCTATTGGTCTATCATTTAAAATATTAGCTTCTTTTGTTGCAGTTTCAAACCAGAATTTTCTTTCGGCAACGGGCATTGTTTTCAGATAAGTATCAAATAAACTACCTGCCCTATTTGCAAAATGCTTATATCCGATTTTTGGTATAGAATATATCTTACAAGCATTATTTAATGCTCTAAGTAAGAACTCATACATAAAAGTTAGTTTAATATTTGTTTTATATTTCCCAAGATTTATAAATTCAGATTTCTTTATTATTGCACCAGATAATTTAAAATCAGTATATTGCTGAAGTGCTTTAGAGTTTAGATAACCCATTTCACCATTTTCACCCACAAATTGTTGTGACCAAACAGTTTCATTGGTTAATTTAATGCCTTCATTCTTTTCATTGACTTCAATCATCATTGTTAAGAAAATATCGATTTCTGGATATGAGTTAATATATTTCTGAGCATTTCTGAAATATGTTAAGCTATATTCATCATCAAATTCAAGTACCGAGAAATATTCAGTATTTGCTGTATTGACCGCAAGGTTTACCTGTGATTGATAATCAGTGTTTCCCTCGTTTTTAACTAAAAGAAAATTTAATTTATCCTGATGTTTACGTATCATCGAATCTCTCCAGCTAATAACATTGGTTTCAATTGCTGCAGGAAATACTATATAAATTGGCGGAAAGGCTTCAATACCTTCTTGTTTTGCAATTGATTCAACTGCATTTGTTAATAATGGAGTGGTGGTATCGTCACATTCAATTATCGGAATTATTACTGATAAAATATTCATTGTATATAAATTTTTAATTAAAATTATTTTTGTTCTGAAACTGGAGGTTCTGTTAGATTAACCGTTTGCGCTTGGTCAGCGACTGGTGGTTCAACTACATATTCAGGAAGTGCAGTCTTAAACAATTCAATTCTTCTATTAATAAATCCTTGATAAATTTCAACAAGCATTTTTTCTGCATTTTCCTGAGTATATTTTTCGGCAATCTTATCCATTTTTTCATATAATTCAGGTGAAATATTATCATCAAGAAACTTAATGAGAACTTCACCAGCTAATATTGGTAGGTCATAATAGTTTTCAGTCCAAACACCACCGCCATCAACAATTTTTAGTGGAGCACCATTTTCATCTCTTTCAATCATATATTCAGGAGTAATATCTGGTTTAAAACAAATTGGAATTACTCCAGATTTCATACATTCAAGAGGAAATGTTCCAAAACTTGAAATCCTGTCAATCCATACAGCAGCAAAATTATTCTGCAATCTTTTTGCAAAGTCAACCCTTCTCATTGGCTGCGGTGGTTTGCTTTTAGTAACCATTGGGTCAAATGTTACCCAGCTATATTGGGGATATTTTGTGAAGAATAATTTTACAAATTTTGAAATTTCGTTTGGGTTTCTTCCAATTACAGATATTATCGGCTTCTGTGGAATATTTGATTTTTCAAAATATTCTGGAATTCCAATATTATAGTGCTGAACATTAAATTTCTGACCATAATACGTATAAAGCCATTCTTTAAGTGTCTGAGATGTGGTAATAATATCACGAACCCCAAAGGCAGTCCAGTCGGTTCCCGGGATTAGGGCATTCATCATATAATCAACCGATTGAAGTAATCCAATTCTCAAACATGGAAGATTTTTTGTTTGTTCCATGATGTTTGAATATACTTCAGGAATGACCATAATATCTTCAGGACCTACCGTAAGTTTAGGGTCGGTCATTGCCATGTGTTTATGGTCGGTTAATTCTTTTTCAATCCAAGTTGGGGCAACGTAATCACCCTTTTCAACCATAACAATAACTTCATATCCCATATTTTTCACAACAGTAGCCTGAAAATAAATTTCATATATGCTTGCTGCTGGACTTTGCGATTCTGGAACACAGAATATAAATTTAGACTTTTTATTGGCTAATCTGTCTAAAGAAACTCTAATTTTTTGTATTTTTTCCTGTTCAGCTTTTTGTGCTTCTGCGCTTAAATCAACTGTACTCATTTTACTTATTTTTATATTTAATTATTTTTTCAAATTCTTTATTGTCAATCAAATCATTAATTTGTAATATTTCCAAAGAACCTGCTTTAATGTCTTCATTATACGGTCTTTTGACTTTAATTAATTTCCTGCCCCAAGGAGTTCCCATTTTCAATATTTCTGGGTCTGAGGTTATTAAAACATCGACATCATCCCACATTTGATGTCCTTCTTCAACAAATTTATATTCCTTAAACCTGCTGGTTATTTTACTTAAAAAGAATAATGTTGGCGGGATACTGAATGGATTTTCTATTGAGGTTACAACAAACTTAGCTGTTTTATCATACTTCAATAGAAAATTTTTAAGGTGTAAGTCCATGCCTTTGTACATCATTGTGGCACTGGCATGAATTTCGAAGCAATAATCTTCAAACATAAAACGATTATATACTTCTTTAGCAGTAAGTTTAATCTCTTCTTCTTTCTTAAATAAGAAAGCGTCAACGGGTGCTTCACCAGTCTTTTCATCAACCTGATATGTCGTTGGACTTGCATTATCATATTTAGCCATTTCTTCTGGCTCTTTTAATTCTTTAACTTTTTCAACAGTATCATTCCAACGATATGTTTTAAAAAAATCATAACAATATGGCTGTGGTTTAGGTGCGCCATCTTCACCAAATTCTTGGGCATAAAATCTATCAAATTGAAGCCATCTTGCTCTCAATACTTCATTAATATCAATGCCCACTCGTATCTTTCTGCTCATTCTCGTAAAATTGTTTTAATTGCTCTGCCTGATGACGGAGTTCATCATTTAATTCTTTCATTAATTCAGTGTGCTCTTTCACTAAATTTTCTTCAGTAATGTATTTTGGATTAATACATTCAATTCTTGTATCTAAGGATTGTATTGGAATTACAATAATTTCTCCTTCAAAAGTAGTCGGAGTTATTTTACTTACTATTTTATGAACGAAGTATTCAATATCCTCTCCACGAATTCCTGCAACACCAACATATACAACCAAAATCTTTTTTTCCACGTAAATCTTTGCTTTAGATAATCATAATTATAAAAAACTGTATTAAATACATATGTTTACATATGCTAATACGAATTTTAATTAAAAATCTTGAAAATCGATAAAAAATTTTTTTTCCAGTATTTATCAAAAACAATAATAAAATATAAAAATTTATAAAATGGCTAAACAACAATCAGAAAGTGCTCCGCAAAAAGAAAATGTTCAGGAAATGCTGAAAAAATATAAGCAGCAAATTGAAAGTAATCCTGATAACAGAAAAGCTGTTGGTAATGAAATACCAAAAGCAAAACCTTTCAACCCAGAGGATTTTGAAAAAACAATGTCAAAGGAAACTGACCCCGATTTAATGACTTCATATGAAATTGTTAAATTACCGTCAAGAGGACTATTTTATCAAGATGGTCTCTCTGAGGTTGCTGTTGAGTATATGACATCAAGAGATGAGGATTTATTAACAACTCCATCACTGATTGAAAATGGGACAGTTATTGATGTTTTACTAAAGAGGAAGATTAAGACACCTAATGTAAATATTGATGATTTGCTTACGGGAGACAGGAGTGCCATAATTCTATTCCTTCGTACTTCAAGTTATGGTGCAGATTATAGTGTTAATGTACCTGACCCACGTACAGCTATACCATTTAAGTCTACTGTTGACTTACTTAAATTAAGGTATAAAGAACTAAAAGAAATGCCAGATGAATTTGGTCATTTTAAAGTTGAAATACCTATGCGTAAAAAGACTGTGACATTCAGGCTTTTAACTTCTGGTGAAGAAAATATGCTTTATAGAAAGGCACAGGCATTACAAGAAGCATATGGTGAGGACTTTAATCATTATGCAACAATGAAATTAAAAGCACATGTTGTTGCAATAAATGAAAAAACTGACAGGTCATATATTGATAAATTTATTGATGCCATGCCAGCACTTGATGCATTTACAATTCGTAAAAAAATTATTGATGTAAGTCCTGATGTTGATATGGCATATGAGTTCATGGCAAAAGACGGATATAAATTTATAGCCAATCTAACAATCGGTGTTGATTTTTTTTTCCCCTCAACTTAGCGGGTGAGTATAAAAAAATGGTAGATGAAGAAATTTTCATTCTAACCAAGCACGCTAAGTTTCAGGCAGATTATATTGAAAAATTACCAGTTTATCGAAGACGACATTTTCTATTTTTATTACAAAAGGAAAATGAAGAAATTGAAAGGTTGACAGAACAGGCACAAAGAAGAAACAGTTTAAGACCGAGATAATAAAAATTTCGGTCTTTTGTATTTATATAGAAATAATCATTAATCAACATGGCAAGAGAAGAAGAAAAAGCAAAAATTCTTGGCGAAAGTCTACAGAGAGCATATGACCAATTCAAAAAAATGGAAGGTTCTTTTGATGCAATTTCTGATGGTCAGCAAAAACTTGCAGCAAGACAGGAAGAATATGCTGATAGGCAAAAATTGATTAATGAAATGATGGATAACTTCAGCTTGTTAAGTGATAAAGGAGTTGAAGCATTAAATGATTTGGTTGCACAACAAGAAAGAGAATATCAGGAAATTAGAAGAATAAATAAAGAACTTGTTGAACATAATAAAAGAATTGCAGAGGGTGGAAGACTTTATGATAATATAGCTAATAAAGCAAGAAAACTCTGGGGATTTCTTAATGAAAATGATAAAGTAATCCGTCAAACAATTCTTAATTTAGGATTATCTGGAACTAAAGCAGATATGATGAGAAATTCATTTGAACAATCTGCTTTATATGCTGCAAAATTAGGTGGCGGTCTTCAGGATGTTCAAGCAGTTATGACTGGATTTGCTGATGAAACTGGTAGAGCAGTTGCATTATCAGATGAAATGGTAAAAAGTGTTCTCGCAATTGGTAAAGGTACTGGATTAGGCGTTGAACAGGCAACAAGACTTGCAGCACAGTTTGAATTTATGGGTGTTGATGCCCAAAATACAATGGAACTTGTTCAGGGTGTTGTTGATACTTCTGAAAGAATGGGTGTGAATACCACAAAAGTATTAAAGACTGTAACCGATAATTTTAAGAAATTAAGCACATTTACATTTCAGGGTGGTGTTAAAGCATTTGGTCAAATGGCTATGGATGCTGAAAAAACAAGAGTAAGTATGGCTACTGCTCTAAATGTTGCTGAAGCTACCAGAGGTCTTGAACAAGTAATTGAATTAGGTGCTAATTTACAGGTAATGGGTGGGGAGTTTGCGAAGATGGACCCGTTCCAGTGGTTGTACATGGCTCGTAATGAACCTGATAAAATGAATGAAAAAATATCTGAAATGACCAGAGGTATTTTTAATTTCAAAAAGAATTCAGAAGGTGTATTTGAAAAAGTTATAAGTCCTGCAGACCGTGACCGTCTTGCACAAGTTGCTAAATCTTTAGGTATTTCACAGGAAGAAATGACTGAAATTGCTCAAAGAAGGCTTGACTTGGATACAATGGATAAACAATTGGCTGCTGCTGGTTTAACTGAAAATCAGAAAAAACTTATCGAAGGAGCAGCTAAATTTGATTCATCTACAGGTAAATTCCAAGTTATGCTTGGTGGCACAATGCGAGATATTTCCACATTAACCAGAGACCAAGCCGAATCGTTTGTTAAAGAACAATCTTCACTTGAAGCACGTGCAAAACAAGCACAGACATTTGATGAAGCATTTAAGGCAACAATAAATGAATTAAAATCTGTTTTATTACCAATGCTTAGAGGTGTTAAGACTGTTTTAGATGCAGTCAGACCAATTGCAGAAAAAATCACTGGTGCAATAGATGCCATTACAAAAAGTCCATTTTTAAGCGGATTACTTAAATTTCTTGGTGGTGCAACAGCAATAACATTTATACTTGTTAAATCAATTGGTGCAATTGGTGGAATTGTTGGTGCAATTAGAGGATTACCATCAATATTTGGCACTTTTTTAAGTAAATTTACAGGTATTTTTGGGAAAGCTGGAGCAGCAGGTGGTGGAGCAGGTGGTGTAGGCGGTGCTGCTGGTGGTGGTTTAAAAGCAGGTGCTGGTGCAGGACTTTCTGGATTAGGAAAAGGTATTGGAATTGGTGCTGCTGGTGCTGGTATGGGTGCAGGAATTATGCTTGCTGCAGAAGGCGTTGCTAAACTTGCCACAGCAATGAAAGATTTAACTCCTGAACAAGCAAAAGCATTACAAAATATAGCAATGACAATGGCAATAGCATTTCCTGCTGCAGCTATTGGTATTGCACTTGCAGGTAGTGCTGCATCAGCAGGTGCACTTGGATTTCTTGCATTAGGTGCAGCATTTGTTGGTATTGGATTTGGAATTAGGTTAGCAACGGTGGGAATTGGAAAAATGGCAGAAGGTATTGCCAAAATGAATGCTTCTGGTACTGGTGCTGGAAAACAATTACTTGGTGTTGCAGGTGGAGTTGGCGCAATAACAGTAGCAATGGGTATGGGTGGAATTCCAATGCTATTTGCATTTAATAATGCACTTGCAAGAATGTCAAGAAATAGTGAAGGTGTTGAAAGAGTTGGTGGTGCTTTAACTGCAATGAAACTCGCATTATCAGGAAGTGCCGATGATTTTGTCATGGTAGCTAATGCATTGGCATCAATCGGAAAAATAAATATTAAGGGTGGTGGTGCACTTGCTGACTTAGCTTCAATATTAAAAAATCCATTGAAAGTTGAATTTGCAGATAAACGTATTGCAATGGTAAGTGATATTACATTAAATATAGACGGTGAAAGATTTACTGAAAAAACCATTAGATATGACGCTCTTGTTGAACATTCTGAAAGAGCAAGAGGTGGTTTAAGAGGAAGATAATTCTGTTTACAAAATAGTGTTAATTTATTAACAAAAAATTGACAATCGCAAAAAGTCTTGTAATTGTCAATTTTTTTTTGTAACTTCGCCAGCGTTTTCGCTAACGCTTTAGCGGAGTGGCATCAGCCACAGGGTCGAAATCGCAAAACCGCTTTACTTACCTCTACGAGTCAAGCACGAATTTACAAAGTGTTTTGTGATTAACTTCTGCGAATTTAATCAAAATCAATATAACGCAGGGGGTACTATTTTTAAATCTGTACCAGATTTCAACCACATATCAAAGATACATATTAATTCGTTGATTTCAAAGAAATTTGATATAAAAATCAATATTTTTTTACTTATTTTTTAAAGTTTTGATTTAACCTCAATTTAATTCTTATCCCTTCAATATTTGACCTGTAGATAGGTTCATTTATAAATCCCCCGCATCGTATTGGGCAAGTTTTTGGCAAGATAAAAGTAGATAATAGAAAATTATTGTGCAAGTATTTTTTGTTTTAATGAAAAAAATGTTTAAATTTGTCTTAATTAAAAATATTAAAGATATGGAAGGTGAAAATGACATTAATAGGGATAAAGTAAAAAACGAAGATGCTTTTAATCAAAGAATTTTATTCGTGAATCTGGAAAGAAATGGCAAGATAACTCCGACAGATATCGATGGACTTATTGACTATAATGCAAAGGCATTTGTATTTTTAGAGGGCAAAAAGGAAGGACATTACATGCCTTTTGGTCAGGATTTGGCATATAAAAATTTAATACATGTGCTTCATAAAGGTGGAGCGGTAGCAATTTGTATTCTTTTCAAACATAATACTCCAAAGAATGAACATATTATTGCATATGATAAAATTGTTGAAGGAATATATATGTACGATGAAGAATATGAAGATTGGAGATGGAAAACTCCAAAACGACAGATAACAGTACTTGAAGCGGTTGAAACTTTTGAAAAAAAATGTTTAAAAGATAAAATAGAAATTTTCAGGAATTCTCATTAATTTACAAATTTATTCTGCAAGTATTTATCTTAAAATAAAAGATAAATGGCAGAAGTACCTTACACTACATTAAATCCTGAAGATAACGATACTGCAAACGTACCTAATTCAAGACTTTTAAGTAGTTCGGCTAAATTGAGAAATCAATTAGAGGCAAGAAACTTATATGCACCGAATACGGAATATCCATTGCAAAATAAAATGTATGCAAGCAATGTGGTAAACGCAATAGGTACAATTATAGAGGGTATAACTCCATTTAAATCATATAACTTAAAGAATACTGTTTATGGTAGGCTTATTACCAATCCGACACCATTAACTGATATTGGATTAATGATGTTGGGTAAGCAGTTCATGCATAACTTTGCATCTAATCTTGCACAGCAAACATTTCCAACAATCAAAGTATCAAATTTATTTGATGGAAATAAGGATACTAAGCTATTTACTGCCAATAAGGATTTACGCATTACAATAAAAGAAGATGCAACAAATTTTGAAAATTTTGTTGACAGATTATTTTTTCGCACTACGCCAACGCCACATCCAGCGAAGGATTATCCATTTCAGAAAAATCCAACATATAGCGATTATTTGAAGAATACTGGTAAGGCGCAATTGGAATTCATGTATAATGCTGCAAACCAAAACATTTATCGACCAAATAATTTACCAGATGCTGATACAACATTTTACACATATGCTGCTGAAGAAAAAATTCAGATATTACCAGTGAGTTCAGTATTAGGTGGTGGTGATAAAAATTTGGGTGAAGGTGGTGATGATAAAAAATATTTTGATTTTAATAATGCAGTCTTTTCCCCATATTTTAATTTATTGGGATTAAATTCACAATCATTAGTGGCTGCTAATCAGAACATGATTAATTCAACATTAAATATTACAAGTTTTAGTGCTGAATATGGACATAATTCTGATGTTGTTGATAGATATTTCGGAACAGGAATTGTTAATATTAACGAATATGCTTGGGATAAAGATTCTCAAAATCTTTGGGTTGAAAATAATACGGAATTCAGCAATGATGCTGGCGGTTTTTCAAATCCAAGGCTTATTTGGGGTAGAGATGGTGTAAACAATATAACCAATAATAAAGTTGGACAGTATCGTGGTGATTTTGTTGATGTTAATAGCCAAATTACTCCTGCTGTTGATGGTGCTGGTAATGATAATTTTTTAAATTCTAATCCATTTAACATAAAAGCTGGACTTCTTGAATATACAAGGAATTTATTAATTGCCAGTGAAGGACAGTTTGTTGATACAACAAGAAAAGCATTTACGAAAAATGCAAAACTTGTTGGATTTAATGGTGCGGGATTATGGAAGGGTAATAATAGTACATATGCACAAAAAAGCGGTCAGGCATTAAAAACTGGTGTACGCCAGCATAATGCATTAGACCAATATGATAGGTTTGCCAAAGCAATAAGATTTAATGGAAATGAAGTATATGGTGGTAATGAAAATTCGGTTATATATAAAACCGTTATGCCAAGAATACATCCAACATTAGATAAATTAAAAGGTGAGGTTGATAATAAAAACCTTATGTTTTCAATTGAAAATCTTGCTGTTAGGGTTATTAATAATGGAACATATGGAATAATGGATGACGAATATGGTTCACCAATTCCAATATGTGAAGTTGGATTGTTTGGTGGTCGAATGATGTGGTTTCCACCATATGATATTGAAATAAATGAGGTTGCAACAGCTAAATTTGAACCAACTGTTATGGTTGGAAGAAATGAGCCGATGTATAATTATCAGAATTCAGAAAGAAGTGCAACAATTAATTTTACATTACTTGTTGATTATCCACCTCAGTTAAAGAATTATAGAAGCGGAAAAAACGGTGATAGACAAAGAGAAATTGCCGAATTCTTTGCATTTGGTGGAGATGGTGTTTCATTTCCCCCATTTGGCAGCAGTTTTCCACCGCCACCACCGCCACCAGTACCGACAAAGCCAAAAGAGCCAGAAATTTTAACTTCAAAGGAAATATTATTGGTATTTCCAAATGATGTTCCAAGAGTGCCAAGTGGAATTAATCCAAATATTACTGATGATGTTAATACTATTGTTCAGAAAATGTGGACTGATTGGCAGTATAATATTGTTTTAGGATTTAATTCAAATGTTATTGGCGATAATAGCGATTATGGTTATAACAGTCAGGTTTTCTTTATTCCTGAAAATTCACTTGAAGAATATGATGATGGTGGAACAAAAAAATATAGATTTGCTTCTGGGTTTGACCCAACTACCCTTAATCAATATACAGCAACTGGATTGACTGGTCAGTTTGGTGATTCTTTTCTTAATTCAGAACTTCATAGAATATTTAATGATGAAGAAAATAGAAAATTATATAGTGTTTATATTTATGGTGGTGCATCTCAGTTATACACAGAAAAAATCACAACTGATGTTGAAAAGGGAATGACATATAACGAAGCATTGGGTAAGCGTAGGGCAGATACAGCAATTAATCTTGTTAAATCAAGATTAAGAGCAATGTTCGGACAGGGTGCAGATGCTATTGAAGTTACTTATGACCCAACAATCCCCGATGGTAGTGTTGGTGATACAAAATCAGGTTCTCAGGGTGCTACTGCTGCTGGAATTCCAAGAAGTCAGACAGTTCAGGAAAGAAGTGCAAGAATTTTAATTAAAAAGAATGCAAATCAGCCAGAACCAAAAGCACCTCAATTATCTAAAGACGATATTACTGCTCTTGAACAATATCAAAGAGATGTTGATTCATATAACACTCAGATAAGAGAAAGTAAAATTTCTGCTGCTGAAGGCTGTGTGTTAAATCAAAGAGGTATTGAAGAAGATGGTATATTGCATGGATTTAAATCTGCAAGTAAAAATTATTTCTATCCTGTATTTCATTCACAGACACCTGAAGATTTTCATAAACGTTTGACATTCTTGCATCAATGTACAAGGCAGGGTGCTGCAATCAGATATGAATCTGAAGTTAATAAAGACGGAATATTAAGAGCAAGAAATTCAGTATTTGGTCGTCAGCCAATTTGCATATTGAGAGTTGGTGACTTTTTCTATACGAAAATTGTTATTGAAACCGTAACTATTGACTATGCTGATACTACTTGGGATATGAACCCAGAAGGATTTGGTATGCAGCCAATGATGGCAAAAATAACATTACAAGTAAAGATAATCGGTGGTCAGTCGTTGAAAGGTCCTATCGATGCACTTCAGAATGCCGTATCATTCAATTATTATGCGAATTCAACATTTACTGACCAAGGACTTTATAATTTACCTTCAAAAATTGCTGATTCACAGGCATCTTATAGAGAAGGTATTTTAACAAATGAACAGAATGCTCTAATAAAAGCATATAATGCCACAATTGAAGCAAATAAATCTGAGATAAAAAAGTTGGATTTGTATCCAAGAGAAATACTTAAAGAAAAATAAAAATGCCACACGTAGATTATAACAGATATGCAATTTTAAAAAATGGTGACGGAACAACCGATTCAATGCCATTTGTAAGTTTGCCAGTAAATCCAAGTGATAAGTTTGAAAACTGGAATTTTGGATTTAGCAGATTGGATAAGCTATCTCAAAAATATTATGGCAATCCATTTTATGATTTTCTTATTTTATATGCAAATCCTCAATATGTTTCAGAGTTTGATATTCCAGATGGAGTAACAATTCGTATTCCATTTCCGCTTGGAAAAGCCAGAGCAGATTATGAAGCAATATTATCTGCATACAACAAGCAAAACACTTGACTTTTAATTTAGATTTTATTATGTTTGCAGTTGCATAAATTGTAAATATAATAATGACACACGAATATCCGAAAATGAAAACGTCTGTTGAGATGAACAGACAAATGGGAAATTATATTGTCGTACAAAGAACCAAGGATGGTTATTTTGACGCAAGTTATTTATTGAAGCAATGGAATGTATTAAATAAAGAAAAAAAAATAATAAATTTTCTTAATCTTGATTCAACAAAAAGATTTATTGCTGAGATAAATGAGCAAGAAAGCCATAGTCAGAAAAATGACTATGGTTATTTTCAAGCAGTTATCACAATAAAGGGTAAAAATACCGCAAGTGGAAAAAAACCTGATAAAGTATATATGCATCCGTATCTTTATATAGATTTTGCCATGTGGCTTAGTCCAGAATTTAAATATCAAGTAATTAAATATGTATATGACGAATTGATTGAATTTAGGCATGCTGCAGGTCTTGGTAATAATGATTTAATGGATGCAATTTCAAGGACATGGAGAATCAATTTCCCGCCAATGTATCAAGATATTAATCGTGCTTTAAATTTTATTGTTTTTGGTGATAGTTATAGTGGAATTAGAAACACTGCAACAATTGAACAATTAAAAGACTTGCGGGATTTACAGAAAATTTATGCATATAATATACTTACTGGAATAATATCAGATGTAAAAACACTTAAATTACTATTACAAAAGGAATATGTCAGAAGATATTTACCTAATCATAAATCATTAACCAATGAAAAAAGATAATATTGTTGTTGTATTTTCTTCTCATTTATCTGAAGAAGCAAATAATAAATTCATAAAACATATTTCTGATACAATTGGAGTTAAGCATAAAATCGTATGTTATCCCAATTTTAATCAATTTTCATTACCTCAAATATACAATCAGGCAATAAAAGAGCATAATTCTGAAGATGCAATAATGGTATTTTGCCATAATGATATCACAATCAGGACAAGAACTTGGGGCAGGTTATTGTTAAGTAAATTCAATAATTCAGATTTTTCAATAATTGGTGTAGCTGGAACAACATATCTCCATGAAAGTGGAATGTGGTGGCAGGATAGAAGCAAAATGTATGGCGTGGTTGAACACACTGATGGCTACAAAACATGGGTGAGTGAGTATGCAATACCAAGAGCAGGATATATAAAACC
>JAKQEK010000342.1 GCA_029558535.1 Bacteroidota bacterium | reverse complement strand
CCTTCGACCAGTAAAGGTGAATCAAAAGTTGATAATGTGTCAATTTGATAAATATAGCCTGTATTTCCTGTGATACTACTCCAGTCTAATTCCACCATAACAGGTTGATTTATAGCTCCGTTAGAAGGTGATACATTATTTATCGTACTTGCTGTTGTGAAATTCCAAGTTGCTGACCATTCCGAAACTTCAACTCCCGATTTAGTTGCTGCACGCCAGTAATATGTTTGACTAAAAAACAAATTCGTAACTCCGATTTGAGATGAATTTGTTGCGGTTTCTCCCTCAAGTAATAATGGAGAATCAAAACTTGGAACAGTATCCAGTTGGTACAAATATCCTTCATTCCCGGTAACGCTTGACCAGTCAAGAGTTATTGTAACCGGTTGATTCGTTGAGCCATTTGATGGTGAAGTAATACCTGGTGCATCAATTGCAAATAATCCATAATTAAATGCTATTCCGATAATAAGTAATAAATGTTTTTTCATGTTTTAAATTTTAAAGTTTTGGCTTTAGCAAATATTGTGCAAAAGCAATTAACTATTCATAAAGTTTGTAAAAGGACATTCTCATTTCTCTCTATTGTAGAGCAAAAATAATTGTTTTTAGTGATATTTAAAATTTTTATCAAACTTGTAATAAATATTTGACTATGTTTTTTTCAAATTCATCTAGCAGAGTTCTGTTAAAATATTCTTTTAAAATTCTA
Organism: Bacteroidota bacterium; assembly: GCA_029558535.1. GTDB lineage: Bacteria > Bacteroidota > Bacteroidia > Bacteroidales > ML635J-15 > Bact-19. The sequence continues at coordinate 59,889 of JAKQEK010000342.1, read as the reverse complement.
AGAGATGTGATAACATTAGTACATTTTTTATTATCTTTGAGATTCAAATATTCACTGCATGCAAGATGATAACAAGATAGTCAATGCTTTGTGGATAGGGACAAAGCTATCTCCTACAGAAATCCTTACGATAAAATCTTTCTTGAAAAATGGGCATGAATTTATCCTTTGGGCATATGATACAATAGAAACTTCTTTACCTGATGGTGCAATTTTAAAAGATGCCAATGAAATATTTCCGCGAAAAAATGTATTTTGTTATAAGCATTCTAATCAATTTGGGCATGGTAAAGGCAGTTATGCAGGGTTTAGTGATATCTTCCGATACAAGCTTCTTTATCTTTATGGGGGCTGGTGGACTGATATGGATGTTACCTGCCTTAAGCCCTTAGATTTTGAAGAAGAATATGTATTCAGGACACACCATTCCTTATCCCTTGTCGGTAATATAATGAAATGCCCGAAAGATAGTCCGTTGATGAAGAAGTGTTTTGAAGAGGCTGTTAGAAAAGTAGATGAAAATAACAGGGATTGGCATTTGCCTATACAAATTTTGGTTGATAATGTGAAAATTCTTGGTCTTAATAAATACATTAAAACATTTTCTAATCCGGATAGTTGGGATTTGATAAGGAAAATACTGAAAAAAAATATTTCAATTCCTGATGAATGGTATGTTATTCATTGGGTAAATGAGGAGTGGAGAAGAAATAAAATTAGTAAGTCCCTATTTCTTAAGAAATCTTTGTTTTATAAGATGTGTCAAAAGTATGATGTTAAAATTTCTCGAGCTAGTTTTGTTGAATCAATAAAAATTCACTTGAAGTTGACAAAGTTTAGTTTTGGTATAAAGTGGGCATCATCAAAATTAAAGGATTGATAAAACTACTGAAGGAATAAGTAATATTAATTTATCAGCTCGAAATGATTAAAAAACATGTAAAATATTTAGCTGTATTTTTCCTCGCAATTGTTTTAAATAAGGCCTTTGCGTTTGAAAATAGTTTTATTCATAATGTTTCAAAATGTAGTTCTGATTATATACTTCCAGAGGGTTCTGAAGATAAAGGTAAAATAGGAGATTTGGGTATCTGTAAAGTTGAAAGTCCGGTATCAGAGTATTGTGGCCATGATACACTAACACCATCAGTTTGGATAAAAAACTATTCAGATTTTGACGTAGATTCATTTTCAGTTTTATATCGTTTGGATCACTATCCTATTAATTCTAAAACTATTTCAGAAGTACTGCCTGCAGGAGATAGCGTTTTGATAAATTTTGGTCCTTTGATGATTAACAGTGGAAATCATGCTATTTTTTTTCACTGTTCAATATTAGGAGAAACACCTGATCAAAATACGATAAATAATTCAATTGGATTTAGTTTTAATTATTCATTCGGCAAACAAGTTCAAATATCAGTATTTACTGATAGTTTTGGCTATGAAACTTCCTGGGTTCTTAAGAATTCAAATGATCTGATAATAGCTCAAGGAGATAATTTTGAATCAAACTCACTTTACCAGGAGATCTTGTGTCTTGTACAGGGTTGTTATACTTTTACTATCTATGATGAATATGGCGATGGTATTTGCTGTACTTATGGAGAAGGGTATTATCTTATCGAAAATTTGTCAGATAATGTGGAAATTGATAATGGTGGCGAATTTGCAACTTCAGAATCAGTTGAGTTTTGCATTGACAATGATATAGGAGCTCCTGTTGCAGGTTTTATTAAATCTGATGTTAATAATTGCACAGGGGAAGTGAGGTTTTTTGATTATAGTATTTGTAATCCACCTGCAACAGAATGGTTGTGGGATTTTGGGGATGGCCATACTTCAACAGAACAGAATCCTGTGAATACATATCTTATGAATGGCTATTATGATGTGAGTTTGCAAATTACCAATGAACATGGAACTTCTTTTTTGCAAGTTCCATCTTTTATTGAGATATCAAGGCCTGACCCACCTTTTATTGCTGACAAATATTTTTGTAATCCTGGCGAAACAATTGTTTTTCACGCCCCTCAGGGATATGGTGATGTAAATTGGTATATTGATCCTGCAAGCGATGTACCTGAGTTGATTTATAATAGCTTTACTTTAGAAAATCTGCTTGCTGATTCTACAATCTATTATCAGTATGTTGCAAATAATGAGTCTCAACATGTTGGAATTACAGATAATTCAGGTGTTGGAGGGTACTTTAATTTTAGCATTGACAGAGCTGTGTATTTTGATGCTTATTGCGATTTGACAATAAAAACTGCTAAAGTATTTGCTTCTGGAACTGCGGAGAGAACAATAACATTAAAGAATTCTGGAGGAGAAATACTTGATACCAGAACATTAAATATTAGTGATGGTGAAAGTATTATTGAGATTAATTTTCAGATAGATGAAGGTGAGGATTATGCCATACATGTTAATTTGTCGAATAATTTATCTTATTCAGGAGATTACGGAGGTCCAAACATAGGGTATCCATTTACTGTACCTGATTTAATTTCTTTCACAGGCAATAATTACAGCGAAAGTTTTTGGTATTTCTTTTATGACATTGAAGTAATGGAAGGGTTTGATTCGATTTGTGCTTCTGCAATAACTCCATTGCACGCATTTTTATCTCAACCTTCGTTTGAACTTGGAAATGATACAACTATTTGCTACGGTACTGATATTGTCTTAAGTCCTGATAATGAATTTGCAGAATATCATTGGAGTAATGATTGTAATACTTATGCAATTTCTGTTCAAGAGCCGGGAACATACATTTTAACGGTTACTGACGCACATTCATGTACTGCTTCAAATTCTGTTTCAATTGAAAACTTTGAACAGTTGATTTATTCTGTTATAATAGAAAATTTTACTGGTTTCCAGCTTGGTTCAATTAGCGTTGACATTGTTTCAGGGGCACAACCTGTTTGTATTATATGGGATGACCAAACTACAGATTTCACGATGTCCGAATTATCTTACGGAGTATATTATTTTACATTAACAGATGCTAATGGCTGTGAATATAATGATTCAGCAACAGTTGCAGATGTAGGTTATATTTCACCATTGAGTTTGTTTAACAATGTATTGGTATATCCAAATCCTGTTGATAGTCAACTAATAATAGAATCATTAGAAAATAAGTGTTTAATAATACAAATGTTCGATATATCAGGTCGCGTAGTTAAGACAATAAATACTGCTGAAACAAAAACTAAAATTGATATGTCTGATCTTAATACAGGTACATATTTCATTAATATTATTGATTCAAAACAAAAATACAGATATAAGGTAGTAAAGCAATAAAAAAGGCAGTCTAAACTGCCCCACATTTATCCTAAATAACTTTTAAGCAATTTACTTCTTGATGAATGTCTTAAACGTCTAATTGCCTTTTCTTTAATTTGACGAACTCTTTCTCTGGTGAGACCGAATTTGTCGCCGATTTCTTCTAATGTCATATCCTGACAAGCAATTCCGAAGAAAAGTTTTACAATGTCTCTTTCTCTTTCGGTAAGAGTTGCTAATGCTCTGTCAATTTCTTTTGCCAGTGATTCACTTATAAGTTTAGAGTCCGTATTTGGAAGATCAGAATTTTCGAGAACGTCCAATAAACTGTTTTCTTCGCCATTAACAAATGGAGCATCGACCGATACATGACGACCTGAAACTCTTAATGTGTCAATAACTTTTTCTTCCGGTAAGTCTAAAGCTTTTGCAAGTTCTTCTGAAGTAGGTCTTCTTTCGTTTTCTTGTTCAAATTTAGAAAAAGCTTTATTTATTTTATTTAAGGAACCAACCTGATTTAATGGCAAACGAACAATTCTAGACTGTTCGGCCAAAGCTTGTAAAATAGATTGTCTAATCCACCAAACAGCATAAGATATGAATTTAAATCCACGAGTTTCATCAAATTTCTCAGCAGCCTTAATCAAGCCCAAATTGCCTTCATTAATAAGGTCAGGTAAACTTAGTCCTTGATTTTGGTATTGTTTTGCAACTGAAACTACGAAACGAAGATTTGCTCTGGTTAGCTTTTCCAATGCAATTCTGTCGCCTTGTTTTATGCGTTGCGCCAGTTCAACTTCTTCGTCAACTGTAATTAATTCTTCTTTTCCGATTTCTTGTAAATACTTATCGAGAGATGCACTTTCACGATTAGTAATTGATTTTGTGATTTTTAATTGTCTCATTTGTCTATTATCCGATCTTTTTTAATAACATTAATTTTTTCAATTACGCAATCATTACGAATTTAATTTAAAAAGGTTATGTTTTTTATAAAATATTTTAAAAAAACATATTTTATTTAAAACGGAACTACCTGAAAATTATTTTACTAATTAACAGGTAGTTAATATATAGGGTATTTATTTAGAACTTAAATCCTAAAGTTGTCACTATTCGGCTTCTTGCCATTGTAATATCTGTAGCAGGGCTGTTAACACCATAGCCTTCGTACATAAAGTATGTATTATTGCCTGAAATATACGAATAAGAAACATCAAAGTACATATAGTCAGATCTTAATCCCATTCCTCCGCTATATACCAAATAATTTGAACCGCTGTTAATATGACCAGATGTGTATGGCGTGTCGTAATATGCTCCACCTGCTCTAAAAGCTAAAGGTCCAAATCTGTATTCCAGACCAAGTTTTACATTGTGTGAAGCTTTGTATTCGTTTCTTATATTATTATTTTCGTCAAAAAATCCATAATCAAAGCTTCTCAAACGAGCCAAAGAGTAGTCAACATATTCATAATCCACATTTATTAAAGCTTGTTTTGCGATAATAAATCCCAAACTTGCATTTGCTTTGAATGGAGAAGTTAGTTCATAATCGAAATTACCATAGTAGGAATCAATTTTGTGAGATTTATTCGGGTCTTCAAAAGATGAACTTATACTTGTATAATAGTTGTCATTCAAATCGAAGAATGTTGGAGTATGAACTGATCCTCCGAACCTAACCCAAGGTGTAGGAGCAAACAAGACACCAACTTTGAAATTTATTCCCGAACCTCTGGTCTCTAAATACTCTTTAAAACTGAATGAATTAAAATCAGCAATCAGGTCATCAACATCATTTTCCTGTAAGGTTTTAACTTCTTCGTAGCGAATTGATTGAAGTCCCATGGAAGCTCCAACAAATACTTTTTGCATAATATTGGCTGATAAAGCAAAATTGTATTCACCCTGATTTCCTTCTCTGTAGATAAATTGCTTCTGATTTTGTCCATATTGTCCATAATATGCACTGACATAACTCATTGTATCAGGAAGGTTTTGATCTATAAGATAAGATTCCCATGCCAGATTTGAATAGAAATTATCATCTCCGTATAGGTTAGAATAGTGCATTCCGTTAGCACGTGCAGCAAACCAATCAGTCATTGAATTGTAATCATTGGTTCCATCAATTAGAATATTTTCATTAAAGTTATTTAATCTGTTATATGAAAAACCAATATTTATTGACGTTAGACCATTGTTGTTGTTGACCGGAATAGTTCCGATGTATGAAATATTATTTATATTGAAGTTAAAATCATAATCAGAAGTTTCTTTACCTCCAAAATTTGCATAGTTATTTGTGATAACGAAGCCTGTCGAAAATGAAAAATCAGAAGATTTATAAACTCCCATTCCGGCGGGGTTAAAGTAAAGAACTGAGGGATCAGCACCTAATGCTCCGAAAGAACCTCCCATTGCTGTATATCTTGCTGTACCTCCCGGATTTAGCATTGAATATCTTAATGCATCAACTTCGTTTTGTGCATAACCTATTGAGGCTAACGATGTTAAGATGCCAAGTACTATAATAATTCTTTTCATAACTGTATTTTTAATTATCTTCTACCACCTGATGAACTACCGCTTGAAGAACTGCTTCCTGATGAGCTGCTGCTACCAGAACTTCTTGAGCCTCCTGAAGAACTGCTTCCGGAAGAACTACTTCCCGAATATGAACTTCCTGAACTTCTATTTGAAGATGAACTGCTACCTGAATACGAACCTCCTGTACTTCCTGAGCTTCTGTTTGAAGATGAGCTGCTACCTGAATACGAACTTCCTGTACTTCCTGAACTTCTATTACTTGAAGAAGAACTGTTTACAGACCCAGAATTACTTGTATTCCTGTTACTCGATGAAGAACTATTAACAGAACCAGAACTGCTATTGTTTCTGTTAGTTGACGGAGTAGGATTAGAAGGTCTTGTATAACTGTTGTTATTGTAATTTGACGATCCGCTGTTAGGACGAGTGTAATTTTGATTATTGTTTGTATTCACATCTGTATTACCTCTGCTTACAGGTGTCTTATTTGTAGATGTGTTAACATTTCCTGAATTTCCAGTTCTATTGCTACCTGAATTATCGGTTTTATTTACATTATAATTGCTTCCGGAATTATATTCAGGTTTGTTGTATGTTCTTGACCCCGAATTGTCAACAGGAGTCTTGTTGCTTGAAGTATTGGTATTAACGGTGTTATTTTCTGTTCTACCTGTATTCTTAGAAGGATCTACTTGTACTGATGGATTGTTATTTTTAGATACTTCCGGTGTACGAATAACATTACTATTATCTTTAATATTTTCGTTTGTATTAAAATTATCTCGACCTGAAGTATTATTATCTTTATTTCCTGTACCGGAATCCCTGCCAGAATTTGAAACAGATTCAGCATCTATTGGTCTTTTATCAGTTACTACAGGATTTGTATTGTCATTATTTGTACGATTGTTTTTGCTTTCGTTGTCGATAAGTGAGTTTCCTCCGGTATGAGTTATCCCATTATCAGTATTTACTTCCGGTACTCTAGGTGTTTCAGTAGATGATGAACCATTACCACCTGTTGAACCGCGATGTCCATAATAATTGCTGCCCCAGGTATTATCTGCATAACCATCATTTCCGTACCAGTTATTGCCCCAGTAACCATCGTTATAGCCGTCATGGTAGCCATTCCAATATGCGTTATTCCAACCGTAACCATAATAACTGTTGTAGTATGGGTAACCCCAGTAATAATATGGCGAGCCCCAATAGTAGTAAGGAGAATACCAACTATAGTAACCTACATACCAACCTGAATTCCATGACCAACCCCAGTCCCAGTATGAGTAATATGGGTCATAGTAATAATATGGTGCGTAGTGATGTCCGAAATTGTGAAAATACGATGAATAACCGTAGTAATCATCATTTTCATAATAATCACCATAATAATAGTTATTTTCAACATACGTTCCGTTTTCGTCGTAATATGATTCTGAATTATACCCGTCCTCATAATAGTAATCGTTCGATTCATTCGGATTATAATAATCAGACGAAACGGTTTCTTCATTGAATTCGGAATTAAAAGTCTCTTCATAAGTGGCTTTATCCTTATCAACTGAAGACGTGTTGGTTGTTACTTTACCTGAGATTTCATCAGGCGAATAATAAACATCATCGTAGCCTCCTGTGGTGTATAAATTTATTGTGCAGGAACTTGCTGCGATTAAAATAATTAGCGATAAGTAAAATAATTTTTTCATGATATTATGAATTTTTATAGTTTTGACAAAAATTTAAAGAACTTGACATTTTTTATAGCAAAATTCATACCAAAAATATATGGCAAAAGTACTTACAGACAGAGAAGAAAACTATTCACAGTGGTATAATGATTTGGTCTTAAAAGCTGATTTAGCAGAGAATTCTGCAGTTAGAGGATGCATGGTTATAAAACCTTATGGTTACAGCATTTGGGAAAAGATGCAGGCTGTTTTGGATGGGATGTTTAAAGAGACGGGACATGTAAATGCATATTTTCCTTTGTTTATTCCCAAATCTTTTTTTAGCAAAGAAGCAAGTCATGTCGAAGGCTTTGCAAAGGAATGTGCAGTTGTTACTCATTACAGATTAAGAAATAGTGAAAAAGGGGGTATAGAGGTTGATCCGGATGCAAAGCTTGAAGAGGAATTGATTGTTAGACCTACATCTGAAACTATTATATGGAACACTTATCGAAATTGGATTAAATCATACCGAGATTTGCCATTATTGGTTAACCAGTGGGCGAATGTAGTGAGGTGGGAGATGCGTACACGTCTTTTTTTAAGAACAGCGGAGTTTCTTTGGCAGGAAGGGCATACGGCTCATTCGAGTAAACAGGAGGCTTTAGAAGAAGCTGAGAAAATGATAAATGTTTATGCGAGTTTTGCTCAAGAATATTTGGGCATTCCGGTTTTAATTGGTACTAAATCAGAAAATGAAAGATTTGCTGGAGCGGAAGAAACTTATTGCATAGAAGCCTTAATGCAAGATGGTAAAGCATTGCAATGTGGGACATCACATTTTTTAGCTCAAAATTTTGCTAAAGCTTTTGATGTGAAGTTTTTAAATAAAGAGAATAAAGAAGAATATGTTTGGGCGACTTCGTGGGGTGTCTCAACAAGACTAATGGGAGCCTTAATTATGGCTCATTCTGATAACAATGGCCTTGTTTTGCCTCCAAAATTAGCTCCATTTCAGGTTGTTATTGTACCAATTTATAAAACTGAAGAAGAATTTGATAAGATTTCGGTAAGAGTAAATGAATTATGTAACAGATTAAAGGAAAATAGTATTAGTTATAAATTTGATAATCGTGACTCTCAGCGTCCGGGATTTAAGTTTGCAGAATGGGAACTAAAAGGAGTACCTGTAAGGATTGCAATAGGACCTAAAGATTATGATAACAATACTTGGGAAGTGGCTCGAAGAGATACTTTAGAAAAGGAAATTGTTTCAGATGAAAACTTAATATCAAAATTAGTTTTTTTAATGGATGATATTCAGAAGAATATTTTTAGAAAAGCTGCCGATTTTAGAGAAAGTAGAACTTACACTGCTGACACTTATGAAGATTTTAAGGATATTCTTAATACTAAACCTGGCTTCATTTTAGCACACTGGGATGGTACAAAGGAAACAGAAGAAAAAATTAAAGAAGAAACGAAAGCGACCATACGTTTAATTCCTCAAAATCCTGTTTTAGAAGCAGGAAAATGTATTTATACCGGCAAACCTTCAAAATATCGTGTTATATTTGCCAAATCTTATTAAATTAAAATAATATGGAAGCACAGGATTCGTCAATGAAAAATCATATTGTAAAAACACTGAAAGAGAAATCTGTGTTGAAACAAGTTGTTTATGATCATACTAAGAATACTTTTAAATTGTTAAAAAAAGTACTTAAAGATTTAGTGGTGGAGTATAATCAGGAAATGAAGAATGAAGATGAAAGAGTTTTGTTAGAATTTAGGGATAGGGGAATATTTGAGGCAGAGGTCAAAGTTGCTGGTGATTTGATAATTTTTAATATGCATTCTAATATTTTTGAATTTCCGAGAAATCATGAAATATGGAAAGATAATTATTATATTGATGAACCATTAATGACCTATTCTGGAATAATAAATATTTATAATTTTCTTTCAGATTCATTTAAATACAACAGGCTTGAAGATTTGGGATATTTGATAGGAAGAATTTTTGTAAATAAGGATGCTACATTTTTTGTTGAAGGTAGAAGAGAGATAGGCTTTAATTATCCTTCATTTGGCAAGAACGAAGTAAATATTGAAAATATGAGAGTCTTAATAGAAGCATCAATTGCTTACGCTTTAAAATTTGATTTATTGGTTCCTCCATATAATGATGTCAAGATAATTTCAGTAGATTATATGAAAGAAAAAATTAATAAGCATAAAGTCCAGACAGGAAAACGTTTAGGTTTTCAGTATAATGCAATAGATGAGTCTTCTGCTAATAAAGGTGTGTCCTAAATACTTAAGAACACGAATATTTTAAATATTTTCTAAAATAATCTATGTTATATAACAATTAAAAAATTGATAAAACTTACAATTTATTAAATAATAAGTACTTAATTTTGTCAGTTATAAATAATTATTAAACGATGGGAAAAAACAGTAAAATTATTGAAAAAGATGAGATCGTCATTAAGTTTGCCGGTGATTCCGGTGATGGAATGCAATTGACCGGAACACAGTTTTCGGATGCATCAGCTTCATTTGGAAACGACTTGCTTACTTTTCCGGATTATCCGTCAGAAATTAGGGCTCCTCAAGGTACAGTAGCTGGGGTGTCCGGTTTTCAGGTACATATTGGTCAGAAGGAGATTCAAACACCCGGTGATCAGGCAGATGTTTTAATAGCATTAAATCCTGCTGCACTTAAAACTAATATGAAATGGGTTAAGCCTGGAGCAACTATTATTATTGATATAGATAATTTTGACAATAAACATTATAAAAAAGCTGAATATGTTGAAGATCCTTTAAGTGATGGGTCACTTGACGAATTTACCGTAATTAAAGCTCCTATTACTTCTCTATCAAGATCTACAGTTAATTCTTTGGAATTAGGAATAGACCAAAAAACAGCAGATAAAACAAGAAATCAATTTGTAATGGGTTTATTGTTTTGGCTATTTAACAGAGACGTAACAATAGGAGAGAGTTTCATTAATAAGAAATTTGCTAAAAAGCCTGATTTGGTTAAAGTAAATATCGCTGTATTGCATGCAGGATATAATTATGCTGAAACAATTGAGGCTATCGCAACACAATTTCATGTAAATCCAACAAAAACAAAAAAAGGTAAGTTTAGACAAATTACAGGAAATATTGCAACTGCATGGGGGTTAATAGCCGGAGCTGAAAAAGCAGGGTTAAAACTGTTTTTAGGATCATATCCAATTACTCCGGCATCAGAGATTTTACATGAATTGAGTGGACGCAAACATTTAGGTGTTAAAACCTTTCAGGCAGAAGACGAAATAGCCGGTATTTGTACTGCTATTGGAGCTAGTTTTGCAGGTTGTCTTGGTGCAACTTCTACATCCGGTCCAGGTCTTGCTTTAAAAACTGAAGCAGCTGGTTTAGCAGTTATAACAGAATTGCCATTGGTTATTGTTGATGTTCAAAGAGGTGGACCTTCAACAGGATTGCCAACAAAAACTGAACAAAGTGATTTGATGCAGGCAATTCACGGTCGTCATGGTGAATCTCCATTACCGGTTATTGCAGCAAGTTCTCCGGGTAATTGTTTTGACTTTGCATTTACTGCTTGCAAAATAGCAGTTGAACATATGACCCCAATAATTTTACTTACTGATGGTTATCTTGCTAATGGCACTGAATTATGGAAAATTCCTGATTTTGAAAAGATGCCTTCAATTAAAGCTCCACTTGTTAAAGATAACGACCCGAATTATCAACCTTATAAAAGGGATCCTGAAAAGTTAAATCGTTTTTGGGCAATTCCAGGTCAAGAGGGGTTACAACATCGCGTTGGCGGATTGGAGAAATTAGACGGCAAAGGCTCGGTTTCTCATGATCCTTATAATCATCAAGTAATGTCTAATTACAGAGCTGAAAAGGTTAAACGAATAGAAAATTATATTCCAAAACAAGAAATATATGGGAATTGTGATGGCGGAGACTTACTTGTGATCGGATGGGGGGGGACTTACGGTGCACTTAAATCAGCAGTAAATGAGATGCGCGAAGAGGGTTACGATATTAGCCTTGCTCAATTTAATTATATATGTCCATTACCTAGAAATACAAGGGATGTCTTTTCAAAATTTAAAAAACGCCTTGTTTGTGAAATTAATTTAGGACAGTTTGTTGATTATTTGCGTTCACAATATCCTGAATTCAAATATGAACAGTATAATAAAATTCAAGGGCTTCCTTTCTTTATCAGTGAATTGAAAACCAAATTTAAACAAATATTGGAGGAGAAATAATCATGACACAAGTTAATATAAAATTATCAAAAGCGGATTTTCAAATTGATGGCCCTGTTAAGTGGTGTGCCGGATGTGGTGGTTATCCTATCTTAGCTGCTGTTCAGAAAGCTTTGCCTGAAATTAATGGTGTAACTAAAGAAAATGTTGTGTTTGTTTCGGGTATTGGTTGTTCTTCAAGGTTTCCATATTATATGGAGACTTATGGCTTTCATTCTTTGCATGGAAGAGGAGCAGTTATTGCTTCTGGTATAAAAGCCGCTCGTCCCGATTTGCAAGTATGGCTAACAACAGGCGATGGCGATTCGATGGCAATAGGAGGGAATCATTTTATACACATGATTAGACGTAATATTGATATTAATGTGATTATCTTCAACAACAGAATTTATGGATTAACAAAAGGTCAGTATTCTCCAACAACACGATTAGGTTCTGTGACAAAATCTTCCCCAGATGGAACAATAGAACAACCTTTCGAACCCGGCGAATTAGTTATGGGTGCTCAGGGAACTTTCTTTGCAAGAGTAATTGACAAAGAACCTAAAGGGATGGAAGAAGTATTTATTGATGCAGCTAATCACAAAGGTACATCTATTATTGAAGTTTTGCAGAACTGTGTAATTTTCAATGATGCGACTCATGAAATTATTGTTGGTAAGGATGTTAGGGACGACCGTGTGATTTTGTTAAAACATGGCGAAAAAATGATTTTTGGTAGAGAAAATAACAAAGGATTGGTTTTTGACGGTAATGATCTTAAAGTTGTGACCATAGGTGAGAATGGTGTAACAGAGAAAGATATTTTGGTTCATAATAAAACAACTAGGAATCCATTTATGCATTATATGCTGGCAAGAATGAATTATCCCGAGTTCCCTGTTGCAATTGGGGTTATACGTTCAGTTGAGCAATCTACATATGATGAGTTACTTACTGCTCAGGTTAACAATGCTGTAGAAAATGCTACAATAAGAAATACAACAGAATTGTTAAATAGTGGTAAAGTGTTCGAAATAAAATAATTTCATTCTATTCTAAAAGTTAATAAAAAAAGCGGGTTTTCCGCTTTTTTTATTATTGAATTCCTTCTGTTGTTACATTTCGATCAATCTTTCCGATCAAACCTTGTAATACTGCTCCGGGTCCAACTTCGATAAAATGCTTTGCTCCGAATTTAATCATTTGCTCAACTGATTCAGTCCACCTGACCGGATTTGTAAGTTGTTTTATTAAATTTTCCCTTATTAATTCCGGATTTGAATTTGGTTGTCCATTAACATTTTGAAAAATCGGACAAATTGGAGTGTTAAAATGTGTTTCATTTATTGCAATACTTAATTCCTCGCGGGCAGGTTCCATAAGAGGTGAGTGAAATGCTCCACCTACAGGTAATTTAATAGCTCTTTTTGCACCTGCTTCTTTCATTTTTTCCATAGCTAAATCAATGCCTGCATTACTACCTGATATTACTACTTGTCCCGGAGAATTGTAATTTGCTGCAACTACAATGTCATCAATTTCATTACATATACGATCAATAATTTCTGCATCTAAATTAAGAATAGCTGCCATAGAAGATGGATTCTTTTCACAGGCTTTCTGCATTGCTAAAGCACGTTTGTAAACTAATTTAAGTCCATCTTCAAAATTTAAAGCCTCAGCAGCAACAAGAGCGGAAAATTCGCCTAACGAGTGACCTGCAACCATTCCAGGTATAGGTTTTTCATTTTGGCACATAAATGTTATTACAGAATGCAGGAAAATTGAAGGTTGAGTGACTTTTGTCTGTTTTAAATCTTCATCAGTTCCATTAAAAATAATATCGGTAATTTTGTATCTTAAAATACTATTTGCTTTCTCAAAAAGTTCTTTTGCTTTTGGGTTTGAGTCGTAAAGTTGTTTGCCCATTCCTACGAATTGGGAACCTTGTCCCGGAAATACATAAGCTTTCATAATTTGAATTTTGGTTATACTTTATTTCTGTCTATTAACGATAAAAACTCTTTTCTTGTAGCATCTTTAAGAAAAGCACCGGTAAAATCTGATGTGGTTGTAATTGAATTTTGTTTTTGTACTCCACGCATCTGCATACACATATGATGAGCTTCAATTACTACTGCTACACCAAGTGGATCAAGTGTGTTTTGGATACATTCTTTTATTTGTGTCGTCAATCTCTCTTGTATTTGTAATCTGCGAGCAAATACATCTACAATTCTTGCAATTTTACTTAATCCAGTTATGTAATGATTTGGAATATAAGCCACATGAACTTTACCGTAAAAAGGTAGCATATGGTGTTCGCATAAACTATATAATTCTATGTCTTTTACTATTACCATTTGTTGGTAATCTTCACGAAACATGGCTGATTTAAGAATCTTTTCAGGGTCCATATTATAACCTTGAGTCAAGAATTGCATTGCTTTAGCAACGCGTTTAGGTGTGAGTTTTAATCCTTCGCGAGTATTGTCTTCGCCAAGTAAAGTAATAATTTCCGAATATAAGGCGGCAATTTTTTCAGTTTTTTCTTTGTCAAACTTTTCAGTTTTTACATAGCCACCGTTTTCCGGATTGTTTAAAGAATCAACCATTTTAATTTTTTTTGCAAAGAAAATAAAAATTCCTGAAATTAAGACTATTTTTGTTCAAACAGATAAAATGAAGATACTAGTAATAACAGCAACTCAGCTTGAAGCAAAAATGCTTATTGAAGGGTTACAACTTAATAAGATAAATGACAACTATTATACTTCAGAAGATTTTAATGCTGATTTGTTGATTACGGGTGTAGGGATTCCTGCTACAATATTTTCGATGTTTACACATAATAAAATTTCAACATACGACTTGATAATTAATTGTGGTATTGCAGGTAGCTTTTCCGAAACACATTCTATTGGAACAGTAGTTAATGTATATTCAGATTATTTTGGAGATATTGGTTTTACTGGTGCAGATGGCTTTAAAAATGTTTTTCAATTGAATTGCAATGATATGTTTAAAAATATTTTCAATAATGGATTGATAGTTAATACATCAGATTATCCTGTGTCTTTTCGCAATTTGCAAAAAACCAAATCCGTTACAGTAAATATTCCAGAGAGGAAGACATATCCCGAAACAGACATCGAAACTATGGAGGGAGCTGCTTTTATGATGGTGTGTAAATATTTTAAAAAGAATTTTATTCAGATTAGAGCAGTTTCAAACATCATTGGCAAAACAAAAAGAGAAGACTGGGATTTTAAAGATTCGATATGTAATTACAGTAAAATTATTTCGGATTTCATCATTTTAATTAATAGTAAATGAAACTAAGTCTTGCAATATCTTCATGCCCGAACGATACATTTATGTTTGACGCCTTAATAAACAAAAAGATTGATATTGGGCAATACGAATTTAGTTTGAAAATAGCTGATGTTGAAGAATTGAACAAGCTTTCGCAGAACGCAGAGACTGATATTAGCAAAATGAGTTTTCATAATTTCTTTAAAGTAGCCGATAGATATCAGATGCTTACTTCTGGCGCAGCATTAGGCAAAAATTGCGGGCCGTTAATTATCAGCAAACGAAAAATTTATCCAGACGAAATAAACGACTGCAAAATTGCAATTCCTGGAGAATCAACTACTGCCAATCTATTGATGCAGATATTTTTCCCCAAAGCTTCAAATAAAAGCACTTATCTATTTTCTGATATTGAAGAATTGGTTTTGTCAGATGAATGTGATGCAGGGCTGGTTATTCATGAGACAAGGTTTACATATATGCAGCGTGGTTTAAGGCTTATTGTCGATCTTGGTGTGATGTGGGAAAACGAATTCAATTTACCTATACCACTTGGTGGAATTGCAATAAAAAGAAGTCTGTCAGAAAAAGTAAAATCAGATATAAACAAAATACTTCGCAGTAGCGTTGAATACGCTATCGCAAATCCTTTCTCGGCAATGAACTTTATGAAAACCCATGCAGTTGAATTGCAAGAGGAAATCATCATGAAGCACGTTGGACTTTATGTAAATGATTACTCGGTTGATTTAGGTGACGATGGAAAAAAAGCTATTAAAAAATTGAGAGTAGAGTACTCAAAATTAAATAATATAGATACTATTAAAAATGATTTATTTGTTCAGGAATAATTCTTAGTATTTATCGTTATAATTGTGATATCATTTATTGTTTTTTTATTGAATCATATTTATGAAAAAGTTTATTTTTATTTTTAGTTTTCTTGGTATAGCATTACTAAATACATATGCTCAGGAAAAAGTTATTATTGGTGTTGGATGGCAAAAACACGGAAACGATAGTTTAAGACATTTCTCTTTGTTATTGGAAGATAACGATAAGTCTTTTGTAAAGTTGACAGAAATTTATGGCAAACCTATTAAAGAAAGTGCTGGAAAAATAATTTGGGAAAATGTCAGCATAGAAGGAATAGACTTTCCTGTTAATGTAGATATAATTGATGGTTTTGTTTCAACACCTCATGAAATTACAACCTATAAAACATTTGGTACTTACGAACAGAAAAAAGAAATTTTAAGCAATCTTAAAGAATACGAAAGCAGATATACTAAATTGACTGTGCTGGATGCAAACAATGTTAATTTTGTAAAAACGCCGGAATTAGAAATGATAATTTACAATTACTTAAAAAAAGTTTGTGCGGATTTATAATTTAATTTGTTTTTCAGTATCCTTAACGACGGTTTTGTCATGATTTTTGCCACCTCGCCCATGCTCGGTGATCGCAAAAATACACGCCAAAACCTCAATTGCACACATATTCAATATTTGTTACAAGTGTTAGAAATAATACCTCAATCCTAAATTTAATCCAAAATGACTAATTGGAGTATCAGTAAAAACATAAGTATATGACAACTCTGTCTTGACTTTAAGTCCGTCTATTAAATCATTATCAAACAAAAGCCCTACAACCGGACTAAATCCAAAACCATTTTGTGTATAATCAGGAAGATTCAAAAGCATTTGCCATCTTTCTTCAAAAAAACCACATCCTACACCAATTAAAGGTTGTATAGATTTGTTGAAAAAACGATATTCGACAAATGCTTTTAACCCATAAAATGAGTAATGGTCAACAATAGCCACAAATCTATTATATTGAATATCCAAACCTATATCCAATTTATCTATTACACAATAACCTCCGTAGATATTAATACCTCCACCAAAATCTCTCTGAGCGGACGATTCATGCGGTAATAAAAGATTGACTCCTGCACCGGTAAAAAATTGTGCATTAACTGAAAATGAAACAAAACATAAAATAAAAATAGTAAAATATTTTTTCATAATTTAAAATTTAAAACTGTAAGCAATAGATGGAAAAAAGCTAAACAAACTACGCTGCATTAGTTTCATGTCCCCAAGAATGGTTATTGTTTGGATGCCATGTTCTTCGATGACTGCAGTTGTTGTTGATTCTCTCTCATAGTAATAATAATATGGATTTTGCCTGTTATAAACATTGAAAATGCTGAAATTCCAGGTTCTTTCTCCCCAATTTGTCTTTTTTGTGTAGTTTATTGAAATATCCAGTCTGTGATAGTCACGCATACGAAATGAATTCTTGTCACCATAAACAAAAATATCCTGATCATTAATAAAATAATGCTCTGTTGCCAGCGTAATCGGATATCCGGTGCCATAAGTCCAGGTTGCCGACAGTGTGAAATTTTCTTTAATTCTTTGATTTATAACAACACTAAAATCTAATAATCTGTCATAAGTATATGGATACGGATTCCCATTGTTGATGTTGTCGAATTGTCTTTCCGCTTTTGAAATTGTAGCGCCTACCCAACCTGTAGTTTTTCCGGTCAATTTTTGCAAAAACAATTCTATCCCATAATTTTTACCAGTACCATTCATTTCAATTACATTTTCCCATGAGTCAAGATTACCCAACAATGATTCGCCGGGTTTGAAATCTATAATATTTTTGAGACTTTTAAAATATGATTCCAAACTTAGTTCAAACATGCCATGATTAAATGTTTTTGCCAGACCCACAGAATATTGCTCCGAGTTTTGAGGAGCTACATTTGCATTTGAAGGCATCCAGTAATCGGAAGGCATACCAGAACCTGAATAACTAAGTAAATGGACGAATTGATTAGATTTGGAATAAGATGCTTTTGCCGAGAATGTCTCGGTAAAGATCAAATTTAATATTGCTCTTGGTTCAAAATACTGATAAAATTTGTTGTCAATCAAATATGTTGAATAGCGAGCTCCAAAATTACCGTTGAGAAAACCATATTTTAATTCATATTCGGCATAGACCGCATTTTCCAAAGCCTGCGATTTACTGTTGTATGAAAGATCGATTGTTGAAATATTGGTTCCCGATTGATAAAATGTCTCGTCATTTGGAATAAAATTGTGCAAAATGCTGTTGAATCCAAATCTGAAATTGTTTTTAGAATTCAACAGATAGGTAAAATCCATTTTTAAACCTAAATCATTTATTCCCGTGAGTAGGCTACTACTCATTTCTTTCTGAATGCTGTCCTGATCAATTTTATACTCGAAATTGTTTTTATAACGATAATATGTGTCAGACAAAGTGAGATTGCTAAATAGCTTAGAGTTATAAACATGATTCCATCTAAAGGCAATAAGCGTATTTCCCCAGGATGCATTGTTTTTTTGCTTTGTATTACTTGTATTATTACCTAGTCCTATAATATCGTCACCCATGTAAAAGCTGAAAAACAATCTGTCCTTTTCCGATAGTTTAAAATTGAGTTTAGAATTTACATCATAAAAATTGTATGAAATACCGGCTCCTAACATTTTGAAAATTGGAACCAAATTCTTTCTGGCAGAAATTATAAATGAAGATTTGTCTTTTTTTATTGGTCCTTCAAATGAAATCTTTGATGAAAGCAAACCTATCGTTCCTTGAGTTTTATACTCTTTCAAATTACCTTCATTCATTCTTATATCCAGAACTGAGGATAATCGCCCGCCATATCTTGCAGGAAATCCACCTTTAATTAATTTCACATCATTTATTGCATCGGCATTAAAAACTGAAAAGAAACCTCCAAAATGTGCAACATAATATAAAGGTACATCATCAAGAAGAATCAAATTTTGGTCAGGACTACCTCCACGAACGTAAATATTGCTTTTTGCTTCACCACCCGACTGCACACCGGGGGTTAATTGGTAAGCTTTAATAATATCAACTTCGCCAAACAAACTCGGCATTTGTTTTATTTCGCTAATCTGTAAACGAACAACACCGACTTCGTTTTTCTCAACAATACTTTCGGTTCTTTTTGCTTTTACATCTACTTCGTTTAGAATAATTCCTGAATTCAAATAAAGGTTTAAATTTGATTTGCTTTCTGATTTTAATGTCGCAGAGTAAGGTTCAAAACCGATAAAAGAAGCAACGAGATAAATACTATCAGTTTTTGGTAAAGTAAGGCTGAAAAATCCAAATTCATTGCTGGAGCAACCGGTTTTAGTTTGTGACTCATAAACGTTAGCACCAATCAGAGCTTCACCACTTTGCTTGTCAAAAATAAAACCACTGATGGTAATTTTATTTTGCGCTTTGGTATTTAACGCAATGAAAGTAAGCAATATATAAAGTAATTTGAATTTCATTTTTATCAAAAAATTATTGCTGTCGAGTCAATTCTAAAAGATTTGAAATCATTGTTAAAACCTGAAAAAATTCCAAAGCCATTTTCGATATTTGAAATTACGTTTACAGGTTCTCCCATACCGTAAAGAATATCTTCGCGTTTCGCATAATCTTGCTGAATTGAGCTTGTTTTAAAATCATAATATTCTTTAGTTACTGTTCTGAAGTGAACACTAATGTAATGTTGAATAATCCATCTAAATTGCAATATTTTTTGTCCTGCAACATAATACACTTTTAATGTATGTTTCTCCCCATTGATTCCGGAATCACTAAATAATAGTGATCTTGGAAATGGTACATCAAATCTTATTAGGTCAGGGTAGTAGCTTTGAGATGTAATAAGATTATCGCTAGTTGAAATTGGATAAAAATCACGATAGTCTTCATAATCAAATGATATGTCAGAAATTGCAATTTCGTAATAATTCACTTCATCGGCTCGATCAATAAAAGAAATTTCAACTTCAGATACCGCCCCGCCAAATTCGTCAATATAAGCAATAGGAGTAATTGTAACATCTTCAATTTCAACTTTTGAAGGTATGTAAGTACTGGCTGTAACTGTTTCAAACCCATCTCTTTCAACAATTAGCGAATACTCATCACCGACATCTGTGAAAAACATTCCGGGCATAGTGTAACAATCGCTAGCTGGATAATAATGCAATGTGTCATAAAACTGACCATTTTTATATAATCTGACAATTGCGTCTGTTATTGGATATTTCGCAGTATCAAAAATATGCGCTGTGGCGAAAACTTTAATTTCGAAATTCTTAGGTTGAGGAGGTGTAAATGGTACAAAAGTACTGTAAACCACAAGCTTTGGTTTTGATGGTGGAATATCAATTTCAATTTCTTTAGTGCAAGAACATAGAATTGTTGCAAATACAAGAATAAATACAAATGCTTTGAAAACAAAGAAATTATCTAAATCCGACCTTTTAACTATTTTTTTTAATAACACGATTTTGAAATTGAATTATCAATTGCTTTATAAAAAAGGCTGTTAGTGTCAATAACATTTAATTATCAAAATTATTGTAAAGAATCGTAAAAAATAATGACAAATACGCTGTTTAAAATTATTTGTTTAAGTATTTTTGCAAACAATTAACCGCGATAGATGAAATTTAGAGAATTATTTTCACGAAGAAAAATATGGATTCCAATATTGTTTGTAATATTGGTAATAGCGGTAATTCTTGTTATAATCCTGATAAATAAATCTCATCGAAGTCCTGATAAAGGGAAAGCAGCATTTTATGATTATCCTGCGAATATATGCGATTCGTTGACGGAATTGCTAACAGAAGAACAAAAAGCTCTGAGTTTATTGTATTATGTAAATTCTAATGATAGTACTACTGAATTATCAAAGAAATTAAGTTTCTTCTCCGGTTATTTTTATCTGGAATTGAATGATTCGGATGTTTTTACAAAATTTTCAAATCAAAAGAAGGATAAAAAGTTTATAAGAGCAATTGATGAGGATTTGCTGCAAAGTCTTTCCAACGATTCGTTACTCTTCGTTTCAACGGATTTGATAAATACGATTAATGACAGTGTGATTTTAAACAGATATTATTCGTATCAAACAGAGTTGTTAATTAAGAATAATATTAATGCTCTTGTCATCAATTTGTTAATTCCTGAGATTTTAGATTCGGTTACTGTAAAACTAATTTCGGACAGGCTTTTAATAGAATTAAAAATTTTACATCAAAATAATATTCTCAGTATAATAAATCTGGATAATTTTTCAAGCGATGAAAATCGCGAGTATAAAAAATATGCTGAAGATTTATTTTCACGGCTTAGAGATGCCGGTATTTGCGGTGTTATTGTATCAAAACAGGATCAGTTGCAGATTGTCGAAGATTCGAATTTTGACGGAATTGTTTTTTTGCTGCTAAATAAGGACGAAATACCCGATGAAAATCTGATTCGAAGTGTTGATGCCTATATTGTGGAGTCTGATGGCCAAAACTATTTAAATGATTTAGCAGGTCAAATATCAAAACATAATAAAAAAGAAAATCTGTTTTTAAAGAGTTCAAAAATACTTCGTGCCGGACTTTGGGCGAATCAGGTCAAAGAGGCAGAAGATAGCGTTGATAAAGAATTTAATGTTAAATTATTGGAATCCAATATTACTGAGGCATCAATAACTGTAATTAAAAACTCAGATAATCTTATTCCTATAATAGATATTAAGCAGAGATTTCATCTATTGATAGCAACAGAAACAAATGCAGTCGAATTTATCAATAGTGTTTCAAAGTACATTAGTAATTATACTATTTCATATTATGACCTTAAATCAGGTAAAAGTCCTGCAATACCTTCAAGTGCAAATACTTTAATAGTTCTATATCAGACAGGAATTGCAGATTCAATTCCCGCAAATTTGCGAGAGTCAATAGCGAAATTCCCTAATAATAAAATATTTATAAATTGTGGTAAAATTTCGTCAGAATTATGCGGAATAGAATCGGATGCCATAGTTCAGATTTATAATACAAATTCAACTGCATTTTCGTTTGCTGCACAATTGGTTTTTGGAGGAATTGGTGCTCAGGGTACATTAGCCGTAACGCTTAATGACAGCATTTCTTATGGTTATGGAATTAAAACGTCAAAAACCAGATTAAAATACTCAATGCCCGAAGATGTTAGGCTAAATCCTGAAATTCTAGTAAAAATTGACAGCATTATAAATTATGCGATATCTACAGGAGCATTTCCCGGATGTCAGGTTTTTATCGCTAAAAGCGGAGTTGTTGTATTTGACAAAAGCTACGGATATCATGACTATTCTAAAACAAATCCTGTAAAGAGAACGGATATATATGATCTGGCATCATTGACCAAGATATGTGCGACAACACTTGCAATGATGAAAATGGTAGAAACCGGCAAAATAAAATTGGATGATAAACTTGAAGAATACTTTAAAAATACTGAAATTGATTATGGTAATATCAAACCTGATACGCTTATTTTTATTGATACAATATCAATTGCAGGCAAATCGTTGTTCGAAATTAAAGAATTGATTCAGAATAAAGATACTATTCACTTAAATGATACTTTGGTTCAGCTAACTCAAATTGTATATACCAGGACTACGCCATTAAATAATATATTTCAGGTTCCGGTTAGAGCTTTGCTTGTTCACCAAAGCGGAATATGTCCTTCTTTGCCGATACTTAAATATATGTTTTATCAGGATAGTTACAAAGAATATTTAACTGAACAAAAGCTTAAGAATGATTCTTTGAATAATGATAGCGTTTTAAACGATTTGGTAAGTGTATCAAGAGAGGAAGCATTTAATTTTTATTTCAGTAAAAGATGGATAAAAGATTCAGCAGAAGTTAAAATCGCTGAAAATATGTATCTTAAGAAGCGTTGGCAAGATACCTTGTATGAGGACGTAAAAAGACTTGGTACATTTAACCGTGATGTATATCAATACACTGACATGAATATGATTTTGGTTCAGGCAATTATTGACACTGTAAATAAAAAATCGTTAGATGTGTTTGTTAAAGAGGAGTTTTATAAGGATTTAGGTATGATCAATACAACATTTTTACCTTTAGAGTATAATATACCCCGAAATAGAATAGCTCCAACCGAAAATGAAACATATTGGAGAAAACAGGTAATTCATGGAACGGTGCATGATCCTTCTGCTGCAATGTTGGGAGGTGTCTCTGGAAATGCGGGTTTGTTCTCCTGTGCTTCAGATTTGGGAATACTCGGTCAGATGTGGTTAAATGGTGGGGTATATGGTGGCAAGAGGTATTTAAATCAGGCAACCATAAAAATGTTTTCCGCGACGCAACCCGAAAATCATCGGGGTCTTGGATTTGATAAGGCAGCCATCAAGAATCTGAACGCACCTTCGGTACCGGCTACTACTTATGGACATACGGGCTTTACAGGTTGCGTTATGTGGATAGATCCCGAAAATGAAATTGTTTATGTCTTTCTAAGTAACCGACTACATCCAAATGTAAAAAACTGGCAAATACTGGGGCAAAAAGTCTTGCAGAACGTACACCAGGTAGTTTATGATGCAATTGTCGAATGATAGATAATCAGATAATATTAACAAAGGGCAGTAGTGTAAAGCTGGGTTTCAAACCCAGCTTTACGACTGCTCTTATTGTAGCTCTTCTACTCGTAGCCACTTTGGTAAAATCTCAGGACAGTCAGCTACGCCCCACACGGGTATATGGAACTCTGGGAACAGCTTTTGTCTATTCCAATATAACCGGAAATATCGAACAACAGATAAAATATGACCCTGACAAATTTTTTAATTCGATGAGTCTTCGAATTGGTGGCGGTTACTGGTCATCGTGGGGAAACGAGTCATATAATATTTTAGGGACGATAAATTGGTTAAGTGGTAAAAACAAACATCATATGGAAATGGGAGTGGGATTAGCATATTCTCCTGAATATGATGATAGTTTTGGGTTTTTACCTGCGGCACAAATAGGTTATCGTTATCAAAAACCCGGGGGGCTGTTATTGTTCCGTGCCGGAGTCGGCTCCCCGGAGGCAATATATTTGAGTTTGGGGATTTGTTTTTAAATAAAAAACTCCCAAATATCTTGAGAGTTTTCGTGGAGCTGCCGGGGAAATTATCCTATTGTTAACTATCAGAAATTCAATCTTTTAACAATCTGTTTTTTAATTTAGGTAACCGAATAAGCTACCTATATGTTTTTCCAATTTCGGCACTTCATACAAATATTTTAATGGTATTATGAAAGATTTAATTACTTTTAGATCAAAAATAAGCAATGGAAAACAATAATAATATTAACGGTCCAACTTCACTCATGATAACCATAGAAAAAGAATTCTTCAAAGAAATTCTACAGATACTTATTAAAATGACTGATGAATTTGAACAAAATTGTAATAATTTACCATATGTAAAACTGCAAGTTTTCTTTATAAAAAGAATCATTCTTCATTCAGCAACAATTTTGCATTCATTTCAAGGCGTTCCATTTAGTGAGTATTCTAAAAGTGATGCTTGGAATTCTCCAGTTTTTGATCTATTTAGTTCAATAGGAGTATTAAGAGTACAATTAGAGTGCTTTTTGCTCTACAATTTTTTATTTCATCATGCGGACACTGAAGAATACCGAGATTTCCTGATTTTAAACTACAAATATAATGGACTAAAAGAATTGAAAAGATTCTCAGATGATCCTGTACATGCAAAAGGAATAGATGCGCAGTTACTACAACATAAAACAGAAATTACAAATAGTGTTCATTTTAAAAATTTAAATAAACTTGAACAAAAAAACATAATACAAGGAAAATCAAATGAAAGAATGGGAAAAACATGGAAAGAATTAATCGAAATTGCAGGTTTAGAAATAAAAAGATTCTATAATGCTTATGCTATCTTTAGCGAATTTTCACATACCAGCTTTTTGTCAATGAAGGAATTTGTGCCAGATGTCATCGGAACTAATCGGAATCCACATACTTTGTCTATTCTTAATTATTCAAAATCGCTAATGTGTCTAACAATTGAAAAGCTCGTTTTAAATTGCCCAGAGTGTGAAAAACTTTATGATTCCGAAAATCTTAATTATATAGGTATGATTGAAAATATGAATGCCATATCAAGAAATGAGCATTTATGAGAATTCTAATCAACAAAATCGCAAATACGCATCTTTTGGGCAGAAAATTGAGAACATTATTGATGAAAAAGTTCAATTTGAAACAAAATAATTCAAATTTCTTTTAGTTTTAGATTGATATTTGCCTGTATTTACAATGGCTTTCAAGTATTTTCAAAAATGTTGTTTATTTTCTTGCATTTAAGCAACTTTTTATATTATCTTTGCGTTATAAAGAAAAACAATTAAAACAGATTGTTAAAAATGGGCAAAATAACTGTTAAACATATCATAGTTCCATCTACACTTAAAGCAGACAAGGGTTACAGCGTTGAGATAATCCGTGAAGATGGGTCAACAGAGGAATTATTTTCATCTGACAAAAACTTTAATCGACTCTATGTAAAAGTCTCGTTTAACAGGAAAACAACCCAATTTAAAAGTATGGTTGAAGATAATGTAGATACGATTGAATATGCAATAAATAAATATGGATCAATCCTAAACAGTGAGAAAAACCTAATTATTGATTTAGTTGAGAAGGGGTTTAATGCACAGGGAGACAAATTTAATTTAAAAGGGCTATATAGCAAAGTGCGGGAATACAATCGTCCTACATACACTGACATCCTATTAGATAGAATCTCTGATTTAGAAAAAATCCTTTTTCGGATTGATTCCCCTTATAAGGATTTAAAAATTTATGCTAAAGATTTAAATGAATGTGATCCATTACTACTTTTTGATGCTTACTTAAAATTATTTGACAATCATAATGATATTAAACGATTATACTCAGATTTTAATTCATTAGGGAAATACTATGAATTAATGATTTTAAGAGGACACACTAGTTCTACTTTTATAGAGTGGAAATATGGAGAAGATAAATTTAAATTTATTGAAGTTGCAAAACTAGCAGGTTTGAATCTTTGTCAAATTAGAGAGGTAATTACATTTATTGATAATAGCATTAACCATATAATAAAAGAATAATTTTTTTGCCTTATATGTTGTTTTATATTTGTTTTATAAACTACAATTAAATTGATAATATGGAAAAAGAAAATTACATACTCGTCTCTGACCGAAAATTAGATGAGTTAATTGAGAAAATTGACAAACTGCAGTCCACTGTGACTTTACAAAAACAAGATGGGCATGCAATTGGCGATTACATCCCAGAAAAAGAAGCCAAGTTGCTGCTCGGGAAAGGTACTACATGGTTTTGGAACAAACGGCAAACTGGTGAGCTAAAAGGCAAAAAAGCAGGCAACACGTGGTATTACAAAAAAAGTCAAATCACTAAATTCATAGAAAATGGAAAATCTATATAACAACAGATTGGCAAGATTAGTTCATCACTTTGCAGACAACTCACCTCCACTTGAATAGTAAGGGAAGCAAAATAATATTATTTATAATTTAAAATTTAAAATTTATGAAAATTTCATTTGATGTAAATATTGAGAACACAATAGCGTTCTCGGAAATTTTAGTTGAAAACGACATCAAAAATAAAATTGTGGATGTCGATGCGGATAGCGAGATAATTTCGATTGATGTGAATTTCAATAGTGATAATAAAGGCTTCATTCAGGAACTTATGGACCTGGCTGAAGTCGAGTAAATAACAAGAGGCTGCCAAAGAGTCTAAATAACTGTGCTCAATGGCAGCCTCCTAAAACTTATGTTATGGAAACTATAATTGCAGATTCAAAACAAAAAGCTACAGTCTTGATCAATCAGATAAATTCTGAGGTAAGCGAGTTTGATAATAATAGTGAAAACTCATCAGACCTATTAGTTTATAAATCTGGTAATGAGTGGATACAACAAGCTAAAAAGAAAAAAGTACCTAATATGATATTTGATTCTTTCTGGTTTGAAAACGAGATATGCTTTTTATTCGCTGATACTGGTATCGGGAAAACCATCCTAGGAGTTCAAATTGCTGACAGTATCTCAACAGGTAAGTCAATATTAGGGTTTAGAATGAATATTATGATGCAGATAGTACTTTATCTGGATTTTGAACTATCAGACAAGCAATTTGAGAACAGGTACTCCAATAACTATCAGGATCATTACATCTGGTCAGATAATTTTAAAAGAGTTGAGTTCAATACGGATGCGGAAATTACCGATTATTCGACTTTTGAAAATGATCTGATAAACGAAATCGAGAAAATAATTATTCAAACAGGTGTCAGAATTCTAATTGTCGATAATTTAACATATTTAAATTCTGACAACGAGCAGGCAAAGCATGCCTTACCATTTATGAAAAAGCTTAAAAATCTTAAAAAAAAGTACGATCTTTCAATTCTGATTTTAGCTCATACTCCAAAGCGAAACAACACAAAACCTCTCACGCGAAATGATTTGTCTGGCAGTAAAATGTTAATAAACTTTTGCGATAGTGCCTTTGCTATTGGAGAAAGTAGTCAAGACGTTAATCTCCGATATTTAAAACAGATAAAAGTAAGGAGTACAAACTGCGTATATGATAGCGAAAATGTAGTACTGTGCAGACTTGTTAAAAACTCAAATTTTATCGAATTTGAATTTATAAAATATTGTTCGGAAAATGATCATCTACAAATACTAACACCTAGTGAAAAGACCAATAGAATAAAAGATGCTTTGGAAATGAAAAAGGTAGGAAAATCAAATGTGGAGATAGCAAAAGTGCTCATGGTATCTGAAGGAGCTGTTCGAAAATGGATTAAAAACGATCAGAAAAATCTTAATAGTGATGTCTAAATCGTACTATTCGTAATAATCGTACTTGGCTTTTTTGGTACGAGTGATACGAATTGTACGAATGTAAAAATGATACAATGAGTAATTATAGATTTGAATTAGAAAAATACAAGGGTTTGCAAAGTAGGTTCACATGCCCACATTGCTATAAACCACATCGTTTTGTCAGATATATTGACACTACAACTGGACAGTACCTATCTGACTATGTCGGAAAGTGTGACAGACTTAACGAATGTGGTTATCACTACACTCCAGCAATGTACTTTAAAGACAATCCCAACAATTCAATATCAACATCTAAACCAATACAAGATTTCACATTGCTAAAACCACACAAAACAATACCAACAAGTTTTATTCCACATAAACATTTCAATTCTACAGTACTATTTAGTGAAAATGCAGCAGAAATAGCAAGCACCAACAATTATGTAAAATTTCTACTCAGTATTTTTGGAGAAGAGATTACTAAATCAATAATTAAACAATATTTTATCGGGACTTCAATATATCTGCCTGAAAAAACTATTTTCTGGCAGATTGACAAAAATTTTGATATTAGAACTGGAAAAATAATGCACTATAATGCAGAAACTGGTAATAGAATAAAAAATACTGGTAGAGCGTTTTCATGGATTCATACGAAACTAAATAAGAAAGATTTTAATTTAAAACAATGCTTTTTCGGGGAGCATTTACTTAGCTTACCAGAAAATAATCACAAAATTGTTGCAATAGTTGAAAGCGAAAAAACAGCAACAATTGCAAGCATTTATTTTCCAAATATGGTTTGGTTGGCTACAGGAGGCATTCATAATTTACAGAAGGAAAAATGTGATGTCCTGAAAAAAAGAAAAGTAATTTTATATCCTGACTTAAATGCTTTTGAACTTTGGTCAGAAAAAGCTAAGGAACTAAAATCTATTGTGTCTGCAATAAAAGTTTCAAATGTTTTAGAAATAAATGCTTCTGAATCTGAAAAAAAATCAGGATTAGATCTCGCAGATTACTTAATCAAATTCAATTATAAAGAGTTTGTTGCAGATAAATCATTTTATAGCTTAGATAATCAACAGATAAACTCCGAACCAAGTATTAGCTCTGTAACAAACAATAATTGCACCTGGGACATTGAATCAATTACTCAATTTTACAATCAATATAAGTTACCTGATGGCCCAATTAAACTAGATAATGCACAAACAATTATCAATACATCAAAATTTGTTGAAGCAGAGTTAACTATCGTAGAAGAGAACCAAAACAACCCAACATACAAGCCACATTATGACAGGCTATGCCTGTTAAAAGAAATCCTAGAGAAAGAAATAATAGTATTAAATTAAAAGTATTATAATAATGAAAACAAAATATTGCGAAAACTGCGAAAAAGAATTTACTGCAAAAAGAGATGATGCTAAATACTGTAGTTCAACTTGCCGACACGAAGCATGGACGAAATCACAAGAGATGCTGGAAAAGGATAAAAAATTCGTATCTGGACTAAAGGGTATTGTTACCGATAATAAAGTTGTAAGCAAATCTAAAATTATTATTAAAGTACCGAACGATGAGTTTATACAGAAAAAACTTGAAATAGAAAATATATCTATCGAGTTACAAAAGTTTAACCATGAGAAGGAAAAAATCGCTGCACGTATCAAATTTCTCCAGCAGCCAGATAATGGTTTTACTCCACTAGCAGTCGGAATGGCTGGTGCATTTCTCGGCTACGATTCTACTAAAAAGAACCCAAGTATTGAAGAAGACAAACGTTTAAGGCGAACAGTTACTTATGGCTTAGTTGGATTTGTCGGTGGAGCAATATTAGATAAGGTGACTAAGAAATCAAGAGAAAATTCAACAAACGAAGAAATAAAACAGCTCCAAGCAACATTAAATGTTTTAAACGTTTCAATAACAGAACTTAATCGTCAACTAATAGCTTTAAATTTGAACAGATTGCTTATCCCTGAGTACATTGAGGTAGAAACAGATGTAAAAGATGAAGTAATACCTGAACCAAAATATGAATATCAAGATGACAAGTTAGAACATAAAATAACTAGAATACCACCATCGGAAACGTTTATCGAAACACAAAATAACGTTATTGAACAGAAAACAGATAATCCACAAACGTTTAAAAACAGTAAACCTAATTCCAAAATAATGTCGAGCACCGAATTGTCAAATTTGCAATATTTCGCATTGAATTTCCAGAATCGTTGGCAGGACTTTTTGGGCTTACCATCTACGAATTTTCATTGTGCAATTCACGGAATGCCAGGCGAAGGTAAATCAACTTTTGCTATTCAGTTTGCCAATTATCTTGCTGAGAATTTCGGAACTGTTGTATACGTTAGCGGAGAAGAAGGTTTTGCAAAAACTATGAAAGATAAGCTAAGTTATAATAATGCTTACTCTCCCAACCTATCAATTGCCGACCTAAGGACCAAAGACGAACTGCTTACCGAAATTGAGCCTAACACTTTCAACTTTATTTTTATAGATAGCCTTGACAATATGCGTATAAATGCAATTGACATGAAGGAGATCAAACTAAACTATTCCAATTCCGCTCTCATTACCATTTCACAATCCACTAAGGACGGAAAAATGCGTGGCAGCCAGGAGATAATACATGATGCTGACATTTCAATTGCTGTTTCCAATGGTGTGGCCGAAACCTATAAAAATCGCTTTCTGGAGAAAGGGAAAAAGTTTAATATATTTACTAATCGCCCAAAAAGAGCAGAAGATTTTATGCCGGATAATACGGTGGATGGATAGTAAATTTTTATATGTAAAAATAGTTCCATTTGAAATCAATCAATTGCCATATCCCCAAAAATAAAACTCCCATATGGTACAAGCGACATAGTCCAACATTGTTTTATTAACCATTTTTACCGGAACTATTTCGAAAACTATTAGCTAATATTTGTGCTTTGTATTTATTTATCATTATTTTTGTGTGTAAAAACGGTTAATAAAACACTGATACGTTAGCCTTCATTTTAAAAGACATAAAAACATTAATGGGAGACAAAGAAATTAGAAAATGTATTGACAAGCTTAATAACGGAAAAGCTGAAGAGTCGATTTTTGTAAGGCAGATAAGTAAAACCGTTGTTGTCGCAAAAGTCTGGACAGAACAACCAAAAATGTCGGATAATATTATTGGAAATTTTGGTTCATATAGATTTTTTTTCATAAAAAATGACTTAGATAAATACGTGGGTGCTGTTCTTGATATGTACCATGATTTACATTGGTACATTATTCCAGAGAAAAGAAAACAAGGCTATCTTACAACTGCATTAAAAGAATCTATTCTCCCGTATCTGTTTTATGATGAAAGAGAAATTCAAAGAGTTACAATCGACAAAAATGCAATTGGAGAAAAGAACTATAATAATTCTAAAAATGTCGCTCTAAAGCTTGGATTTACAGCCATTAACGAAACTGAGACTGAATTTGAATTAAAACAGTCAGACTTCAATTTTGACAACGAGAATCTTAATGAAATTAATTCGGATATTAACAACGAAAGAATTGAAACATTAAGGAAAAGAATTTTTTATGCTTATAAGACACTCTATAAAATTAGTGATGAACTGTTTATGACAGTAGGCGGTGATAAAGAATTAAAAAAAGTTGCCGATGAAGTGAGAAAATTTACATGGAAAATTGAAGACCTTGTATGGGAAAACAAATGAAGCAAAAAGTATAATTCCAATAATATAGCCATAATGTAAATATTTCAAAGAATATGAATCTAGAACCAATTATCAACTCAAAATTTAAAAAGTTCAGAGAACACATGGAGCTGTTAAAAATAGCTGATGGTGTTGCTTTTGAACAGTATGTTAATTACAGTATTTTAAAATCTCATCAACCTGATGCTTTTAATGGAGACAGCGAACTTTTCAATAAGATAAACATTGGAGGCTCTCTCGATATGGGAATTGATGGTATTGCAATTAAGCTGAATGATATTATTATTCGCGATATTGATGAAGCGAAAGATTTAGTTTCAAAATTTCCAAGAGTCTCAATTGAATTTATTTTTATTCAATCAAAATACAAATCCAATTTTGACAAAGGAGAGTTTAATAATTTTGTCGATGGAGTACGAGATTTCTTGTCTGAAAAACAAAGGATTCCACATTCAGACGAAATTAAAGAATTGATTCAAATTAAAGATTATCTAATTAGTGAAAATGTTGTTTACAAATGGGCTGACAATCCCAAAGTTAGGTTATATTATGTTGTAATGGGTAAATGGCATGATAGCAAACACCAACTAGCATTAGCTGACCAACTAAAAGATGATATTGGACATCTTAACACTTATGCAGAACCTATTATTCACTTTGTTGACTTAACTGGATTTAAATCAATTTTAGATTCAAATGATAATAACTTCGAAGTTGTTATAAATTCTATTGACACAATGCCATTAACATCTGTTAATGGTGTTGAAAATTCTTGTCTTTTAATGTGTTTTGCAAACGAGCTTAACAAATTGCTCAAAACTAATGAAGGTATTATTCGGAAATCTCTTTTTGATGATAATGTCCGAGATTTTCAAGGGGACAATACAATTAACTCTGAGATAGACAAAACGATTGTTACTGAGCCAGAGAAATTTGCTCTTTTAAATAATGGTATTACAATAGTTTGCGAAAAATACATTCCCAGCAATAGGCAGTTAACAATTAAAAATCCTCAGATTGTTAATGGATGCCAAACTAGTCATGTTATTTTTAAGCATTCTGAAAATATTACAGCACTTGAAAAAGTCCCTCTAATTATAAAGGTAATTTCAACACAAAGCCAAGAAATAACAAATCAAATTGTAAGAGGGACAAATAGACAAAATATTGTATTAGATGAGGCTTTTGAAACTACAAAACCATTTCATAAAGAATTAGAAGAATTTATTAATGCATTGTCTCCTGACTATGATCGTTTTTATTATGAAAGAAGATCTAAGCAATACGACCACAATCCATCCATTAGCCAATTTGAAAAATTAAATTTACGTATTATAATTCATGCTTTTGTGTCAATGTATTTGAATCACCCTCACCTTTCTCATAGACATGAATCGAAGCTATTAGATACCTTTGGAAACATATTATTTAAAGATTTCCAATCAAAACTACCATATTTTACGTCAAGCCTTGCATTTCTAAAGATTGAAAAACTATTTCGAAAACAAAAACTTTCGAAAGAATATTATACTTTTAAATATCATTTGTTAATGATATTTAGAGAGCTGATTGCTGGCTCAAGCCCCAATGTTAATAATGAACAAATCGTTGATGAGCATTCAGCATTAATCTTAAAGGTTTTGAAAGATGAAACCAAATCAGATGATTTTTTTCAAAAAGCAATTGAAAAATTTGATGCAGTAAGACAGATATGGGGCAATCAGCTAAAAAGAAGCATTCATGGCATTAAAGACAATAAAGATTTTACGGATTTGTTGATAAAAAACCTAAGAAATGCTGGACAAGTAACTACAGATTTGGTTGATGACCCAGATTATATTTATAAGGGCAGAATCGTTAAGATAATCAAAGATAGGTATGGAAAACATTGTGGCTTTATCGAAAGAAAACCTGAAAATATCTTTTTCCATTCATCATCAGCTAAGGGAATGGATTTGTTTAATGCGGAAGGAAAGTTAGTATCATACAAAGTGTCAACTAATCCTAAAACCGGACAGCTATTAGCTGTAGATGTAGAATAAAAAACGAAGGCTAACAGCAAACAAGCACAATAGCCCTGCCGCAGTCGCAACACAGGGCTACATGTGCCTGTTTGCAACCGTTAGCGGTAATATAAAAACAGACTTATGCATAAAATATCTGAAATATCAATTGAGTA
The DNA here is from genome assembly GCA_029558535.1 of Bacteroidota bacterium. Lineage (GTDB taxonomy): Bacteria > Bacteroidota > Bacteroidia > Bacteroidales > ML635J-15 > Bact-19. The sequence goes on along the minus strand of JAKQEK010000342.1, from coordinate 26,018 downwards.
CTATAAAGTAGATACTGGATGGATTTTCTTTAAAATTTATGCAGACAAACAGAGTTTTGAAAGTCGGTTTTCTGAAGTATTTGATCCATTACCTGACTTTAAAAAATGGCTTGAAGCAATTTCTATAGGCGTACAACAAACCTCATTTGAATATGACCCAGAAGGTACTGAAATAAAATTCGATTTTGAAAGAGTTTGTTGGGATAGAGAAGTATTAACCATTTCCGAAGCATACAAAGATGGACAAATTTTCATTAAGGCGAACATTGACAGACGACAACTAGTAAAGGCATTTTATCATGGACTTTTGACTTTTTCAAGTACAGACAAATTCGATTCAGAAGAATGGGAAGTTGAGTATTTGAAAGAGCGACTTTGTAAAATCTTGAAAATTGACGAAGAAACCTTAATTGGACAACTTGCAGACCTTGATAAAAAAGAATTAGGACAAGTTTTTTTTAACGCTGACCCGACATATTTCGTTTCATTCCCTGAAGCAACAGACAAAAATGAAGAATGGAATATGTTTCTGCAAGACACGATTGACAAAGACAAAGGAACTTCAAACGATCTAAAAAGAGTTGAAACGCCAGCAGAATGGAATATTCCAGACGAGTATAACTTTTGGACAACCGACAAAAAAAGAGAATTTATAACTGAGTGTATAAACGAAGCAACAAACGGTTATAACGGAATGAAAATTGACGATTTCCGTTCTTCGATAATTGAAAAATATCTTGACGAAGAATGAAAAACACAGCCACCTACTAACAACGGGTTTTGCGTCAAGAGGGGTAAAATGCAAACTTGAAGCTCTGTGTTTCGATTTCCCACCAGAACGTAAAGCCCGAAAACGTTAAATTAAATCAAAAGCCCACGCAAATAGCTCGAAAAGAAAGATGAGAAACGATCCCTTAAAGATAATACTATTTAAATGCATCATCCCTGAATAGTTATGAGATTTTTTATGCTGGATTGTCATTTTTTTTATTGAAGTTAAAAATATACCGAGCTTTGCATATAATTCAAAATTGATGAAAATGAATTTTTTTAGAATTTTATCATTTTTCTATAGGAACCTATCTAAATTTATATTATATTTGCATTGATAATCTCTTATGATGGGGACGCTGATATTTCAGACTTAGCCCGAAATCCCATAAGAGATTATTTTTTTATGAATATCAATAAAAAAACTTTGATATTCAATTCGTGCCGTAGAGGGTCATTTACATTGTCCCAAACGTATCCTTGAATATCAAAGTATGAAGCAAAGGTAATTAATTTTTTTGATAAAAAAAAAGATTTTAAACTTAAACAAATGCCTCTATCTTTTTTAAATCAAAGTTTGAAGTAACAGATATTCTATTTTCAAATCTTTTTAATGCCTCGTAAGGGTCAATGTTTACAAAATTTATCATCATAAACCGCTCTCTATCAAATATTACAGAATAAATATACTCATCTTCTAAATTGCCAGTCGATTTGCTTATTCTTTGGGTGTACCCAGAAATACTTATAAATTTGATTTTTTCTGAAATGTTAAAGAAAACTCCCCCAAAATAGAATGCCAAACCAGTAACGCACTTTAAATAATCTACTTGAATTTCTTTCTTTGTTTTATCCTTAATAGAAATTTTTCCTGATGACAGAGTATTAACTTTTGTAATTGGAAGATCCTCAATTTCAGGCAAATTTAAATCAATAAAAAGAGTTCCATTATCAGATCTGTATTCAAAGTCTATTGAGAAATCAACAGGTACAATAAGTGAGTTTAAAATCTTCTCAATTTGGAAATTAATAAATTGTGTATCTCCTGCCAAATAACCTTCAAGTTCATTCTTCCTAGAATCATACAAATCTTTGTGGTATTGATTAAATCTATTCTCCAATTGTTGCTCTTGATTATCGAAATCGCTTTTCCTTTGACTCCATTTTAAATGAGCTTCTTCCATTCGAGCATCAACATTAGAATTGATATAATCTTCACGAAGTTTCGCAATTTTCCAAAAAAGTATGGTTTTGATTTTCTTTTTAGATTCTAATTCTAAAATCTTTGTAACATCATATTTTGTTGGTTTCTTTTCTTGGAACTCTTTAACTTGATAGGTTATTATCTGTAGATTATTTAATTCGTTTTTAATTTCTTCTGATGAAAGCATTTTGGGAGTATTTTTAAAAACATCAACAAACTCTGCTAACTCCTTTTCAACTGAATCTCTTTTTTCGTTCATAAGCTCCTCAACTCGTATTTTGTAGCTTTCATCTCTCTTTATTTTTCTGATCAAAGCTTCATCATATACTTCATTGCCCTGATTATTATAAACCGAAATTATTGGATTTGCCTTTTCGTCCAGATTTATATAAATGTTATAGTTTGATAAATCATAACCTGAATGTGAATATGAAGATCCAGAACGAGTTGTAGCACCTCCACCGAGCTTTTGTCTGTTATATAATCCTGTACCAGGTATTCCAGTATTAATGTAAGTGCCGCTTTTCCCTATGGTCATTGAGGCTCCTTTAATTCCGCCACTAAGACTAAATCCAGAACCGGAAAGATTCACTCTTACCCCTTTTGCAATTCTGATACTTTTTCTAAATCTCATAGCTATAGTTATTAGACATTTATATTCATTTATTTATCAACCAATTTATATTTCCGTAAACTTAGCAAACTAAAAATAATCGTTAATGCAATTTGTGTGTTATAACAGCTAAAATGCAGAAATTAATGAGTTAAATTCACCCCCTATTCTTCTTAAAATTCTCTGCCTGTTCAAATATCTCAACATAGACTTCGTCTCTCTCTACAGGCGGATAGCCAAATTCGTCGAGGATGAGAATGAGTTCTACCTTTAAGGCAGATTTTATATCGTCGCGCTTGTTCCAGTCGGGGAATTTTGCCTGGTTGTCAACTATTACTTTTACGGCTTTTGCCAGTTCTATCATTTTATCATCGGGATATTTGAAGTCGTACTTTATGCAAAGCTCTTTCAGAATATCGTAAAATGCCTTTTCTTGAAAATCAATACCCATTTCCTCTCCTGCAGAAAACTCTTTGTGTACCTCCCAAATTAAATCGGTTAAGGCATTTGCCATTTCTTCATAGACCTCGCTTCGTAAAATATCATTTGCATCGCGGTTGTTGTAACGTTCCACCAATGCTTGCATTTTTTTTGTAAAGTCGATGCCTTTTACCCTATTTACTTTTTTAATTTCGGCAATCACTTTTGCTAAAAGCTGTTGCAGCAACTTTATCTTGGTATTTGGTAATTTTATTTTGTCAATTTTTGCCAAATAATCTTCATCAAAAATGTCTTGCTCTGTTTCTGCTTCATCACCGAGTTTGAAAATTTCTTCAACTCCTTCGCTTTGCAGTGCATCATTTATCATTTCACGAACTCTTGCGTTCATTTGTGCTGTATCCGGAGCATCGCCCTTGGTAAGTTTGAAAACAATGGAACGTACTGCTAAATAAAAATGAGTATAATCTCTTTCTATCTGGGTTAATTGTTCACTCCCCGCACAAATATCATAGGCTGCTTTAAGACGTTTTACCAATGCCATGAAACGGGTTTCAAATTCTTTGGTTTTTTGCACATATTCGGCTGCCAGATTCAAAGTATTTAATTGCTCAATGGTTGTGCCTTTAAAATATTTTGAATTGTCAAACGTGTGAAACAACTTTGCTAATAGGTCTAAATGATTTCTGACAATTATGATGGATTCTGCAATATCCTCAAAATTATCTTTATCGCCTTCGCTGTATTGTTTTAAGGCCAGATTCATTTGATTTTTGATTCCAATGTAATCCACAACCAAGCCTTTATTTTTACCTTCGTACTTACGGTTTACACGCGAGATTGTTTGAATCAAATTATGTCGCTGAATAGGTTTGTCAATGTATATGCTATCCAGGGATGGTATGTCAAAACCGGTAAGCCACATATCAACAACTATTGCAATTTTGAAATTCGATTTTTCGTTTTTGAATTGACGGTCAAGTTCCTTGCGTTGCTCTTTTGTGCCTAATAAATCATACATTTCCTGAGGATCGTCCTGTCCTCTGGTTGCAATTAGTTTTATCCTTTCAATTGGTTTTAATTCTCTTTTGTCCTTATCGGTAAGTTCCGCCCCGTCTGCTGCTGCTTTTATCTCGTTCCACTCAGGTCTTAATTCAATGATATTTTTATACAGTTCATAAGCTATTTCCCTGGTGCTGCAGACAAACATTGCTTTTCCATTTACTGTTGAACCTTCTGAAACTCTATTTTCATAATGATTTACAAAATCGTTGGCTACTTCTTTTAAACGATCAGGATCGCCAATGATAGCATACATTTGAGCCATTTCCTTTTTGCTCTGATCTATCTGATTTTCATTGCTACCAATCTCAGCGCATTTTTCATAGTATTCTTCTATCTCTTTGAGTTTGGAATTATTCAAAAGAACCTTGGCTGCTCTTCCTTCATACACAATACGCACTGTAATTTCATCTTTTACAGACTCTGTCATTGTATAAGCATCTACAACACGACCAAAAACATCAAGCGTTGCATCAATTGGTGTTCCGGTAAATCCAACAAAAATGGCATTTGGTAATGAATCATGTAAATATTTAGCAAACCCGAATGTTTTAGTAACTCCTTTCTCGGTTACTTTTACTTTTTGATCAAGGTTTACCTGACTTCTGTGAGCTTCGTCCGAAATACATATAACATTGCTCCTGTCGGTTAACAGTTCGGTATCTTCTGTAAACTTATGAATAGTAGTAAGAAAAACGCCTCCACTTTGTCTGTCCTGCAAAAGTTCACGCAAATTTGCACGACTCTCAACACTTACAACTGTATTGTCCCCGATAAATCCTTTGGCATTTGTAAACTGTCCCGAAAGTTGATCGTCGAGGTCGGTTCTGTCGGTAATTAAAATTATTGTCGGACTTTCAAAGTATTCGCTTTTCATTAAAAGCCTGGTAAGGTAAAGCATTGTAAAACTTTTACCACATCCGGTTGCACCAAAATAAGTTCCACCTTTGCCGTTTCCTTTGGGCTTTTGAGCTTTCTTTATGTTGTCATACAATGCCCTTGCTGCATAATACTGTGGATAGCGACAAACAATTTTCTCGTTTTTCTTTGAACTGTCGGGAATGTAAATAAAGTTGCGGACAATATCTCTCAAACGGTTTTTGTTAAACATTCCCTGGACAAGAGTAAACATACTATCAATTCCATCAACGTCTTTTGCAAGTCCTGCCACTCTTCGCCAGGCATAGTAAAAATCGTATGGAGCGAAAAAAGAACCTGCCTTGTTATTTATACCATCGCTGATTACACAAAAAGCATTGTATTTAAACAGTTCCGGAATATCACGACGATAGCGAATTGTTAATTGTTTAAAGGCATCAAAAATTGTAGCATCTTCGCGAATGGCAGACTTAAATTCGAATACTACTAAAGGCAAACCGTTAATATAGACAATACCATCAGGAATTCGCTTTTCGTTACCAATAATTTCGAGTTGATTTACAAACTTGTAAATATTATTGTCTGGTGGATATTGTTCTTCTGGTTCGGCTGCAATTGTAAGCAAATGTTCTGCTTCGGGCTGGCGTTGTTTGTCGAGTCCAGCGTAATTTATAAGTTGTATATAAATGTCTTTCTGAGTGCGTTCTTCACGTTTTAGAATAAAACCATCAGAAAGCATTTTGATAAAAGTCTTGTTGCTTTCGTAAAGGTCAGAGGCTGAGAGTGATTTTAGCTGAAGAATAATAGATTTGATCTCGTTTAAAGTAATTCCCTGATTCGCATACTGAGTTAAAAGAAACTTTTGTAAATCTTCCTCAATCAATACTTCGTCCGGTTTGCGAACAATGGTAATCCCCAAGTGGTGGGCGAAACCTTCCTGCCCCAACAACTCGGCAAATGCCTTTTCTAGTTTTTCTTCGGTAAATTTCATCAGATTCTTTTTAATAATTCTTCAAAGCATTGCTCAACATCACTTTCATTAGGAATTGGGCGATATGCAAAAGCAGAAAGTTCAGTTTGATATTTTTCTTTTATTTGCTTCCAGATAGTTGAAAAATCAGAAAACAAAGGAGATTCGGAAATTGATTTATTTTGCCAGCCTATTGGCTCTTCAAAAATTTCTCTATCGTGTTGTAAAATAACATTAAATTGATCCTTAAACAAACCCGAAGCAACAAATTCAATACACTCAGGATTTTGCATTAAGTAATATAAATCATAAAAGTGTCTTATCTTTTCGGAAATACTTTCAACAGTATTCTCTTTAAATGAAAATCGAATTAGTGAAACCATTTTTTCCAAAAGCGTTTGTTCTTTGCTCAATACGTTGACTTCAAAGGATTGAAGATCGTATTGCTCAATGTATTCTTCATTGTTTGTTTGCATCAAAAAATCAAACGCCATGCTTTTTATGGTGAGTCGTTGATAAGGAAAAGGGTTGGCAAACGAGTTTATTTCAACAATGAGCTTGTTATTTGCATTAGTTTTTTCAATTGTAACATACTCAAAAACTGATTTTCTGAATCTGGAACCTTTACTTGTTACACCTTCCATTTGTACTTCGGTTAGATCGGGTGTAATTTCTTTTTCAATAGTGCGGATTATGGTTTTAATTTCGTTACCTGATTTATTCTTGTCGTTTATGATGGCGATATCTACATCCTCCGAAAATCGCTCTATCAGATTATATCCTTTCGACAGTGATGTTCCTCCTTTAAAAACAGATGCATCAACATATTTACTTGTTGCCAAACGACTTAACACCAATGTTATCCAGTAGTCTTTTTCTACAAACTCCAACTTAATTTTCAAGTGCTGCGATGCAGCCCTCAAGGTTTTAGAAAACAGTTTTGTGTTGTGGTGCAGCTTCATACAATATTCCATTTTTCGGTTGTTGACAATATTTTTGAGGCACCGTCAAGCTTATATTTAGTAATATGATTCAGCGATTTATAAAGTGTTTGATTTAATTCTCCAGCTTGCGTTTGCTCCAACAACGCACCCAGCAAGGCTCTTGTAGCCGGTGGATATTTTAAAGCTAGCCGGACCATGGTATTTATTTGTTTGTCTGTAAAGTTTTTGATAATGGCTAAAAACCTTTTGCAGGATGTTTCGACACTTGCATCAGGAATTTTTTTAATATAGCGGATGGCATCTAATATTTGTAACAAAGGAATATTCTCTTTGGTGATTGTGTTTTTTTGCTTTATAAAAGAAATCGTATAGCGTTCTCTTTTAAAATTTGGTCGAACCTGATTCTTTCCGATTTGTATTGTATTACTCACTTGCGTGGTTAAACCCAATTGATTGTAAATGCTGTACCCAGTAAGATAACCGATTATTTTCCCGTTTTCTTCCAATAAATCTTTTACTACTTGTGCCTGATTGGGTTGAAGTTTACCAAAGGGAGTATCTTCGGGCTTGTAGTATTTCCCTCTGGACAGTTTGGCGATTTTGCCGGAGCTAACCATACGGTTGAGGGCTTTTATTACGGCTTCTTTTTGACTCACCTCTGTAGTAAAGTCGGCATAGGTGAAAACGTATCCCTTTGGAAGTCTATTGATGGTAAGTGCTATGTTTTCAGTTACTTTCATCCGGATTGATTTTCTGCAAATATAATTATTTTGTCCAGTTTATTTGCAAATTTACTGGACATTTTTTACACCTATTCTTTTATTGCACACAAGACTGGTAATATTATGTTAATTAAAAAACTTAAAAAAAGCACGTTGTTCAGCATATATAGGTTAGCTTTGCAGCAGTTATATATGCTGCAAAGCTAACCTATATATGCTGATTTAATTCTTTCATTGCAATAAGTAATAAGTGTTTATAAAATGCTTGAAACAAGGATATTTTGTTAGTAAAAAACATTTTTATTTTATCTTTTTTACGTGATTTACTATTAACTTTGCAACTATTGTTGCAAAGTTAATAGTAAATCACAGACTTTTTCCGTTTTGCAATTAAAATAAACACCCCTAAATAGCTTTTACCATTAAATTTTTTCTGCTTTTGGAACTAATGAATTTAACTTCATCAGGCTACCTTTAGAAAGTGTGTAATAACTATTTTTATATGCTTTTAGATTATTTTTAACAATGTAATTGTCGTAAACAAATTTACCGGGACCATTGTAGATTTCGGTTAATTCTCCGGTTTCATCAATTTGCAGACTTAAAAAGTAATTCGGTATTACACCATAAGGAAACTGAAAATTACCCTTAAATGAAGCTTTAATTTGAACCTTTCTCTTTGGCTCATTTTTCTCTTCACCGTCATGAACTGGTGTATTCTCTGGCAACAAGTTTAAATCATACTTTTCTGCTGCCAGCACTTCTCCAATGTCGCCTACTAAACGGCCATCGAGAGTAAAGTTTCTACCAAACCTGCAATATTTTTCTTTTAGCTTGGTTGTGATTTTTAGTAATTCTTTGATTTCTTGCATAAATCTTCTTTTTAGAATAATTATTGGTCCGCATTTTTTGTCAGCTCGTCAAATGAAATAACTTCCTTTTTTAATTGCCCCTGTTTACTCGCGGTTACATCACTATTCATGTTGATAAAAATGATATAATATGTTTTACCATTAAAGAGAAATCGACTCGGCCATTTATTATCAGATTCCTTCCCTTGAATTTCTATTTCAATATTATCCATGTTAAAAACAACAAGATAGCCTGTGTCTTTATGATAATCATTGGAATATTTTACAATCTGAGAAAATCCACTAATAATACGATCCTTTTTATAATTTTTCTGCGAATCATATATTTTGATTTCTAATACTAAAGGATCTTCCGTATCAATCAGACTAATCACATCTGCCCTACCAGATGCGGATTTGGGAGTAGAAAACGGGTAATCAATCCCTTGATCAAAGAGAAACAAACGTAAATCTTCTTCTAATAAATCCTCAAAGTTTTTATCTATGCTGTTATATTTTTCTTTCAAACTATTCTTTGTAAACCATTCGGTACGAAGTTTATATTTTTCAATAATATAAAGAACGCTGCTTACTTCATTGAGCTGATCATGTATATAATCAATTAAAGGAGTAATAATATTATCTTTAAAATAATCAATAGTCGTATTAACACTAACCCCCATACTGAAAGAATACCTGAAATCTTTTTTTTCGTCGATTATCCATTTGCACAACTGATAGTTAAAAGCAGCTTGTTGCACATCATTTACAAATGTTATACGATCAATACCATGATCAACCATTTCGAAAATCACTGGCGCACTATATTGATATTTTATAATAAGTTGGCCAAATACAAATCTAATAATTGCTTCATTATTCAATTTGTCAAATAAAAAGTTGAAACTATTATTTGATAGATTGTAATCTGATTTTAAAAATCTGTTTCGCCATTCCTGAATATTTGCTCTTAATTGGTGATTGTAATACATTATTAAAAAAGGTTTTTAAGTGTTCTATTTAATTCATCTAGTTTATTTTCAATTGATTTTATATTGCGAGAAGCAGAAGCACTCCCATCTAACAATTTAATACTAATTTTACAATTATGGCAATAAACAGTCGATTCTATCATCGCATCTCTAAGCTGTATATCAATAGAATAATCGCATTTTGGGCAATTTATTGAAATCCATGTTTTTGAAATATTAAAATCTGACATAAAACCAATTCGTTTTTTACTTTTCCGTTAATTATTCTTCCTATCGATATGTTTGAAAATTACATTATTTTTAATCACCAGCCAACTGTTTGTTTTTCTATCATACTGCAAGTTTTCTCGGTAATATGGCAATAACAATAATGCAGAATCAATCGTTTTTGATGTAAAGTCCTCAGGATTCAGGTTTAAGTCAGCATCAAATTTCAAATTAAATCCATATTTCGCATTCAATAATTTTAACACGGTCTCGTAATATGCGATTGCTGTTCTTTGATCTATTTCCATAATCAAAAGGTTAATATTCTGAATTGACAAACTATCGTTTTCTGAAATAGCTTGCCTATAGGTTAGAGCCTCCCCATCTTTGAGTCTATATGAAAATGAAAAACTATCATTAATTGAATCATAACTGTATCCAATAATACTGTCAATTGTATTAACATGCTCCAATAGCTGTTTAATTTGTACATCTCTATAATTAATTTCTTCTTCCAATTTGAAATTGTAATAAATACTACCAATAAACATTGAGAGAAATGCAATTACTCCAACCGAAACAAGAATTCCTAAAACATTTCTCTTATTCATTTTCCTTCAATTTTAAATTTTCATATTCCAGTTTTTCTATTCTCTTCTGTTGATTTTTATAAACAGAGTCGTAATCTTCTTTAACATCTATCATTTCCTGAAAGTGGATTCGATTCAATTTCTCAATCTCAATTTTATTTATAATATTCGAGAAATAAGACGCAACTCCTGCACCTGCTCCTACAAGTGTTATTGCAACAAGAATTACCCCACCTATAGAGTTAAATTTACTCACAATTTGCTGGCCAATACTTTGCTTTGTATTTTTTGTTGCCATTCTATTTCACTTATTATTGTTTTTACAAATAAAATCTCATTATTTTTAATTTTCTATTATCATTAACCTTGAAAGAAACAGCTCTTCCTCAATTAATACTTCCTCCGGTTTGCGAGCAATAGTAATTCCCAAGTGGTGGGAAAAGCCTTCTTGTCCCAACAACTCGGTAAATGCACGTTCTAATTTTTCTTCGGTAAATCTCATCAGATTAATGGCTTTAAAAATCTTGACATTTCTCTTGCTTTATAATCCCCCCAGGGCATCAAACGCTTTTTGGGATAGGAAACATATAAAAAACGTTTTGCTCTAGTAAACGCTACGTAGGCATTATTCTTCTCTTGCAACAATTCTTCACCGCCTTTATTTATAGCCCTATAATCAGGAAATGTTCCATCGTCCATTCCAATTAGAAAAACTATCTCACTTTCCTGACCTTTCATTGTATGTACAGTGCTTAAACAAACTCCAATTTCCTTATTATTTGATATGTTTGTCAAACCAAGTGCAATTGCAGACTTAAAGCCTTCAATTGTCGGTTTTACATTTTGCTTTTTATATAGTATTAATTGATTTGAGAAATCATTAAGTTCATCAATTGTCATTTTCTTTTCATCATCCTGCAAATTTTCATTTTCAAATAAGAACCGTAATGCTACTATTTTCAAATGGAAGTTCTCAATTGATAACTCATTTACAATATCCTTTATCCTTTTGGCTACCGGGAATTTAGAAGCATTAATTTCATCATTATTGGAAATGTCATTAACATTTAAGATATCCTCTAGCTTTTTCTGATGTAATTTGTCTATTGGGTTAATTCTTATTCTAAAAAACAAGTCAAATATTTTCATTAATGGCGAACTAAACTTAATACCAACATTACCTGATTTATAATAAAACGGGATATTCTTGTTTGTTAACAATTCTTCAATTTGTTTGAACACAAACTTATTTCGGGCAAGTATTGAAATTTTGTCGAAAGTTATCTCCCCTTCAATATCATTATGTGTTTTTTGTTGAACAAATTCACATATTTTATTTAGAACATATTGAGCTTCATCAATTTCTGATTGAGCTTGGTATATTCCAAAATCCCCCTTTATTACATAATTAACAGCCTCTACTTCAAGGCTCATTAATTTATTCGAAGCTTCAATAACAGATTTTGAACATCGGTAGTTTTCATCAAGTGTAATCGTGTTTGCCTGAAAATCTGAAACAAAGCTTTCCTGCATATAAGAAGATGCAGAACCATTAAAACCATATATTGATTGATTTGGGTCGCCAACCATCATTACGTTTTTAATCACAGTGCCACATAAAGCCTTTAAGAGAAAGTACTGCAATTTGTTTAAGTCTTGACACTCATCAATACAAATATATGTGTATGCCTTCCGGTAAAGGTTTGCAACTGAATCGTTATTAGTAAAGAGTTCATACACTAATCTAATAATATCGTCAAAATCAATTGCATTATTAGATTTTAAAATATCTTGATAAGTTTCAAATAAATACTGATACTCATTATTTTCGGAGTTTTCCGCTAATTCCTCTGCTGATAATAATTCTCGTTTTACTGTTGAAATAAATTGTAATGCATTATAGGTATATTCATTTTTTTTTCTCGTTTCTAAATCGTTATATATTGATTCAAAATATGGAACTGACTTTATTGCTTGTTTAATTAATTCTAATCTATCAGAGTCATCCTCAAAAATGTGAGGCATTCTATTATATCCCAATAGTTTAAACCTGAGCTCGAGTATAGATTGACAGAAACTGTGAAATGTTCCCACAAAAACATTTTTCCTTATTTTATCACTTGTCCCTAATCGTTCTCTTATTTCATTAGCTGCTTTGTTAGTAAAAGTGATTGCTAGTATTTTCCCATCTACGGAATCAGACAGTCTTTTAATTCTTTCAGTTAAAACTCTAGTTTTCCCGCTGCCAGCACTTGCTAAAACAAGGTAAGCACCTTCATTTAAATCTACAATTCTTTGTTGTTTATGTGATAAATTAATCTTATTCATTCGGTGCAGGATTTAAAACATTATTGACTTTCTCAAACAATTCAACAATTTTAGGAGGTAACGGCTTTTCAGATTTGTATAGTTCATAGCCAATATTTGGTGCAAACTGTGTTTTCAAACCTATTACAAGTCCATAATACTCGTTGTTTGGTATTTGGTTTAATTGGGCTTGTTTTGCTGCTCTGTGCTGTTCATTGACACATTCGGACAATATTAAATTATGATAAGCCTTCTTTACTTCATCAATATAACCATTGTCACAAAGTTCTTTTTCAAAGTCATTTCCAGCAGAGAGAAAAACAACTCTATTTATGTCATTCAATTTTGATTTTGAAATTTGGTTTATAACTGAAGCATTAGCTTCTGGTTCATTGTCGCTAAATATTAAGTATGGGATATTGAAAGCTTCAAAGAATCTAATAAATGGCAAGTAATTACCAGAGCCACCAACTCCTATAAAATCTACACCAAGTTCAATAGGACTTTTGTCAAAATAGCGTTTAATTGTTATCGGCAAAGCTTGTTCTTCTGTTTCACCTTCAAATAACACCACAAGTTTGGAAAAAAATAGTTCACCTCTTGTGTTTATCACCTGTCGATATATTTTCCTTATGTCTTCTTTTTCAAAGTCTGATTCAAAAAATTTTCCAATTAAAATAATTGAAGTGTCTCGGCATACACTTCTAACTTCTTTCAATTTAGCACTTCCCGCAATATAACTCGAATGAGTGGCAACTATTTTCTGACCAACTATTGCATTAATTTGTGAATAGAGTTTCTTTTGTGCATTTGGATGCAAATGTGATTCAGGTTCTTCAATTGCAATTATTGGATAGTAAGCAACTTGATTTTTAATAGCCAATTTCATATTCTGTAAAATAAATGCTTTCAGAATGAGTAAAGAAGACCAGCTTCTTGTTCCCATACCGTGATACTCCATCGAAAATTGAGAATAGTTAATTTTCACACCCTTATTTAGGTCTCTTATTTTTTTAGTGAATGGTGTAATATCTACAGTGTTATTGGGGTTATCCATTGCTGTGTCTAACTCTTCCAATGTAGTGTGCAGATTAGTCAGGATTTCACTTCTCTCAATTGTTTCTTTGTTAAGGTCTTTAATAAGGTTTTCAATTAGTTCTTTGTCTCCTGGGTTATAAGTTATAGAAGAAAGTATCTTTCCTAGGAACGATGTTTTATTTTTCAAATCATCAAGAATATCTCTATTAGCATCTAAATAGAAAAAAGGTATTTCATCAAAGTAAAAACTTAATTCTTGATTATAGGTTTTCGAATACCAATATCCGTCTGCCTCATTATGAAATTCGCCCCATTCGTCAATGACAAATTGTTTTTTCTTGTATGTTTTTCGAATTAAGTTTTCCTCAATTATAGTTCTAAATGCTAATAATTGATTGCCATTTGAATCAATACTAATTCTATCTACTGTGAAAACAGTCGCCCATTTGTCTTCGAATTCGGCAATTTGATTGCCTTCTTCATTGACACTAATAAACAATACATCTATTACAATTTTATCTCGAATAATTGCGTCGGTAAAATGAAAATCATCATCTGTTATTTGCAATGTGTTTGAAAGACATAATTGTAGTGATTTCAAAAGTGTTGTTTTACCTGCATTGTTTGTGCCAACGAGGACAGTTGTAGGTTCGAAATCAATTTCAAGATTATCTAAACCTCTAAAACCGTGAACTCTCAATTGCTTTAATTGTATTGCCATATTTAATTCTCTACTGTTTCAAATTTCATACTCTCCACCACACCCCTCATCAACACTGGACAAAGCGGTTTAATGGTATTTTTCAACTGCTCGTTAATTCGCTTACGAGTTTCCAAAGTGTGGTAAATCGTTACAATGGCTTCCTGAACTTTGAGGGCAGGAATGGGAATTTGAATTTCTTTGAATCGTTCCCACTCTAAACTTGCTCTTACGCTACTGTCGCTTATAAACCAACCGTATCTATTAAATTCTGGACGATAAAACCAAAGCATTAAAAATTCAGGTAATACAACTGTTTTATCAATCACTTCAAAAACCAGATATGCAGGTGATATAATTGCAGGTTCATCAAATGAATATAAAACGACACGAACAGTTTCATCTCTTCCAACTTGCATAGCACTATAGGCAAACTGTTCTTTTTGGACAATTTTATATTTTGACAAATCCGTTTCACCAACATTTGCTTTCGATGGCATGAAGACTTTGTCAACATTGATACCGAGCAATTTAGAAATTGTGTTGTTCTTATTCCTATTATCAACCAATTGAACCAATTCGCTTAAAGATCGTTGATTGTCGATATGCTTCAACTTATCCATTGAAGCATTACAAATCAACTGCAAATCATCCAAACTGTTTTCATAAACCTTTTGGTTTGTAATTAAACCATTGTAAAGGGCAACAAATTTCTGCTGATCACCAATGTCTGGTATTGGTATTTGTATTTCACAAAATCGTTCCCATTCTAATCCTCCTCTTACACTTGAATCACAGTATGTCCAAGCCCTTCTATCAAATTCAGGTCTTTGAAATTCCATCATTAAAAATTCTGGAAGTAATTCATTTTCATCAATTACCTCAAAAGTCATATAAGCAGGTGAAACAATTGCAGGTTCTTCATTTTGATACAATGCAACTGGCAAAATTTCATCTCTATTTACGTGCATAATATTTGTTGCAAATTGTCCTTTTCGAATAACTTTATATTTAGATAAATCAACACCCGATGTATTGGCAACCGATGGCATAAATTTCTTATCAATGTTGACACCCAACAAATTTGCAATACCCCAATCATAATTACGGTTGCTAACTAATCTAATATAATCGCCAATACGCTTATAGCTCATAACCCAAAGTATTAAAAGCTTTAATCAATTGTTCCTGCGATTGCTTTTCTTCTTCTAAAAGAATTTTGAAATCCTTTTGTATCCGTTTCATTTCAGTGTCAAAATCTATTTCGCTGTCTCGGTCAATAAACTCAATGTACTTGCTTGGTACCAATGAAAAATCGTTGGCTTTTATCTCTTCAAAATTGGCAGAGTAGCAATACTCCGGCACATTTTTGTAAGTTTTCTTGTAATCAATTTGTTGCCAGTTGTGGTAATTTCCAGCTACTTGTGCAATTTCTTCTTCGGATAACTCAATAAACATTTTCTCAAATTCCTGTCCCCAACGCCTTAAATCCACAAATAGAATTTCCTTTTCTCGATCACGATAGTTTTTTTGTTTGCCGTTTATTTCAACTGTTCTTGCTTTTTTGTTTTTATTTAGAATCCAAAGCGTAACACTGATGTCGGTTGTGTAGAATGTATCTCTTGGAATAATTACAATGGCTTCCACCAAATTGTTTTCAATCAGCTTTCTGCGAATTTTATATTCTTCGCCACTGCCACTTAATGCACCATTTGCCAATATAAACCCTGCAACTCCATTTTCAGAAAGTTTAGATACCATGTTTAATATCCAACCATAATTAGCATTACTTTTAGGTGGCACATCATAACCTCTCCAACGTGGGTCATCAAGTAACTCATCTACCCCTCTCCAGTCTTTCTGATTGAATGGAGGATTTGCCATAATAAAATCTGCTTTTAGGTCTTTATGTTGGTCGTCACCAAAAGTATCAGCATCTCTTTCACCAAGATTTGCAGAAATACCCCTGATAGCAAGATTCATTTTTGCTAACTTGTATGTTGTCTTAGTATATTCCTGACCGTAAATGGATACTTCTTTTTTGTTTCCATGATGGCTTTCGATAAACTTCATTGACTGAACAAACATTCCTCCTGAACCACAACAAGGGTCGTATATGATTCCATGATAAGGCTCAATCATCTCCGAAATTAAACTTACAATAGTTTTAGGAGTGTAAAATTCCCCTTTACCCTTACCTTCAGCAATTGCAAACTTTTTTAAGAAATACTCATACACACGGCCAACCAAGTCCTGCTCTTTGTCCTTGAGTGTGTTAATGTTATCAATTTCACTAATCAATGCTGCCAATTTGGTAGTATCTAATCCCAAACGAGAAAAATAATTGTCTGGTAAAGCTCCTTTTAATGCTTTGTTGTCTTTCTCAATCGTATGCAGAGCTGTGTCAATTATTAAAGCAATGTCGTTTTGCCTAGCCTTTTTTACTATATAACTCCAACGTGAAATTTCTTCAAGAAAAAACACATTGCTCATATTGTAAAAATCGGGAATCTCTATATATTTTTCTTTGCCTTCGGAAATAAGTTTTGCTCTATGCTCTTCAAACTTGTCGCTAGCAAACTTTAAGAATACAAGCCCTAATACGACGTGCTTATATTCGGATGTCTCAACGCTTCCCCTTAGTTTATTAGCACTTTCCCACAAAGCTACTTCAATTGATTTTTCTTTTATTTCTTTCTTTGCCATTATAGTCTATACATCATAATAAATCGTAACAAATATAAGAAAATGATTTAAGAATCTAAAATCAAATTACAAAACCTTTTTCTCCAACTTTTCAATACGATCGATTGCTTGACTAATTGATGGCAAAATGCCTTGCTTGACTGTTAAATAACTAATTGATACTTTATCCCCAGCTATCTGGCCTTCGAGTAAGGCATAAACATTTTTCAAAAATAAAATTTCAGGAATAAGCTTTTCAGCAAATTGATCAACATTATATCTTGAATTAAACATACCTACTAACCTTCGTTTCTCAGGATTTTTCAGTTTAATAACAATATTCACAAAACTATTGGGATCAACAAATTGCAAAATTGGAATATCAAAATAACCCTCAGGTATCGAGTAAGATGTTAAAGCTTCCTCAAAATCGAATATTGAGGTTTCCATCAAATTTATCAACGAAATACTTTTAGATTTTAAACGATTGGCCTTTTCATTATTTCCTAATTCAATGCAGAATTTCAGAAAATCTTTAAATTCTGGAATATCCATTTCAGAATACATTAATCCATTGCTGTAGTCATTAGGAAAATTTTCATTTTTTTGAATTGTAAAACTTCCTGATTTTACTATATTCTTGAGAGAATCCTTTCCAAATTGAATAATTTTTGGAATTGATTTTTTAATTAGTCCTAATTTTGAAAATGATGTTAACAAACTCACAGACTGGACAATTTCATATTTATCTGTGTAGACGTTTCCTTTTAACTCTAAAATTAATTTTGCCGAAAGCTTTTGGAATTCATCATCTTCAAGATTCCTATAATCGGCAAGTTTCGCCCAAGTAGGAGAATTCTCTCTAATAAAAAACGAACAACTCTGGATTTCATTTTTCAGATTTTTTTTGTCTGTTGTTCCAAAAACAAAGAATTCCTGTAGAGATTTACCGGAAAAAACATTACCGTAACCAAAGTGATTACCATATTTGTTTATCACATTTGTTATTTTATCTGGAGGAGCTGTTGATGCGGTTAAAATTCTATCGAAGGACATGACAGAGCTTACATCTTCTGCAAATATTTGTCCCTTTTTTATTTCAAAAGACAATGAAAAAAAGATACTGATTATTACATGAGCTATCTCTCCCTCATATTCAAATTCTTTAGGTAAAAGTTTAAAAAATCTTTCAAAATCAAATAAAGAAATTCGTAAGTGTCGTAAATTATTGTATCCAGCCTTTTTAAAAGAATCCATTATCACACGAATATTTGTTTTAATAAATGCTTGACATTGACCATTACTTATTTCATTTGTGAATGATTCTAATGCATCATTATATTCAGGAGTAATTCTAAAACTTTGTCCAACAACTTTTTCTTTAATTGATTTAAAACACTTTGACTCAATAGTTTTTCTTTTCTCATCATCTTTATTTATTTGTTCTTCATTGCCGAGAATAATAACTTTTTGACCTTTATCCTCAATAAACAGATTTATATAACCCATTATATCTGCCAATGGAATTGAACATCGCTCCAGATCGTCAAATATCAGAATTCTTTTATCTATATTTTTCAAAAAAGCAGGAATTTGCAAATCTGAAGTCATTGGAGAAAAAGCTATCCCCATATCTTTACCAATATTTAGATCAATATTAATAGCTGTTTTTATAGCTCCATTCAAGATTTTTCCGGCCAATTTCATTCCTTTCTTTGACAAAACAGGGTGTAATTGCTGCAAAAAGGAATCCTCAATCTCTTGAAATGTAGAAACCCCATTAAGTGACACATAAATAAATTTTTTCTTGACATTTTTTTCGAGATAATTTTTTATAAACCATGTTTTACCAGAGCCCCAAGAACCACTTATAAAAACTGCATACTCAGGACTGACTGACATCTCAGTATAAAAATTTAGGTAATGTTTGATGTGTGAGTTCATAAATTTATAACTTTAAAGAAATCAAGAAATAATCATTTTTTGGTAAAGAGTCAAATCAATGGCTAAAGTACTAAAATTCTTTTATTATGACAATTATAAAAGGACAATAAAAAATGATTTATTGTTTAATTGGGGGGTTAATTTGAGGGAGGAATACCTAGCTTAATTGTTAAAGAGAATTTTCAGTGTCTATTAAATAAAATCGTGTCATTTAACCGTGTATTCTGTCCTTCGTGTAAAGTTTTGTATCAGTTATACAAATGCTATTCAATTGATAATCAAGGATATTGAAAATATTTTCACAAACAATATAATTTTATTTTTTAGAAAACCAATCACTCGGAATGACAAACCCCTTGCAAAGCAGGGCTTTTGGCGATTCGACATTTTTTGTCCTTTACAAAACTGATTTCACGCAGTAAATTTGAGCGACACGAGCGAATTAAAAAATTTTAATTCGTAATGCTATGAAAACTCGTAAAAAATGTACTTCAAAGAAAAATTCTGATAGGAAACAATCATCAAAAAAATCAAAGTTGTCGAAATTAGGAAAAATTTCAATTCTGTTAAAGTTACTTGAGCTTGCAATATCAGTAATTAAGATACTCTCGAGTTAATTTTGCATAAAAAAGTAACGAGGATATATTTTGTTTGTGGTCAAACTTTTAGTTAGAATTCATAACAGATTAGGTCTACTAATTAATAGGTATGAAATACTTTACCTAAGCTTGGTCATTTATCCCAAGCATTTTTTTCTTCAGTATATTCATATCGTACGTAACCTTTTCTTCAACAACTTTTGAATAAATTTGAGTACTTCTTAAACTTTTATGACCTAACATTTTACTGACAGTTTCCATCGGGACTCCTTGCAAAAGTGTTACCGTTGTCGCAAATGTATGCCGTGCTACATGAGTTGTCAAATTTTTCTCAATACCACAAATATCAGCAACTTCTTTGAGGTAAGCATTGTACTTATCTAATGATGGAACTGGAAGCAAATTTCCTGCACTACACTCAGGATCATTTTTGTATTTTTCAAGAATCGTCAGGGCAGGAGGTAATAACATAATATAAGCTACATTCGCATTTTTCTTTATTTTTGTCCTTTGTTGTGAAATATGCAACTCACCTTGATCATTTTTGATAATATCCTTTTGTGTAAGTTTTTTTACATCAGAAAATGCAAGACCAGTGTAACAGCAAAAAAGGAAAATATCTCTAATTTTTCGGACACGTGCAATAGAAATATTCTTTTCCTTTATTCTAGTCAATTCTTCAGTTGTTAAATAAACTCTTTTTACTTCTTCAAGCTTAATTGAGTATTTGCTAAATGGGTCTTTATCCAACCATTCATTCTTTAATGCCTTATTAACTATTTTGCGAAAATTTTTAATGTATTTCACAGAAGAGTTGTGATTACATTTTCTAATTGTTTTGAAATAAATCTCCAGTTCATCAATAAATTTATAATTTAACTCAGTGAGAAGCAAATCATTTCTGTTGTACTGATATTTGATAAATGCTCGGATATGTTCCAAAGTTGTTTCATATCTTTTCACTGTTGAATGGCTATAATCAATATTCTCAAGCTTTCGTACTGAAAGATTATGAGCCTCAAAAGCTTCTAAAACAGATACTGTGTTTTTACCTTTACCTGTGTAAATTTCTTTAATATTTGCAGCGGTTATTTGCTTATTTTGGCTCTTTAGGTCTCTAATAATTGTATTTACCTTTGTTTTGCAAGCATCAAGATCCTTTTTCAACTCTTTAGCATCAAAAGATGAACCGACGGGACTGCCATTCTTCCATTTACTAACATCAAACCTCTTATTTATTGAGATTTCTTCGCGTTTTCCATTTACAGTTATTCGCATATATACTGGAGCGGTTCCAATATCATTGATTTTATCTCTCCTTTGCCAAAAAATTATTGAAACAGAATTTTTGTCTTTCATAACATTTTCATTAATGAGGTAACCTTTTTTTACAAAATTAAGCAAATAAAATCAAATTATCAAATTTTTATTTAATTTTACATTATTGATTGTCAACAGTTTAAACACAAGGAGGTTACCTATTTTAAGAAAAATAAAATACACCTATTAGGACACCTAAATCAGTGAAAAAGTATGAATTTATATGAAATAATTTGAAAATAAAAAAGGCTCAAAGCCAGTGTTTTGAACCTTTTTGAAGAAATGTGAAACATTTCTGGTGGAGCTGCCGGGAATCGAACCCGGGTCCAAACAAGAAACAAAGGTGCTTTCTACATGTTTATCCTGCTATTGATTGTCGGGAATAAATCCGGGAGCAGACGCCCAAATCCAGACCTTATCTTCTTTATTTTTGCTTTTCTGCCGAAGCTTCAGAAAAACTATTCCGGTATTTTTTGCTACCCCTGAGCCGAAGCGGAACCGGACGGTCCAATCGAGGGATATCTCGTCCCAGTGCCTGGCACCGGGATTAAGCTTAATTTACTTTATTTCAATTAAGCAGCAAGAGCATAATTGTCTGCGCCATTTAGTTGTCTGTGAAACAGTTTAACGGGATTTCTCACATTGCCCGACATGCTTACACAATCATTTACCTTGCTGTCAAAACCAGGTCAGCCCCTGATTGTAAAACTGATGCAAATATACAAATTATTATTGGATTTCGTCTCATCTTTCTTTTTTGAAGTGATTTTTCTGATTATATTTGTTTTTTTTTAGCCACTAAGACACAAAGACACTAAGTGGATTAAATTTTTTCGACTCTCACTGAATTTGCAGATGGTCGTTAAGAGTATAATGTGTTAATTGTAATGTGTTAATTGTAATGTGTTTATTGTATTTTTGTTATGAATCGTTTTACAGATTTTCTGAAATACTCATATCAAAAGGCAGCAAGACTTAAACTGCCATTTTTGAGATATCCTGTTAGCAAAGATGGTTTTGTTGCAGTTACGGCAGAAAAGATGAAAGAGTTTAATTCTATTAGATTTCATGGTCCAAAAAAACTTGCTTGCTACAATCCGTTTGTAAATCTTTATTTTAATAGCCGTGGACAAGCAGTGGTGTGTTGTCGTAATCAGGATACCGTCTTAGGAACATATCCCGAAAGTTCAATAAAAGATATCTGGTTCGGGAAAATCGCCGATAAATTAAGGCAACATTTATTGCATAATGACCTGACAATGGGTTGCAAGTATTGTGAGCATCAGTTTAATACCTCCAGATTTTATGGACTTCCTTCGATGCATGCTGATTATTATTCCTCAACAAAGGTTTCTTATCCTAAAATTCTTGAATTTGAATTGTCTAATACATGCAATTTGCAATGCATTATGTGTTCGGGAATTGTATCATCTTCTATCAGAAAAAATAGGGAAAATCTTCCACCACTAGAAAATCATTATAATGACGAATTTGTAAATCAGTTGAAAGAATTCTTACATCATGCAAAAGAAATTAAGTTTTATGGAGGTGAACCATTTTTGATAGATACTTATTACAAAATTTGGGATTATTTGCTGGAAATAAAATCAACAGCTAAATTACATGTAGTAACAAATGGAACAGTCTTAAATGATAAAGTTAGGAACTATTTGAAAAATCTAAATTTTACTATTACTGTTTCATTCGATGCAATGAATAAACAACTTTTTGAGTCAATTAGAGTAGGGGCAGATTTTGATAAAGTTAAAGCGAATATTGAGGAGTATAATACTTTACTTGGTGGTAAAGGATTATCATTGAGTTTTACCCCAATGAAAATGAATTGTCGTGAGGTTCCTCTTGTGATTGATTATTGTAATACTATGAATGCAACAATAAATTTGTCATTTGTTGAAAATCCGGCGTCCATGGCTTTGTGGACTTTGCCGTCTAAGGATCTGAAAGAACTTGAGATTTTTTATAGTGAATATACATTTAACCCACATTCGGGAGTAAATGCAGAATACAATATTACTGCATACAAGCAGTTTGTAAGTCAGATAGGCATATATTATGAAACAAACAAAAATTGTGAGGATGAGTTTTTTCAAAACCTGAAAACTGAGGAAGAGTCACGTAAGATTTTAAGGGACGTTATAAATCTAGCTTTGCAGCAAAATATTATTTCAGAATCGGTAATGACTGAAATTATTAAAGCTGTTAATGAAGTTGAATCTGAATTGAGTGGTCTTGAACAACACATTTATTTCGGGAATTTGGCGAAGTTTCTTGAAACAGATGGACTGAAATCGTTGGAAAAGTTGATGTTATCAGGTTTTGAAAAGAATACGATAATTGGTAAATTGAAAGAATTTACAAAAATGGTTGATATATATTCGAAGTCCTACTCAGACATGCTTTAATTACTTCCTATTTTGTATATAATTCAAAAATCAAAATCGAATTAAATCTTTTTTTATAATTATTGAGATTCTAAACGATAGCTTTTTTATATTTGTAAAAAATATGGAGTTGGAATCATTGAAAAAACCAAAATGGCTTAATAAAAAGCTGGAATACTCTAGTATGAGGGAGATGGGATTATTACTTCGTAGTCTTAATCTTCATACTGTTTGTGAAGGTGCCAAATGTCCGAATATGGGGGAATGTTTCCGTAACAGGACTGCTACATTTATGATTTTGGGAGATGTTTGTACACGAAATTGT
The DNA here is from genome assembly GCA_029558535.1 of Bacteroidota bacterium. Classification (GTDB taxonomy): domain Bacteria; phylum Bacteroidota; class Bacteroidia; order Bacteroidales; family ML635J-15; genus Bact-19. The sequence goes on along the minus strand of JAKQEK010000342.1, from coordinate 2,455 downwards.
AAGTTTTGTGCTATTACAAAGGGAAAACCTTCGGTTGTTGATGATAATGAACCAAAACATCTTGCTGAAGCTGCATTAAAGTTAAACTTAAAACATGTGGTAATAACCTCAGTTACACGTGACGATTTAAAGGATGGTGGGGCAAGTCAGTTTGCGAAATGCATTATAGAGGTTCGTAAAGTTCTTCCAAAATCGAGTATTGAAGTTCTTATACCTGATTTTAAAGCAAATCCAGAGGCTTTAAATATTGTTATTAAATCCAGACCTGAAATTGTTAATCATAATGTTGAAACAGTTCCTTCGCTTTACAAAGCAGTAAGGCCGATGGCAAATTACAAACAATCTCTTGATGTATTGAAATATATAAAGGAAAGTGATAACAAAATTTACACGAAATCAGGTATAATGGTGGGCTTGGGCGAAAAAGAAGATGAGGTTTTGCAGTTGTTTGATGATCTTGTTGCGATTAAATGCGATATGCTGACAATTGGACAATATTTACCTCCATCTTACGATCATGCAAGTCTTAAAGAATATGTAAGCCCAGAAGTTTTCGAGAAATATAAACAAATTGCATTAAAAAAAGGGTTTAAATATGTTGCTTCAGGTCCTTATGTGCGATCGTCTTATAATGCTTTGGAAGGAATAAAAGAGTTGAGAGAAAAGAAATAATATTAAAAAAAAAATTCAAATAACAAGAATCAAACAAAAAATAACAAGAGTTATAAATAAAATTTGGGGTAATTAAATGAGAGAAAATACGAAGGAAGTTAAAGCTATTACTAAAGATTCCTTGTCCTTGTCCTTGTCCTTGACCTTGACCTTGACCTTGACCTTTCCCATCGCCTTCTCAAACAATAAAACAAAAATTAACTATGAAATACATCGAATTTGACAATCACATGAGATCTTCATACGCATTTGCAGTAGAAGAGTATATAATGAAAAATCCGGCATTTGAGGATGAGTACTTTTTGTTTTGGAGAACAAGACCTACTTTAATGATTGGTCGTTTTCAGAACACGATTCAGGAAATAAATTCTCAATTTGCAAAAGATAATAAAATAGATGTAATACGAAGAAATAGTGGTGGAGGGACAGTTTATACCGACCCTAATTGCTGGCAGTTTAGCTTCGTTACATGGAAAAAAGCAGGTCAGGTAAAAGATTTTAGGGATTTCACCAAGCCTGTGGTTGAAGCATTGAAAAAGTTAGGTGTAAATGCTGAATTTTCGGGAAGAAATGATTTATTGTGTGATGGAAAAAAATTCTCAGGTAATGCACAATTCGGTATGAAGGACAGATTTTTACATCATGGAACGATTTTATTTGATACAAACCTTGAGAATTTAGTAAGGTCGTTGAATGTAACTGACGAGAAAATAATTTCAAAAGGGATACAATCTGTGCGTGAGAGAGTTACTAATATCAGGCCTCATCTAAGTGTTGACTTATCTTCGTTAGATTTTAGAGATAAAATGATTTCTATGCTCAGAGTTGATATGGATCAAATTGAACTAAGTGATGAGGATATAGTTGAGATAGCGAAAATTGAAAATGAAAAATTTCTATCATGGGAATGGAATTATGGAAATTCACCCGCCTTTAATATTACAAAAAGCAATAGATTTGATGGTGGTAAAATAGAAGTCCAGCTTGATGTAGAAAATGGGATAATTAAAACCTGTTCAATTTTTGGTGATTTCTTTTGTAACGGCGATATTTCAGTTATTCAGAATTCTGTTACAGGCTGTAAATACGAAATCAATTCTATACGTGAAGCTCTTAATAATGTGAAAGCCTCAGAAATGCTGTACCTTATTTCTATTGACGAGTTGGTTTCTTGTTTTATAGAATAGTATAAATCTGAATTGTGTAGAATCAAACTACATGTAAAAAAAGCTCGAATGCCATAAGAATTTTATATTTTGTGATTGGTAATCGGTGATCGGTGATCGGTTGCAGAAGCTAAAATATAGCAGTATAAATACCTTTATCCTCGTCTCAAATAACAACAATCAAATCTCAAATAATTACAAAATATTTTTCCTGACTTGTCCGAATTAGTGCGTTAATTTTTATAAAATCAGAATTGTAAAGCGGCAAAACAGTATTCAATGCTCCGCGGGATGGCCGGGCAAAACGGCGGGCAGCTCAAGCGGTGAGATCGAAACAATTAGAATTGTGTCGAGCCGACATGACGTTCTCTAAAACAAATATTTGAGTACTGGACAAAGGGGTATGGCATTTGTTTTAGGTCAAGGTCGACGTACAATTCTTTTGTTTCGTATCGAGGTGCGTTGGGCAGCATCGGTTTGCCTTGACTTTTTTGTAACTTTTTTTGTCAAGTCAACGAGATTGAGTAATCTAACATCAAAATAGATAACTTTGGTGGCAATTAATAATAGTCAGAGCAGAGCCCACTTTTTTTATTGGAGTTATTTACTTCTATGTC
>JAKQEK010000328.1 GCA_029558535.1 Bacteroidota bacterium | reverse complement strand
AAACGATACCGATTGTAAATTTGTAATAGTCTAATCTTCGCAATTTCAATTGCTCGATTATACTAAACAAATTTATCATCGGCACTTGTCATATCGGCTCGACACAATTCTAAATTGTTTCGCTCTCACCGCTTGAGCTGCCCGCCGTTTTGCCCGGCCATCCCGCGGAGCATTGAATACTGTTTTGTCGCTTTACAATTCTGATTTAAAAAATACGCACTAATCCGGACAAGTCAGGAAAATTTTAACCAATATAAAATGAAATGATCAAGAATAATGGTGCAAATGGATGGATTAAGTAAATTGAAAAACAATAACTGACGGGTTTTGTCACGAAGTTTGCAAAGGCCTTACTCAGTCTTCCCTGCGGCAAACTTCCCGCCAAAACCCCACAAAAAAAGACCGTTTGTTTTGAAACGATCTTTATTGTTGACCTGCAGGGATTCGAACCGAGATTTTAAGACTCAGAGTCTTCTGTGCTGCCATTACACTACGGGTCAATATGTTGTCCGACAAGGATTCGAACCTTGGCTGTATGAACCAAAATCACAAGTGCTACCATTACACCATCGGACAAAGAACTTTTGAGGCTGCAAAACTAAAATATTTTTATAAAATAACAAAACTAAAAATTCATTTAATTAATTTACTTTCATTTTTTAATAATAAACAGACAAGGATTTTATTCCCTGCCTGTTTCAAAAAAACGACCGCTTCGCGGTATTAAATTGATAAATAGTTAAAAAGCCCGAACAGCACGGACCCTATTTGGGTTGTACTTATTGTCGTTGAGCTGGTAGCCATTGCCGAAGTACTGGCTCCAAGCGAAGTTGTTACTGTACTCGGTAGAACTCCAATAGTAGGCACTAGCAAAACCGCTGCCTCCATTTGCCCCTGCGGTAGCAGCAATAGTTGCCTTGTTGTGATACATTATGTTTAATTCCTCTTTTGAGGGTAAGTACCAATCGCCATAAGTTTTACCACCTTCGGTAATTTGTAAATCGTTGCAGATTTGAGCAGCATAATCATTACCATCATCTCCAATTGACACTTGTGAAGATATAATTATTGATGTGTTTAACTCGCCTGAATATGGGCCATCTCCGGTTGCTCGTGTAACACCATAAGTTCCGGCATACCATCTTACTTCTGTACTTTGGTCTTCTTTTGCACATACAAGTCCATGCTGTCCTGTTTCATCTACCCAAAATACTATACCACCATGGGCAAAGTCGCCAATTTCATAAGTTTTTGCTGCAATTATAGGATTGCCACTTACACCATCACCATTGGTAACGGTTATTCCTGTTCCTGCAGTTATGGTGCGAGCAGCAAATGTTCCACTACCTGTTCTTGCTATCATTCCACTACTAGAAAGATTGTGCAATGCTAATGCTTGTCCTGTTAATCCAATAGTTCCTGTAGTTGTAATTGTTCCACCTGTAATGCCATTATTTGTTGCTATAGAAGTTACTCCACCACTTGGGGTTTGCCATGTGGCAGCACCATTGGCATCAGATGTAAGCACTTTGCCGATACCTGGGGTTCCACTAGATATTTTGAGTATTCCAGCAATTTCTGTTTCACCACCTACCATTAAATCATTCTCTAAGTATGTTAAGCCAGATATAAGTATCCCACCATCAATTTCTGTGTATTTAAGATAAGTGGTGCCAAAAACTCCCATATTGCCTTTAAAATAACCTGCCCAAGATGAACCAGTATTATCTTTATAGGCAAGAGCACCCCATAAATTACCGTTTTCATTACTGCCAATAGTTCCAGCAGAATTATTAAAAATTAAACCACTATAGCCGGCAACTCCTGCTGTATAATTATTTCCCATTAAAGAATGTCCTTTAATAGCAACATCAACATCTTCAATATTCCAACTGACACCACCGTCTGCTGCATTAGCCCCCCCTATCCTATAGGCATATAATGTAGAATAACCATCTCCAAAATCTGTATCTTTTCTGTCAATTAACAGCATTGTATTGTCCAATGGAACTGTGCCAATAGCAATGTTAGAACCATCATTTTGAAGTATATCACTAGAAAACCAGCCAGTGCCATCATGATAAAGCGTTTGTTTATTACTGCCTAATGGCAAACTTGATGAAAAAGTTTCCCATCTGGCATTACCATCATTGTCAGATGTTAATACTTTTCCTTCTACGGGAGACCCTCCTCTAATCCTTATTTCCCCATTAACATCCAATGCTTTTGTAGGGCTTGCAATACCTATCCCAACATTTCCAGTTCTTCCAATATCTCCTGTTTGATTTGCAGTTCCATTCCATGTAGGGTCGGTTTCGGTAATTCCGCTAGTAACCGTTTCAGCTGTTTTTGCGTGTAGTGCATAAGGCACACTTAATAATTGACTTGTACTGGTTATTGTGTAAGTTTCCCCGCCTGCCGGGTCGGTTTCTGTTTTAATAAAGTAAGGACCGTTTGCCCAGTCTATGATGGTAAAATCGCCACTTTCAACTGTTCCTGTTCCTATTTCAATACTTACCAATCCGTTTGCATTGGTACTTGGTTCTTGCGTTTCAACATAAACTGCCGTTCCACTTGCAGAGCCTTGCAATATGCTTATTTGCATGCCAATTTGGGTGTTGGTAATCAAGGCATCACTGCTGTTGCGGATCACTGCCTGATAGCTCATTTTTTCGGGTGCTTGAGCGAACACGCTTGCCATTATCAGGATGGCAGATAGAAATGTAAATACTTTTTTCATTTTTTCATTTTTTTAATTATTACTGCGTTTTCTTTGTTCCCGATACGCTTCTCTATCGGGACTAATTCGACTACGTGTTTTTACTAAAAAACGCTGTCTCATTGAGTTTTAATGATTTTAAATGTTTTAACTTCTTTGTTTCCTTCGGTAACTTTTACAAAATACGTTGCAGGTACAAGATTGCTCATAACAATGCTTGTTTGATTGTCTGTGATTTTTTCGTTCTGTAAAAGCTTTCCGTTCATGTCGTACAATTGATAGCTTATGTTTGATAATTCAAACTCTTTTACTTCCAATGTAAGATAATCGGTTGTAGGGTTGGGATATGCCGAAACCAAAAGGTTAATGCCTTTGGCTTCTTCAATCGCTGTTACTACTGAAATTTCATACGGTTGTTGCACACCTTGAGCCACAGAACCATTTGTCCCTGTGTTGGTGGTGTAAACAACCTGTCCAACAGAATAGCTCACAGAGCCTCCGCTACCGGATGCATCTCCGCCGGTGGCGTTAACGCTTGTTTGTGCTTGTAATCCGGTAAGTCCAAGTCCTAACAAGAGTGCGGCACTTAATTTTAACTTTTTGTACTTCATTTGTCATCCTTTTTTTAATGGTGAATATTCATTTTTATTTATCGTTGTTGTTAATGTTTCAATCTGTCGCATGGTTTTCTCCACTGAATGCTAACCTCGTTTATAACCTCCCCCAAAAGTACACATATACGCCAATATTTGCTGTATATATTTAACTTTTGACATTTTTCAGGTTGTTTTGTACTTGTAAAAATAATAAATAATCGGATAATTATTAAAATAATAATGTTTTTTATTGAGATAGGTGATGATTGTCGTTAAGGAAAGGTTAATTATGCTATCTTGTCATTTTGGATTTGTTTGCAAAAAAATTTGATAAGTTTGATTTTCAAAATCGTCTGACAGAATATCATTCTCCGAATAGTTATATAAAACCGCAACAGAATATTTTAGTTCCCATTTTATATGCATTATATTTCCATTTTCATCATATTTGATTATCTCGGGTTGTCCGTATTGCTTAACTAATGAGTTTTTTATTTGGTTAAAAGCACTATCAGCTTGTTCTTTTTCACCAACACCAAAATATTGATACTGTTGAACATCATATAAATGTCCCGAATCATAAGCCAATCTTGTTTTCATGTTTTGGAAAACAAAGGTTGTTGTTGGACCTGCCTTCTGGTTAGGATGTCCGGGATCAAATGTAATATTCCTTTTTAGGAGGGTGTCTTCGACCTGATTTTTACTCAAGCTCCATGGAATAAACTCCCAACCATTAAAGTTTATATAATCCGCTTCTTGTGCATTGGCAATTGTTACAAATAAGCCCAAAAAGAAAGTAAGGAATAAAGTTTTAATATGTTTTGTTTTCATGTTCAATCCATTTAGAGATGGTTAGATTATATCAATGTTAAATATTTTCAGCATTGGCAATAACGCCTTTTTCTCCCACCACCAATCTCCTCCACAAAAAGTACACATATACGCCCATATTTGCTGAGTATATTTACTATTTGACATTTTTCAGGTTTTTTATATGTTCAAAAATAGAATAAGCTTATAGTAAGAGATACGGTAATTTTCAGTTTGAGTGTAATTAGATTTCTATTTTTTTATGCACCTTACTGAGTAGCCATAACATTTAAAAGCATCAGACAAACTTGTGGTTTGAAATTGATAACTAAGGCTAAAGCCATAAGCCATATTATCAAAGTTTTCACTTTGTGTACAAGTCCAAAAGTTTGCAGTTTCTAACATGTTTTCAGAGCTTCCATCAATATTTATATAACCTCCGGGTAATGCGTTGAAACCTGTTTCGTTTGTTCCGTCATTTCCAAATTTTTCTTTCCACAAATCTTTGCTCTTTAGTGGCAGACAATCATCTTCATCATATTTACTAACAACAAATTCTTGTAATTTTTGAAAATCATCTTTTGTCGGGATACGCCATCCTTCTGGAGCAAGACCACGAGGATCATTAATGGCATACCAATTATATAATTTGCCGTAAATTTCATCTTTCCCCTTGTCATAACCGTAATAACACCATCTAGGCTCTCCATTTTGATAAGAAGCTTTATACCAATCGTCAACTGATGTAGATTGCGGAATAGGATCTCCGTTATTAAATTTCTCAACAGAAAGATTTTCGGTCATCCATATTTGATCACCAATTTTTACTTCTTTTATTTCATCTTTTCCACCACCGCATGATATTAACAAAATACTTGCTGATATCAAATAAAACATTTTTCTCATTTTTCTTATTTTTTAGTTAAATACTTATTTTTTATATAACAAAAATAATAATTTTCTATTAAAAGAACATTAATAGTAAATTTATTTTAAGGATTTTAAAATAAAAAAACCACCCTAAAAAAGAGCGGTTTTTAATGTTGACTTGCAAGGATTCGAACCAAGGTAGAAAATCACTTAATTTTAATCCTTATTGTTGATGAGGTTAAAAAATAGCCATTACAATCTTCAACAACAACCTTATAAGTTCCAGCTTTATAAAAAGTTACTTTTTTCCAAAAAAATCTCCAATTAGGGCCAATGTCAACCTGCTCGATTGTTGTATTATAATCTTCGTTACCGTTATAATCAACATCATACAATCTATAATTTACAAAAGTACAACCAAGTGGTTCCTGAAGTCTAACAAGAAAATAAAGATATCCACCCTCTGAAGTTATATTAAACACATCATTTGATCCAATAGGATTTCCAAAATCATCAACCCCCTCACAAAAGTCTAAGACTTGAGCATTTGTGTAATTATTACTTAAAAGAATCATGGAAAAAAACAAAAGAATAACAAGTTTTGATTTCATAAAATTTAGAGTTTAAGTTAATAATAAAATGAAAAAAAACATTGGTTGATGCTTGGTAGTCGGCGTGAAAATACATGCACTAATCTATCAAGTACACAACAAAGTTAATTAAATATTGTGATTTGCAAATTAATATTTCGATGTGATTTTTACATACTATATTGTAAAAAAAACCACCCTAAAAAAGAGCGGTTTTTTGTTGTTGACTTGCAAGGATTCGAACCAAGAACCTAAGACTCAACGCCTTATGTGTTGCCATTACACCACAAGTCAGTTTAATTCAATCTTGTTGTCCGACTAGGACTCGAACCCAGACAGACAGAACCAGAATCTGTAGTGCTACCATTACACCATCGGACAAAGAACTTTGAGTTTGCAAAAGTAATATTTTTTATTAATTCCAAACGATCAACAAAAATATTTTTGAAAATTTATCAAGTAATTATTAAGACAACTGGCATAAAAATTTTCGCTAATAATAAATTATATGACTAATTTAGCAGAAGTTTTTCAGCGAAATGATTAATAACAAGATGAAATTTAAAATAAAACCAGACAGGCTTTTTGAGATAGGAGTTTTTACGTTCAGTCTTGTCTTATATTTCATTACTCTTTCAAGAACTGTAAATTTTTGGGATTGCGGAGAACTGATTGCCTGTGCAGACGGACTACAAACAGGACATCCTCCCGGGGCTCCGTTTTATTTGCTGCTGGGCAGACTTTTCTCAATGTTTGCATTCAATCCTCATAATACAGCTTTGGCAGTAAATCTGTTGTCTGCCGTAGCTTCTGCATTTGCAGTACTTTTCACCTATAAAAGCATTCATATTTTAAGTCAAAATATTATAAATTCAGCAAAAAGCGACACATGGTTTTATAACGATACTCAAAAAAAATATTTAAGTCGTTTTGCAGCACTAACAGGCTCATTGTCACTTGCTTTTTCGATAACATTCTGGGCTTCGGCAATAGAAGCAGAAGTATATTCTGTATCTGTGTTTTTTACAACTCTTTCGATTTGGATAATGCTGAAGTTTACTCAGGTTGATAAATCGGACAAAATAAGATGGCTGATTTTAGCAGCACTTATTATGGGTATTTCAACAGGTGTACACTTCCTTAATATACTTATAATTCCTGCAATGGTTTTTATTTATTATTTTGACAAATATAAATTTACATATAAAAGTTTTTTCACAAGTCTGGCAATATCAATATTGCTGTTAGGATTTGTACAATTGTGTATTTCGGGTTTGCCGGTTCTTGCCTCGGTAGTAGAATGGTTCTTTGTTAACGACTTGGGTGCTGCTTATAATACCGGTCTTTTTGTCTTTGCGGCAGCGTTGATATTATTAATTACAGCAGGGATATATATTTCGGGAATAAAGAAGAAAATTGCATTAAATCTAATATTTACCTGCTTTGCGGTTTTTATAACAGGGTATTCAACATATACCATTGTTTTGATAAGGTCTGCTTCAAATATACCCCTTGATCAGAATAATCCGGAAACGATTTTTAATTTTATTTCATACCTTAATCGTGAACAATACGGAAACAGACCTTTGTGGTACGGGCAGCAATATAACAGCAAGTACGATAAACGTCAGCCCTATGTTGCCGGAGATCCTGTATATGATACTATTAATGGAAAATACAGCATAATATCCAATAAGCCGGAGGCAAATTTCGAAAAAAGGGATAAAAGAATTCTCCCCAGAATGTGGAGCAATCAGCCCGAACATGTTGCTGCTTACAAAGAGTGGAGTAATTACAAAAAAGACCTTGTGCCATCATTTGGTGCAAACATTCGTTTCATGTTTAAGTACCAGTTTTCGCACATGTACATAAGGTATTTTATGTGGAATTTTGCAGGAAGACAAAACGATTTTCAATCTCACGGCGGTGCAATAAATGGAAACTGGATGAGTGGAATAGGCATTATTGATAAGCTGAATCTGTCACAAATAAAAGAATTGCCGCCACATCTGAAAAATAATAAAGCCCGAAATGTTTATTATCTGCTTCCTTTACTTATCGGTTTGATTGGTATTTACAAGCAATATAAATCCGACAAAAAGAATTTATTTATATTATCGCTAATATTTGTTTTTACAGGTCTGGCAATTGCATTTTATCTAAATCAGTATCCTTATCAGGCAAGAGAAAGGGATTATTCATATATCGGCTCATTTTATGCTTTTTCGATTTGGATAGGTTTGGGTGTAATCGGGTATTATGATTTGACGGTAAGATTTTTTAAAAACAGACATGCTTTAAAGACAACCGTTTTTGTTTGTATTATTGCAGTTCCTTTTCAATTTTTGATTAAAAATTTTGATGATCACAACAAGCATAAAGACGATTTTGCCTGGCATTTTGCCTACAATATGCTGAACAGTTGCGATAAGGATGCGATTTTATTTGTGTCGGGAGATAATGAAACATTTCCATTGTGGTATTTGCAAGAGTGCGAACATATAAGAGAGGATGTCAGAATAATAAACCTTAGTTTTTTAAACACAGACTGGTATATTGATCAAATTCAAAGACCAACACAAGGAGCAACCGGGATAAAAATAAGTATCCCAAAGTCGAAATATATTTCCGGACAACGCGAGTTATTACTGTTAAAAGAAAATCCTTATGCTTTTATTGAGGACATTTATTATTATAATATTAATGAAATAAACGAGGATTATGCTGTCATTTTTAATAAGTTTTCGGAATTATTAAAAAAATCAGGTCTGGACAAAACACGTCCGGCAGAATATTCGAATTTCGTTAATTATTATGAACTAATTCAGCCTCATGGTGCAAGTCCTCCGTTCAGAGATTTTTGCGAAATAGTTTTCAGTCTTAAAGATACTGCTCAATGTGATGCTTTTGGGATAAATTACGCAGATGCACAGGACCTGGTCAAATTATTAAACAAATTTCTTGACAAGCAAATAAATTATCCTATTCCGCTGAATCAAACTTTAAATTTCGTTTTTTCGAACGATACTGCAACAAGAATCAGCACTAAATTATATGATTATCCGATTGATTATTTCCCTGCCCGAAAAATTATGTTGCCGATAAATAAAAATGAAGTAATCAAAGCTTTTGGACAGGTTCAGTTGCAAGAAGATATTATAGTTGATAATATGATCTGGGCAATTAATAAAGAAAGTTTAACCAAAAGCGATTTAATGGTACTTGAAATTATCAGGGCAAATATGTGGAACAAACCAATATGTTTCAGTTCTATGATGAATACCGGTAATTATTTGGGGCTTGAACAATATTTGTATCTACAAGGTTTGGTTTATCGCCTTATCCCTGTCGAAACAGAAATTTCTGTTGCCGATCCGGTAAATGTTAATTCTTATACCATGTATGTCAATTTCACCAGGAATTTTAAATGGGGAAATTTGCGGGAATCTGACATATATTATGACGAAAATACCAGAAACAGTTTGATAAATTTGAGGAATCATTATTCGAGGCTTGCACGAGGTTTATACTTTGCAGGTGCAGTCAAACAGTCACAACAAATGCTTGACGAGTGTATAAAACTTATTCCAAACGATTTGATAGCATTTGATTATTACTGTGTAGGAATTGTCCATGGCTATTATCGTATAAATAAAAACGACGAAGCAGGAGAAATAGCATTAATAACAGCAGAAAATGCTCTTGCCGAACTTGAGTTTTACAGCAAATTCCCCGAACGAAAATCCCAATCTTTGAAATTATATCAGCAACGGGCAATGAAAACAATTGAAGAGCTTTATATTTTAGCAAACGAATATAAGCATAAAGAGTTTATAAAGCAGATTGAAAATATTTATAATCGTGCATTGAAATTATATAATAATAGCCTTAATACGAAATAATTGTAATTGATAAATTTTAAAACAATATTTGTTCGTTATCCAAAACTGTTTTATAGCGGAATTTACAGAATAAAAACTTCGTCTAAACAATTATTTCTGACATTTGACGACGGTCCGACTCCAGACGTAACCGAAAAAGTGCTGGGATTGCTTAAAAAATATGATGCAAAAGCCGTCTTCTTTTGTAAAGGCAAAAATGCAGTTGAACACTCGGATATTGTCGAAAAAATATTGCAGGATGGGCATACTTTAGGCAATCATTCATATTCACATTTGAATACCTTTAAAGTCCCTGGCAAAGTCTGGTTTTCTGACGTGTTACGAAAATCTCCCGTCTCGGACTCGGAATATTTCAGACCTCCTTACGGAAAAATTTTACCTTGTCATTTCAAACTGTTAAAAAGGAAATATAAAATTGTATTTTGGGATGTGCTGACCTATGATTACAGACAAGATTTAACTGTTGATGATGTTGTTAAAATTCTTTACAAAAATGTTCGCAAGGGCTCTGTGATAGTCTTTCACGACACCGAAAAAGCTGCTCCAAGAATGTTACCGGCTCTGGAAAATTGTTTAAAATATTATTCTGCTTTGGGCTATAGTTTTTGTAAACTATAAAGCTTCCGTATATAAGCTTTCAGCATCGTTAATATTTATTTCCCGCGGATTATTGGAGAGTAACCTTGTGATTTTAATAACAGATTTCGCCAAATCAGGAATATCAGTTTGCCTTACTCCGTAGTTTTTTAGTTTACGGTTTATTTCCAGATGGTCAACGAGTAAATCTAGTTTGTTGATAAGTTGATTTGTAATTTCATGTTCAGTTTTGCCTTTTATTTCAATCCCTAAAGCCCTTGCAACAATAGAGTATTTTCCAAGACCTTTTTCCAAATTAAATTTTAGCACTGGCATAAGCATTATAGAATTTGCCAAACCGTGAGGGATATGAAATTTTGCCCCGATAGGATAAGCAAAAGCATGAATTGCGGCAACGCTACTGTTGGCAAAAGCCATTCCTGCCAGCATACTTCCATAAAGCATATTGCTGCGTGCTTCGATATCTTTTCCGTTATCAAAGGCAGTAAGAATGTTGTCATAAATAATTTTTAAAGCCTCTTCAGCCAACAATTCCGAAAACCGTGTTGCACTTTTTGAAGTAAGTGATTCCAATGCATGTATGAGAGCATCTATACCACCATAAGCCGTTATCGTCTGTGGTAATTCAAGCGTTATTTCGGGGTCAAGTATTGCCATATCGGCATATAAATTTGGATGGACTATTCCTGTTTTAACCATGTCCTCGTTGTCGCTGAAAATACTTATATGTGTAACTTCAGAGCCGGTTCCGGAGGTAGTGGGGATTAAAATTAATGGCAACTTATTTTTACTAATTATTCCGGTTTTTGCAACATCCCGGGCATTTTCGCCTGTTTTAGCGGTTATGGCTGTGAGTTTTGCAATATCCATTGTTGAACCTCCGCCAATGCCAATTATTATATCAGGATTTGCTTTAATAATTTTATCTCTTGCCTCATCAACATTCTCAAAATCGGGATCTGATTTAATGTTTGAGTAAATATTTGTTTTAATCTTTTTCGAGGTAAGGTTGGTTAAGATATTACTGAATAATTCCGTTTTTGCAATATAAGGATCGCTGATAAAGAAGGCAGAAAATCTATTGAGTTTAATTAATTCTTCGGTAAGAATATTTAAACTTTTGTTACCAAAAACAATATGTGGAGCTGTTTGAAAATTAAAGTTATTCATATTTATACATTTTGTATTGTAATTCATTCAGTTAAAATAATATTCGTGAAATATACAAAACTTAAAGAAGAAAATAAATATATTGCACAAATTAAAATTAACTTTGTATTATTAAAAAATATAGGATGAAAAGAAGTATAATTATTTTAATTGTCACAATTTTTTCGTTGAGTGCCATGGCTCAGGAAAAAGACACTGTAACTGTTGGAAATCCAGTTATACCGGTTATTACATTAACCGATACTGAATTGGATGGAGATAATCAATCTCAGGATATTTCCGGATTATTGCAGTCTTCACAGGATATTTTTACAAATACAGCAGGATACACATTTGGGCAGGCTCGATTCAGAATCAGGGGTTACGATAATCAGAACTCAACTGTTTTAATGAATGGGATTTATGTTAATGATGCCGAAACAGGTCGAGCTTATTTTAGCAACTGGGGCGGACTAAACGATGCAACAAGAAACAAGGTAAACAGCTCCGGCCTTTCTTTTTCTGATTATACTTTTAGCGGATTGGGCGGAGTTACAAATATTATCACAAGAGCTTCCGAATATCGTCCCGGTTCAAGTATTTCGTATGCTTTGGCAAATAAAAATTACAATAATCGTGTAATGGTTACTCATGCAACCGGCATGAATGATAAGGGTTGGGCATTTGTGTTCTCTGCGTCATCCAGGTGGGCACAACAGGGCTATGTTCCCGGTACTTTTTATGAGGGCTATGCTTACTTTTTGGCAGCAGAGAAGAAAATCAACGAAAAACACAGTCTTAATTTAACTGTTTATGGTGCACCAACCAGAAGCGGAAGATCAGGGGTTGCCACTCTGGAAGCTTACGAATTGTCAGGGGATCATTATTACAATTCAAATTGGGGTTTCCAGAACGGTGTTATAAGAAATGCAAGAGTTGGAACGTATCATCAACCAAGAGGGATTTTATCGCATTATTGGCAGATTGATCAAAGTATGAAATTAATTACTTCTATGTCGTATATGTTTGGTCGTGGAGGAACAACTGCTCTTAACTGGTACGATGCAGCAGACCCAAGACCGGATTATTACAGGAAATTTCCAAGCTATTACGAAGAGGGAGAATATATGTTTGATTACCTTACCGATAAGTGGGAAAATGACGAAACATATAGACAATTAAATTTTGATGCATTTTATGATGCAAATCGCAAAAATTTATATACCGTTGTTGACGAAAGCGGAATAATTGGTAATAATATTACCGGAAACAGAGCAAAATTTATGATTGAGGAAAGAAGAAATGATCTTAATCGTTTTGACTTCTCTTCATTATTTACCAAAGAGCTAAACGAAAAATCCAAATTTGTAGGCGGATTAACCTATATGTCAAGTAAAACACATAATTACAAAACTGTCAGCGATTTGTTAGGCTCGGATTGGTGGCTTGATATTGACCAATTTGCCGAAAGAGATTTTGATGACGAGTATATTATTCAGAACGATCTTGAAACTCCGGATAGAGTTGTTTATCAAGGAGAAATATTTGGATATGATTATATTTCAAATATAAATAAAGCAGATGTTTTCGGGCAAGTGGAATATAAACTTGCAAAGCTTGATTTCTTTGGGGCAGTAGATTTATCTTATACAGAATTTTGGCGTACAGGTAATATGCAAAACGGTAAATTTCCGTTAAATTCGAAAGGCCAGTCCTTTAAGAAAAAGTTTTATAATTATGCCGCAAAAACCGGAGTCGTTTATAAAATTACCGGACGTAATTTCGTTTTACTTAATCTTGCTTATATGACCAGAGCACCTTATTTCAGAGATGCTTATATTTCACCCAGAACCAGAGATCATGTCGTTGGTAATCTTGTCAGTGAGCAAATAATGTCGGGAGATTTAAGCTATCATTATAGAGCTCCGAAGTTTCAGGCAAAAATTACAGGGTTTTATACAGAGTTTAACAATGGGATAGAGAACAACAGTTTTTATCATGATGAGTTAAGGACTTTTGTAAATTATATAATGACAGATGTTGACAAACTTCATTATGGCGGAGAATTGGGCATTGAAGCTAAGTTAACATCAACCATAACAATGACTGCAGCAACCGGCTATGGCAAATATTTGTACAATAGCAGACCTAATGTTACAATAGCTCAGGATAACAGCTCCGAAGTATTGGCTGAAAACAGAACAGTTTATATTACAAATTATCATTTGGGAGGAATGCCAGAATTTGCAGCTTCGGTAGGCGGTAAATACAGTGCACCTAAATATTGGTTTGTGGGTGTAAATGCTAATTATTTTGGAGAAAGTTATGTTACAATTAATCCGGAACGTCGTACTGCCGAAGCACTCGATATTTATGTTACGGATGATCCGCAAATTGATTTTATTCTCGAACAGGAAAAGCTTGACCCGGGTTATACTTTTGATATTTGGGGTGGAAAATCATGGAGAGTAAAAAGTAAGTATAATGTTGGATTTACTCTTAGTGTAAATAATATTTTAAATAATACGAATTTAATTACCAACGGTTTTGAGCAATTCAGATTTGACAAAACAGATATAGATAAGTTCCCGAACAAGTATTATTACATGTACGGCAGATCTTATTTCTTAAATGTATATTTCAGATTTTAAAAATTAAGAAAATGGACAGAAAAAGAATACTAATATTATCAGCTTTTATTACAGTAATGCTATTTTTTATTGCTTGTGATAAGGAACTCGACTCTCCACCGATAAAAGTTGTTGATCCCAGTAAAGTATTGGAGATAAAAGACCTGTATCAGATTCAGGCAGACAGTGGAGACAGTTATGTGTTTACTGACGACTACATGCTTTATGCTACCGTTGTAATGGATGATGCAACGGGCAATATTTATAAAGAAGCTTATTTGCAGGATTCAACAGGAGGAATAAATCTTTATAAGTTAAGTTCTGCTGGCGCCACAAAAGAAGGCGATTATATCAGAATAAATCTCAACGGAGCTGAAATTAAAAATTACAGTGGTAAAATGGAATTGATTTTTACTAATATTCTTGATTTCGGTAAAAGTATGGTAGTGCAGCAAAAAAATGTTCCTATTGAGCCTTTTGTTGTTACGGTTGAAGATCTTTATACAGGTGATTACGATTGCGAACTTGTAACTATTACGGGAGTGCAGTTTGTCGCAAGCGATACTGTTAAAACTTATGCTACCTTAGGGGGAACATCAAATCAAAACAGAACAATGGAAGATTGTAATGGCAATGAAATTATAGTAAGGAGTAGCGATTATTCGGATTTTGCTGGAGATACTATTCCGTCAGGAATGGGTAATATAACAGGGATTGCTACTAAATATCAATATACAGGCGGAGACATTGTCTGGCAGTTGATTGTCAGGACACCTGATGAGGTTTTACTTGATGGTCCTCGTTGTGGTTCAAAATAGTTATTAAATTTGAAAACATTATATAATGAAAAGAATGAAATATAAATTGGTTTTTGCGGTTTTAACAATACAATTAGTTGCTTTTTATAGTTGTATTCATAATGAATTCGATGAACCACCGATTAATGTAATTCCGGAAGGTACATATTTGAATCTCGATCAGATTTACCAAATCTATACAGATAGTGTTTTGGGATTAGGAAAGCAAAGTTATAAGTTTACAGAAGATTTTTCTGTTACTGCCGTTGTTGTAATGGATGATAAATCAGGCAATATTTATAAATCAGCTTATATCCAGGATGGATCAAAAGGAATAAATCTGCACCTGATGTCTTCGGGTGGATTGTATGAAGGTGATTCGGTGCGTGTTTATCTTAAGGGTTTAATTTTAAGCGAATATGCAGGAATGATGCAATTGGACTCAGTTGATGTGGACAAAAATATAATTAAAATTGCAACATTAAGAAATATGCCTCCCGAAACGGTAACGATAGATCAAATTTTTACAGGTCAGTATCTTGCAAAAGTTGTTCGTCTCGAAAATGTTCAGTTTTCTGACGATGATTTAGGAACAACCTATGCTGTTGGATCACCTAGCTACATAACACAAAACAAAATGTTAGTTGACGAAAATGGTCAGGAAATTATTGTTCGTACAAGCGGTTATGCAAGTTTTGCAGAACGTACAATTCCCTCGGGCAGAGGTTATTTGATTGCCGTAGTTAGCAAGTATAATGCAGACTGGCAATTATTAATCAGATCAGCCTATGAGGTTAACTTCAATCAGAGAAGGTTCGGAGATGTTGATACCGTACTTTATCAGAACTTTCATTCGGTAGTTAATGCACAGGCTGTTTCGCTATCAGGATGGCAAAATATTGCTACTACAGGTGTTTTGCAGTGGATGGGATTTAATAATGGTGATGGTGCAGAATATGCCAAGATAGAAGGAACCGGAGCAGAGTCCACAACCTATTTGATTTTACCACAACAGGTAATGAATAATAGTTTTTTAAGATTTCAAACTCGCGCAGGTAATTTGCAAAATGCTGTTTTGGAACTTGTTATTTCTACTGATTATGATGGTAGTGCAAACCCTCAAGATTTCAATTGGACAATAGTTCCGGCGACATTTGGAACAGCCCCGACCTCAGGTTACGGATCATGGACACAATCAGGTGCTGTTAACCTAACATCTTATTCGGGGAATGTATATATTGCATTTAGATATAAGGCAGAAGCAGGACAAAAAGGAGTATTTTTGTTAGACGACATCTTGCTATATAAAGAATAATTAGTTTTTGGGTAACTTACCCTGATTTAAAATGAGAATTAAAGTTTTATTGCTTGTAATTGCAACATTTGTTGTGTTTTTTGCTTTGCCGGTATATTCACAAAATGCCGAAACGGAGTTGGAGAAATTAAATGCAGAAATTAGTAAATTGAACAGATGCCGGGACAGTATTCTCGCAGTTGTAGAGAAAATAAAACTTGACCAGCTAAAAACTCAACTTATAGAAAAGGGACTACCCGAACTTAAAAACGGGGAAGAATTGATATGCCATTCTGCATTTTGTTTGGTTTATGACGAAGAACACGAGATGGCAAAGTGGACAGCCCATATTGTTTCTAGAGATATTGTAACTGGGGGTATAAACAGAACAAACGATTTTCGGATAGATAGTTTAATAAAAACCGGATCTTCGGAAGAGGAAGACTACTTTCTTACTGAAGAGAAACAAGACGGGACTCTCAAATATGACGGATTTGGATATGATCGTGGGCATTTGGCTCCTTCGGCAGACTTTAGATGGTCGGCAACAGCTTTGTCAGAATCATATTTTTATTCGAACATGACACCTCAATTGCCGGCATTTAACCGTGAACTTTGGGCAGACATCGAAAGCTTTGTCAGAGAATATGTATATAATAACCCAAATCAAGATTTATTTGTAGTTACAGCACCGGTACTAAGAGATGACTTACCCAAGCAGGTGAGAAGTAAGAACAATGTTTCTATTCCAGAATATCATTATAAAATTGTTGTTGATTTAATAAATAAAAAAGGAATAGCTTTTCTGGTTTCACAAAACAATCTTGATTACCCCATCGAATCTTATGTGGTGACTATTGATTCGATTGAAAAGATTACCGGAATTAATTATTATCCAAAATTAAGTCCTGATGAGGAATTTTTAATCGAATCTAAGTCGGATATTTCTTTGTGGCGAACCGGCATAAAAAAGAATGATGTGGCTCCGTTAACCAAGGCAGAAATGCCAAAAAACTGTTATAATACAGTTGAAGCAAAGCAATTCTATGATTATCCGAAGAATGTGACAATTTGTGGTACAGTTGTAGGTACTCATAAATCAAGAAAAGGACATATTTTTATTAACTTGGACAAAAGCTTTCCCCATCAGATTTTTACTGCAACAATATGGAAATCGAATGTCATTAATTTTAGCTACGAACCTGAAGTTTTTCTTCTAAACAAGAAAGTTTGTATTGAAGGAAAAGTAAAAGACTACGAGGGAACACCATCAGTTTATCCCGAAAACGAAAAAGCGATAAGAATCCTAAAATAGGATAAATGTAATAAGCAATAAAACAAACCGATTTATTTTGAGTTTTTAATATATAATTGTAACAATGCCAACGTATGGTTCATGTTTAAAAATATTTACAATATATAGATATGACCCTGCCGGTAAGTTTTTACCATTATACATTCCATCCCACTCAAAATCAGGATCTCTTGATTCACACAACTGCTGCCCCCAGCGATTATAGAGTTGCACAAGTACTTCATCATAAATATCCAGATTGTGAATAATCCAAGTATCATTTGTGCCGTCTCCATTTGGCGTAAAAGCATTAGGAATATTAATACAATCATTATGATTCTCAAGTAGAGTAACATTTCTTAAATTAATTTCGCAACCATTTGAATCAATAACTGAGATATTATAAGAACCCGCCCTATATTTGTTTATAGAATCCATAACAACAGCAACTCCGTCAATATAGTAATTATATGGGAAAGTACCTCCGGAAGCAATTATGAATATAGACCCATCGTTATTTCCAAAACAGGAGGGGTTATTTTCAATTACACTTGCAGACAATTGGGAAGGTTCAGATAAAACAACCTCAAGAGTATCAGTACAACCATTTGAATCTGTTGAGCTAATATAATATCTACCGGGTCTTAAATTTGTATGATCTTCTCCATAGGAATTATATGTAAGACCTGAAACTCTGTAGTTAATTGGTGGAGTTCCTCCAATTGAGCTAAGGTGAATCTCCCCATTTTGCTCTCCAAAACAAGCTATACTCACTACTTCTGCATTAACATCAAGGCTATAATCAGATTGAGTAACATTAAATGTTTCCGAGATCGTACAAGAATTAAAATCGGTAACAGTAACACTATAATTACCTGCTGCCAAGTTTTCAATAAATGGCAATGTACTTCCATTCGGCCAAACATAAATATATGGAGCGGATCCTCCCGATACAATTAAATGGATAGCTCCATTAGTTTGACCATAGCATACAATATTATTAATAGTTTCATTTATTAAAATTTGTTGCGGTTCATTTATCGTTATTGCAGATGTTCCAACGCAACCCCACGAATCGGTTAATGTTAAGTTGTAACTCCCGGCGCTAAGATTATTAATAGATGCGGCATTACTTCCTGTTGACCAATTATATTGGTAAGGAGTATTGGGACTACTACAAGCAGCTTCGAGAATTCCATTTGTCTCTCCAAAACACAATATAGGTTGTACAAGATTAATGGCTATGTTAATATTTCCGGATGTCGAGATGTTAAAATTTACCACCGACTCACAACTATTAGAATCTGTTACTGTTAGTGTATGAGAACCGGGTATAAGCCCTGAAACATTCGATGTAGTTGCGCTAGTACAACTCCAGGAATACGATATTGTTCCAACACCACCTATAGTAGTTGTTGAAGCAGAACCTGTATTACCAGAACAATCGGCATCTGTTGTGCTAATAGTAATGAATATTTCTTCAGGTTCAAAAATTTCAATAGAAGCAAGAGCCTCGCACGAATTAAAATCGGTAATAGTTATATCATAAACTCCTGCAGAAAGAGAATTTATTTGAGGATTATTTTGTCCGTTGCTCCATTCATAAAAAATAGGATAAACGCAACCAGCAACCACGTCAACTGCAGCCATTCCATCGTTCAACCCAAAACAGGAAACGTCTGTACCTGTAAGGCTAACTGTAAATGGTGGTGGTGCGTTAAGTAACACACTATTTGTAAATGTGCAAGAATTTGCATCAGTTAAAGTATAGCTAAAAACTGTATTAACAGGAACGTTAGAATTTGTAAATTCGACAAAACCATCCTGCCAGATAATATTTACAGGTGGCATTCCTCCGGTAGGCAAAATCTCTACAGTTCCATTGTCACCGGCACATAAAGGTGCTGTAATTATTTCTGTTGCTGAAAGAACGTCAGGCTGGTCAATATCAAAACTTCCCAATACCTGACACATGTTCAAATCTGTAACAGTAAAAGAATAAGTACCTGCAGCCAAACTATTTTGATTAAAGCCGGAAAGGCTAATACTATCCCAAACAATATTATGCGAAGGCGTTCCCCCGATTGGTGTAACAGTAGCAATTCCATCTGAAAGGCCATTACAAGAAACGTCAGAAATAACATTTATATTTACTATAAGTTCAGCAGGCTCAGATAAAGAAACCGGAATTTGCGTCGAACAACCATTTGCGTCTGTTACAGTAATATTGTAGTTGCCATCAGATAACCCATTAACAGTATAATTATTGCTTGAAGTTGTTATAGGAACACTGCCGTAATCAATTATAAAATCAGGAGTTCCGGTCAAAATGTCAAACTCGGCAGTACCGTCTGACAAACCAAAACAAGATGGATTAGTTACTAATGGAGCCGTAACAGTAATTCCTCCGACACTATTTATAACAACAGTTTGAATAATGCTACACGAATTTGCATCTTCAACAGTTACATCATAAGAACCCGCGATAAGACCAGAAGCAGTATTGCCAACAACCCCGCCAGCTGTTACAGGCCAAATATATGTATAATTTGGTGTGCCGTTAGCACCTTCAATTGTTGCCGAGCCGAGAGTAGTGCAGTTCTGATCAGTTTGATTTGTAATACTTGCGGTAAGCAATGCAGGATCAGTTAGGATTGAAGTAGTAATATCCTGACAACCATTAGCATCAGTTACTGTAATATTATAAGTTCCTCCCTGTAAACCTGTGATTGTATAATTGTTAAGTGAAGTATTCGTATTTCCTGTACCCCAATCAATATCGTAACTAGCAGTTCCACCACTTATAGTTACTTCTATTTCACCATTGGCATCACCATTACATAATGGCTCTGAATTTACAACAGAAGATACATTAAGTCCACCAATATCAGAAATAATAATATCTTGAACGACTGAACAACCGTTAGCATCTTCAATAGTAACTGAATATGAACCGGCCGTAAGCATTGAAGCCGTATTGCCCATAACTCCACCAGCTGTTAGAGGCCAAGTATAAGTATAACCGGGTGTCCCATTCACGCCCTCTACAGTAGCTGAGCCCGGAGTAGAACAGTTTTGTTCAGTTTGATCGGTTATGCTGACAGTAAGTAGTGGGGGTGCCGTAAGAATTGTTGTAGCAATATCCTGACAACCATTAGCATCAGTTACTGTAATATCATAAGTTCCGGCCAATAATCCAGTGATTGTATAACTATTTAGCGAAGTATTAGTATTTCCGCTACCCCAATCAATATCATAGTTCGCCGTTCCTCCTATAATAGTCACATCAATTGAACCATTATTGTCTCCACTACAAAGTGGATCATTACCCAAAGAAGAAGTGGCTGTAACTTCATTAATAGTAACATCTGTTTGAGCTGTTGCAGTACACCCATTTGCATCAGTTACTGTCAATGAGTAAGTCCCTGCCATATTAGTTGTGACACTACCTGAAACAATAGGGCTTTGTGTCGAACTATTGTATGAAAGAGGTCCTGACCAATCGTAATCCGTATAACCGTTGTTTCCGCCGGTTAGTGTTAAAGACTCTCCTTCACAAATAGGGCTATTATTTGAAGCTGTAGCCGTAATTACAGGTGGGCTAAAAATTACAGCTTCGTTTGTAGATAAAATTGGAGCCACACAGCCGTTGTTGTAAAGTGTTAATAATCCTTCAGCAGTAAAAGCAACGGAAGCTCCGTCAGTGTTGACTAAAGCGTTTGGATAGTAAGCTACCGAGTCGTTACAAGCTCCTCCAAACGTAATTACTAAAGATCTAAAAACCAATGGGTCTGCATGGGTATTGGCAAAATGACCAGCAGTATTACCGGCACATTGAAAAACGACATAAACATCATGGTCCAGATTTGTGAAATCCAATGCTGAAACATCTAGTGCAGTGCTAGTAATTATTAAAACTTCTGCTCCGGCAGGGATAACTCCGCCAACAGGCTCTATTAGTAATCCACCACCTGTAATAGTTGCATTTACATTGGCAACAAATGTTGGATCGGTACAGACACCCAACCATGAATTATTAGGCCAATCAATTACCAAAGTAGATGTATTTAATGGATTTGGACCAACCTGTAAAGTTACCATTTCCTGAAGGCCTTCATCAACACCACCGCAAGAGTTTACAAGAATGTCGGTAATTTCAAAGCATGATGTTACAATTGGAATAGTTCCATCGCTTGTACAACCATTTGCATCTGTAACGGTAACATTGTATGTCCCTGCACACAGACCTGTAATTGTTGAGCCACTTGCCGAATTACTCCAATTAAATGTATAAGGAGAAGCGCCTCCGTTTGCAGTGGCAGTTGCTGTTGCGTCACAATCTCCATTGCAGAGAAGTTGTGTTGTGCTGATACCAATAGCTATTTCGTTAGCAGATTCTGTTATTATAATATCGGCCGATGCTGTGCAACCACTATTAGTTACTGTAACCGTGTATGTTCCCGGACTAATCAGATTATTGTTTGCTGTTGTAGGAGTTGTTCCTCCAGACCATGAATACGTTCCACCACCGGTTGCCGTTACGTCAATAGATGTAACTAAACAAGTGAGATTGTTTGAACCTGTATTATTAGTAATTCCTGCCGTAGGAACCGGATTTATAGTTATTGTCAAAGTAGATGTTGAAGCACACTGTCCCGCAGTTGGTGTAAATGTATAGAGAGTCGTTGATGTGTTATCTATTGCAGGAGACCATGTTCCTGTAATGCTGTTTTGTGAAGTGGTTGGTAGTGCTCCTATGGCTGACCCGGAGCAATATGGACCTACTGATGCAAATGTCGGAGTAATACTTGGATTTACAGTAATTGTTGTGCTCACCTCTGCGGTACATCCATTTGAATCCTCTACAGTGACAGTGTATATTGTTGTAATTGAAGGAGAAACTGTAATAGCTTCAGTGCTTTCTCCGGTACTCCAGTTGTAATCTATAAAACCTGTTTCTGCAGTAATAGTAGCACTTTCTCCATCACAAATTATTGGAAAATCAACACTAACGGAGGCAGGGATAGTCGGATCAATCGTTATCTGATCACATTCAGAAGTTATACAAGCACCTTCTGCCTGTACATAATAGGTCGTTGTAGTCACCGGGGCAATATTAATTGTTGTACCTGTCCCAATTTGTGTTCCGCCACAACCACCGGTATACCATACCCAAATTGCACCAACAGGCAAACTTCCTGTAACAGTAAGCTGTGAGATGCTGCAATCTACAGCAGTATTAGGTGTAATTGCATCTGGAACAGTTGCTGAAAGTGTGTTTTTAAATTTAGCAGCTCCCGTACAAGTAGCAGCATTTGTAAATTGATAGCCTCCCCCAAAAGGTGTAAGTCCCGTAAATTTACCTGCAAGGTATAACTCAACAGTATCAACACCAGTTTCCAGGATATCAAATCCAAAGTAGTCAGAATAACCTGCTGTATAGCCGTAATAACTTAGCCATTCCATATATTCATCGTCTCGAAGTTGAGAGAACATTATATTTGCGTTTGCTCCAACTATAGTTTGGTTATAGTAATCAACATGACTAATTGCAGCGATTTCTCCTACAGGATATTGATGACCACAAATCCACAAATTATCATTAGAATCTTTTTTAAGTTGCTTCATACTAGTATAATTTGTGCCGCCAAAAAATGTGGAATATGTAATCGTCCCGCTTGTATTAATTTTGAAAAGAAAACCATCTTGAGTAGATGCTTTATTAGCAGTAATGCCGGTCCCATCATTAATTATTCCATCAAAATATGCACAGCCTCCGGGATTAACTGTAGGGAAATTTGCACTATATGTATGACCGCAAACATATAAATTTCCATTGGAATCCAGCTCTGTATCACCATTTGCTGCACCAATATTAATTTTATCAAAACCCGCACCACCAATGTAGTTCCCGTAAGCAGGAACAGGTTGATTGCTAGAATTAAAGCTCATGTAGAACATGTCGTTATCCCCTTGATTGGTGTAACTTGCTGTAATTAGTGATGTTGAAAATGGAGTTGAAAAATTCCACATCTCATCCCCTGCTATATATACATATCCTGAACTTTTATCTACTGCAATATCAGAACTACGACCAGTTCCTGTAGAGGCTGCTATTCCGGGAAGCCAACTCGCCCAAATTAATGCTCCTGCACTATTAAATTCTAAAACAAAACTATGGGCTGTCCCGGTACCATTTAAATTACCTAAATATCCGCTTCCTGAAGGAATGCTACCTGCCTGAATATATGTTGGAGAGCCTCCTGATTTTCCACACATGTATATGGTATTTCCAATGCCATATTCAATATCAAAAACTTCAAGATTTGCCCCTCTGTCTAAATATGTTGCCCATTGGCGTGTATTATCTGGCAAAAATTTTAATAAATAACCACGCGTACCGGTACTTAATGAACCATCCCAAGCTTGATTAAATGCCCCTGTCAAGACTTGCAAAGGAAAATCTCCCGAACCAGCCGAAAAAAGTTTTTGAGAAGTCCCTGCAATATAAAGATTATCATTTCCATCAATTTCAACTCCCCCATTTACATCATCATCGCCGGAACCGCCATATTTACAAACCCAAAGCAAATTACCATTTGTGCTAAACTTTGAAATAATAACCTCGTCATTTGTATTGTCCGTTCCATAAGTTACTGAACTTCCGGCACTGGACAAATAATTACTTAAATCAGTCAAACCGGGATTCCATTCCCAATCTACAACATAAAACTCTCCTATTGAGTTTGTCTTAAGTGCACCCCATGAACCATATCCATTATATTCCAATGAACTTGTCCAAACTAAACCGGGGTCTATAACTAAGGGTAATGTATTATCTAACTCACCAATATTAAAACTGATGATATTTTCATTAAGTACAAAATTTGTTTTTACTTCATTATTTCCACTAAATGAAACCGGTGCTTTATCTTCTATTCGGAAGTTGCCAACTGTAAAATTGAGGTCACCATCATCAGAAATAGTAGCATCTTCAATACCTTCCCACATAAACGAAATAACATTCGGGGAAATTCCTGATGATAGCTCAAATTCGTATTTTAAAACATCTTGATCAAGATAAAACACTAAATCTATACCGGAGTAAATATTATTATATCTAATTTTTTTAAACGAACTTACATTTAAAATACCCTCAGGGCAGTGACTAAGGTAATAATCAGATGCATGAGACATAATTTCTTCCCCACTTATTTCAACATTTTGATTTACATTTAAAAACAATAAATCAAACCTATGTGCAGTGGTAACAGCTGAATATTTTAACGCAAGATTGTAATTTCCTTTTTCTTGTTCTAAAATAGATTGCTCATTGGGGATATTTTCAACTTCATGACTTATAAAAACAATCCTGTCATTTAAAAAATAAATAAACATATTATTATGCTGCATAGAAAACCGGAGATTTTCGAATGATTTATTTTGCCCCTTTTCTTCTACAAAGCCAGTATTATTTTTGGGATATTCGATTGAACTGGCAAAAGCGATTCTAGTCAACAATAAAAAGAACATGCATAGAGTAATGCACACACATATACGAAATTTGAAAAAACACATCTCTAGCTCAATTTGATAATCTGTAAAGTTAGCAAATATTAGATTTTCTAAAACGAAGTTAAAAAATATTATAGCATAAGAAGCATTGAACGGATTATGACTTATTATTTATCTACTAAAAGCAATTGTTTTGAAAAACAAGAATCTTCTACATATTTTCCTATAACTTGATAACTCGAACTATTGAGACAATATAAACTTTAATAAAAGTATGAATAATTCTTAAAACCCTATTTTGTGAATGTAATTTATTTCATCTTTATCAAAATCAAATATTGAGATAATCGGAAAATATAACTATTAAGCAATTTCCACAACCACAGGGCAATGATCAGACATATTAATCTCACTCAAAATAGAAGCATTTTTTAATTTATCCTTCAAAAAGTTTGAAACCATGTGATAATCAATTCTCCATCCGAGGTTTTTTGCTCTTGCCCCTGCACGATAACTCCACCACGAATATTTATTTGCACCTTGGTCAAATACTCTGAATGAATCAATAAAACCGCTTTCAAGAAATTTTGTTACCCATTCTCGTTCTTCGGGTAAAAATCCCGAAACTCCTTTTTTATTTTGGGGATTGTTTATATCAATTTCTTTATGACAAATATTATAATCTCCTGATAAAATGATATTAGGTCTGTCTTTTTTTAGATTATCAATAAAAGTTTGGATAGCTCCGAGATATGCCATTTTAACTTCTTGTCTTACATCACCCGTTGTTCCGGATGGAAAATAGGAATTTATAATTGTCAGGTTTCCGAAATCAAGTCGCAGTAAGCGACCTTCTTTGTCGAATTCGGGGATACCTATTCCTGGTTTAACCAAATCGGGTACAGATTTCGAAAAAACGGCAACACCGCTATATCCCGGTTTTTGTGCCGAGTGTATATAAGAATTATATCCTAATTCTTTAAACTTAATTACATCTATCTGCTCTGGTAAGGCTTTTATTTCCTGAACACATAATACATCAGGTTTTTCACTTTCCAGCCATTCATATAAGCCTTTACTTATAGCGGAACGAATTCCGTTAAGGTTAAAACTAATTATTTTCATCAGTTACATTTAGTAGTATGTTCGGATAAATTATTTTATAACAATTTTATGAGTATGTACAGAATTGGTGTAATACAAATTGATAAAATAATTACCCGGGGTATAATTATTAATATTAATTATTGTTGAGTAATTTTCAGGTTTGAGAACAAAAACGATTTCTCCTAAAGTATTTACTATTTCAATATTTTCAGGTATTCCGTTTTCGAATTCTATAAATATTACATCTGAAGCCGGATTTGGATAAATTTTGCAACTGATAGTTTCCGAAATTATAATATTTACAAAATCTACAACAATATGTTCTGTAGATTGACATCCTACAAGATCCTCAGTTACTGTCAGATAATAATCTCCTGGCATAAGGTTTAATAGCTCAAGCGAAGTTTCTTCATCATCATGAGCCCACTCGATAATATATGGTTCTTGTCCGCCGGTTACAGTTACAGAAATTGCTCCGTCAGGTACAAATTCTCCGGTAGCTGATGTGACCATATAATCAATAGTCGGAGTTTCTCCGATTATTATATAATCTTCAAATTCAGCAAGATGATCGCCATAAGCATTCCCGGCAGTCAGACTTATTGTGTATAAACCGGGAGAAGTGTATTCGTGAACAGGATTTTGCTCAATTGACACATCTCCATCACCAAAGTCCCAGGCCCAGCTTGTAGGAGTATTTGAGCTTAAATCGGTAAAAGTTACTGTCAGATTATCACAACCTTCAGTTACATTTGCCGTAAAGTTTGTCACAGGTGCAACACCGTCTGTATTTACTGTAATACCATCTGTATCTGAGCATCCATTACTATCCACAACTGTAATTCCGTAATTTCCACCGGTAAGTCCTGTAATTGTGTAGCTTGTTGAGGATGTTGTAATATTACCACTTATCCAATCAATATAATAATCAGGTGTGCCGCCGGTGATTTCAACCGTTATACTTCCATCATTTGCTCCGGGAGCAGATTCATTGGTTGAGCTCAATGAAAATGACAGTGCAGGGAAAATTGTTACCTCAATTTCGTCAGTTGCTGTACATCCGTTATTATCTTCAACAACTACGGTATATGTACCCGAAGTGTTGGCAAGAAATGTTTGATTTCCGGGCGTTCCATTCCATTCGTAAGAGACATAACCTGCACCGGCATCAAGTTCTACAGGACCGCCACACTGTTCTATGTCATCACCTAAATCAACAGGTATTGCAGTATTTATTGTAACAACAAAGCTGTTTTCGACAGTACAATTTGGAGTGGTGCCCGATTCGGCATAAACATATATGGTTTGAGTTGATGTAATTTCTGTTCCTGTAGTAATTGGATTGACACCTCCGGTTTCAGCAAAATATTCACCATTAGTTAATGCTGGTAAAATATAAACATCACAAGCAGATACATCTTCCGGATCGTCAATTACAGGATAATCATTAATTGTGACCGTAAAACTGGTCTCATCTGTACAGTTTGGAGTTGTGCCTGTTTCTGCATAAACAAATATGGTTTGAGTAGATGTAATTTCTGTTCCTTCGGCAATCAAACCTATTCCACCGCTGGTTGTAAAATAATTTCCTGTTGTTACTTCTGGTAAAATATACGAACCGCAAGCAGTAACATTTTCGAAGTCATCTGCTTCAGGAATTTCAAATATTTCTACAACGGAAGCACCTTCATCACCCCAGCAACCATCAACAGACTGAGCCCTGAAATAATATGTTCCGCTTTCGGAAACCGTTTCTGAAGTGCTTGGATTTGCAATGCTCGTACCACCACTTGTGGTATTTTGCCAGTAAATTGTGCCGTCACTACCATTGTCGGCAGATAAAGTCACTGTTCCACCGCATTGTGAAGCTCCTCCACTTACGATAACCGTATTTGGCAAATCAAGAATTGTAACACTTGCAGAGCCTTCATTTCCCCAGCATCCTTCGGCAGATCTTGCTCTGAAATAATAAGTACCATCAACTGCAACAGTTTCGGAAGTACTTGGGTTTGCTACATTTGTTCCACCGCTGGTAGTATTTTGCCAATAAATTGTTCCTTCATCACCATTATCAGCGGTTAAAGTCATTGATCCGCCACATTGAGTTCCTCCTCCGCTGACAATAACATCAGCAGGGATATCATTTATTGTAACACTTGCAGAGCCTTCATCACCCCAACATCCTTCAGCCGAGCGTGAACGGAAATAGTAAGTTCCCGAAACAGATGCTGATTCAGAGGTACTTGGATTTGTTATGCTTGTACCACCACTGGTAGTGCTTTGCCAATAAATAGTACCACCGTCACCACCCGAAGCAGATAAAACCATCGAACCGCCACATTGTGTACCACCGCCGGTAACAATAACAGGATCCGGAATGTCATTTATAGTAACAATTCCTGCCCCTTCGTTACCCCAACAACCTTCAGAAGATATAGCCCTGAAATAATAAATTCCACTTGCTGAAACAGTTTCGGAAGTACTTGGATTTGCAATACTTGTACCACCACTGGTAGTATTTTGCCAATAAATTGTTCCATCACCACCATTGTCAGCAGTTAAAGTCATTGTGCCACCGCATTGAGTACCTCCGCCAGTTACAACAACTTGAGTAGGTAAAGGCGTAATAGTAACCGTTTCAGAGCCCTCATCTCCCCAGCATCCTTCTGTTGAACGAGAGCGGAAATAATATGTTCCCGAAACAGAAACGGTCTCTGAATTACTTTCGATTGCAGTACTTGTACCACCACTGGTAGTGTTTTGCCAATAAATTGTACCACCATCGCCTCCCGAGGCTGTTAATGTCAAGAACCCATCACAGAGATTTCCGCTTGCTAAAACTGTAACAGGATCCGGAATGTCATTTATAGTAACAATTCCTGCCCCTTCGTTACCCCAACAACCTTCAGAAGATATAGCCCTGAAATAATAAATTCCACTTGCTGAAACAGTTTCGGAAGTGCTTGGATTTGCGATGCTTGTTCCACCGCTGGTAGTGTTTTGCCAATAAATCGTGCCATCACCACCATTGTCAGCGTTTAAAGTCATTGAGCCGCCACACTGGGTTCCATCACCACTAACAATTACCTCGGCAGGAAGAAGATTTATTGTAGCTGTTTCAGAACCTTCATCGCCCCAGCAACCATCTGCAGAGTAAGAACGGAAGTAATATGTTCCGGAAACAGAAACAGTTTCGAATGTACTTGGATTTGCAAGACTTGTTCCGCCACTTGTTGTATTTTGCCAGTAGATTGTTCCTCCATCGCCACCCGAAGCAGTTAAGGTCATCGAGCCGCCACATTGAGTGCCACCGCCACTAACAATAACAGGATCAGGAATATCGTAAATGGTTACACTTTCAGAACCTTCATTACCCCAGCAACCTTCAGCAGATTGAGCTCTGAAATAATAAGTGCCGCTTGTTGGAACCGATTCCGAAGTACTCGGGTTTGCTATACTTGTACCACCACTGATAGTATTTTGCCAATATATGGTTCCATCACCACCATTGTCAGCAGTTAAAGTCATTGAACCACCGCATTGCGAACCTCCGCCGCTTACAATTACATCAGCGGGAAGAAGATTTATGGTAACAGTTTCTGAATCCTCATCGCCCCAACAGCCCTCAACAGAACGAGAACGGAAATAATAAGTACCCGAAGCAGATACTGATTCGGAAGTACTTGGAGTTGCTATACTTGTTCCACCACTTGTTGTGTTTTGCCAGTAGATTGTTCCACCATCGCCACCCGAAGCAGTTAAAGTCATTGAGCCACCACATTGAGTGCCACCCCCACTAATAATAACAGGGTCGGGAAATCCATAAATAGTGACACTTGCAGAACCTTCATTTCCCCAGCACCCTTCGGCAGATTGAGCTCTGAAATAATACGTTCCATCAGAAGAGATACTCTCCGAAGTACTCGGGTTTGCTATACTTATACCACCGCTTGTAGTATTTTGCCAATAAATTGTTCCATCGCCACCATTGTCAGCAGTTAAAGTCATTGAACCGCCGCATTGAGAACCTCCACCACTTACAATTACATCAGCGGGAAGAAGATTTATGGTAACTGTCTCAGAATCTTCAGGTCCCCAGCACCCCTCAGTAGATCTAGCCCTGAAATAATATGTTCCAGAAACAGATACAGATTCGGAAGTACTTGGAGTTGCTATACTTGTTCCACCACTTGTTGTATTTTGCCAATAGATTGTTCCACCGTCACCACCAGAAGCAGTTAAAGTCATTGAACCGCCACACTGAGTTCCTCCTCCTGAAACAGCAACAGCGTCAGGAATAGCATTTATGGTAACTACGGCTGAACCCTCATTACCCCAACAACCTTCGGCAGATTGAGCTCTGAAATAATAAGTGCCGCTTGTCGGAACAGATTCCGAAATACTCGGGTTTGCTATACTTGTTCCACCACTGATAGTGTTTTGCCAATAAATTGTTCCGTCACCACCATTGTCAGCAGTTAAAGTCATTGAACCACCGCATTGAGATCCGCCGCCGCTGACAATTACATCAGCCGGAAGAAGATTTATGGTAACTGTCTCAGAATCTTCAGGTCCCCAGCACCCCTCAGTAGATCTGGCCCTGAAATAATATGTTCCAGAAACAGATACAGATTCGGAAGTACTTGGATTTGCGATGCTTGTTCCACCACTTGTTGTATTTTGCCAATAGATTGTTCCACCGTCACCACCTGAAGCAGTTAAAGACATTGAACCGCCACACTGAGTTCCTCCTCCTGAAACAGCAACAGCGTCAGGAATAGCATTTATGGTAACTACGGCTGAACCCTCATTTCCCCAACAACCTTCGGCAGACTGAGCTCTGAAATAATAAGTGCCTGAAGCAGAAACAGATTCAGATATACTCGGGTTTGCTATATTTGTTCCTCCGCTGGTAGTATTTTGCCAATATATGGTTCCATCACCACCATTGTCAGCAGTTAAAGTCATTGAACCACCGCATTGAGAACCACCACCACTGACAATAACATCTGCAGGAAGAGAATTTATTGTTACGACTGCTGAACCTTCATCTCCCCAGCATCCTTCAGCAGACTGAGCTCTGAAATAATAAGTCCCTGAAGCAGAAACAGATTCAGATGTGCTTGGATTTGCTATGCTTGTTCCTCCGCTTGTTGTATTTTGCCAGTAAATGGTTCCGTCTCCACCATTATCAGCAGTTATGGTCATTGAGCCGGCACACTGTGTTCCTCCACCCGAAACAATAACAGTGGCAGGATTTACAGCTACATAAATATAGTCTACCTTTGTTTCTGTATCGTTTCCTGTTGTGTTCGATGCAGTAAGACTAACGGTATATGTACCAGAAGCTGTGTATGTATGCGATGGATTAGCTTCAGTACTTGTCGGGGTTCCATCACCAAAATCCCATTCCCAAGTATCAGTATTAGAAGAACAGTTTTGTGTGAATTGTACAGATAACCCTGTGCAACCTGATGTAACATCTGCTGTAAAATCTGCAGTTGGTGCAGAGGGACATAGTTTAGGATATATAGTAAATGCAGTGTTCCAAGTTCCTGAAAGATAGTAGTCAGCATCGTGCCACACGCCTAACTTTTTGATATATGCAGTATTCGGATAAGGAGAACCAGAGCCTCTGTTCAGAGCTTGATAAATAGCAAAAGTATCCTGAGGTGTTGTATAATAAATCTGATAACCGATAAAAAATTCGGAAGGAACTATAGTATTCGAAGCAAATGTAATATTGTTATATGCACTGGCGGTGAAATCGCCAATATTGAAATCTTCTGTGTATAATTCGGTACCCGGCAGACCGGCATCTACATCCCAAACTTTTATTGTAATTTTTGGATCACCTGAAAGTACGTCTGCCTGATAAACCCCAAGCCGCACACCTTCAAGATTAAAATTTAATGGTGAGTCATAATATTCCGCAAATTCGGTGTACTGTGCATTGCTGGGTCCTGTAAGATAGCCTCCTGTCATTGTATAGGCTGTTATTACATCTGAATCTTCAATATTGTCGTAATACTCACATGTAAGCGGAGCACTTGAAACTGTTATATAATTTTCCTTTGTAATTTCGTCAAAACCAAATCCATTGCTAACATACAGAGTTACATCGTATGTTCCCGGGGTATTGTAAGTAACAGAAGGATTATAAATATCAGATGTGGCGGGGTCACCTCCTTCAAAAGTCCATGTCCAGTCTTCGGGAACGCCGGATGAAGCATCGGAAAAGTTTACTGTAGTGCCTGCAACCACCACCGTTTGGTCTGCAGAAAAATCAGCAGTTGGCGGGGCACTGGCAACCGCAACTGTATAGGCATTAATACATACATCGAACATATAACTTGTGCCACCTCCAATAGTCAACCATGAAGTTGTTCCCAAATTGCTGAGCCAACATTTTCCTGTTTGAATGGTAGCAGCACTTGTATAACCTGCTACAATACTTTCGCGTGGTATTGTAGCAGTCTGTCCTGAATTATATCTGGCTTTAATATAAAAATCTTCGCCAGAGGAAATGTTTATAGGCGTTGACAGATCGTAAGTGTAATAACCCGGAAGTTCGCAGGTGTTTTCGGAAATACTGCCCAATAATCCGGTTAAGTTTGAGCCGTCGAAACTGTCATAAACCCAAAAACTAAGTCCGGTACCTGCATGAGTAACAAAAGAACCGAGTTTTGTTATTTGCATATCTTGCGTAGCTTCATATTTGACCAGAGCGTAATCATCACCATCTACCCAACCATACGAACCAGTTGCTCCATAATCATCATAAAAATATAATTCTGCATTAGGGTCATATTCAATATACGAAGGGAAATAAGCAAGAGTAGAATTTACTTTTGTGTCTTCGTATGATATATAGAAGAAACCGGATACTCCCCACGAGGTGCCCCACGAATTTTTGATTATCCATGCTCCGGGTCCGGAAGGAGTAGCCGAACCACCCGTAACAACCATATCATCGTCCCATCCAACAATTGCAACTGCGTGATTTGTTCCATTGCTGCCATTATAGTAATATGTATGATCTGTAGCATTCTTATAGCTGCTTTCATAATACATATTAGTGTATATTACCCCATAATCCAACACTGCTTGCTTTATTGCATTTTCATCATAGGAAGCCGAGGCTTTTCCGGGAAGCTCGCGATATTGTCCCACATAGGCAACAGGAGTAAACCCCGGTACGCAAGTAGGATTTGAAGGCAATGTATAAGGGTCATCCGATTCTGATATCGGACCCGAAAATCTTGTAAGATAAGCCGCAGACATATCAGAATTTCCTCCTTGACTTGGAGTATAATCATATGCATGGCAAGTTGCCAAATTCTGTTCAGACAAATCGTAGGTTGCCAAACCTTGTTTTTTCCAGTATGACTCAACAGCAGCATAAGTAGCAAAAGACCAACAGGCTCCTTCGGCTCCCTGATTCTTAACTGAGGTCAAATAGTCGCCTCCGTTTTCATAACGTAAATCATACGATGAGGGAATAAGTTTAGGAGCGTTAAAGCTAAAATTGTCAAAATTCTTTATAAATGGAGATGGAATTTCACCCAAGTAATAACCGTCTTCGGTTTGTATGATTAACTCTCCGCTGTTCTTTTTTGCCAAATATTCCAAAAATTCGGGATTTATAGGTCCGGCTTGCGGTAATTCCTGTGCAATAACAGATATCGTTAATAATATCAGGCTAAATGAGAATAAAAACTTTTTCATATTGATGGTATTTATAAATTTTTCGTATGCAAAATAAACATTTTTTTAAATAAAAATTAGTTTTGTTAAAATATCGTTAAACAATTTTTAAGATGTCTTGATTTTTTTAACTTTACCTCAATTAATATGTTTATCATATTGACGAAAATTGTAAAACTTAATAGTCTATTTTATGAAAAAAATTAATTTATTTTTTATTGTATTAATAATTGTTGTTATGGGAAATTCATGTAAACAAAAGGATAATCAAGGTAATTTGGATCAGAATCCATTATTACAAAACTGGGATACTCCTTTTGGGGTGCCTCCATTTGATTTGATTAAAATTGAACATTATGAACCGGCATTTGAGTTCGCAATGAAAGAACAAAAAGAGAATATTGAAAAGATTATCAATAATCCTGATGCTCCAAATTTTGAAAACACAATAGAAGCATTGGAATTTAGCGGATTATTACTTTCAAAAGTTGGCGGAGTCTTTTACAATATGTTGTCTTCAAATACAAACGACAGCTTACAGGCAATAGCTCAAAGGATATCTCCAAGCTTGTCAAAACATGGTGATGAAATTAGTATGAATCCACAACTTTTTAAACGGGTAGAAGAGGTTTATATTAATAAAGATAAGTTTAATCTTGACAAAGAACAATTAAAAGTTTTAGAGCTGACCTATAAATCATTTGTAAAAGGCGGAGCAAAGTTGAATGACGCGGACAAAAAGAGGTTGATGGAGATTAACGAAAAATTATCTTTATTGTCTTTGCAATATGGAGATAATTTGCTTGCAGAAACAAATTCATATAAACTGATTATATCTGACAGCAAAGATTTAGCCGGATTACCGGATGCAGTAATCGAAGCAGCAGCGATTACTGCCGAAGAAAATGGTATGGCGGGGAAATGGGTTTTTACTTTACAAAATCCTTCAGTAATGCCTTTTTTACAATATGCAGAAAACAGAGATTTAAGAAAACAGATTCAGAACGCCTATATCAATAGAGGGAACAATAACAATGAATTTGACAATAAAGCAATTGTGTTGGAATTGACAGCTTTAAGGATAGAAAAGGCACAACTTCTGGGATATGATAATCATGCCGGGTTCATTTTAGAGGACAACATGGCTGAAAATCAGGAAAATGTTTATGAATTATTGGATCAATTGTGGACGCCTGCGCTGGCAGTAGCAAAAGAAGAGGCGAACATGTACAGAGAATTAATGAAGAAAGACGGCATAACAGATAATTTACAAGCCTGGGATTGGCGTTATTATACCGAAAAGGTAAGAAAAGAAAAGTACGATCTTGATGAGGAAATGTTAAAGCCATATTTCAAACTCGAGAATGTTCGCGATGGAGTTTTTGAAGTAGCAGAGAGATTATTTGGGTTACAATTTATTAAGTCGGACGATATTCCGGTTTACCATCCTGATGTTGAGGCTTACGAAGTAAAAGATGCTAACGGTAATCATGTTGCGGTGTTGTATATGGATTATTTTCCCCGTGACAGCAAAAGGGGAGGAGCCTGGATGAATGATTTCAGAGGTCAATATGTTTATAATGGCGAAAAAGTGTATCCAATTATTACAATTAACTGTAATTTTACAAAACCCACATCAACACAACCATCGTTGCTTACTTTTGATGAGGCACAAACACTTTTTCATGAATTTGGACATGGTTTGCACGGAATGTTGTCAGATTGCAGATATCCATCAGTGAGTGGTACTAATGTCCCTCGCGATTTTGTAGAACTTCCTTCACAATTAATGGAACATTGGGCAGAAGAGCCCGAAGTGTTGAAAATGTATGCAAGACATTATCAGACCAACGAGCCTATTCCTGACGAACTTATCAAAAAAATGGAAACAGTAGGTCATTTTAATCAAGGTTTTGCCACTGTAGAATTTTTGGCAGCTTCGTATTTGGATATGTACTGGCATACAATGACTGAAATGACAGTGACAGATGTTTTGCAATCAGAAGCAGATTTTATGAGAAAAAAAGGACTTATTGCTGAAATTGTTCCACGTTACAGGAGCACATATTTCTCGCATATCTTTTCCGGCGGTTATTCCAGTGGTTATTACAGCTATATATGGAGCGAGGTACTAGATTCTGATGTTTTTGGAGCATTTAAAGAAAATGGAATTTTTGATCCTGCTACAGCAGAATCGTTGAAGAAAAACATATATTCAAACGGATACAAAGATAGTCCTATGACAATGTTTGTGAACTTCAGAGGTCGTGAGCCCAAAATAGACGCTCTACTGGAGAACAGAGGATTGAAATAAATAAATACTTAATACTGCTATACTGCAACGCGAGTAACTCGCGCTGCAGTAGCAGCGTTAAGATCAAACTCGTCCTTATACTGCAAGGCGAGTTGTTCGCCCTACTATACTGCAGCGCGAGTTACTCGCGTTGCAGTATAAGATAATCTCTACCAGAAAAGGTCTTCAAATCTATAGATTGCGTAAACAGCGTTAAGGTCAAACTCGTCGAATTGAGCAGTTTTATATCTGTTCATGCCCATATAACTTAGTGTAATTGCAATACCTTTTTCATAGTCCTTCCAGCCTATAAAAATTGCGCTATGTTCGACCTGATAGTATTGAAAATTGATATGATATATCCAATCGCCCGGTTGTAACATTGCTTTTGGAGCATAGGGACCGGCTTTTTTTGTCATGTATATTTCACTCTTTTTAAATCCCTCTGCTTCAATACGCGAATAAACGGCATTTGCATAATCCCAACACGAGCCCATAATAACTTTATTATCTATGTATGATAATTTGTAGGCATTTTGCAACACAAAATTTGCACTTAGAGAGCAGTTGTGACACCATGGAATTCCCGAGAACGAATTAGTTTGGCAACTATCTTGTTCCAGCACCCAAATCGAAACGCTATCTTGTTCCCATGCATATTTTAATAAATCTTGATTATATATACTGCCTGTTAAGTCGAGGCGATCTGTCGAAACAATAGTACTATCTTTGTAATGATAGTGAATTTTCTGTGCATATATAGCATTTCCACAAAAAAACGCAGGCAGAATTAATGTCAATAAATAAATATAAAATTTCATTTATATCGTTTCGTTTACAATTGAAATGATGATGCAAAGTTAATAATTCTGACAAATGTTTGATTATGCTAATTGTGTTTGTCTAGCCATGAAGAAATAACTATCAGTCCTTAATACAGCGACAACTAAAACCATTTTCTTTGAAGTACTGTGATCGTCCAACAAAAGGGACACTGTAATTCAAAGCATAAACCCAAGGATTGTAAGTATAAGTAAAAATTGCAGACGAAGTCCAGAAATAAGAACTTTGTCCGAAATCTTCGAAAACCCCATCCCAGGTATCTCCACCGGGAATTCCCGAAAATCCGGTAGAATTAGTAGCTCCCTCGTTTGGGTCCCACCACATTGTTGTACAGTTCATTTTTAAATTTCCACCCTCATCAACACCAACACCCAAAGTAGAATTGTAATCCAAAGCTCCGAAATCGGTACCCGAATTTCTTGCAAGAGTTGTCCACTCATAATGAGACGGTATGTGCCAACCTGTAGGGCATAGTCCTTTAACCGGATTGCTGCATCTGTCATTTGGGGGCGCACCTGTTCCATTGCAGGGAGTACTCTCTTGCATAAGAATATTCCACTCATATAAACCACCCATCGGACAAGTAGGGTCTTCAACTCCATTTATATTCATACAAAATTTTGTCCCTGCGACCTGAGTAGTTGCTATGGGCACATAAGTACCGGCATTTAAATTTTCTGCCATCCACCACTGATCTCCGATTTTTACTACCGAATAATTATTCCCGTTTGCATCGGTACAAGGAATAAATGTAAACGTTACCGTCTGGCTTTCGGTTGGGGTTAGCATATAAACTGTGCTGTAAATTCCTGATTTACCTGTTAGCTTAAGCAAATCGCCATCATTATATTGCATATTCACTATTGCTTTAGAACTCTTATTCTTAATATAATTTGTTTCGGCGAAGGATTTTTCGGTATCGGATACAGGCTCAATAGTAATTGCACGAGTCTTGTTTTTGCTTACATAATTACTAATCAGTTTTGTTGTATATGAATAATTCTCTGATTCGATTTTAATGAAAAATAAACCGTTTCCTAATCCATTGAGGCTAAATGTATGGTTGTCCCTGGAAACAAACTGTTCCGAATAAATTATTGATTTTCCGGAGATGTCATATATGCTTATGGTTATTTTACCGCATAAAGAAGATATTAGTTCAATAAAACATTTTCCGTCTGCAGGATTTGGATATATCTGAACCGGATTAATTGTTTCGGATGTATAATCATTTATTCCTACGGAAGAACAGAGATTTAATATATCACTTCCTGAGATTGTTAACTCATTGCATTGTGTTAGGTTTTCAACTTTTACCGATTCAACAACTGTTGAGGCTCCGGTTCCGTTAAAACTTATCTGATAATTTTGCGCGAAGTAAGGAATAACTCCGGCAAAAACCATAAATGTTGTTATTAAAAGCTTACTTATTTTCATGACGAATTTTTTGGTTGTTTTGTATTAAATAGCATTCAGGCAGTAAAATTAAAACAAAGAATTTAAAAAACAAAACGATTTAATTGATGATAATAACAGCCAATCCATTGCTGGTTTATTGTTGAACTTTTCGAAATACTCATGTTGTTGCGATGATTTAATTAAAACAATACCGTAGCCCGAACCGTAGTCCATAACGATCAGGGATTTTTATATAAGATAATTCTTTGGTATAAATTGATCTTAAACCCGGATTATAATATGGCTCTAATCGGATTAAGAAATTTTCTGAAATTTGATAATTGATAACTGCCGAAAACCAAAGAGACGGCAAAAATGTATATAGATCATCCTTATTATGTTCGACAATTTTCCCTGCTTCTGAATTATAATCATAGGATTCGTATTTTATCAAAATACCTGCAATAAATCCTGTTCCGATATCAATTTGGAATTTGCCGAATTCGGCAAGCCTGAATTTGAAAATTAATGGCACCTCTGCATAACGATAGACAAAGTTTCTTGCTGCAATAGTGTCACGACTAATAGTGTCAATTTTGATAGTATTTACTGTGTCATTATATGTTACTACAGTTGTATCAATATCATAATGCGGAATAGAGTCTGTATATGTTATTACAATAGTGTCATGCGTGTTGTTTGGATTGATAAATATGGAGTCAAAAGTTATAAATTCGTAATGTACTCCGGTCGTATCATAATGTGTTTCGTTATGAGGGGTAATTTGTGTAATAATTGAGGAATCAATTGTTTCAGAAGTGAAATTGAATAATGCATTTTGTTTGAATTCTGTTAAATAAAATCCTGATGAAAATTTCCATCTGTCAATTTCTAATTCAACATCAACACCGGCACTGAAGTTTCGTTGTTTAGAAAGGTTAATTATTGGATTACTAAACTTTCGCCAAACAGAGAAAAAAGAACCTGTTGTAAAACCTAGCGAATATGAGTTGATAAGCGGATCTTTCCAGATTGTATCATATAATATCACTGTTTCATGTATTATAACAGTATCATAGATTTGGTTTTGAATATGAACTTTGATCGTGTCATCATTTTGAGCAGAAAGTCCCGAAAACAACAAAGCGAGGGAAATAAAAAAAATAATATTCTTAATGATTTTCGGCTTCATTTTCTCTATTCTATTAAAAACAATATTACGAAAATTTATGCAAAAATAAAAGGGCTGTCAAAAAATACAGCCCTTTCGAATATATTGCACATTTTGTGTTATTTTATAAATCTTAGAGTTTCCAGCATTTTGTTGCCGGTAACATGAACAAAGTACATACCGCCCGGATAACTTGATACATCTATTCTGAAATTATTTATTCCATTATTTATCGTTTGAGACTCTTTATATATAATCTGACCGCTAATGTTTAAGATATTGAATTCGATATCTTCACTAGATGTGCTTAGCAGCTCGATATTCAAAATGTCATTTACAGGATTAGGATATAGATTAATCCCTATCTTTGATTTTATATCTGCTATTCCTGTGATATCTTCACTGGTTACAAGTATTTGATCTGAATATACTGAAGTTGTCTTGTAACCCATGCAGTTTACATAAAGATTTAGTATATAGATACCTTCCGAAATGATATTGTTCAAAGTATATGTTACAGTCATATAAGTAGTAACATTCTGATCATCAGCAAATGCCCATACTACAATAATATAATCACCCTGTATTTCGTACGAAACAATTTCGGCAAATACTATATTTTCGAAGCAATCATTTATAATAACGCCAAGAGTGTCGTTTACGGGAACGATAGAATCTTGTCCATTGTTATAGAATTGAACAAAGATACAAGCCTCAGCAGTTTCTGCCTCACTGTCTGTTACTGTAACACAGAAGT
The DNA here is from genome assembly GCA_029558535.1 of Bacteroidota bacterium. Taxonomy (GTDB): domain Bacteria; phylum Bacteroidota; class Bacteroidia; order Bacteroidales; family ML635J-15; genus Bact-19. The sequence goes on along the minus strand of JAKQEK010000328.1, from coordinate 69,486 downwards.
AATCTCCTGCACAAACGTTAGTTATAGAGGCGGTATTTGATTGATTGCTCCAAGTGTATGTATAAGGAGGAGTTCCCCCGTAAGCTTCCCAATACACTGTTGCTGAGCAGTCAAGGTTTGTTGTAAAATAGTAATATAGATTTACATATAGGTTATTGAAGATTGTATCATTAGGATTTGTAGTGGTGTCAGTGTTATTGTCTGTTCCAACATAGAAACTCCAGGTTAGACTGCAATTAGCATCGTCATTTACAGCAACAGTATAAACGCCTGGGACTAACCCGCTTATATCTTCAGTAGTTTGCTGATTATTCCAGTAATATGAATATGGTTCAGTCCCTCCGTAAACAGTAATGTCAATAGCACCATCAGCAGTATTTGCATCGCTGCAATGAGTAATGTCGTAGCTTAATGTAAGATTGCATGGATTTGTTCCGTTGCCGATAAAAATACTGTCACAAGTTGTTGCTGTACAATTTGGCCCTGTCGCAGTTAAACAAATAACATATACTCCATTTTGAGTAAATGTGTAAGTTACAGTTTGTCCGTTAAGAGTAATACCATTTAGTTGCCAAACATAATTAACAAGTGCCGGTTCGTTTATCAGTTGACCATTTTCAAAATATGAGCCGTTAAAAACGACTGTATTCTGAGTGTTTGTACTTGTTATAACGGCTTCACATTGTGTTTGTGCCACAAGCATTTGAGCCATCAGTACAATTCCGAGTAAAAAGATAGATGTTTTCATAGTTTTTATTTTTATTTGGTTAATAATTTTGTTGTCTGTTTTAATAACAATGAAATGTTTTAAGGTTGCATGTTATTTTTTATTCTTTTTATTTTTTACTTCCACGGTCTTATGAATTTCTGTTTTGACAGTATCGGTAATTATAATTTTCTCAGGATTAATGATTGTATCAAAAATAACGTTTTTTTCAATTACTTCTGAATTTCCGGTATCATTTTTTTCTGTTTGATTAATAAAAGTGTCATTTAGGAATACATTTTCCGGCGATTCGGTTGAGTTTTCAGAGGAATTCGTTTCACTAATTATTGACTTTGGATTGTCAATCGATATTTCGTTTGTTATGGAATTTTTCGAAAAATCCGATGTAATATTTATACCTTCGATTGTATTACAATTCTTTTCAGGGGTAATATTTATAATTTTTTCAGTTTCAATTGGTTTTATAGGATTGTCTTTTATTTCCTGAGGACCAATACTAAAAACAATAGTTGCTGTTGTTCCAAGAATGATTGCAGTGAGATAAAAGATATTAAAAGAGCCGGGATTGAATTTAAAAAAGTTAAAATATCTGAGTTTGGCAGAAAGCTTTGCTCTTATATCCGGAGAGGGAGCCGAAGAAAAATCTTCAAAACTGTCTCTCAACAGATCGTCTATATTATTTATATTCTTGCTCATAGCTATTGGTGTTTTTTAATATTAATTCGTTTGCTTTATCAAGTAATGTTTTTCTGGCTCTCGAAAGTTGTGATTTTGAAGTGCCTATGCTGATGTTTAATTGTTCAGCAATTTCTTTATGCGAAAAACCATCAATAACATACATGTTAAGTACCATCTGATAACCTTCAGGTAAGTTTTTGATGAGTTTAAGAATTTCTTCCGGGCCAATGTTTGCTTCAATCAACCGGTTTTCGGTTTTATCTTGATTGTAATCTTGGTCGTCTTCTTCAAAATCTACATTTTCGTTAAGTTGATAGAAATCGTGCTGTTTTTTTTTCTTCAAAAAATTGATAGCCTGATTAACCATTATTCTTTTCATCCAAGCTTTAAAAGAACCTGTTTCGACATAGTTTCTGATGTTCTGTAAAATTTTAATGAATCCTTCCTGAAGTAAGTCGTCTGCGTCTGCTTCATTTTTTGTATATCTCATGCATACTCCCCTCAGCATCGGTGCATATTTGTCGAATAAAGCCATCTGAAATTTATGACTATTTTTCCGACACCCTTCTATTATTTTACTGTCATCAATCATATCGTCAACAAGATAACAATAAAATTAAATAAGGTTGCATGGAGGTTAATTTTTAGTTTAGGATTTCGGGTTTACGCCCTTCGATTTTGATCTTACAGCCAAAGGCTGTTCGGTTCGGGTTTCGAGTATTGTCTGTTTTTTTCGCCACTATGACACAAAAACACTAAGGTACCAAGGCACACTAAATTTTTATTTCTTTTTGTGTGATTTTATGGTTTCGTGCTTTTGAGGCATTTTAATTTTATTGATATCATCAATCCATTTACGTTTTTCTTTGTTAAACCTTTCCATATTTGCAGAATCAACTGGTTCGGCCGGAGGAGGGTCAAAAGAAAGAGGGTCAATTTTTACACCGTTTTCGTGTACCTCATAATGTAAATGTGGTCCTGTTGACCAGCCGGTGCTTCCGACATAACCGATAATATCTCCCTGATTTACCCTATCACCTACATTATATTGTCCAAAACTTGAAAAGTGCATATAAACAGTTTTATAAATACTATTATGCTTTATTGCCACATAATTTCCTGCTCCTTCCTGATATGCTCTTGTAACAATTGTTCCGTCCGATGCAGCATAAACAGGCGTTCCCATAGGAGCAGAAAAATCAATAGCTAAATGAGGTCCAACCTGATGAAAAATGGGATGCATACGTGCATGAGAATACCGTGAGCTTATATGAGTGTATTCCAATGGTGCAAGTAAGAAAGTCTTTCGCATACTGTTACCCAGGGTATCATAAAAACATGTTATTGAATCCTGAGTAAAAGGTATTGCCCAAAGTTCTTTGCCCCCATGATAAAAAACGCCGCCTTCTACCTGACCTAGTCCAATCCTTTTATCTTCAACGTAATATTCGTTGTATATTACTTTAAACCAATCGCCCGGTTGGAGGCAGTAAAAATCTACAGTCCAGGCAAAAGTTTGTGATAAAGCTAATGCAAGTTCCCAGCTATATCCATTGTCTATCATAGTTTGCCACAGCGAATATTCTATAACTCCGGCTGCTTTTAGCGTCACAGTATCAATTGGTTTTCTGAATTTTTCAATTAAAATTGTATCCGGATTACGAAAGTCGTATTTTGTATATCTGACATTAGAATTTTCGTAAACAAATATCTTTGCCTGCGGAACTCCATTAATAATTGTATCTGAAAATACAGTGTAAATATGATTAAGATTTATTAACGTAGTATTGAAACTATCTGTTGACATTTTGCCGATTTTATCAATTTGTTGGGCTGAAATACCATATTTGCCTAAAATAGTTCCCAGATAATCGCCACTTCTGATTGTATCAGTATATAATGTCCAGCCCTCTATTGGAATACCGTATTTTTCAGGAATTTTTTCTTCTACTTTAGGGTTTTCCGGCAATTCTGTTTTTTTCTTTCGTAAGAGGAAGAATAGTGCGATAATTATTGCTAATGCTGCTATTATTATCAGTATAATTAAGTTTTTTTTTCTCATTTGCAGAATAATATTTGGCTAAAGTAAAAAAATAATAGTTATATGACAAAACAAATTGAAAAACACATTGTCGAATTATGATATTTATATTTTTTTTAACAATGGGAATGATACATATATTAAACATCTGTTTATTTTTGTCTTAGAAGATAGGTTGAGTAAAATATGAGTAAAACTATAGCTATATTATTTTTTTCTTTAGCATTAACAATATGTTTAGAAGCTCAAATTACCAATGTCTCTGCTTTAAGAACCACCGAAAAAATTAAAATTGACGGCATTTTAAATGAAGAGATTTGGGGGAATGCCGTTTCTGTATCTGATTTTTCGGGATATTATCCTGTATTTGGCAATAAACCTGCACAAAAGACCGAGGTTAAAGTAATCTATGATAACCATTCAATATATTTTTCGGCCGTTTTATATGATTCGAAACCTGACAGTATTTACACGGAGCTAACAGTAAGGGATAAGGATAATGGTAATGTGGATTATTTTGGCATAAGCCTTAATCCTAATAATGATGGACAAAATACTTACGAATTTATTGTCAGTGCTGCCAATGTGCAGACCGATATACGAATTTCTGGTAATAATAAAGATTATGTTTGGGATGCAGTATGGTATTCTGCAGTCAAGGTTACAGATTTTGGTTGGGTTGTAGAAATTGAAATTCCTTATTCAGCAATTAGATTTCCTGACACAAAGGAACAAAGCTGGTCAGTAAATTTCTTTCGTACAGTTAGACGTAGCAGGGAAAAGTCGAGCTGGGTACCGGTAAACCAGACAAAAGGATCAAATGCTTCACAAATGGGAAGTATTACCGGCATAAGCAATATTGATGCTCCTTTAAGGCTATCTTTAATGCCTTATGCGTCTGGATATTTGAATTTATACGACAAAGAACTGGGCTATTCATTTAGTGGCGGTCTTGATTTAAAGCTGGGATTGAGTGAAACTTATACTCTCGATATGACATTAATTCCGGATTTTGGTCAGACAAAAACAGATGACTTGGTACTAAATCTAACTCCACATGAGACCTATTATGCCGAAAATCGTCCGTTTTTTACTGAAGGAACAGAGCTATTTAGCAAGTGTGGATTGTTTTATTCGAGAAGGATAGGTAAAACACCGGAAAAATATGACCAAGTAGCCGCCGGAATTGATAATTATGAAATTATTAAAAACCCTAATTCGGCACGTTTGATAAATGCATTTAAAATTAGTGGAAGAGGGAAAGATAATCTTGCTGTTGGAATTTTCAATGCTGTTACTGCGAACACTTTTGCTAAAGTAGATTATTTTGGCGACTCAACAGTTAACATTCTCACAGAGCCGGCTGCAAACTATAATATTTTTGTGTTGGATAAAACGGTTGGAAAAAATTCTTATGTCAATCTAACAAATGCAAATGTCTTAAGACCGGGAAATTCGTATCTGTCTAATATCACAGCAACCTCGCTAAAGATAATGGAAAAATCAAATCGCTTTGGAATTTCAACATTAGCTTCATACAGTATGCAAAGAAAGGAGAATCTATATCTTGCTGACGGTTGGTATCTGCATTCATCAATTGGAAAAATGACAGGCACATGGATATATTCCCTTTCAACAGAATTAATCACAGATAAATACAATCCTAATGATCTTGGTTATATGACAGAGTTTAACCAAATATCCAATACTGCCTCGTTTGGGTTTAGAAAATTTTCGCAATTCAGTGTTTTTAATGAAACCATAAATTCATTGAGTTTTTCATATAATACTTTATTTAAAAACCTAAATTTTACTCAGGCAGAAATACATGTTGAAAACTATGCAACAACACGCAGACATTTATCAATATGGAATGATATAAACTTTCCGGTTACAGATCTAAACGATTATTATGAGCCACGTGACGGGAAGAGTTTTTACAAAAGACCTGCTCTTTACTCTAATTTTTTCTTTTTATCTACAGATTATCGAAAAAAGCTTGCAGTAGATGTTAAAGTAAGCTTATACGGAGATTTTGAAGAACGACAAGGTCTCTGGGGAAGTATTAGCCCTATTGTGAGATTTGGGAAAAGAACTAGTTTGAGATATACATTTTCCGGTGATATAGACAATGGTGCTTCAGGGTATTTTACGAGTACAGCCGGCAAAATAATATTCGGTCAAAGGGATGTTATAACAGTTACAAACACCATAAATCTTTCATATGTATTTACCAATAAATTATCGGCTACATTTAAATTAAGGCATTATGTTTCTACAGTCGATTATTACAAGTATTTTGATTTGTTGACAGATGGCAATTTAGCTGAAAGACCTGATTCCCAGTTCGAGGGAGATTATAATTTTAATATTTTCAATTTTGATCTTTTATTGTCTTGGAATTTCTTGCCGGGAAGTTATTTATCTGTAATGTGGAAGAATCAGATATTCGCTGTTGGTGATATTCCCGAATCAATGCAAATGCCGAATTATTTTGAGAGTTTTAAGAATGTCTGGCAGGAGGCTCAAGCTAATAGTTTTTCCCTAAAATTGATTTATTATTTGGATTATAGTAGTCTAAAGAAAATATAAGAACAGATTTCTCGATATACCACTACCAATAGTCATTTCGAAGCTTGACGCAGGAAGGCTGAGAAATCTGTTTGAAAATTCAGACTCTTTTTTTATTATACAAACTTAATTGCTTTGATATTATGAAAAAAAATTGCCTGAGTTGTTTTCAGGCAATTTTATTAGTACTCTCTCTCTTTTTTATTTTCTATTCATTTTTGCATCCATACTTAATGTAGCATGTGGAACCGCTCTGAGCCTTTCTTTAGCGATTAGCTTACCGGTTTCTCGACATACCCCATAAGTACCTGTTTCTATTCTTACCAGAGCAGCTTGTAAATGTTGAATAAACTTAAGCTGGCGTTGGGCAATCTTTCCGATTTCTTCTTTCGACAATACATTTGCGCCTTCTTCAAGAACCTTAAATGTTGGGGAGGTATCCATAATGTCGTTGGTATCTTCATGACTTAACATACTCCTGTAAAGCTCATAATCTTTTTGTGCTTTTTCGAGTTTTTTCAGGATTATTTCCTTGAATTCCTGCAGCTCCTCATAGCTGTATCTGGTTTTTTCTTCTTCTGCACTCATAGTCCTAATTTTTTAATTAATACACCTTTCAACTCGCAATTGAGTTTCAAAATTATTAACTTCTACGACAACATAATTATTTTGTTCCGTTTTGTTAATAATTTTTATTGAATTTGCTAATGTTTGAGAGCATATATACTCTCTAAACTCTGTAATGGCAGTGTCTAGATCGGGATGGGATATGATAAAAATATTTATTTTATCAGTTACATCAAAGCCGCTTTCTTTGCGTAAATTTTGAATTCTGTTTACAAATTCTCTGGCAATACCTTCAGCAATTAATTCGGGTGTTACATTAATATCAAGAGCCACAGTTATTTTGCCTTCGTTTGCCACAAGCCATCCCGGGATATCTTCAGATATTATTTCAACATCTTCTGTTGTAATTGTGATTTCCTGACCCTCGGCTTTGATATTAAATTTTGATTCTTTCTCAAGTTTTGCAATATCTTTTTGTGACATTGCCATTATTGCCTCAGACACTTGTTTCATTATCTTTCCGTATTTTGGTCCAAGTACTTTAAAGTTTGCTTTAATCTTTTTGACAAGTATTTCAGAGCTGTCAGATAAAAATTCAATTTCTTTAATATTAGTTTCTGTCATAATTATATGTTGAACTTTTTGTATTTGTTCAACAAAGTTGTCTGAAATTATCGGAATCATGATTTTCTGTAAGGGTTGCCTTACTTTAATGCTGACTTTACGACGCAGACTAAGTATCATCGAAGAAATGGTCTGAGCCAATTGCATTCTTTCCTCCAATGCGATGTCAATAAACTTTTCTTCAGCAACAGGGAAATATGACAGATGCACGGATTCAAATTCTTCCTTGCCTGTTACCGAAATTAAATCTCTGTATAGCCTATCCATATAAAACGGAGCAATCGGTGAGGCTATTTTGGCTATATTTATAAGGCAAGTATAAAGAGTCTGATATGCAGATATTTTGTCTTCCGAATATTCTCCTCCCCAGTAGCGTTTTCTTCCAAGACGTACAAACCAATTGCTTAAATGATCTATCACAAAATCCTGAATTAACCTTCCAGCTTTTGTGTTTTCATAGTTTTCGTAACAGTTTTTCACATCTTTTATAAGTGAATTAAGTAAGCTTAAAATCCACTTATCCAGTTCGGGACGTTTATCAAAATCAATATCATTTTCGCTATAACGGAATTGGTCAATATTAGCATATAATGCAAAGAAATTATAGGTATTGTATAGTGTACCGAAGAACTTTCGTTGCACTTCGATAATACTGTCAGAGTAATGAAATTCTACATTTCCATTTTCCTTTAACACTTTTATCCATTCATTTTTGTAACTTACAATATTAATTGCATCAACTGGACATAGCTTTTTTGTTTCCATAGCTGATTGGACATCCTTTTCTCCGTTTATCACCGTTGATTTTTGATTATCGATCTTGAATATCGTACTTGCAGATTTTTCACAAACACCACACCCGGTACATTTATCAATATTAATCGAGATATCCTTTTCTATAGTCCAATCAAACTTAAGATTGTCCCAGGCTTGGGCATTTGTAATCATGTACCAGCGAACAGCATCTGAACCATATTTTTCGATAGCAAGAAAAGGATCTACAGCATTTCCAAGACGTTTAGACATTTTGTTTCCGTCCTTGTCGAGAACTAAGCCGTTAGAAATAATGTTTTTATAAGAAACAGAATCGGATATCATTGTCGAAATTGCATGAAGAGTAAAAAACCATCCTCTGGTTTGGTCAACACCTTCAGCAATAAAATCGGCAGGAAAAAGTTTATCAAAATTTTCAGCATTTTCGAAGGGCCAGTGCCACTGAGCATAAGGCATTGCTCCTGAATCAAACCAAACATCAATAAGGTCTGGTTCACGAAACATTTTCTTTCCGTCAGAGGCAACTAGTACAATTTCGTCAACATCGGGACGATGCAAATCAATTTTCTCATAATTTTCTGCCGAAAAATTTTCGGGTACAAATCCTTTCCAAAAATCAGCCTTCATACACCCCTTAGCGACAGATTTTTTAATTTCTTCCATTAATTCTGCCACCGAACCGATACATTTACGTTCATTGCCATCTTCTGTGCTCCAGATAGGTAATGGCGTACCCCAAAATCTCGAACGACTGAGGTTCCAATCAACAAGATTTTCAAGCCATTTACCGAAACGACCTTCACCTGTACTTGCAGGTTTCCAGTTTATCGTTTTATTCAACTCAATCAAACGTTCTTTTACTGCTGTTGTCTTAATAAACCACGAATCTAGCGGATAATATAAAATCGGTTTGTCGGTACGCCAGCAATGTGGGTAATTATGAATATGTTTTTCGATACGGAAGGCTTTATCTTGCTGCTTTAACATTACAGCAATATCAATATCTGTTGAGGTTTCCTTGCCTTCGGCGTTTGGGTCATATTCGTTTTTTACATATTTTCCGGCGAATTCGGTATATGTTTCGATGTTTACAAAATTCTTTACAAAATCGGGATGTAATTCCTTGATTTCGAAAAACTTTCCCTGTTTATCCACCATAGGACACATATTACCGTCTTTGTCGTCAAGGATAAGTGCAGGAATTCCAGCCACTTTGGCAACTCTTGCATCGTCTGCACCAAATGTTGGAGCAATATGTACTATGCCGGTTCCGTCTTCGGTCGTAACGTAATCGCCCGGGATAACTCTGAAAGCAGGAGATTTTGGCTTGATCCAGTCAATTAACTGTTCATATTCTAGCCCTACAATATCTTTGCCCGAAAACTCGTCTAGGATTTGCCATGGAATATTTTTATCCCCTTGTTTATATTCATGAAAATCAGCATTTTGACTTTCAGTTTTAAAATATGCAGAAACCCTATCTTTGCATAAAACTATTGTGATAGGATTGCCCGAGTATGGATTGAATGTTTTTACTCTGACATATTTGATATTAGGACCAACAGCTAAAGCTGTATTTGAAGGCAGTGTCCATGGAGTCGTTGTCCAGGCAATAATAAATAGGGGAGTTTCAATGTCTGCAAAATACTTTTCAGATTTGGTGTTTCTGATAACTTTAAACAAAGAAACGGCAGTAGTGTCTTTGACATCACGATAACAACCGGGCTGGTTAAGCTCGTGTGTACTTAAACCTGTTCCTGCAGCAGGAGAATATGGCTGAATTGTATATCCCTTATACAGTAATCCTTTATCAAAAAGTTTTTTTAACAAATGCCAGACAGTTTCAATATAGCGATTATCATAAGTGATATATGGGTTGTTCATATCAACCCAATAACCCATTTGCTCGGTCAGTTTTTCCCACTGGTCGGTATATTTCATTACCTCGGTACGACAAGTGTTGTTGTATTCTTTTACAGAAATTTTTTTGCCAATATCTTCTTTGGTTATTCCCAGTGACTTTTCAACGCTTAATTCAACCGGAAGGCCATGAGTATCCCAACCGGCTTTTCTGTCCACGCGAAAACCTGATAAGGTTTTGTAACGACAAACCACATCTTTAATAGTTCTTGCCATAACATGATGAATGCCAGGCGTACCATTTGCCGAAGGAGGTCCTTCAAAAAACACAAAAGGCTTATTATCTTTTCTTGTTTCAATGCTTTTTGCAAAAGTGTTCTCCTTTTCCCACAATTTCTCCACAGAGGTATTTATTTTCGCCAAATCAAGTTGCTTGTATTCTGCAAATTTCTTATTCATCATATCATCTATTAAAATAACCCGCAAATATATATGTATAAGGCAAACTTTCCAAATTTTGATTTTTAAAGGATTTTAATAATCAATTTTTATGTTATTATATATTAAAAAATAATCCTGACTTCTGTTACTACTAACAACAGAAATCAGGAAAATTAAAGGTTTTAAATATTTATTTTTTACATTCGTAACTTCTTAAAATTTTCTTTCATTACTTCCAGATCATTAATCCAGGCTTCGATATCTTCTTCGTGTTCCAGTTCATCATTCATAATCTGAACAGCCATTTGATGTGTTGCATGGTCTTTGCCTGCAGTATATTCTGCAATATCCTGGTAACGCTGAATAGCACATCTTTCGCCACGCAGATTCTGTTCTAGGATTACTTCAACATAAGGGTCTGTTGGTTCTTCATAATCACATTTTGCAAATTTTTTCCATTGATCAGGATTCAACAATGGTGTTCCACCAAGCTGAATTATTCTTCCAGCTACCAGTTCAGCGTGTGCCAATTCTTCTGTGGCATGTACGATTAGTTCCGGCTCAATTTCGCTACGCATAGGACCTTCCATAACTTTTGCTCCAACCCAGTATTGATAGTAAGCGAGCCATTCTTCTGCCAATGCTTCGTTTAGCATTAGAATAAGTTTTTCTGTGTCTAAATTCGAAATTTTTACTGCATGTTTTCCCATAGCTATTTTGTTTTAGTTTATGCAAATATAAAAAAAATGGTGTGATTATGAAAATAGATTAAGGTTTTTGGCGGAAAATTTGCCAAAGGTTTGCCTTTTGCCGGGGGATGCGAATTTTATGACAAAAACATCCTACTCCGGTAGAAGTTTTGATTATTGCAACTTATTAACTATAATTAATAGCAAAACTATGCCTGATAAATCAAGCATATTATGCAAAAGAATAAATAGTCTGATTAATTAATAAATCAGTAGGGATAAGATTATACTGAAGTATTAGTTGTTTCTTCCGTAACCGCTTCCGCCTCTTCTTTGTCCGCCACCGGAATTTCCGCCAAAGCTTCTTCCGCCTCCGCCTGGTTTTCTCTCAGTTTTTTCCTGAGCTTCATTAACTACTATTGTGCGACCTTCGAGTTCCGCTCCGTTCAATTCTTCAATTGCTTTTTTTGCTGCAGCCTCATCAGCCATCTCAACAAAACCAAAACCTTTGCTTCTGCCTGTCATTTTGTCTTTTATTACTCGTGCAGAACTAACTTCTCCGTACTCCTCGAAGAATCCTTGTAAATCGCTATCCTTAACAGAGTAAGGTAAGCTTCCGATAAAAATGTTCATTATAAAAATTAAATTAAAATTAAGATACAAATGTAAACTATTTTATTATCTAAAACCATGAACTGAAAAATATTATGATAATTATTTGAATATTTATCTGTAATGCAGCTTTAATAATACAATTGGTGGCGTTTTTTCGCTGAAAAAGGCATTAATTGTTTTAATAAATCGTCATAGGGTCCCAAAGATGAGAATGAAAATCCACAATCTGATCCTTAACAACCTCAATCCCTTCTTCATTAAGCAGTTTTTGCATAAGCTCAATTTCACCAAAATGATTTTTACCTGTTAAAATCCCGTTTCGATTAACGACCCTATGTGCCGGAACCTCAGGTATTACATTGTGAGAGTTGTTCATTGCCCAACCAACCATTCTTGCAGCTTGTGGAGACCCAATGCATCTTGCTATAATACCATAAGTAGTTACTTTTCCATATGGGATTTGTCTTACAACACTATATACTCTTTCGAAAAAACTTTCCTCAATTTTGTTTTTTTTCATCAAGTTCAGGTTCTTTAAGAATTACGTTATAAGGCAATCTAAAACTTAAGTACTTAATAGTTTTACCTTCTTCATTCCAAATTTTTTCGTAAAAAGTCTTTATCGCCAGGACATCTGTAAAATAGTCAGATTCGTAAAGATCGTCAGTATCTGCAATTATTGTCAGATTATTAAGAGAAATTACGGCTTTAGTATAATGGTATAAAGTATCGTCATCAGTTTTTAAATTTATTATACCATTATGTTTTAAAATTTTTTGGTATCGTGAAAGAAAAGCAGACGAAGTCAGTCTTTTTCGAATACGTTTTGTAGGACCAAGTTGAGGATCGGGAAAGGTTATCCAAATTTCCGATACTTCGTCTTTAGCAAAACAATAGTCCACAAATTCAATAAATGTTCTTACAAAAGCAGTGTTTATAAGATTGTTGTCCAAAGCGTCTGTTGCTCCTTTCCACATCCTGGCCCCTTTTATGTCAACACCGATAAAGTTTTTGTCAGGACATTTCTTCGAGAGTTCAACAGTATATTCTCCTTTGCCACAGCCTAGTTCGAGAATTATCTCATTTTCATTTTTAAAATATTCACTATTCCATTTCGATTTTAGATAAAAATCCTGAGGATTTGAAAAAATGAAAACCGGTTCAAAAAAATTAGGAAATGTCTTATTCTGACTAAATTTAAGTAATTTCTTTTTCTTTGACATTACTATTTATTTTTCATCTTTTTTTTCTATTCTTAGCCCCATATCCATAATCCCTGGTAATGCATCAACTCTCATACCTTGTTCATATTCAACAATATATTTGCCGGCAACAGGAAATCTTACACCCATTTTCCATGGAATCTGAATATCCCAAATGTCACCTATTCCTTCTCCCTGCCATTTCCCCTTACTGTCAGACAAAACACATTCGACAGTATCAATATTGGTCATTCCGTTAGGCGAAGAGGATTTAATAAATAGCCAAAGATTATTGTATGGATATATTGTGGCGTGACGCACATTTATATACACATTATGAAGTGATGAGGTGTCTTTTATTTCAAATTCGAAACGAATTTTATCTTTATTCTGCCAGACATAATCATCTATTTTAATAAATTCTTCATACACCTTGTTCCTGTCGCATGATGTAAACAAAAAGCCTAAGAATGCTGCTAAAATTAATAATTTAAGATTTTTCATTTCTAAAATTTTTATTGTGTCTTTTTTTCTTTTTCTTTTTATTGGGATTTGCATTATTATCAAATCTCGTTAAACTATCCGAATTCAACTCTTCCCTGAAAGTGATATTTGCCCTTCCGCTGGTTTTTTCCATATCAAAAATATTCTCAGGATATATTCCTTTTTTGTTCAATTCGATAATTTCTTTAACCTTATCTACTGATAATGCCCTAATAATCGGGCAATCGTTAATCCTTATTTCATAATACATCAGATTTTTGAAAATGTCATTTTTAATATGATAAGCATCTCCTTGTTTGGTCTTAAGGCTTGTCGCATTTTCCGGGAAATTTTGTCTTGCTTCAAGATATAGTGAAAGCTCATAATTTAGACAACATTTCAATTTACTGCATTGTCCGGCTAATTTTTGAGGGTTTAATGACAGCTCTTGTAATCGTGCCGAATTAGTAGAAACAGAGTTAAATTCAATCATCCAGGTAGTACAGCACAATTCTCTTCCACAGGGGCCGATTCCTCCTATTCTTCCTGCTTCTTGTCGAGCTCCTATTTGTTTCATTTCTATCCTAATCTTGAACTCTTCAGCCATTTTTTTTATCAATTCCCTAAAATCTACCCTTTCCTCTGCTATATAATAAAAGATTGCTTTTGTCTTATCTCCCTGAAATTCAACATCCCCAATTTTCATATTAAGGTTTAGTGAACTTGCAATTTCACGGGTTCTTAGCATATAGGGAACCTCAAAAGAAATTGCTTCCTGCCATTTTTGAAGATCTGTTGCTCTTGCTTTGCGATATATTTTCTTTATTTCAATTTCTTTATCAATTTTATATTTCTGCATCTGATATAAAGCAATTTCTCCAATTGCCGACACAATGCCAATGTCATGACCGGGTGAAGACTCAACGGCAACAATATCTCCGACTTGCAAATACAATTCAGAAGCGTTTTCGTAAATACCTTTTCTGGTATTTTTAAATCTTACTTCTATGTATTTGTTTTGATTTAAAGGATTATGAATGTCCTTTAGCCAGTCATATACATTAAGCTTATTGCAACACTGATTTATATTTATATTTCCTGTGTTTTCGTCAACATCTGAAGGAATACACCCTCTTTCAAACTCTCTTTCTGTCATTTCCTTATATTTAATTTCTTATTATTTTCATTATATTAAATGCAGTATCAGTAAAAATAATTTTTGCATTTCCATTTCTTTCAATATGAAAATGTGCAAGATTAAATATTTCTGATAACATTCCAACATTTTTTTCATTTACAAATTTCGAAAAATTTGTTGCAAAATCTTCTTCTTCACGAGTCATGTAGTTAAGCTTACTCATATTATAGTTATAAACGAAATTTTCTCTTGTCAGTACAGAACAATAGTGCAAAAATGATTTTTGCATTTCTCTTCCCGACTTCGAAATTTCTTCTGCCCACTTTATCGCCTCATCAATTTTGCGTGCATAACATAAACGCATAAGCTTAATAAATTGTGCCAGATTATATTTGGTTTCTTCACTTATCGAAATTTGTTCTTCAGCTTCAAGTAGGCTTCCATTGCTTATTTTCACTATATCCGTTGCGATTTGATCACTAATATTGTGTTTTTCAACCAGTGCTTGTCTCAACGATTCGTCATCTATTCCAAGTATTTTTACAGGTTGTGTTCTCGATCTAATTGTTGCAAGAATATCTTCGCGATTATCACTGATAAGCATAAATACAGTGTTTTGTGGAGGTTCTTCCAATATTTTCAATAACTTGTTAGCACACGAAATATTCATCTTTTCAGGAAGCCAGATTATCATAATCTTAAAATCTGACTCAAAAGTCTTTAAGTTGAGTTTTCTTAGAATTTCTGCAGATTCGTCCGAAAAAATACCACCTTGTTTATTCTCACTGCCTAATTTTATCATCCATTCTCGAAACGAAAAATATGGGTCTGCCAAAACAATTTCACGCCATTGCGAAATGTATGAGTCGCTTATTGCTTTTTTGCCTGAGGCGGATATTACCGGAAAAATAAAATGTAAATCGGGATGTATTAGCTTTTCATATTTTTTGCATGATGGACAAACACCGCAACTATCTGTTTCTGATTTATTTTCACATGATAAAAATTGGGCAAACGCAATAGCTAAAGATAGTTTTCCGGTACCCGGAATGCCATAAAACAGATAAGAATGACTTAAACGATTTGAAAAATAACTCTGTCTGAGTTTTTCCTTTATTTCATTCTGTCCGATAATTTTTTCAAATTTCATAACGCCTATTTTCCTCGATGCAAATTTAATAAATCTCTTGTACTTTTTTATCTGTTTTTTTATAAACCAAAATATATCAGTTTTGTGTTATAAAATAGTTTTAAAAAACTTGTTATTTAGTTTAATCATATTAAGTTTGTTAAGTAAATATTAAATTAGTGTTGACTAAATAAATATCTGACTATGAACAATTTAGATAATTATAGCTTTAAAGACAAAAGGGTATTATTAAGAGTTGATTATAACATACCCATAACTAGTGATATTTTTCTGAACAAAGATTCATATACACTTGATGATACCAGAATAAAAATGTCTTTGCCAACAATTCAGAAATTATTATCTGAAGGTGCATCTATAATTCTCATTACTCACTGGGGACGTCCAAAAGGCGAACATATTAAATCCAGATCGCTAATTCATATATTACCATTGATTGAAAAACTCATTGGAAAGCCTGTTATTTTTTGCGAAGACCCATTGTCCCAAAAGACATTAGAATTGGCCACAAATTTGAAAAGCGGACAAATAATGCTTCTGGAAAATATAAGATTTTTCAAAGAAGAAATTAATGCAGACGAAAAGTTTGCCGAAAAACTTGCTGCTTTAGGCGATTGTTATGTAAATGATGCTTTTGGTACAGCACACAGAAATCATGCATCTACAGTTACTCTGGCTAAGTTTTTCCCTTATGACAAAATGTTTGGGTATGTTGTTGAGGGGGAAATGAAAAAATTGGATAAACTTATTAAAAGTTCCGAAAAACCATTTACCCTTTTAATAGGGGGTGATAAAGTTACCACAAAGATAAGTATTGTAGAAGCATTGCTCCCTAAAATAGACAATTTGCTGATAGGTGGGGGGATTGCTTTTACTTTTGCTAAAGCATTGGGATATAAAGTAGGAAATTCTTTGGTTGAAGAGTCTTGTATTGATACTGCAAAAAGGATTCTAAAAAATGCTGAAAGCTTTAATGTAAAAATCTATTTGCCAGTCGATTGTATAATAGCAGATAAAGATGGGAATGATGCTAATATAGAGCATTGTGATTTTTCTGAAATCCCTGAAGGTTGGAAAGCTTTGGATATTGGGATTAAAACTGTTGATATTTTTGCAGAAGTTATAGAGGAATCTAAAACTTTGTTGTGGGACGGGCCTCTTGGAATGTACGAATTGTCTCACTTTTCATACGGTACGTTAAAAATGGCATTATCGGTTGCACGCGCTACTGATAAAGGACTTTTTTCAGTTGTTGGAGGCGGGGATACTATTGCTGCATTAAATAAATATAGTTTGGCTCATAAAATTTCGTATTTAAGTTCTGCCGGTGGAGCATTGTTGGAGTATATTGAAAAAAGAAATCTTCCTGCGATTAAAGCGATTAAACAGTCTTTTAGTGTGGATGATTATAACTTTTATGGGAAAAGAGTGCTTATCAGAGTAGATTTTAATGTTCCGCTAGACAAAAGTTTTAATATTACAGATGACACCAGAATAAGAACCGCTATTCCAACCTGTAGAAAAATTATTTCTGATGGAGGTTCAATCATTCTTATGACACATTTGGGAAGACCTAAGGGAGCTTATGAAGAGAAGTATTCAATTAAACACATAGTTCCATATTTATCAAAAATACTTGATACAGATGTTAAATTTGCCCCTGATTGCGTAGGTGCTGAGGCTAAAGAGATGTCTAAAAAACTTAAGCCGGGTGATGTTATGATTCTTGAGAACTTAAGGTTTAATCCTTTAGAGGAGAAAAACGATGAAAAATTTGCAGGAGAACTGGCATCTTTGGGTGATGTATATATTATGAATGCTTTTGGAACAGCCCACAGGGCACACGCATCAACATATATGATTGCTAAATATTTCCCCGAAGATAAAATGTTAGGGTATCTCGTCGAAAGTGAGATTAATAATATAAACAGAGTATTGTACAAGGGAGAAAGACCATTTACTGCAATTGTTGGAGGATCTAAAGTCTCGACAAAGATAGACATTATCCGTGCTTTAATGGAAAAAGTTGACAATTTAATTATTGGTGGTGGGATAGCCTTTACTTTTATTAAAGCTATGGGAGGAAACGTTGGAGATTCGCTGGTTGAAGAAGACTATATCCCTGTCGCCACAAAAATTATGGAACAAGCCTTAAAAACAGATGTAAAACTATATTTGCCAATTGATTGCATAATTGCAGATAAATTCGATAATGATGCAAAAATTAAACATTGTAAAATCAATGAAATTCCTGATGGTTGGAAAGGCTTGGATATAGGCATTAAGACCGCAGAAACATTTGCTAAAGTAATTGAAAAATCAAATACACTATTGTGGAATGGACCAATGGGCGTATTCGAAATGGATCATTTTTGTAATGGGACAATAAAGATTGCATTAGCAGTTTCGAGATCTACAGATTTTGGCGCATTTTCTTTAGTAGGTGGTGGCGACAGTATTGCCGCTTTAAATAAATACGGGATGGCACACAAAATTAGCTACGTATCAACTGCTGGAGGTGCATTGCTTGAATATATTGAAGGTAAAGAACTGCCAAGTTTAAAAGCTATAAGGACAAAAATTTAAGCAATTTTTTATCGAAAATTCTTCCATAAATAGCTATAGGTATTAATACGTATTTATACGTAAATTATATTTCTACATATTTAAATCATTATATTTTTGAATATTTGATTAACATTATTTTTAATTTTGCTGACATTAATCATAATTTTTTCATACTATGAGAAAATTTTTACTTTTTTTAATTGCCGCCTTGTTTTTTCAGTTTAACCTTAGTGCACAAACAGTACTCTTATCGGGTAAGGTCGTTGATAAATCAAATAAAGAGGCACTATATGGAGTTAATATTATTATTAATAATGTTAACGAACTTAACCCTTCTAAAACTCAGTTAGGAACAACAACAGACTTTGATGGTAATTACAGGATTGCCTTGTATCCGGGTCATTATAAGATTAAGTTCGTTTATATTGGATTTGAAGAAATTGAGGAGGAAACTGAATTAATCGTTGGTAAGCCTGTAGTTATGGATATTTTATTAACTCAAAAGGCAGAAATAATTGACGAAGTTGTTGTAAGTGCCGGAAAGTACGAGCAAAAATTATCGGATGTAACTGTTTCGATGGAGGTTATTAAACCGAGTACTATCGAAAACAATAACTCTTTTGATATTTCAGATGCAATAAATCAGATTGCTGGCGTTGATATTTCAGACAAACAGCCGAGTATCCGTTCCAGCACAGGATGGAGTTATGGAGCAGGCAGCCGTGTTATAATTCTTATGGACGATTTGCCGATAATGTCGGCAGATGCCGGTGATGTTAAGTGGAACTATATCCCGACAGAAAACATTTCTCAAGTTGAAGTTGTGAAAGGAGCAAGTTCTGCCCTTTTTGGATCATCTGCTTTGGGAGGGGTTATTAATGTCAGATCTGCATATCCAACAGATAAGCCGGTAACAAAAGTGTCTTATTTTAATGGTGTTTATGGCAGTCCTAAAGACGAACGCTACAACTGGTGGGGAAAAGAGTTCTTTTCAGGATCACATAGCAAGTTTAATGTTCTCTTGAGAGAAGAGGTTTTCTATTTTGTTAGAGACCCTATGTATTCGGGAATAAGCTTTTCACACAGTCAACAATTTGATAATCTTGACCTTTCAATTGGTGGAAATCATTTTATTGATGAAGGATTTCGGGAATTTGAATATGAAAAAAGAAGCAGATTTAATGCGAATCTCAGATATCGAAGCGAAAAGGTCCCTGGATTGGCAGTTGGTTTAAATTCAAATTTTATGGCAATTGATATGACCGACTTCTTTATGTGGCAATCAGACACTACACCATATCTTGCAAACAAATCATTTGGAGCAATAATACCTACTGAAGGTTACCGTATGAACATTGACCCATTTATTTATTATTATAAACCGAATGGTTCAAAATATAGTGTTCGAACAAGATATTTCAGGACTGAAAACGTTATGCCTACAGATACATCAAAAAATAGTATCGGGAATACTTTTTATATAGAATATCAGTATCAGACAGTTTGGGCAGAGAAATGGAACTTTACGGCAGGAGCAGTAAATTCGTTTTCAAATGTTGAGGCAAATCTTTTTGGTAATCATATGAGTAATAATTTCTCAGGATATAGCCAGGTGGATGCAAAATTTGGTAGGTTAAAGGTTTCTCTGGGGATAAGAGGAGAATATTTTGTGCTGGATTCTACTCAAACAGAATCTGCCTTTGATATAAATATAGGTGAGTCAAGAATTGAAATTCCTATAAGACCCGTTTTTAGAACAGGATTGAATTATTCTCTTACGGATCAAACATTTGTCCGTGCATCTTTTGGTCAGGGATACAGATTTCCGTCAATTGCTGAAAAATACACTGCGGCAGCTTTGGGAATGGTTAATATACTTCCAAATCCAAAACTTATTCCTGAAAGCGGATGGAGTGCTGAAATTGGTGTAAAACAAGGTTATAAATTAGGAAGATGGCGTGGTTTTGCTGACATAGCATTTTATAGACAAAATATAAATGAGATGATGGAATTTACATTTGGCGTTTTTAATCCGGTAACTTATGAATTATGGGTTGATACAGATACCGTTGCTCCAAAGCTTGGGTTCCAATCTCAAAATGTCGGAAATGTTAAAATTAATGGTATTGACGCATCGGCTTCAATTGGCGGAAAAGTACGTAATTGTTTAATTACTACAATAGTTGGTTATTCTTATAACAATCCAACACCAAGAGGAAGCAACGATACTACTACTTCAAGTTTGTCTCCAACTTTAAAATATAGAAATAAGCATTCTATTAAAGGGGATATAAATTTTGAAACCAAACGTTTGACTTTCGGAGTAAATGTAATTTGGAGATCAAAAATGGAAAATGTTGACAGATTATTTTGTGATGAAAGGGATCCGGAAACCGTTAATCCAGTTACTTATAATTCTTATAAATTGTTTAGTAGTTTTATTCTCCCCGGTTATTGGGATTACAGAATTAACAATGCAGATGAGCAATATTTAAATATTGATTTAAGATGTGGATTTAAATTTAGTGAATTTTTGCGAGCATCTTTTATTGTTAAAAATGTATTTAACCAAATTTATGTAGGACGCCCCGGAGATATGCATGCTCCACGAAGATATGAAGTAGTTTTAAGTGCAAGTTTTTAGTTTGTTAAACCAAAATCTAATAATATGAAAAAAATTTACTTAGTAATCAGTGTCGTTATGATGTTTTCTTTAACATCTTTAGCTCAAATTTGTAATCCTCCATGTACTCCTGATGTATCATGTATAGAAGTTGAAAATCCCGGACAAATATGCCCCGAAGTATTACCACCGGCTACAGTTAATGTTTATTATGACGAAACAGTTACCGTAATACCTCCTGCAGAATATTCAGGTCTTCCTGTAATTTATCAAATTAGAATTGACGATGTACAGGGATTACCTGAAGGAATGACGTGGTGTAAAAGTCAAGAAATGTTTGTCGTTACAAGCCCATATACCAGGTATTGCTGCCATATTACAGGAACAGCAACTGAAATAGGAGAGTATCCATTAACTTTACTTATCACACCTTATCTTAACGCTTTTGGATATCCTGTTGAGCAGGCTCAAATGACTGATGACACCTCCTTGATGATTATTGTCTTACCGCAGATTGATCCCCCTGTAGCAAATTTTACAGCAAGTACAACAACCGCTGAAACCGGTGTTAATATTAATTTTACAGACTTAAGTACAAATTCTCCAACTGCATGGGCTTGGACTTTTGAAGGTGGAAACCCTCCAACAAGTTCTAATCAAAACCCAACAGTTCAATGGAGTGTTGAAGGCGTATATGATGTTAGTCTGACAGCAATAAATGATGGTGGCGAAAACACATTAAATATGACAAATTATATAACAATTGATAATGGGACAAATATATTAGAAGAAATTTCAGGTGATATTAAAGTTTATCCTAATCCTGCCAGTTCTGAAATAATTGTTGAAGCTAAGGATCTTGTTTCAGTTACAATTGTTGACATTCTTGGAAAAGTTGTTTATAGTGCAGATGCTAAATCAGAAAAAGAAGTAATAAATATTAGCAATTTGAATAAAGCTAATTATTTCGTTAAGATTAAAACATCGAGTACCGAAATAACGAAATCAATTACTATTAAATAATTGATTTATAAAGATATAAAAAGCTCTGAATTTATTCAGAGCTTTTTTTGTGGTATAGAAATTATTTCTTCACCGGCTTTTAGGCTATTATAAAGTGTTTATTTTAAATATTCAGACGTGATAAACACCTCGCTGGAGTGCAATTTAAAATAATTGATTTCAATTTAATAAAAGCACTGAACTTATCCTTTAGTAAAAAAGCCCTGAATTTACTCAGGGCTTTTTTACTATCTTACAACCGTAACTGTTCCCGCTCGTGTTTCTTCGTCATTATTGAGTATTATCATGTACAAATATACGCCGGTCGGAACAGGTTTCCCTTTATACATTCCGTCCCAATATCCTTCAATTCCACGTTTTTCATACAACAGTTGTCCCCAGCGATTGTAAATCTGAACAACCGATTTTGGATATAAATGAATATTTTCAATATACCATTCGTCATTATATCCATCACCGTTAGGGCTAAAGGCAACTGGGAATTTTAGACAGTCTATGTCCGTATCAACTAGTGTTATTGGTCCCGCTACAAATGCACAACTATTCGAATCCCTTACCACAACATAATAATCTCCTTCATAAAGAGAATCAATAAAATGATTAACAGGAATGTCATTAAACAGATAATATGAATATGGTGGAACACCTCCGGAAGTTGCCATCTGAATATAACCATCATAATTACCCAAACAACTTGGATGACCAACAAGATATGATGCTGCAAGTATTGCAGGATTTGCTATCCTTACAACGGTGTCTGCGACACAGTTATTTATATCAACAACTGTAAGATAATATTCTCCCTCATCAAGGTTTCTTATAGTTGGATCTGTAAATACTTCTCCACCTACACTCCAGAAATATGAATATGAAGGAGTCCCTCCTGCAGCAAATGCATTGATAACGCCATCCTTAATCCCATAACAACTAACCTGAGTAATGTTTAGGTTAATCGACAGTTCTGCACTTGGTTGAGTTATCAGTGTTGGCATAGTTGCAATGCAACCGTTATCATCTGTTACTGTTACCCAAATCGTTCCGGCAGGTAGTGTGATAGTGTAGAAAGTCGTTTCTCCGTTTGGCCATAAAGGATGATAATCGGGAGTTCCTCCTGTAACTGTAATTCCTGCAACTCCGGTATGATCTCCTCTACATTTTACATTCTCGGAGAATATCGAAATTTGTATTTCATCAGGTTCGTCAACATAGGTCGAATCCACTTTAATACATCCCCAGCTGTCTGTTATTGTAACAATGTACCAACCAGCCGGCAGATTATTATTTTGAGAAGTAGTAGGTCCATTAGACCATTCGAATTCCATTGGGATTGCGCCGTTAACAGAAAAAGCTTCTATATCTGCAATTTCGTCCTTAAAACAGAGGTTGTCCTGAGTTTGAGTAAACGCAGAGTGAATGTCTCCGATTGTACCAATTTCTATGCAATTCACGTATGTACAATTATGAGAATCTGTAATTGTAACACAGTATATTCCTGCCGGTTTATTGCCTATTCCCGGGCCTCCTTCTCCTGTTGACCACTCATAAAAATATGGATAGGTTCCTCCATACACTGTTATTATTGCTGACCCTAGCTGATTGGCACAGATAACAGGGTTTATAAGTGCCGTGAAGTAAATTGAATCGGGTTCAACCATTCCAACTTCATCCATAAAAATACAGCCATGTGAGTCTGTTACAGTAACTCTATATACTCCATCACATAAATTTGAGACAACAGGCTCGGTAGTTTCGTCAGGATCATTCCACTGATAAGTATAGTTAGGAGTTCCACCGTGAGCAATAACGGAAACCGTTCCGTCGCAATATGAATAGCAGTTAGGATTTATTAAATTTACAAAATCCAAACTTATTGTGTCTGGTTCTGTGATTACAACAGAAGCTGTTGCCGAGCAATTATGACTATCGTATGCAGTTACCGTATATGGGCCGGCAGAGAGGTCATATACGTGATCGTATGTCGTTCCTGCAGGATTACTCCATAAATATGTGTAATTTGGTGTGCCGCCTGAGGCTTGAGCAACAGCCGACCCATTACTAAATCCGTGACAACTTGCAGCGGTACTTTCTGTTATTTGAACAGCTACAGGTGTTGGTTGTGTGACTTCGATGCTGTCAACACTAATACAATCATTGTGATCAGTTGTAGTAAGATAATACCAGCCCACAGATATGTTTGTAATATTAGGAGTAACTGCCGGTGGAGTTGTATTCCAATGATAATAGTAAGGTGGTAATCCTCCGGTAGTAGGAGACGAAATGCTACCATCCGAATAACCAAAACAAGATGGTTGTACTACATTGAAGTTAGGATTTGTTTTTGTCAACACAGTTGTAGTAAAGTATGCGGTGTCAGTACAGTTGTAAACATCTGTAAAATGATAGAAAAGTTCCCATGTTCCTGTTCCTGCATTCTGTGGATAGAAAGATACTCCGCTTGTTCCGGCACCTTCAAATACACCACCAACGGGCAGCATAACAGGGTTGACAATTCCGTCGTAACGACAGTAATATTGGTCTATTCCGGAAATGCTGACATTTGGCAGATCATGAACTGCAACATTTATAACAGCACTATCTGTACAAGAATGTATATCCGAATAAGTATAAACTATTGTATGATTACCCACACCGGCAACAGCAGGGTTAAATATTGTTCCGCTAATGCCATGTCCTGTTAAAAATCCACCACCCGGCGAAACAGTTAAATAAACATAAGGTTCATTAATACAATAGTCTGTTTCTAAATTTGATATTGTAACTACAGGCAAAGGATAAACAGTAATTGTTGTTTCATCAATACCATTGCAGCCGTTAATATTAAGCGTATATGTAATGACATGTGGTCCGGGACCTGCTGATTGTGGTGAAAATGTTCCGGCAACAGTATCTGTAATTCCGTTACCACTCCATATTCCACCCGGTGTTGCTGCCATAAGATTAAAATCATCTGTGCTGATACAAATGTTTGCTACGTCTGTAATAGTTGCGTCCGGGTTTTGGAAAACGCTGATAATCTTTGTGTCACAATCGGAACATGAACCGTTAGTAATACAATGTGTTATTGGCCAATTTCCAATGCCTGCAGAACCGGGGCTGAAAAGTCCGCCGTAAGTTATTGCTGTTCCCGTCCAGATTCCTCCCGAACTTAATGAGGTAAGTTGTGTTGGATTATCATAAATACAGAATGGGCCTAAGCTTGTTATTTCTGCATCGAAAAACTCATCAACCACTATAGTTACCTGATCTGTTGAAGTACAGGAGCCAACACTAACAGTATAATCAAAAGTATGTGTGCCTGGAGTTGCTACGTATGGGTTAAAATTGCCGTCCAGACCTATGCCCGGACCGCTCCAGACACCTCCTGGTGTGGCTGCTGTAAATATTTGATTTCCGTCCATTTCGCAGAATGGACCAGTAGTTAATATTGTAGCATCAGGGCTTGATTCAACAACAATTGTAATACAGTCATTATCCGAACACAAGCCATTTAATACAGAATAGCAAATAATATGACTTCCAACATTGGCTATGTTTGGATTAAACAACCCTGTTACAGCATTGATAATCCCCGGACCCGACCAGGTTCCACCCGGAGTAGATGCAGTTAAAAATAAAGAGGGATCTACTCCATAGCAGAATGGACCAACAGATGTAATTGTTGCATCTACTCCGTCATGTACCTCAATATCAATGCAGTCAAAAGATGTACATTCTCCATTTATTATAGTATAACAAATGTTATGAGTACCTTCTTGAGCAAAAAACGGATCAAAGGTTCCAAGCATTGGTGCGGTAATTCCCGGGCCACTCCAGATACCTCCCGGGCTTGGCTCTACTAAATCAACTGCAGCATCGTTTTCACAAAACGGACCTACCGGATCTAACATAGTATCTGGGAATGCATCTACATGAATTATTTCAGTATCTGTTGAGGTACAAACTCCATTTGTTAATTCTATGTCAATAAAATGATCTCCGGGCCCTGCAACAATGGGAGTAAATATCCCAAGTGTGGCATTTGTTATACCCTGTCCATCCCAAATTACATTTGGATGATTTGCAACAAGGGTAACTTCCGCATGATTTTCACAGAAAGGTCCTGCAGGAGTTATTTGTAGAGCAATTAAAGAATCTACCTGAATTGTTTCGGTATCGGTTGAAGTACAAGCGCCATTAGTAATAATGTTAGTAATAATGTGGATACCTTCTCCGGCTAGAGAGGGGCTAAATTTTCCATTCCACGGGTCGCTAATACCGTATCCGCTCCAAATTCCTCCCGGATCAACTGCCGTTAAAAACAAATCAGCTTCATTCTGACAGAATGGACCCGCAGGTGTTATAGTTGCGTCAAAATATTCATCAATATGAATTGTAATTTCGGCGTAATCACCGCATTCTCCGTTTACTGTTGTGTATCCAATTACTACATCACCTATTCCGGCTTGTCCTGGATGGAAAATTCCATCATAAATATTAAATACAATACCGGGTCCTGACCAAACGCCTCCGGGTGTTGCAGCAGTAAGTACCAAAGTGTCTTCGTTCTCGCAGAAAGGTCCTGCCGGGCTAATAGTAGCATCAAATACCCCGTCAACATGTATGCTGGTTGTTGAAGTGCTTGTACATGCACCAACAATTAATTGGTAAGTAATAGTATGATTTCCCGCTAATGCAGTGCCCGGATCAAATGTCCCAACACTAGGATAAATAATACCAGGTCCACTCCATGTCCCGCCCGGTGTTGCAGCAGTTAAATCAAGTTCGGGATCATTAACGCAGAAAGGTCCTGCAGGAGTTATTGTTGTATTCGGGTAAACATCTACATGTACAATTCTACAATCGCTGTCAGAGCATAATCCGTTAGTTACTGTATAACAGATATTATGATTTCCTCCTCCTGCGTTTCCGGGATGGAAATATCCTACCACAGGATCAACAATGCCCGGTCCACTCCAGGTTCCGCCCGGACTTACTGCTGTTAATGTCTGTATAAGACCTGTATTACAGAATGGTCCTGCAGCAGTTATTGTTGCATCTACTTCCGAATCTACATGAACAGTAAAATCATCAACATTGGTACAGGCACCCTGAGAAATTGTATATGTTATTACATGATCCCCACCACCGGCAATTGAAGGGGTAAAAGTTCCTGCTGGGGTAATCCCAGGTCCCGACCAAACTCCGCCAACATTTGCAGCTGTCATTAAAACCGCTGCGTCTGATTCGCAGAACGGTCCTGCAGGATTTATAATAGCACTTAAGGTGTCGTCAACATGTATTATCTCTGAATCGGAATCTGCACAAGCTAAGTTTCCTACATTATAAGTTATTATGTAATTTCCTGGGGGTAAAATAGAAGGATAAAACAAATCCCCGATAACGCCATCTCCCGACCATGTTCCACCGGGTGTAACTGCTGTAAGTGTAATCGCGCCATCACTGACACAATATGGTCCTACACTGGTAATTGTAGCATCTGCAACATCATCATAAACGTATATTGAAATACATTGAACTGTAGTACAAGGGCCATTGCTTATAGAATAACAAACGTTATTTTCGCCTGCATTTGCAAATAAAGGATTAAAAATACCCAGATTTGGATCTGTAATCCCTGTCCCCGACCATGTCCCACCCGGAGTAGCTGCAGTTAAAGTAACAGCAGGATCATTGGCACAAAAATCTCCCGGATCATTAATAGTACCATTAGGAGCATCATTTACGATTATATCTATATCATCAATATCAGAACAAACTCCATTTTGAACAAAATATGTAATATTGTGTACTCCTACTGTTGCTGCTGTGGGATTAAAAGTGCCGAATTGATGTTGGATAATACCGGGGCCCTCCCAATAACCTCCCGGTGAAACTGCTGATAGGTTAACCTGAGGATCATACAAACAGAATGGTCCAGCAGGAGTTATTGTTGCATTAACAGCCGCATCAACGTGAATAATAATATTATCTACATCATTGCAAGTTCCAATTGTAACCTGATAAGTTATAATATGATTTCCGGGACCTGCTGTAGATGGAGTAAATAGACCTGTAGCAGGATTTACACCCGGACCGCTCCATGTTCCACCTGCAGTCGCTGCTGTAAGAATAACCGCTGGATCATTTGAACAGAAAGGACCAACAGGGCCATTAATGGTGGCATCAGCATTCTCATACACCATGAATAATTCCGTATCAGAGTCGTTACATAAACCATTAATGACAACGTATCCAATAGTGTGAGGACCTAGTCCTGCAACAAATGGATCAAACATGTTTCCTGCTACGCCAACTCCGCTCCATGTTCCACCCTGGCTTACTGCATGAAGAAAGACTGCAGGATCAAATTCGCAAAATGGACCGTCGGGTGTTATGGTTGCATCAACCAAAGCATCTACATGTATAACTGTGTTACTAATTGATGTGCAGGCTCCATTAACTAATGTATAAGTAATCACAGGATTTCCGCCATTAATTAAAAACGGGTTAAATGTTCCGTTAGAAGGATTAGTTATTCCCTGTCCGCTCCACGTTCCTCCACCTGTTGCTGCTGTAAGGTTAACCGGAGGATCTGTCTGACAGAAAGGTCCTGCAGGAGTGATTGCAGAATTGGGATACAAATCAACAACAATATTTCTTGTATCTGAATCAGAACATGCTCCCACATTTATTGAGTAAGTGATTGCATAAGTTCCAGGAGCAGGGGGATTGAATTGCCCTGTGGACGGATTAACCCAAGCACCACTCCAGGTTCCCCCTGGATCTGCTGCTGTAAGTATTACAGGAATTTGAGCCTCGCAAAAAGGCCCTGGACTGGTTATTGTTGCATCTGCTTCATCGTAAACAATTATTGGTTTACAAATTACATCCGTACAAGCACCGTTGACAATAGTATAACATATATCATGAATACCCCCACCTGCTCCACCCGGATTAAAGGTGCCATTAACTGGATTAATAATTCCAACTCCGCTCCATGTTCCACCCGGGTTTATTGGGACAAGATTTACAGCAGGGTCACTTGAGCAGAAAGGACCGGCAGCGTTCCACTCAGCACTTATAAAGTCATAAACCAGAATAGTTTCAGTATCAGAATCGGAGCATTCTCCATTAACTATTGAATATGTAATAACCCAGGAGCCAGGGGTTGCTCCAGCAGGTGAGAATGTTCCGGCAGTTGATGGAGGTACAATACCTTGTCCACTCCATGTTCCGCCCGGATCGGCTGCAACCAAAGTAACCTGCGGGTCATTTACACAAAATGGTCCTGCAGGACTAATTGTGGCATCAACATCATCATAAACAACAACAGGCTTGGTAGTCGCAGAAGTACAAGCTCCGTTTACTATTGTATATGTAATGTTATGAGTACCGCCTTGTGCTATGCCAGGGAAAAATACACCCGTTACAGGATTTACACCTGTTCCACTCCATGTACCACCAACAGAAGCAGGGAGTATTGCAACAGGAGGGTCTGTTTCGCAAAATGGGCCTATTGCAGTCCAATTTGAATTTGGATATGAATCTACGGTAATATTTTCTGTATCAGAATCGGAGCATTGTCCGTTAACTACATTATAAGTAATTGTCCATATACCCGGATTTGCAGTACCGGGATTAAATGTTCCGGTTGAAGCGTTTGTAATTCCATTACCTGACCATGTCCCGCCCGGAGAAACAGCACTGAGGTTTACAGCCGGTCCTGTTTCACAGAAAGGTCCTGCAGGAGTGATTGTTGCATCAACCAATGCATCAACAACAACAGTAACAGTATTTACATCCACGCACGCTCCGTTGGTTAGAGTATAAGTGATTAAATGATTTCCTGCACCGGCAGTCGAAGGGTTAAATATTCCACTACTCGGATCAGTAATTCCCGTGCCGCTCCAAACTCCACCGCTGATTGTTGCAGTAAGGTTAAAAGGAGCTGCGTCTGCACAATATGAAGCAGCAGGAGGATTAATAGATGCATCCAGATACTCGTTTACAACAATATCATCAGAATATGTTCCGAAACAACCATTTTCAACTAAGTCGTGAGTAACAGTCCATGTTCCTATTCCTGCTCCCGAAGGACTATAAAGCCCTGTGGAAGCATTTATTATACCTGTACCAGTCCATGTTCCCCCTGATGTTGCGGCAACAATAGTCACATTCGGGTCTATTATACACAATGGTCCCGGGTTGGTAAAACTTGCATCAGGTGTGGGATAAACAATATAATCAATTGTTTCGGTATCAATACAATTATAAATATTTTCTACTGTAATAGTATAGGGCCCCGAATTTGCAGGGGTTGCATTTGGAATTGTCGGGTTTTGTTGTGTTGATGTAAAACCGTCCGGACCCGACCACGAATATGTCGGACCTCCATCCGAAAACAACAGAATCGTTTCACCCTCACAAATAGGCGAATTTGACCATGCTGTAGCTGTAGGAGACGGGTTTACTTCAATAAAAATAGAATCTGTTGCACGACAAAAATTTTCATCAGTAATAATTACATGATACCAACCTTCATGAATTTCATCAGCATCCGGAATTGTAGGGAAACTGTCAACACTTGTCCAGTTATTTGGTCCCCAGTAATAATAATCAGGGAATGTATCTATGTCGAAAGTTATTGGATCACCTGAACAAACCGGGGTAGGTGCATTTAGCTCAAAATCAGGCATCGGAAAAACTTGCACATAAGTACTTGCAATTGATTTACAACCATTTAATCCTGTAACGGTTACCTGATATGTCCCTGCATTAATAAGTTGAGCATTATTTATTGTTGGATTCTGACTAAAGGCCATATAAAAATTGGGTCCTCGCCAACGGTAAGTTAAACCTCCTGAAGAAAATAAATGTATAGGATCTCCTACACAATACGGACCATCATTGGATGCTGTCGCAACAGGCATAGGATAAACGGTTACTGTTGTCGAAAGTTCTACGCTATCACACGGGTAATGTACCATTGCGGTATAAGTAGTGGTAGTTGAAGGCTGTACAGTAATTTCAGAGGGCCCTGTTACTCCATTGCTCCAAACGACATATACAGTATCTGGTTGTGGCGAATAATATATTCCCAAAGTTACAGATTCTCCCTCACAAATTGGAGTGCTGGCAGTAATTGTAGGCGAAAAAATAATTTCGTCCAAAATTGTTAGAGTAATCGAAATTGTTTCTGTTGAACAAGGACAGGTATTATGTAAAGTAATAATCAAGGTTTCAGGACCTTCGGTTACACCATCAGCAAATGCTTCAATAGGAATAGTTATTGACGGCTGTCCTGCAGGAATTGTATAGGTATAATGTAAATAAGAATAATCAGTGCCGTTAGTTGCTGTTCCGCCGATT
Organism: Bacteroidota bacterium; assembly: GCA_029558535.1. Classification (GTDB taxonomy): domain Bacteria; phylum Bacteroidota; class Bacteroidia; order Bacteroidales; family ML635J-15; genus Bact-19. The sequence goes on along the minus strand of JAKQEK010000328.1, from coordinate 38,343 downwards.
GAAATATATACAGGCATGGGATTACTCAAATCTGTAGTGTTTGTACGTACAAATACCAGTTGATTAGTGCAACCTTCATAAATTTCATTACCCAAATTCCAATCGCTATAATTATGCATCACAACATCAGATTCAGCAACAAAACTTCCGGCTTTTAAAAATACTCCTGTATCATAAGAATTATCACCTACGTCAGCAACTGCAATTTTCATGTGATAATTTCCGCATTGGGTTACGGCAAGTTTTGCTGTTAAAGTAACCGTCATTCCATCATATTGAATGTCAACACCTCCAATATTGTTTACAAAATATTCTGAATTTGTTGTAGAATTAACATTATTAACACAGACGGGGATATCAACACCGGGTACTTTTGCAATATTAACACTGGAATAACCTTCGGGACCACCGCTTACAAAGAAACCAAAAACATCATTATAAGCACCTCCGATAAATTCGGAATATTCCTCAGAAGCAAAAACATATTCCATGTAAATAGTGTCTCCGGTTGGCTGAAAATCAAATTCCAGCACAGCAGCATCAAATGTAATCATGCCTGCCATAGCAGTAAGATTAGCGTCCCCTAAAGTTCCCATTCCACTGCTTTTTGAACCGGTATTGTTAGGCCCCGCAGCATCTAAGGCTTTCCCTGAAGATAAAATAATTCCTTCCGCGAAATCAAGCCCGGGTATGCCATTACTAAAATAACCAATACTTTGAAGGCTTCCCTTGTATATTACATTAGTCGCTTGCAAACAGCCTGAAAATAGAACATTGGTAACTAGTTGTTCGGGAGTATAATGTACAATATCAATAGCAGGGACTTTTGCATTATTTGAAGATTCGTATTGCTTTAATTTTAAATGTGTTAAAGCTTCAAATTCAGGGTTTTCAAACCAAATCTGTGCTATAATTTCTTGTCCTGCCAGATTTATATCTGAATAATTGACTTTAAGTAGATTTGTATTAAAATATGTATAATAAACTTCATTAATTTGGTTATTAGTTATAGTAAAAAGACTTATACCACCGTTAATTGAATCACGAAAATCATGTTCTAAACAAAAACTACCGCTGTTATTTGCTGTGAATGTATAAAAACTATTATTAGGCTGGTATAACCTTGTACATGCAGGAAATGAAAGTGGAGTACTTTCTCCTGCGGATACATTCAAACTGTAATAATAATCGCCGATACTGTAATCAATTACTGTTGGGGAATTAAAATCCTTACTCAAATTATTTGTTTGAGCCACTCCTATGTAATAACAACTGGTGAACAGTAAAAGAAATAGGATATGTAAATTAATGCGTTTCATTATATTTTAATAAAAGTCTTGTTATAGTTTCCGTTTTTAGTTTCCATTATAATTAAATACATGCCCGGTCGTAATAATGAAACATCCAATTCATTTTTATCCGAATGTTTGATGTCAGTTATTTCATTATAAACTCTTCCGTCAATGTCACATATTTTTATACGCAAGATATCATTGTTTGTTGAGCTATAGTATATTTTTTCTTTTGTCGGATTAGGATATATGTAAATGTCGTTGATTGTATTAGTATGATGTTTACTTATAAGACCTATGTACACAGAATCTGAGATGTAGCAATAAGAGGATTCTGTATTAAGATATATCCAACCTTCTTCTAAAACATCTGTCCAAAAAGCACCTTGTACGCCATTCCAGAAATAATATAGAATTTGAGTGTATTCAGGTGGGTCAAAAGTTGCAGTTGTATATATTTCGTAAGGGAATTCTGTTGCAATAATTGTGTCATTTATAGCTTGAGGAAAACTTACATTGTGGGTTACAGCATTAAAAACTAATTCGATGTAATTATCAATAGCAATAAAGTCACCATCAGTAGTAATATCAGTTAATACAGTATGTTCGCCAGCGTTTTCGAAATATAAAGGATTTGTGCATACTCCTGAAATTGTATCACCGACTTCTAAGACAGATTCTAAAAATAGACTTTCTTCAAAAGCCGGAGTGCCAACAGGATATTCTACCCAAATTACTAATTCTGTTCCCTGTGGGAGGGTTGCTTCTCCTGAGTTTATAACAGAGTATGGCATATAATACGGGAAATTATTTCCGGCACAAATTGCACTTTCCGGAATATTATCGTTAGTAATATTTGTCATTGCAAAGAAATCTATTTTAAAAACGAATTCTGTTCCCGTAATTTCGTAAATGTTACCTCCGGTAAATGCTACATTGTTAAAACTCAATATCAGGTTATTAATATCTGCTATGTGATTTATTGCATTGCCCGAAAGAACTATTTGTGCTACAGCAGGTGAAATTACATTTATAGTGATATTTAAGCCATCAGGTAGATTTGTAATTGTAAAATCAGTGCCTTGATTTAGCATTCCGGTATGCGAAAAAGTTTCGTTGTACAATACAATGTTTGCCGTGTTACTTATACTTCCGTCATTAATTGTGTTTTCATAAAACGTAGTATCAAGTATTACAAGAGCTTTTGTTTCGAAAAATGTTAAATTAAAATACTGTAGTTTACCGGTATAGAGATTATTATCATCGGCTATTTTAAGTTTCCACAACCCGTTCAACTCTGCTCCTGTATTGAAGTCTGTTAGATTGCCTATTGCAGAATAGTTGCCGTTGAATGGAGGAACACCGCCAAGGATTGGTCCGTTCACAGGATTTATAGATAGAATAGTTTTAAAAGAGCAAGATCCGCTTACATCACCAAAATTATCTCCAATACCTCCTACGTCTTGAATTAATGTTACCTGTATCCCTTCCGGTGACTCAAGATACATGTCTATATCTCCGTCGTAAGGATGTTCGATAATAAATGAAACAGAGCTAAGACCAATCTGAGTGTATTCATTTACGGGATTTAAACCTGTTACATCGAAATTTACCATTGTAAATGAATTATCTGGTATTGCAATATTAAGATTGCAAACGTTTAGTTCTGCAGGAGTAGCATAAGTGGTAATAGATATTGGTACTGTCGGCTGACTTATTCCTGCTCCTCCACAATCCGAGTAAAGATAAATATCGTAAGAAGTGGAAGGGGTTAAACCTGAAAGTAAATATGGAACGGTGGTAATATTGTTGATAAATGTGCCAGACCCGGGCATAAAACCTGCAAGGCCATATTCCAGTTTCCAAACAGTTTCTTCGTTACCTGGTTCCCAGTTAAGAAGACATTTGTTGTAAGAAAGTTGTGAACATTCCATATTTATTGGTGGGTAACATGTTGGCATTACACATGTCCCAATAAACTCTTTAAGAACTGTCTGATCTGCTAAGAATTCAAGGCTTCCGTAATTTTGTTGATGGATTAAAACGTCATAGGCATTATATACTGAAAACGCACATTCATCAGAATTATATCCTTGATTATATACGAATTTAACAGTAGCACCTGAGCAAATAACTACCTCAAAATCTTCACTCCCTCCTTCAGCAAGAGTCAGGATGTCTGTAAGTATACTATTTTGATAAACGCTAATGCTTACATTACCCCATCCATCACCGAAGTAGTCATTTAATGTAAAAGTATAATAACAACCGTTGGGGCAAGGAAATGTTTTACGATAAATCGGGCCTATCCACTCAGAGTATCCATACAAAGAACCGCAATATGCTCTTACATAAAAATCGTATGCAGTATTTGTAGTTAAACCAGTAATTGTTTTTGAGTTTGTGGTAATGGAAGAGACACTGGTCCCTGTTCCTAAACTAAAACCTGTCAGGCCGTATTGTATTTCATAAAAAACCGCTCCGGTTTCTGTCCATTCGAGGCCTACACTTGTATTGTTGGTAGTAACTATATCGACTTCGGTAATCATCGGGCAAGCTACAGGTGTTGTAAAACTTGTCTTTGTTGCATAAGGACTTTGGGTTGCTCCACATACAGAAATAATATAGACATCATATTCTGTATCCGGTTGAAGATTTGTCATTGTGAATGGATTCAAATCAGTAGTGTAATTATCTTCAGTTCCTAATTCAAATCCTACAGGACCATATTCTATTATCCAGGCAACTTCGCCATTTAATGGAGTCCAGCTAAGAACAGCTGTGTATGGGGTAATATCACTGGCTAAAAAATCAATAGGCTCATAACAATCAGTAGTCGGGCGAATATTCAAATCATCAACATATAAAGAGTTTTGATAAACAGATTTATAATGTATTGCAACATATTTGGTATAAGCAGGTATGTCAGCAGCGAAATATTTCCATTCTGAAGATGAGGCATCCGTAACATCAGCTTGCCAGGTAAATGAGGAAATATTATCATTCGTAGAGGATGTCCCAATACAAAATCTTTCATTTCCTGTAATATTCTTTCTGTATCTGAAATTGACTTGCATTTCTTGAGAAAAATCAAATTCACGACTTATAAGATATTGATCGTATGGAGCTCCCATATTAAAACTGCAAAACTTAATAGATCTTTCTCCTGCTATAGCTTGTTGTGTGCTGTGAGTAATGAGATTTCCCGGAGGCGGAGATGGATTTGAATATTCTACGCTCCAGCAAGGTGCCGGAACTGTTGTAAATTCGAAACTTTCATTGTATGGAAAAACATCCACGATATTACAGTTTGTTGAAAATGAAAATGGACCGATCCATTCGCTATGTAAAGGATTACAGTATGAACGTATATAGAATTCATAATCCATTGAGGCAATTAAATCGGTCAAAGTATAATTGCTGTATGATGCGTTTACAATAGCTCCACCACCTTGAGTAAATCCTTCCAATCCGTATTCGATCTGCCATTGAGACTCCGAACCACCTGGTATCCAGTCTATTATTGCATATGAGTTTGTAGTTTGAGTTATTATTACATTTTCCGGAACTATACATGTTTCCGAATCTGATATTCCTACTAAATCGAGACAAACTCCAAATCCATATCCTGATTTAGCACTGAATCCAATGTAAAAGTCATCAGAAGTTTCAGGAAGAACAATTAAACGTTGTGTCCACGTTTCGACAGGAGAGGTGTAAGAAGCAAGCAATACCCATTCTCCTTCTTCGGAAGTTTTATAATAAACATATAATTTATCTTGATCAGTATCAAAAGGAACCTGAGCATGCCAAAAACTTAAAAGAGGATTGTTCAACCCAGTAATATCAAATTGTGGGCTTATAAGCATAGTCTGATCTTGTTCAAAATTTCCTGAAAAGAAATGAGCATTTTTTGTTCCTGAATAGGACGATTCCGGAAACGAATATGCTCCACCTGAGTTGGTTGTCCAATCTACTGCAGCACTTATATATTCCTGTGTCCATTCAACAGGAATTGTGACTGATTCAAAATCCTCTGACCATGGAAAAGTATTTATCTGAGCAAATGAAAAAATACTTATCAGGAGGAATAACAGGTTTGTGAGAATATGTTTAAGCATATATTTTAAATTTAAACTTTAAAAATACTCATTTTTCGTATTTATACATAATAATGACGACAATTTATCCGAAAGGTGTGCATTTGGGTACAAAAATTAAGAATTACTCTAACAATTTATCAATATCAGGAATAAAACTTTTTATTTCAGCAGCAAATGAGTTTATATCTCCGTCAAGATCGCCGAATATTTCACCTCCGCAAAAATATGCATAACCATTAAGAACAACATTTTCTCCGGAAAAGACTTTAATATATCTCGATGTCCCACCAGTACAACCCTCAGTATCTTCAGTCTTTTTCTTGTTCTTCAGTTTAGTTTTGCATAGTTTATCTGTCAGTACATCAAATTTTTGTTTATTCATTTGATATGTAGTATCAGCTAAAATATTGCCGTAAGAGTCAACAACAATTCTTATTTCGTCTTTTGTGGCAGTAATTGTATAGCTTCTGTGATACTTAGGTGGAACCGATGAGTCTCCATAAGAATACACAATTTTTGTAATTTTCTTTTTTGATAATTTTTTATCTGCACAAGATTCAGTTGAGCATAATATTATAGCTGCTAATATTACCGGAAATACATAACTTATTCTTTTCATAGTTAAAAAAATTAAGATAAGGGAAACAAAGATAATGAATTCTACTAATTCTCAATGTTTTCAGTAAGATTTTTATTTGTATTTTCAGAAGTTTTTTGTCTGATAAAATAAATATCTATTGCGACAATAATAGCAGCAAAACCCCAGAAAGGAATCGCAGCTTTATCTGTATCCAGAAAATTATTCATAAACCCATGCAACAGATATGTTGTAAGCCCTGCTATTGTAGAAGCGGTAATTACTTTTAGCGAATAAGACGGTGCCCGGATATAGTTTTTTACAGCAGTTACAAAAATGACTATTGCCATAAATATGAAAGTCAACATCCCGATTAACCCAGATTCTGAAAGAGCACCTAAATATTCGCTATGAGCATTTCCCATATCACCGGCATTTGTACTGATAATTGTTTTTTCGTACGAAAATTGATAAGGAGCATATTTGAATTGATATGTTCCGGGTCCCCAGCCAAACACAGGTTTTTCTTTAAACATTCTTACGGCACAATTCCACCTGTTTATACGTTCAAGATTTGATGCATCTGTAGCCACATTACTTATTGATCGTATGTGTTCTGTTAAATTGGTCGACGAATCTTGCTTATTTTTTTCGAGGGAGAAAAATATTTTATCCTGAAAAACGAAAAACAAACCTACAATTATTACAATGGATGTTAAGACAATCTTATAATTAATTTTGAATTTGAGAATCAAATATACTCCTAATGCCCCTATAAGACTTATCCAGGCTGCACGGGTATATGAAAAAATTATTGCAAAAACAAAATATGACAAAACAATTCCGGAAATTACCCTTAAACTTTTTTTCAATTCTTTGTTGAAAAGAAATCCAACTAAAACAGGAATAAACATTGCCAGCATTGCTCCATACGAAGTGTGGTCGTTATAAAATGGGTTCATTACATAATTTGCCGAAGCTTGACTAAAACCTCTGGCAGCATGCTTTACAAGAGTAAAGGTTATTACTATACAAAATGGGATAATATATAGCCAGAAGAATTTATTAATATTGTTTTCTTTTCGAAATAATTGCGACATAAGAAAGTAAAAAGGAATAATAAACCAAAGGGAAGCTAAAAAATATTTTATTGAAACCAAGGGCATCGAACTAGTAAGAACAGTTACAAACCGCCAACCCAAATAAATATATATTGCAATCGAAATAGGGTGTTTTCCTACAAATTTGTCGTAGTCCCGATCTAAAAGTTGTTTAAGTAAAAAGATTATTAAAATAGCTACAAATATTGGTTCGGTAGGTAAATCAACATTAAAGTCGAGTCCCGAATAAAATGTTTTTAATGGAACAGATAGCGGAACCAGAAAAACTGAAAACAACAATATTTTATCCAAAGCCAGAAAAATAGCCATGAAAACTATTAAAGCCAATGGGACCAAATTGAATAAAAAACTTTCTTCTTTAATTATTACATAACAATTGGTAATTATAAAGAGAATAGCAAGAGAATAAAATGCCGCGAGTTTATATTTGGTTTCGGATGTCATTTATCACTTTTATATCCTTCAATCAATGATATTATGATTGTTCCGGCTAAAAATGTTCCTAAAACAGAAAATAATACAATAAGCCAACGTACAGGATAAGATTTTTTGTCAGCAGGATATGGTTTGGAGATTATATGAGTAAATGTTTGAAATTTATTTGCATCCCGTACAGCATTTTCATATATAACTTTCGAAACATGCATATCTGAAAGGGCGTAATAAAACAAAGAATCATTTTTGTGATACTCTGAGCCAAACTCCTGCCAATTCCCTAAAACTTGTCTTGCCTCATCCAGGCTTTTGCCCATATATATAGCTTCAGTATATTTTTTTACCTGAGCCGACATGTCTAACATACCATACTCTGTTCTGTAGGTTTTTAAAATATTACCAAGACTATCTATTTCATCTAATTTCTTTAAATATTCTTTTTTATAAATTTGTACTATTTCTTCAGATTTATCTGTGTTGAGTTTTAATACTTTTTTATCATAAAAACTGATTATCGAATCAACTATATCTGATGCTATTTGTGGGTCTTTATCTACTGCTGTTATTATTATCGCTTCGTTTGGAGTTTTTGTTATATTAACATTTCCATTATAGTATTTCATTATTTTCCAGACATTATTTTTTTCATCCTTGCTGACGCCATAGTGTTCATAAAGATTAAATGCTTCAATTACCTTAAATTTTATTTCATCTGACTGTAAAATCTCAAGCATTTGTTCACTTTCCGATTCGTCTGAAACCGGAGTTATATTTGCAGGATAAACCACAGCGCTCGATTTAAATTTAGGTTCAATAAACCATGAAGATGAAAATAAAGCACCTAAGGCTCCGGCAATGGTCATCAATATCAGCAAATGCCATTTCCATTTAAAAATCAGCTTAAATATGCTTTTTGTTTTAAAATAGCTTTCCATAACTTCGTATTTAGGTATTTCAAATTTTTTAATTACTTCGGTTAAGTCTGATTTGAAATTAATCGGACTTTTTTTTTTATGTGTTTTTCGAATAAAATTAGTATAATAATTGAAAACAGAAGCGTTGATAAAACTGTGATACTAATGGTCAGCCAGTAAATAGGGGAATGCTTTTTGTCGGCCACTTCGGCAGGACTGACTATATAAGTATTTGGTAAATCTTGCTCAAGATCAATTTTCGCCTCTCTATATTTTGCTTCTATTATAGCGAGTTGTTTTACCTCTTCAAACATTTGTTCTTTAAGAATTGTGTGAGAGCTTCCATATGTTGCAAGAATATCAAGTTTCTTTTCAATTTCAAGTTTCGCTCTTTCATTTCCTGAAGCTATTGCAATTGCATGTTGCTCACTGTACATTTCGGTCTGCGACTTTACATCTATCACACCTAATTTACTCAGCACAAACAATGAATCTTCAATAGATTTTATTTTATTTTTTTGGGATATAAATTCCTTTTCGACAATAATAAAAGCTTTTAATGCTCTTTCTTTCTGAATTTTTGCAAACAAACTGTCAACAAGTGCAGCAATATCGTTAGCAATCAATGCTGCAGTATCGGGACTTTCGTCAAGAACCTCAATTTTAATTGACATATACTCTGTTCTGGAGACCTTTACATTTGATTCATACTTTTTATATAATTGGGTATTGGCATATTTTGAATCAGGGTTTATTCTATAATGCTCAAACAATTGGTATTTTTCAATTATTCTGTTTCTTATTTCTGATGATTGTAATACTTGCATTAATTGTTCAACGTCTTCTTCTTCTCCAAAATTAAGAATTTCCTTTTTTTGCTGACTTTCGGTTATTAATGCTTGTGAAATTGATCCTGAAGATGTAGGAAATAAGATAACAGTTGATTTATACTTTGGAGGAATATAAAAACAAAGTGCAATTGAGAAAACAAATGCAATACAACTAATCGCTAAAAGTATTATTTTATTTTGCGAAATGATTCTTAATAGATTTGTCGAACTAAAAATATTTTCCTGAACAGATTCCTGCATTATTTTAATTTAACGGTCACAAAAATATAAAATAATTATTACAAAAAGATTTTTTTAATAATTAAGTTTATTAAGCTGTTGAAATAATGTATAAAAACTGTCGAGTGAAAGATTATATTTATTTTTTCAGTTGAAGAATTATACTATTTTTGCAATAGTTTAAACACAATTTGATGAATAGGTTTTTTTTAATTTTAATATTGTTGTTAATCTCCGGAAAGATTTTGCCACAAGAATTTGGGAGCTTTAATAAACAAGTTGTGTTTGATCCTGTCAACTCCGGTTATTTTATATTCCGAATTCCGGCAATGGTTATTACAAAGAAAGGTAATTTGCTTGTTTTTTCGGAAGGAAGAAAAGGAAAGGGAGGCGACTGGGATCCATCAAATATAGTGTATAGGGCAAGTTATGATGAAGGTGAAAGTTGGACACCAATTACTGTTTTGGTTGATAAGGGAAATACTACATGCACTAATGCTGTACCGATTGTTGATTATTTTGAAGAAAAAGTACATTTAATTTATACAGTCGGATATAATAATATTTTTTATACTTATTCAATTGACGAAGGGTTGTCATGGGAAACACCATTAAATATTACAGATGCATTAGAGGGGTTTAAAGCCAAATATCCATGGAGGGTTGTTGCAACAGGTCCCGGACACGGGACACAATTATCTAATGGTAGGATTTTGGTCCCATTGTGGTTTTCGAATAGTAATGCAATCGACTCTCTTAATTTTGCTTTAGCTCACCATCCTTCTATTGCAGGAGTATTGTATAGTGATGATTTTGGCAAATCCTGGCTTTTGGGAGATATTATAGGACCCAATAATGATACTTTAATTTTTCCGAGCGAGTCAGTTTGTGTGGAATTAACCAGTGGAGAGGTTTTATTTAATATGAGAAATGAATCAAAGAATTATAGAAGGCTTGTATCTATAAGTCCTGATGGGATTACAGGATTTACAAGTCCATTTTACTCGGATAATTTTTTCGAGCCAATATGCCATGCCGGCATGATACGATATTCAATCAATCCGTTTCAGAATAAAAACAGAATCTTATTTGTAAATCCTGATAGTCGTATGACGCCTTGGAGTGTAAATAGGGGAACAACAAATAAAGCTGCTCCGAAAAGGCAAAGGTCAAATCTGACATTAAGAATAAGTTATGATGAGGCAATTACATTTCCGGTTTATAAGGAAATTGATGCGGGACCATCCGGTTATTCTGATTTGGCAGTTGGAAAGGATGGTACAATATACTGTTTGTATGAGTCCGGATCAAAAAACAATAATAACTTTTTGCCGGCAGCAATAACTTTGGCTTCATTCAATATAGAGTGGGCAACGAATGGTCGGGATGCTTTATCGGCTGATGACATGCCTTTAAATTCGAACCTTGTTTGTGCAGCAGAAAAATACAATAATGTTGTTCCAATCAAAAAGAAAAGAACATTGTTCAAAAAGAAACTACCAAGGACTTGTTAATTTATTATTAGCGATTAAAGTCAACCGGATAAACAAAAGAAACATTTACTGTTTTTCCATTTAACTTGCCCGGTGTCCAACGAGGTAGCATTTTTATTACTCTTACTGCCTCAGAATCATAGACACTGTTAATTCCATGTAACACATTAACATTAGTTACATAGCCTGCCGTGTCTATGATAAACGAAACTATTACCCTTTCTGTTCCTAAATCGACCTCTTCTGATTCAGGATAAGTAGTGTTTTCTTTAACAAATTTTATTAAGGCTTCGTATCCTCCGGGATAAACAGGTTTTTCTTCAACGCTTGCAAAAGATATGGTTTCGAAATATGAAGTAGGTAGATCCTGGTTTGTAACAACTCCTGCCGGTGCGTATGCAACATTACCGGTAGCATAACCAATATCCGAATCAGCGCTTCTTTCATCTCTACTTATTGTCAACTCTAACTCTTTTTCTGCATCAGCAATTTCTTTTTGTTTACTAACTCTAGAATTGTGCCCTTCATTTGACCTGTCTTGTTTGTTGTTTTCTCTTCCTGAAATTTTTCGATTATTATCTATTGCAGACATAACAGTTAAATCGTCAACTATTAATGGAGGTTGTTCATTTTTATCAATTAAAATATTTCCTGAGTTTTCAGTCAGGGTTTCCTCTGGCAAAACATTGTTAAAGCCCCCGTAGTAATTTTCTGTTTCGCTATATTTTTTTTCTTTTAAATCTCCACTCACGGTGCTTATATCTAGTGATGGTGTTACTGTTTCATTGTTCGCAACAACCGTTTTTGTACAATCTTCTTCGTTTGCACCCTTTTCAAAGCTCGCTTTATCTTTTTCAGAAAGATAACCCATTTTATTATAAATATCAAGTATGCCTGAATCGGGGAATTTTAATATTTCATCTTTTTCTGTTTCTTTCGATTCGGATATTGTTTGAGCTATCTGATCATTTTTGCCGGATATTTCTGTCTCTTCATTATTAGTTACTGTTTGAATTATTTCATCTTCAGTCTTAATTTGACTGATTTTTTTGTCTGATAACAATGTATTTATTAATAAATAAGAACCACTAAGAACAAGAATTAAAGCAATAGCCGCAACTGCCCTTAACATTGCAGGGTTTAATTTTCGCTTATTTTTTGATTGTGATATAGAATTTGAAATAATTTTATTTATATCTTCTTTTGAATTTAAAAAGCTGTCGGTTGATTCAAGCATTAATACCCCATCAATAAAGTCAGAACAAACTTCACAATGCGAAATATGTTTTTCGACTGCTTCCGATTCTTCATTACTTAATTCATCGTTGATATACTTCAACAATATTTCTTCTGGGAAACATTCCAAATGATCCGATATGTTATGTTTATTACTCATTTCTTTCGTCCATTAGTATTTTTAAATTCCTTTTCCCGTTTTGTATATATGTTTTAACTTCCTTCATTGAATATCCTGTTATTTGTGCTGTTTCGACATATGATTTATTTTGCAGATAAAACAATTCTATACAGTTTCTTTGTTCCGGTTTAAGTAGATTTATACATTTTTCAAGTTCTTTATAATTTTCTTCTTTAACAATGTAGTCAGGATACATAACTTTATCCTGTTCCATAAAATCGTTCTGATATTTTTCATAATTGTCAATATATTGCTCTTGATGTTTCCTTGCCCTGAAACTTAATAAGCAATGATTTCTGGCAACAGTGTGTAACCAGGATTTGAAATTCTGAATATCATGAATAAGCAATTTGTCTAATAGTTCTTCAAAAATTTCAAGAACAGCCTCTCTTGCTTTTTCTGAATCTTTATGATATTTAACGCAAATAGCAAAAGTTAATCCGGTATATCTCTTATACAATTCTCCGACACATTCTTTATCCTCATACAACTTATAATGCTTGATGAGTTCATCATCTGTCATCAGGGGAAAGTTATTTCGTTTTTGAAACATCAGGCATCATATAAATTTGCATCCAAAAGTATATAAAATTGTTGAAAAACAAAACTAATGGCATTGATGAAAATCAGTATTTTAATTGAGTATGAATAATATTTGAGAATAAATTTTAATACTCAATTTTGGCGAATTTTTTAGTGATATATCTTACAGGATACCATGCCGCAAATGTTCCTATTATCATAACTGTAATAAAAACATATACAAAATCCGCAGCATTCATAAGTACAGGATAATTTTCAATTATGAAAGAACCTTCGGTTCCTAATTTTACCAAGCCGAATTTTATTTGAGCAAAACAAACAACAATTCCTATTAACAAACCCAGCAAGGCCCCCGAAGCAGAAATAAACAACCCTTCGAGAAAAAAGATATTGCGTATGGTTTTATTGTCAGCTCCCAGACTTTTTAAAATTTGAATATCAGACTTTTTTTCAATAATAAGCATTGTCAATGAACCGATTACATTAAAAGATGCTATTAAAAGAATGAAAACAAGGATCAGGAATATTGCCCATTTTTCGGATTGCATAATTTTATATGCATATTCATGTTGTTTGTTTCGGTCAAGAATATCAAATTTGTCGCCTAAAGATTCTTCCAACTTAGAAACGGCCTCTTTAATATTTACTCCATTTTTTAATTTAATCTCTGCGGAGCTTATTTCGCTTTCATATTCCAAAAGTGTTTGAACTTCGATAAGTGGTAATATTACGTATTTTGTGTCGTATTCTTGCTGTATTTCGAAAATTCCTGCTGTGTAAACCAAACATTGATTTATATTATCGGTGGCATCCTGAAAATTTCCTTTAAATTCCTTGGTACGTCCGGGAATATAAATTTTTAATGGAAAGGCAAAATCAATAGTTAAACCAAGATTAAATGCAATACCCTGACCTGCAACTGCACACGAAACCAAATCGTTTTTCAGCATATAGCTGCCTGCAACAATCATTGTATCTATACCGGTCACTTTTTGATAGTGTTTATCTACACCTTTTATTGTAGCGATAATCTGTTTTTCTCCATATTCGAGCATTGCATTTTCTTCGAGACAAAAGGAGTAATCTTCAATAAAATCTGAAGACCTTATGGTTTTGAGAAATTTGTCATCAGGGTCGAAAGTCTTTCCCTCTGCCGAAACTATTTTTATGTCGGGGTCGAAAGAGTTATATAGTTTTTTTAATAAGTCGTCAAAACCGTTAAAGACCGACAGGATTATGATAAGTGCTGCTGTACCGGTTGCTACGCCAAAAATGGAAATTAAAGAAATAAAATTGATGGCATTTCTTGATTTTTTTGAAATCAGATAGCGTTTTGCGATATAGAATGAAAAGTTCAAATCAAGAATTTAAAGCGTTATCAATTTTTTCGATATAATCGAGGCTGTCGTCAAGATAAAAAACCAACTCGGGAATTCTTCTTACATCGTTTCGGATAGAATTACCCAGTTCAAAACGTATTTTTGATACATTATTATTTATTTCTTTGATAATTTTACCGGCATCATTTGAAGGAAAAATGCTTAAATAAATTTTTGCCAAACCCAAATCAGAGCTCATTCTCACTCCTGAGATTGTAACTAAACGACCGGGGACAAGACCTCCGAATTTTTTCTGTATAATTAAGGCTAACTCTTCTTGAATCAATCCACCAACCTGAGTTTGCCGTTTTGAATTTTCCATGTTATTTTTTTTGCAAAGATAAGTTAAAATATATATCAGTTCAAAACCTTCACAGTACCTTCTTAAAATTCCATCATTTTTATACATAATTTACTACAAATTGTGTAGCCGGATTTTAGTACGGGTCATTCCAAATGTTTCAAACCACTGGTAAAGTTATAAAATATTTTAATGTTTTGCTACTTTTTCAGCCCGACATTGAGCAAAGCCTTGCTGTTGTTTGCTGTTTTTATTCATTATTTTCATCTTTTGACCCACATTTCGATGAACAATCACTAGTTTGTGGGCAACAATCATTTTTTGTTGTATTATCGTCTGTTGAAACTTTGTCAACGGTTTCAATATTTGAATTACAGCTATTTTTGTTGCCGTTGAGTCTTGAAAAATATGGATAAGTCCACATTATAACACTCATAATTGTAATTGCCCAAAGAAAAGATTTCGACTGAAAAAAATTAGTCTTTTTAGGTGTATTGCAACAATCCGAACCGCTATTTTTATTCTCAGAATCGCAACAATTTACTTTTGGTTTATATGCTTTGTAAAAAGCATAGGATAAACTAAGAATAGTAAGAACCAAAAAAAACGGAGTAAGTTTTTCTAAAAATTGCATACTTGAACTTGAAATTCCAATAAGTCCAAATAGAGCATAACTACCACAACAACCGCTTGCTGCACAAGCTACTCCACAAGCTCCACCACAGCTACCCAGGAGAGAACCAAAGCTTGAAAAAAGTGCTAAAAACCTAGATTTAATTGATTTCATGTTTAAGGTTTTTTAGCGTTAATAGATATGCTGATAATTGCACTTTTTTTCTTTCTATACTCTTCAAGTTCCTTATTGTTGATAAATTGCAAAAGCAAACTGTCTGGCAAATTAATCTCGTGTTCTTTTCTTATTTGTAAATCCTGAAAACCTGCATTTTCAATTACTTTCAAATATTCATTTTTCTCTAATGCTCCAGACACACAGCCAGCATACATTTCGGCAGCGTTTAAAATTTCTTTTGGTAAATCGGCATTAAGCACTACATCCGAAATACTAAAATGACCGCCCGATTTTAAAACGCGAAAAACTTCCTTATAAGCTATGTTTTTGTCGGGAACCAAATTCATTACACAGTTGCTGATTACAACATCAACTGATTTTGATGCAACAGGCAATTCTTCAATATCTCCTAAAATGAATTCCACATTATAAAAACCTAATTTATTTTTGTTTTCATTTGCCTTTTCTATCATTGCTTTGGTAAAATCTACTCCGATAACTTTACCTGATTCTCCAACTTGATTTCTTGCAATAAAAACATCATTACCCGCACCAGAACCAAGGTCTAATACTGTGTTTCCTTTTTTAATGTCAGCTATTTCGGTAGGTAAACCACACCCTAAACCATAGTCTGCTATCTCTTGATAACCTTCTACATTTTTGTAATTTTCATCTAAAAATGTTGCCGACTGTTCTGAACTACAACAAGATGGGCCACAACC
The DNA here is from genome assembly GCA_029558535.1 of Bacteroidota bacterium. Classification (GTDB taxonomy): domain Bacteria; phylum Bacteroidota; class Bacteroidia; order Bacteroidales; family ML635J-15; genus Bact-19. The sequence continues at coordinate 22,186 of JAKQEK010000328.1, read as the reverse complement.
ACAACAGCTTCCGTTTTTTACTGCTGATGTATAAGTTTGTTTTACAGCTTCTTTAATGTTTTTTGTCATTGTATTTTTTTTAAGTTACATACAATAGACGCAGAATTACTAAAAGGACGCAAATCAAATTAGTTACAACATTTATTACAATTCCTCTTTTGCTCATAATCAACAATATTTCCATATTTATCAGATTGTATTGTGCAACAGTCTGTAAAAAGAATTTTAAGATATTCTTTTGCTCGTTGTACTCGTGATTTTGCACCTGAATATGAAATGTCTAATTTTTGAGCTAATTGTTTTTGTGTTAATCCATTGAATTCTGTGAGGATTATGGCTTCTTTATATTTGTCATCAAGTTGATTAATAAATGGTTTTAAGCACTTTTCAAGTTCCCCATTATCAACATTTTTTTCTTCATCAATTAAGACATAATCATTAAATTCAAAATGAGGTTTTAACTTTCTAAAATAGTCATTAAGAGCATTTCTTGTGATTTGGTAAATCCACGAACTTAATTTGGATTCGTCTTTAAGTGAACCAATATTGTATTGAATTTTAACAAAAATATCTTGTAATATGTCATTAGTGATTTCTCTATCCTTAATATGACTGAATATAAATCTGTCCAATTCTTTGTGAAATTCATTCCAAATAAGTTCTAATCTGTTTTGCATAGTTCAATATTTCTGTATGTCGTCAGACCATTACAACCAAATCTAAATGTATAGGTCTATAAAGCATCAGACCTTTTACTGTAATAATATAATAAATTTATATTATTATAATTTTAGTATTTATTTAAAGAATAATTAACAAAAACATAAAAAAATATTGGATTCTTAACAGAAGTAAAACTTGTCAACCTTTAAGCAGGAAGCTAAAATCATCTGTTGGCTTTAGCTCTCTTGGTTCTGTTCCGAATTTAAAAAGACGAAGATTCCTCGCCCCAATCATTGACATTTTCTCACCTTCGACTACAAACATAGTCCCTTCGCGTAAACCGGCAATATAAATGTCAGGATTAATAACCATAAACTCGTTTATCCTGTCTTCGCGGGTTTCACCTCCATGACCATCAGGGTTTTTATCCAAATAATGGGGATTAATCTGAAATGGGATAAGATTAAATGCATCAAAACCTAAAGGGTCAATTATCGGCATATCATTGGTCGTTTTCAGAGTCGGACAAGCCATATTCGATCCTGCACTCCAGCCAATATAAGGTGTGCCTGCCAAAACTTTTTTTCTTACAGGCTCAATAAGTTTATTTAAATGAACATGATGCAACAAATTCCAGGTGTTTCCTCCTCCAACAACAATAGATTCGGCCTCTTCAATTGCCTTGATGGGGTCTGCAAAGTGATGAATCGAGATAATATCATGACCAATTTCATTAAATCTCGATTTTACTTTGGCTTCATAGTTGTCCCAGGTAAGTGTAACTCCTGCATAAGGGATAAATAAGCATTTTACGGGCTTACTGCCTAAAAAATCACGAATGTTAAACTTCGGGTAATCTAAGTATGCTTCACCGGCATTTGTCGAATTGCTAATAAGTAATAATCTCATAATTGTATTTTTTTATAAAAATAGGAAAATATTTTCAGATGGCAAATTTTTAACAGATTCTTGAAAAAATATAATAGTAGAAACAGACTTATTTTGCTTTAAGTTGCTCAGCAGCATAATAGTATTTAACAGTCTGATTATTACTGCATTAAAATTTTGTTTTTAAAATTCGCCATATTTTATTCTCTACTTTCTTGCTTGATGCTTCGGCGTAGCTCAGCACAAGTCAAGAAAGTAACAAAGAAATCAAGGCATAACGATGCTACCCGACCCGCCTCGAACAAAACAAAAGAATTGTACGTCGACCTTGGCCTAAAACAAATGCCATACACCTTTTGCCTTTTGAAATTTGTTTTAGGGAACGATACCGATTGTAAATTTGTAATAGTCTAATCTTCACAATTTTAATTGCTCGATTATACTAAACAAATTTATCATCGGCACTATTCATATCGGCTCGACACAATTCTAATGTTTTGTTCTCACCGCCTGGACTTCCCGCCGTTTTGCCAAGGCCTGCCCGCGGAGCATCGAATACTGTTTATTGATTTGTCCGCCAATTATACGGATCAATATTTAAAAATGCAGGATGTAGAATTTGAAGTATTGAAAAGTAATTCCTACTTCACTAATAGATAGAAGTCAGCAGAAGTTATTTTGTCTTAAGTTGCTCAGCAGCATAATAGTAAGCACCCATGCTTATCATTTCGCTGGTATCAAAATCAGAAAACATAAAAGCACTGCGAGGCTCGTAGTTATAATTGATTTCTGTGTCGGAAAAAGGCAGTTTAATAGATTTATAACATGGTTTTACAAATTCATTCATTTCGTTTTCGTGATTCAGACAAAATACTTTATGGTTTAATCTCGGATTTTTTCCGCCTGTCAACTTATTAAAACCACGGTTAAGTTCTGATTTTATCCCCGGAATTATCAGTTCCTTGGCTCCTGCAATGCCACCACCAATTACAACTATTCCGTCAAAGAGGGTTATTATATTTGCAACAGAGTCTCCTATGAATTTCCCCAATTTATTATAAGCTAAAATAGCAGCTTCTTTGTTGCCCTTTATTTTGTCGATTCCTATTTCGAATATTTCTTTTGGTTGAGGACAATCGTTAAAATTTATATTGGCAAATTCTGAGAAAAAATGTCTTACTGCCCTTATGCTTATTCCCTCTTCACTATTCAGCTCAGTGCTTTGTCTGTTTGAGGTTACCCATATTTCTCCCGCAGCAATACTGTCGCCTTTAATCAAAATTCCGTCATGAACCATTCCTCCGCCAAAGCCCGTCCCAATGGTCATTCCAAAAATGTTTTTATATTGTTTCGGATTACTGTTATTTTTCAATTTGGAGTTTATCATAGGTAAGGTTCCCGATAACGCCTCACCGTAAGTATATAAGTCTCCGTCATTATTTATATAAACAGGGATTTGAAATTTTTCGCACAGCATGGGTCCCAGAGCTACACCTCCCTGAAAAGCAGGTAAATTGTGTAAATCACCTATAATACCCGAGTTAAAATCGGCAGGTCCCGGGAAAGCAAAACTTATTGCATCAGGCTTATTTGATGATTTTTTTGATAATTCATTAAATCCTTCTATTATAGTTGTTAAGCACTTATCAAGATTATCACCAAAAGCAGGTTTAAGGATTGTTTCTCCTTGCCGTTTTCCATCATTTATTGCCGAAAAAACAAAGTTTGTTCCTCCTGCATCTAAAGTTAAAACTTTCATTTCAAATTATTTTTATGCTTTTCAAAAATACATCTTTTTAAGCTTATTCAAGAATAAATAATTACCTCTAAATTACAAATACTTTTACTAATGATAAAAAATATAAACCTTAATCTATTGTTTTATCATTGTTAAATAGCTGATAATTATTATTTTTGCTAAAATTTAGTAAGTATGAATAAAAATTTTGACGAACCTTTATGTGTTCAATGTAATCAGGATTTTAAAACAATATTCCACAAGCTTACTCCTGAACAATTGGAATATTTAAACAATGTTAAATCTTGTACGGTGGTTAAAAAAGGTCGTATTCTTTACGAGGAAGGGAATAGGATTTCGGGAATTTTTTGTATTAACAAGGGAATTCTTAAAGTTTATAAAACCGGAGTAGAAGGCAAAGAACAAATAATAAAATTTGCAAAACCCGGAGAAGTAATAGGATATCGCTCGGTTATCAACGGAGAACCGGCCTGTACGAGTGTAAAAATTCTTGAAGATGCAGTATTATGTCACATTAATTCTCAGGATCTTTATCATTTGTTAAAAGAAAACGCCGAATTTGGGATAGAACTTTTGCAAATAGCATGTAAAGAATTGGGAGAGGCAAATAATTATATCACTGATATCGCCCAAAAGTCAGTTAGAGAAAGGTTAGCCGAAATTTTATTACATCTTAAAGATGAGTTTGGTATAAATGAGGAAGGACTAATTAATATATCTCTAACCAGAGAGGAACTTGCTAATATAATCGGAACGGCAACAGAATCAGTAATAAGACTTTTGTCCGAATTTAAAACCGAAGGACTTATTGAGTTGCAAGGGCGCAAGATTAAATTGATTGACTTGAACAAAATTAAAAAAATCAGTAATGTTTTTTAATTAAGCTGATGAAAACTAACAGAATAGAAAACATTCTGAATAAAACACTAAACTTTGAATTTCTCAGCCCTGAAGAAGGGCTGTTGCTTTTTAAGGAAGCATCTCTGACAGATTTAATGTATTATGCCTCAATTGTTCGAAAAAAGATTCATCCCGAAAATATTGTTACTTTTATAATTGACAGAAATATTAATCTTACGAATATTTGTGTTTCAAAATGTCTTTTCTGTAATTTCTGTAGAAATAAAAACGAACAAGATTCGTATGTGCTTTGCATAGAAGATTATATAAATAAGGTTGATGAACTATATAGGGCAGGAGGGAAGCAAATTTTACTTCAGGGAGGATTAAACCCCGATTTAAACATCAGTTTTTATGAAGATTTATTCAAAGAGCTGAAAATTTTGTTTCCTGATTTAAGACTTCATGCACTTGGCCCGCCGGAGATAGTATATATGGCTAAAAAATCACATTTAACGCCGGAAAAAGCTTTAATAAGATTAAGAGAGGCCGGTCTTGATAGTCTCCCGGGAGCAGGTGCCGAAATCTTGTCGGACAGGGTTAGGAAAATTGTCAGTCCCGCAAAATGTACTTCGGCCGAATGGCTTGATGTAATGAGGATTGCTCATATTCTAGGAATGACGACTTCTGCGACAATGATGTTTGGTCATTTGGAAACGACTGAAGAAAGAATCGGGCATCTAATTAAGATAAGAAATTTACAAAAGCAAAAACCGGAATATTCAAAAGGATTCATATCTTTTTCACTATGGCCCTTGGCGAGTCAGAACACAAAATTAATCCATAAGTTTCCTGAAATTAAAAATGTAAGCGGCCATGAGTATTTAAGAATGCTTGCAATCAGCCGGCTTATGCTAATAAATATTCCGAATATTCAGGTTTCATGGTTAACTATGGGTGCAGAAATTGCCCAATTATGCCTTAATGCAGGAGCGAATGATATGAGTAGTGTAATGTTCGAAGAAAATGTCGTTTCGCAGGCAGGGAAAAAATATAGACTTGGGATAGAAGAAATGAAATTACTTATTGCTAATGCCGGATTTCGTCCATCAATAAGAAATCAGGAATACGAAATATTGAAGTAATAATCAGTATAAACTGATCAGAGAATAATGTAAACTACTTCTGAGGAGCAACTGGACCTGTAGGAGTGTTTTGAGTTGGCTGTTCCATATTTTGAGGAGCTTCAACTTTTTTCACAGGGATAGAGAAACTGGCCAATAAGCAAAATAGCAATAACCCGGCAGCAAGTGTCCAAGTAGCTTTTTCGAGAAAATCCGCAGTTTTCTTAACACCCATAACTTGATTGCCCTGACCGAAACCTGAAGCAAGTCCTCCCCCTTTACTGTTTTGTACTAAAACTATTAATATCAGGAGAACTGCACAAACGATAATCATTACTGAGAAAAAGATATACATAACTAATTCCTTTTATTTTTTATTAATTCTTTTATTTTTTCAATTTGACCTGCAAAATAAATACTTTTTTCGGGATATTTCAAACATAATTTTTCATAAGTTAAAATTGCCTTGTCAAAATGCTCTTGACTTGCATATATTTTAGCTAAAGTTTCGCTAAACAAACCGTCATCTTCGGAAAGTATCAAACTGTTTGCAGCAGAGCCATCAGACAGGTATTCTTTTTCAGGAATTATACGAGGGTCAGATTCTAAAAACTTATCAATTAATTTAGCTTTATCAGGCTTATTTAATTCATTGATTTTACTTTGTGAGGCTTCTTCAATGACAATATTTTCATTATTTGCAGATAAAATTTCTTCATTTTTAAGAGCTGATTCACCTTCAAAGTCAAAATTTATTAGTTCTTTATCCTCTATTTCGATTTTTTCGACATTTTGATCCCCTTTCTTAAAATAAATGTTACTTTTTGCACTCGTAATTTTAGGGATGATTAAAATTTCTTCAGTCGATTTTCCTATAGATTCAGTTATTATTGAGTCGAAGTCAATATTTTCTTGTAATGAATCATTCTTGACTTTGTTTCCTGGAATGTAGGTATCATTAATAATTCTTTTTAAAATACGTCTGTCGGGGATATAAACCGCGGCTGTCTTAAGTTTACTCTCAAACCTTACATCTTTTAAAATATGTAGGTTTTTAACATATAAAATCCAGGCAGATTGAAAATACGGAAATTCTTCCAACAGTAGGCGAATGTTTTCAAGGCTTTCTGAATTAAGCAATGAAAAATCAGAGCTGTATATGTTAAATTGTTCCCTATTCATTTTACCAATTTGCAACGGCTTTGTTAAAAATATCTGTTACCAACTCAGTACTTATTTCCTGAATCAAATCGTTTTCTACTGATGATAAACTGGTTTTACTGTCAAAATCGGAGTACCTCGAGAAACTCGTTTCGAAACTTTTTGCCGGCTCAAGATTGTTTGTGTATTTCACCTTAACGGTTATAGTTAACCTGTTTAGTGCGGCAGTTTCGTTTCCCTGAAACGCCTGTGCATTTACTGTATAATTTGTAATCACGCCTTCGAAAACCAAATCTCCATCATAAGAAACTAGCTCAAGATTTGTTTGTGACAGGAACTTATCTTTGAGCGTTTCGGTAAAAACATTACTTAAATTTGGCTGTACAAGACTTGCCTGATTTGGGAAATAATTTATCTGAACCGTTTTAATGTTTGCTGCAATATCAGCTCCCGTAAAAGAATATCCTCCAGTACACCCGCTTATAACAACTCCTGCCAAAAACAGGATTAATATTATAGTATATTTGAATTTTATCATTTGTGCTATATGATTATTTTAAAATATTGTATTCTTTTATTTTTCTGTAAAGTGTTCTCTCCGAAATTCCCAATTCTTCTGCTGCAAGTTTTCGTTTATTATTATTTTTTTCCAGAGCTTTAATTATAAGCTCTCTTTCCTGTTCTGCAAGTGAAAGCACTTCTTCAATAACTTCGCCCTGATCTTCGATTTCTGTTTCGTGTCTTATTGGCTCATCCTTATAAATTCTTCTAACACCTTCTATTTTTATTTCATCCAGATCGCTGACAATATTCTCTGAGTATTTATTACTTTTAAATTCAGGGTTTTGACTTATTATGTCGTTAACCAATAATTTTAACTCGTTCATGTCTTTTTTCATATCGAATAACACTTGATACAGAATTTCACGTTCAGAGTTAAAGCTGTCGAAATTTTGTTTTTTTGCCAAAGCCGGTAAACTTGACTCATCTGCTCCGGTAAGGTATGACCTTAAAACGTCTGCTGATATCATTCGCTGTTCTTCTATGATAGAGATTTGTTCGGTAATATTTTTTAGCTGTCTGATATTTCCCGGCCAACGGTAAGAATTTAAAATATTTACGGCATCTTCTGTAAGCTTTATCGCAGGCATTCTGTATTTTTCGGCAAAATCGTTGGCGAATTTTCTGAATAGTAAATAAATATCATCTTGTCTGTTACGTAGAGGAGGCATAAAGATAGGAACGGTATTCAGTCTGTAATAAAGGTCTTCACGAAATTTGCCTTGTTCAACACGGGTTTTTAAATCAACATTTGTTGCGGCCACTACTCTTACATTTGTTTTTTCTGCTTTAGACGAACCTACTTTAATATATTCGCCTGTTTCGAGTACTCTTAATAAACGAACTTGAGTTGAAAGTGGTAACTCTGCAACTTCATCAAGAAAAATTGTTCCCTTGTCTGCTTCTTCGAAATAACCTTTACGGTCGCTGTGGGCACTGGTAAACGAGCCTTTTACATGTCCAAAAAGTTCAGAATCTATGGTTCCTTCTGGTATTGCTCCGCAATTTACAGCAATGTAATTATTATGTTTTCTTAAACTTTGTGAATGTATAATTTGAGGAATTCTCTCTTTTCCAACTCCGCTTTCTCCTGTGATTAAAACAGATAAATCAGTTGGAGCAACCTGTATGGCAATATCAAGTGCTCTGTTAAGTCCCGCAGCATTGCCTATTATTTCAAACCTTTGTTTTATACTTTGCAAATCCATAATTCAATATTCCGAATTTTCAATTGCAAATTTAATAAAAATTGAATACAAATATGACAAAATGTCAGGAGAAAGTAATAAAAGAAATATTTATTAAGTGATTTAGAAATATTTTGGTAATTTTGTTTTGTTGTATATGATAGATAAATGAAGACAGTTGTTTTTTTTAGTTTTATTTTATTTTCTATTTCCCATAATCTTTTTTCTCAGGATCAGAGTTATTCGTTTTTCATAGCCGGTCATGTATATGGGACGCCTGGTGTTCAAAATGTAGGATTCCATCCTCCTTTTAAAGCAAAATTTGAATACATACAGGAAAGGGAAGAAATAGAATTTGGTGTTTTTTTGGGAGATTTAGTAATCTATGGTTCTGAAGAGAAATGGGAAAATGTAATTGCAGAATTTGACACACTTGGATTGCTTTGGTATATTGCAGTTGGGAATCATGATTTGAAAAATCCCGAATATTATTATGCTCAGTTTGGTGATATTACATATTACAGTTTTTCGCATAACAATGATTTGTTTATTATACTTAATCCTAATATTGATAGTTGGAATATTTCTGGAGATCAGCTTGTATTTTTACAAAACACTTTGAACGAGGATGCATCCAATCATGATAATATTTTTGTTATGATGCATCAATTATTATGGTGGAGTCCAGACAATGAATATTCGGTAATAACGCTTAACTCGCTTGAGGGGCGGGCGAGTGAGATTAATTTTTGGTCAGAAATCGAACCTTTGTTCCACGAACTTGACAACAATGTTGTTATGTGTGCTGGAGATCTCGGCGCAGCAAGTTATGCAACTAGCGTTATGTATGATAATTATGATAATATTACTTTTATTGGAACAGGTATGGGTAAACTTGTTGATGACAATTTTGTTGTTATAAATGTGGATCAAAATAAAAACATCAGTTATGATCTTATTTGTTTGAATGAAGAAGAATTGGATTGTCTTGGAGAATTGGAAGATTATATAATATCTGTTCCCACTTTGCTTAATCCAGATAATAATTGTTTTGAGTTGTATCCGAATCCAAATTCCGGTATTTTTCAAATTTATGTGGGTAATCTGTCATGCGAAGCAGAAATCTCCGTTTACAGTTATAATGGGGAAATTGTATTTAATTCAAGCTATTTAATTGAAAAATCTGTTTCAATAAATTTAGAAGCACTGGAGGCGGGTATTTATTTTGTTAAAGTTAAGCATCAGGATGGGATTACGGTTAAAAAAATGCTTGTCTTTTAGAATGGTAGTGATTTCACAATACGATAACAAAATTTAATAATAAGTATTGTAACATATAGATTATAATAATGTGCGTTAAAAACATAAGTTTAATATTTGTATTTGTTTTCATATCGGGGCTTGTTCAATCTCAGATTATTGGGGGGCAGGAATATGAGAGATGCTATGATATGATGAGTGACTCTGCCGGAAACCTTTATCTGACGGGTTATACAAAGTCTTTTGGAAACGGAAACAGAGAGGCTTATATAATAAAGTATAATACAGAAAACAATAGTTATACTTATAAAACATGGGGGATGGAACTTACTGACGAGTTTCGAAGTGTTTCATTAACTAATGATGGTTTTATTTTTTCGGGATCTTCTATGTGGGTTGAGGAAAAGTCTATTCAAGCGGTTTTGGTTAAATATAATATGAATCTTGAACACTTGTGGACAAACGATTACGGTAATAATCATTTTCAACATTTTTATACATCATTATTTCATACAAGTGGTAAGTATTTTGCAGGAGGAAACAACAGAACCAATACGTGGCCGGCACTGTATCTCGTTTGTGCTGATAGTAACGGTGAAACATTATGGGAAAAAACTTGGACTGATTATATCGCTGCTTTTATTGTAGATTTAATAGAAAAAGAAAATGGTAATATTATCGCATTATGCAGTAGAGGTGGTTTCTTTAATCTTGGTTCTCCATGGCATGCTCAGTCATTTAAAAAATCAGATATTTTCTTTGTCGAAATAGATGAAAACGGGGAAATTGTTGACGACTTTTCAATTTATCAAAACCACCATGACACACCTGTTAAGCTGATGAGAGCAAACAATGGCAATTATTATTTATTATCTCATTCCCAATCTTATAGGGTGGGGTATAGTTTTGACATCTGCTTGAGTTTTTTGGATTCCGATTTTAATCCAATATGGGTTAAGACTTATGGTGGAGCATCTTTTGAATATGCTGCGGATATGGAAAAAGATGCTAATGGCAATATTCATATAGTTGGTACAAGTGCAAGTGTAAATGATGAATTTCCTGTAATTTACTATATAAAGACAGATTCCCTTGGAGAGGTTTTGGAAACAGAATATCTTCTTGATAATTATAGGGGATATGGCTCAGCTGTTGAAATTATCGGGAATGATATTTTTATTTCGGGTACAATTTCACAGGAAGATGACGACGACTTCGTTCTCTTTATAAATAATAATCTGTCGAAAGAAAATGTGAAAATAGAAAATCTTATATTTTATCCTAATCCGACAAAAGAGAAAATAAATCTTTATCTTAATCAATTTGACGGAAATTATGACAAAATTCAAATCATATTATACAATTCATGGGGAGAACAATTGGAGAATCATTATTTGGAAAGTATTGATAATAAGTTTGATTTTTCAATTGACTTGAATGATTATAGTGCTGGGACGTATTTTTTTAAAGTAGTTAGTCAAACTACTAACTATAGCCAAACAACCAGAATAATTAAAATTTAATTTTATGCGTTTCGGTAAAATCAAAATAATTGCAAGGAAAGTACTGATGATATCAGGATTTGTGTTAATATTTGTCAACATATTACAATCACAGGAAAAAACTTTGTACAAGTACTTGTTTTTAGGTCATACCTATATGAGCCCCACAGAAATAGACAGAAGACTGACATATCTGAATAAATCTGTTTATAATAATATATGGCTAGGAGGAGATATCTGTTCGGAAACTTTATTATATTATTCTAATCTTGATTATCTAAATGAAAAACTCAAAATAAAACAAGCGCATAACTATTGGAGTCTGGGAAATCATGATAGAAGAAACGGGAATATTGAATGGCTGGAAAAATACTTGGGACATAAATCATATTATGCTGATTATTACAATGGATTTACTGCATTTGTTTTTGATACAAATCTTGATATCAGTGATTGTGAAAATTTAAACAAACAGTATGAGTTGTTTTGTAATGTTACAGATACTATTAGTGAATCTTCACATCTTTTATTATTTTTTCATTGGGGATTATGGTATAATGTTCCCGGATTGCCAATAGACCCATTAACATATGCAAACAGCGGATTGAAGTACTGGAATGCAAATTGTGATTCGGTAAATACCAATTTTGTTAATATAATTTATCCAAAATTGGTTGAAGTTAAAGAAAGGGGAGTAGAGGTAATTTGTGTCATGGGGGATATGGGAAAGAGTTATAAAAAAGCAGATATGCTGAGTACTGAGGGAATACACTTTCTCGGTTGTGGTCTGGATAATATCTATTATCAATGGTGGCCTCAGATATACAACACTTGCGAAAAAGATCTTGTACTGATATTTGAACATGATATTGAGCAGAAGACAATTACATGGCGATTTAGAGATCTGGATAGTTTATTAGATGTGCAAAATGGGTATAAATATCTTACGAAATTGACATTTGACGACTTTGAGAATTATCCTGAAGAAAATATTCAATTTATAGAGAATGAGAATTATATGTATAAATTGATGGCATTTGATAGCTTAGTATTAGTGAATGTTGATTCCGGACAGTTTGTTACAGATATGGATACAATTAATTTTAGAGGTGTTTGTAAATCAGAAAGCGAAACAGATGCAACAAATTTGTATCTTATCTCTCTAATCTATAATAATAGTAATCTTGTCGAAACAGATAGTATTTCCCTAAATCAAATTACTCCCACTATTAAGTTTTTTCAGGATACGATAAGTTTTGATAACAATATGAGTAATTGTAATAAACTAATTATATACATAAAATCCGAAACAGACGAAGACGTTCTGCTTAATGATTTTATACTTAAGTATAAAACTTCTGAATAAGCAAAAACTAAATCAAGCCTGATTTAAAAAGAATAATAATCACCTACTCGTAAAACAGTGCTTTCAGTTTGGGCTTTTTACCCTTAAAACTTGTTCCGTTTAAAACTAATATCGAATTCTGTTCAATAAGAGATTCTGTCCAAACATCTTTTAACTCACAATTTTTTGCTGTTATTGTAGCCGGTCCAAACTCAGGTTTTTTTTGTAATAGCAAAAATCCGTAAGTGGCATTATTGATTTTTAAGTTATTTACTTCCGCATGAGAAAGATCTTTTGATGCAATTCCAATATTAACATTATCAATAATTACGTTATTAATGATTGCTTTGGTGTTTTCTCCAACGCTTATTCCTTTATCGCCGGCTCCATTAATTTTACAATTCTTTATAATTACATCACTGGTCGAAAAATCTATGGCGTCATTTCCGTTGTTGATAAATGTACAATTGTCAAGAGTCCCGGTGCAAAAATCCGAGTCGTGCGAGTCGCCAAAGGTGTTTTTAATTAGACAATCTTTAACAAGGAAGTCACAACGGATAGTATTAAGCATATCTTCACAATGATTATTGCTAAAAGTACAATTTAGGAATTTTACATCGGATTCGTAAAATGTTACCGCTCCTGTAAGAGTCCAGCCATTATAATTAAGCGTGTTTAGGTTGTCAAAGGTTACATAATTACAAACCGACAAATCTTCAGCTTGTAAAACGGTGAATCCATTTGCCGATTTGTCTGATGAATAAATTTTGACCGGTTTATCTTTTGTCCCTTTAATTAAAATTGTAGAATTAGAAATAAACGCAGCATTATTAGTAATATTCATATTTGTTCCGGCATCAAAAATTACTGTATAACCCTCCTTAATATAGATATGATTATCAAAAGTAAGATTTCCCGAAAATCTAATTTCTCGCGTTTCAATATTTGTATATTTTGATATATCTGTCGCTTTTGAAGCAATGTCGTTACGAGGATTATATGTTGTCGGGGCAGGCCATTGAACTATATTTGTCTTAAAAACCGAATCCTGACCCTGCACTTTAAAATAAACATGTGAAAATTGATTTAAATCATTTTCAAAATTTATCTCCGTAATACTAACAATACCCGAATCTTTATTCTTTATCGTTTTTAATGTTTCGCTTTTTATAGATTTATCATCGCCAAGTCCAACAATATCTACATCAAATTGCAGGAAACACTTAAACAATATAGTTTTTGCCGACTGTTTATAAGCTTTTAAATATTTATCTGCATATTTAAGTGGTTCGTACATTTCTTTTACATATAGAGGTTTGTCTTTTAATGCATTATATCTGTTACGGTAATTAACATCATTCAACGAATCTAAAAATATTGGCAAATAAAATTTAATTTTTAATGGAACTTGACTAAACTGTACTGTGTCAAAATAGTATGGTATAAACTCTAATCTGTTTATGCTATCCAGATAAGTATATTGTTTATTAAATTTTTTTCTGAAAAACTTATAGCTCAATTCATTTGTAAATATTTCAAGATACTTAAAATATTCTTTTTCAAATATAGAATCTGTTTTTAGGTAATTAATGCAGTAAGAAACTTTATATTCTGAATCTTCCTCCAACATAATCGAGATTGGATTTGGGACATTATAAGCATGCATTCCTGAAAACATATCAAAAGCAATTGGCTCTATGCGGCACAAAACGGGATTATAATAATATCTTACATTGTGCCATTCTAAAGCATGAAAAGTGTTATATGAATTAACCAAGGCAATAAATTTTGCCATCTTTTTTACATCAAAAATATCAGAAGCTTTAGCTGACATATTTCTATACATATCCAGCAAATTTGCTGCAATTAGGAATTGTTTGTATTTCAACGAATCTTCAAGGATTTTATCTGCGCCGAAAGGTTCTATTACGCTAGTTAAATATACAAACCTATTGGGGATGTTTCTATACATTAAATTCCAAAAGTCAACCTCTGAATATTTTATAATTTGACCTTCTCTTCGATTCGAGGATTCAATCATTTCTTTTTGAAAATGCTCTTCATAGGCATATAAGCCAATAGAATTTCCGTTTAAATATACCGGAACAAATCCATATCTGGTCGTTAGTATGTCAACTTCTTTACAGATTTTATGGAGGAGCCATTCATTAAGAAACCCTCTTACATTGGGATGTTGAATCGAAAAAACTCTCATCCCTCTCCATGAGTCATCCTTTAGTTTAATTCTAAAAGACCATTTTTCGCCTCTTAAGTGATCGAGCCAGTCTCCTTTCAATCGAACTTCAGCCCTCATCATTCTGCCCTCACCATAAACCACAGCATTAACCCATGAATCATCTTCTGTTATTAAAACCCCTTTGTCAAGAGCTTCGTCTCTTTTATTTATAATAGTTGCAAATTCTTTGTCTTCAATATAAATAAGCAATGGTTCTTCATTGCCATATTTGGGGTAAAATACTTTATTCGAAACAGTTATACTTAAATTGTCTATATAGGTGTCTTTTTTTTCAGTATTAAAAATATAAATGTTTAGGGTGTCCTTAAAGTCCCTTCCACATGTAAAATTAAGATATACATCTTCCCAACCGTTTTCATATACATGTGCTGCTTCGTTGCTGATAAAATAGAAACTAGCAGGATTAACTCCCTGAGCGACAATGCCGGCTTTAGAGCTGTTATATCTTTTAAAGCTTATAATAACATTTGCGTTTGGCTGTAAATTGTCAAGAATTATAAGACCGTGATATACTTCCCATGGTGGAATATGAAGAGATTGTTTGCCGTCATAGAAAATTTCATTTGATAGCATTCCGGGACCTATGAGATAGTTTTTATTATCTGTAATAAAATACGCACTATCATTTTGAGTCTCAAAATCGCAAAACAGACTGAACTTTTGAATTTCTTCATTTTTCTTGATAATAGAAGTATATGCCCAATACAAGCCTGCTAAGACTAGTAATGAAATTATAATAATTAGTATCTCTTTTTTACGCATTTATTTATGTTTCCCTTAAATTTAATATTATAATGAAACTTCATAAAATTTAACCATACCTTCGATATATTTTGAGTTACGAGTCATGCGAAAGGGTAGAGTGTTAATTATATTAGGAGCATATTCGTTGTATTCCTCGTCATATTTTATTTCAACTACATTTTCTCTATCGCTAACGCATTTTTTAAAAAGGTTAAAATTATCTTTCAAATTGAAATACTTAATATCATCATCTATCGTTAATCGATAATTCCCTGTAACATCTCTGAAATATGTTCTTTTGTAAGAATTAAGCAATTTCATTTCCATTCCGGCTATATCATCTAATATTTCTAATGGGATATTAGCATTTTTAAGTATTTTAAAACATTCAGCAGTGGTAAAGTTTTCAGTTATCTCAAAATCGGGTAAAAAGAATGAAAGCTTAGTGCCACGATAAGCAGTTTTGATTTTAACCTCAAAAATGGCACTCGAAACTAATCCCTTAATATTGCCATACCATCTTATTCTATATTTTTTTCTGTCTGACTTACCTATCAAATTATCATATAAGCAGTCTAATTCTGGAGAGTCAAGATAGATATTGTTTACATATCTTGGATGGTAAATCTTGCGAAAAAAAGCAGCAGAGCCTAAAACGATGTTTTCGATCTGACGAACACTTAAAGATTCCGGTCTGAATTTTCGTTCATATCTGTAGTTTTCGAGTTTTTTGTATTCTTTTATTTCAATTTTTTCCATTATCTGATATCAACAAATGACACAGTCGTATTTTCGATTTTAAGAATCTCGTTTTTACATTCGGTGAGCATATCCATATTTTTTACCCTTACCCTGAAAGCCAAGTCTATTACATCCTTACTTTGGTCAAACCTCCTAAGTGCAGGACGGTTAAACCTAAGACTTATAATGCCTACAATTTTTTCCATGTCGCCCTCTTTAGGGTTATGTATATTTATTACAAGATTAAAAGCATTAAGCTTATTAGATGGTTTTATAAAATATCTGATCCATATAACAGCTATAAGCACCAGAAATGAGATAATTGTAACCACTGGTTGATTTGCTCCCATACCCAGACCAATTGCAATAGCAAGAAACAGATATGTTAATTCTTCCGGCTCTTTTATAGCTGCACGATATCTGACAATAGACAATGCACCAACAAGACCTAGAGACAAGGCTACCGAACTTCCGACCAATGTAATAATTAACATTGTTATTAATGATAACATTACAAAATTGTATGCAAACTGGCTTTTATTAGACAATGTATTTGCACAACGGCGATAAGTCAATTCAAGAATTATTGCCATAACAATTGTCATTGCTGCATTTAGTAGAAATAAATTAATATCAATTTCCTGGGGTTCGAAATTAAAATACTGGAGAATTTTTTCGTAATTATTCATAATTCATTATTTTATTGCACAAAAGTATTTATTTGTTTATAAAAAAGAAATTTCAGTCGTGTAAATATTCTTTTATATATTTATAATGGTCTTGCATAAGAAATGACATCTTCTGCCATAATTTCCGAACCACAGAGAATAACTAATCTTTCTATAACATTTCTGAATTCTCTTATATTGCCTGTCCAATTTATTTTTTTTAATTCTTCTATTGCTCCGGTTGAAACTTTCTTAACAGGCACGCCTTGTTCTTCGCATGATATCGCCACAAAGTGTTCAGCCAGTAAGGGGATATCCTCTTTACGATTGTTCAAGGACGGTACGTGAATGAGAATTACACTCAAACGGTGATAAAGATCTTCTCGGAAATTGTTTTTCTCAATCTCAGAAGCAATATTTTTATTTGTTGCTGCAATAACCCTAACATTTACATCAATGTCTTTGTCGCTTCCAACTCTTGTAATTTTATTTTCCTGTAATGCTCTCAAAACTTTTGCCTGTGCAGAGAGGCTCATATCACCAATTTCGTCAAGAAAAATCGTGCCTCCGTCTGCCTGTTCGAACTTGCCTTTGCGTTGTTTGATTGCCGAAGTAAAAGCCCCTTTTTCGTGTCCAAACAATTCGGATTCTATTAATTCAGATGGTATTGCAGCACAGTTAACTTCGATAAACGGTGCTTGTGCCCTGTTGCTTTTATCGTGCAGCCATCTTGCAACAACCTCTTTTCCTGTTCCGTTTTCACCGGTAATCAAAACTCTTGCATCAGTCGGAGCAACCCTTTCAATCATATCTTTCACCTTTTTTATTGCTGCCGATTCACCTATCATCTGATATCTCATATTGACTTTTTTCTTGAGAGTTTTTGTCTCAACTATCAAATTTGATTTCTCGAGTGCATTTTTGAGAGTAACCATTATTCTGTTTAGATCGAGAGGCTTTTGAATAAAATCAAAAGCGCCTTTTTTGATTGCCTCAACTGCCGTTTCAATATTTCCGTGACCTGAAATCATAACAACAGGAATTTCAGGAGAAGTCTCATGTAAACTCTCAAGAACTTCAATCCCATCCATCTGAGGCATTTTTATGTCGCAAAAAATGATGTCGTAAGTGTTTTCAGACGCAAGCTGTAATCCGGTTTTTCCGTCTTCTGCAAGATCAACATTATGACTCTCGAATGTAAGAATGTCTTTTAAAGTATTACGAATACTTTTTTCGTCGTCAATTATGAGAATTTTTGCCATGATTTTGAATTTTTACTTTGCAAAGATATAAAATCTAAGAAGACTGAAAAAAGGATGAGGTAATTATTTTAAATGCTTTGAATTAAACTAATTTCTATTTTTTAATTATTTAATGTGTTCTCTTCTTTAATTAGTTGTCCTTCTTCATCAAAGTATTCCCATTTTCCTATTTTTTTATTGCCGGCATATTGACCTTTAATCGCAACAACTCCGGATGGATAATATTCTGTAAACTCTCCATTTTTTAAATTGTCGAAATACTGTATTTTTCTGTGGACTTGACTGTTTTCAAAATATGAAATTTCCATCCCATCTTTGTTGTTTTCATTAAAATCGGTAGTTTGTTTCACACTTCCTGATTTATAGTATTCTTTCCATAATCCCGATTTTTTAGACAGTACATAGGTTATTTCTCCCTGTAACTCTCCTGATTCATAATAATATAACCATGTTCCGGTTTTTTTATGGTTTTCGTAAAATTGAACTTCGCGTAAATTACCATTCTCATAATAATATTCCCATTTACCTTTTCTGTTACCGTTGTCATATTTTTCAACAAATTTCTTTTTTCCATTTTCATAATAACCGGTATATTTTTTATCCAATTTACCTTCTTTGTAAAAAGCTACACTTTTCTTTTTGCCGTTGGAATAAAATTTTTCCCATTTCCCATCGGTTAGATTATCCTTATAATTTCCTTTTTCTTTAAGTTTATTGTTTTCGTAGTATGTTAAAAATTCACCATGAAGATTGTCTTCTTTATCATATGTTATTATCGAAACTACATTGCCGTTTTTGTCCTGAGTAATGATTGTTTTTGAAGTATCTTTAGCCATGTTTAGTGCATACGTATTTATGCAAACCAAATATACAATACTAAACAAAATTGCTTTCATTTTACTTTATTTATCAATTACGATCAGTTTCTTGATTTCATTTGATTTTCCGGACTCAAACTTAACCAGATAATTACCGGATGATAGTATATCTCCTGTTTTTGTTTTTGTATTCCAAGAAATGGTGTGCTTTCCGGAATTCATAATTTCGTCCACAAGAATTGCAACAACTTGCCCCTTTGAATTTACTATTGAAAGTTTAACATGATTGGATTCCTTTACATAAAATTCAATATTAGTATTTCCATAGCAAGGGTTCGGGTTTATTCTTAAAATATCATTTGATTTGTTTTCTATGATTTTCACTGTAGTATCTTCAGCGTTAATATAAAGATCTTTTATTTCTAAACCATTTGGTGTTGTAAGTTTTACGGAGTATAAACCGGCAAGCTCAAAAACAAATTCAGGATCTTGTTCATAGCTATCCTCTAATCCATCATTATCAAAATCCCAAGTCCACGAATCAACTGCAGGATATGACAAGTCGGTAAATGAAATTGTCAAAGGTATGTATCCTTCTGTAATGTCTGCAGCAAAATCAGTATAAGCAGTGAGGTTCTCATTAACTGTAAATAGTTGTTCGTCTGACCATTCGCTCCATTTTAAATTAAAATCTCTGTACCTTACACGCCAAGCATATTGATTACAATCTGTGAGGGGTGTTGTAACCTGCATTCTTCTCAAATCTATACCCTCGTTTAAATCTGTTGGAATATAATCAGGAGCACCACTATCACCATAAATATTTACCCAGTCTTGTCTTTTTTCGAAAACAGGTGTATTATAATCGCCGGGGGTTGCAGTAATTTGAAATTTACTACTCATTAAGCTATCCTGACCTTCAAAATCAGAAGCAACCAATAGCGGCAAAACGCCTGTCTCTTCAACCGGCGACAACGCAATTGGTTTGATTGGAGGCTCCTGATCGAGCTTTCTGTAATAATAATCTATCAATACATTATCAAGAGGTTTGTCAGTATTACCCAAAGAATATGTAAACAATTCAAAACTCTTGTTTTGCAAATCAATGTCAACAATATTATATAAATAATGATCAAGGGCTATCATAATTTCATCATAATCCTGCTGATTAGGATACATTCCCCATCTGTCAAGTGCCGAACCGGCTCCACCAGTAAGCATTATGTAATAATCACCGTTTGAGTTTTCAACAGTTGATTCTATTGTTCCTCTTTCATAATTGTGCGAATGTCCATACGCAAGAAGTTGAACTTTATCATATTGCCTTAATAATGGAATAACATCATTTTGAATATAGTCAGTATTTCCATCTGGCCAAAGTTCGCTGTGTCCCGGTTGGTGAGTAAAACAAAATACCATATCAACATCAGGATTTTGGGCAGATTCAGTTAACCTATCTTCCAGCCAGTTTGTTTGTATGCTGTTCGAATATGTTCCATTACCATTAATAAAAATAAACTGTTGATTTAAATAATAAAAACTGTAAAACTTTTCGCTAAGAGGCCACGAAAAGTCACTAAAATCATCATACTTCATGTAATTATAATAATTTGAGGACTCATTTTCGTGATTACCAATAATAACCATCATTGGCAAATTGCGTGAAAGTGATTCGTAACAATTAAAGTACTCGTTTTCATATTGACTTATAGTGCCACCACTTGATACAATATCCCCAACATGGACAATCAAATTAATATTTTCATAAATCGGTGACCCATACATTTCAATAGCTTTGTTTTTTGCTGTAAAAGCAATTTGGGTAGTTCTTGCAATATCTGTTCTGCTATCTCCCAACAAAAGAAATCTTAAATGCTGGTTCTCAAGAATCTCGGATGAAGGCGTTTTAAAATTATATATTTCCGATTCTTGGGTTTCGCTTACGCATTTATAATAGTAAACAGTTTCGGGCATTAGTCCTGATAGTTTTACAGTATGCCATTTTTTCCCGCTAATGTCTTCCGAAGAGCCTGTTTGTGTTTGGCCCAGAGTCTCAGATGTGCCATAATCAACTCTTGTTGAACCGGTCAATGCCGAATGCCAGCTTATGTAAATACTTGTTGGCGTAGGAGTTTGCAAATATGGTAGTATGCCGACAGGAATAGGATTTATGTTATGCCCGTATCCGCCAAGAGAAGTAACTTCTGCCTGATCAATAGTTTTGTTATAAATTGCTGCCAATGCGATATCTATTTGTGCATCTTCGCCGCTGTTATCAGCAAAAAAATGGACCAGATTGTCAGCAGTAATCGGGTATAAACTATATTCTCCATTAACCGAAAGCGAACCACCGTTTAAAATCAATGCTCCATCAAGATAAACTCTGTAGAAGTTGCCCAAATCTACAGCTACAACCATTCTATACCATTCATCAGGAATTACTGAATAACTGGAATATCCGGGACCGTTGGTTGTTCTTCCGATTTGTCCTGAAGTATTAATAAATAGTTCTCCATCATTAGAATTAGATGCGTTTGCCTGATAAAAACAATGCCACTCCGAAATATCTGATACTCTGAAATCAAACACAAGACTATACTCATTAACCTCCGAACCGCCGCCATTACCTGCAATATCATGATAACATGTGTAATAACTGCCCGAGCCGATTGATACAGCACCATCTTCGCCGCTTGGCCCTGCAATTGTTGTATGCGATCCATGTAAAATAAGAGAATTTCCTATTGTTGGGGCAGTAAGTTCTGAGTCGTTGTTAAATTCCCATAACCCTACAATGTCGGGATGTTCTGCCGGAATTATTTGAGGTGCCTGTGCAAATAAAAATTCACCAAACAAAATGTTTGAAATAATTGCAATTAAATATTTGACTGATTTCATTATTTAAATTTTTATAAAAATACTATTTTTTTATAAATAGTTTTAAATTTGCGATACTTTTAGCTGCGAATTTGAAGAAGAAAGTATTCAATAAGGCAAAAGACATCTATCAATGAAGATAAATTTTTAATTGTAAATTTTTATGAAGACAGGATTGAAGTGGGTAGTATTAATTATTTTTTTAATTTTTAATATCCATACTTTCGGACAACTAATGCTGCAGGATATCAAGATGGAGCAAATAAGTCAGAAGAAAGTCAGAAAATATATCGGTCAAATTGAAACAGAAAAACATCTCTTCAGCGAGATACATCCTTCGTGTTTTAGCGGACAGGATATGTCGTCATTTAGTAAAAATGAAATGACTTTTTTTCTATTATATAACTAATTAATTTTCAAGCAATATTTTTTAGTTTTTCAAGTCGTTTTTCAAGGTTTACAATTTGTCTTTGCTTCCAACTTATTTGATTTTCAATTATTAAAGAAGAGTTAAATTCAACCTTATTGC
>JAKQEK010000326.1 GCA_029558535.1 Bacteroidota bacterium | reverse complement strand
GTCTGCAAATAATGTTAACGGTACATATCAGTGGGTGGATTGTGACAATTATTATTCACACATTGAAGGAGAAACGGACAGGATTTTTGCACCTCAGACAAATGGCAACTATGCGGTAATAATTACAGAAGGACTGTGTTCAGATACTTCAGAATGTCAGTTATGTCTGGGGATAAATACTTTTGTTGCCAACAATGTAAAAGTTTATCCTAATCCTGCAAATTCAGAATTATTTGTTGAGATAAGTGAAAATGCCAAAGGCAGTTTAATTGACGCATTAGGAAGAATAATTAGCGAGTTTGAATTAAATCAGGGTATCAATAAACTCAATATTGAAAAACTCAATGTTGGCATATACTATCTGAAAATCTATTTTACCGATAATAAACAGGGAATAATTAAAATTGTCAAGTTCTCTGATTGAAAAATACTCTTGGGGACATCCTGTTAGTTTTGACTTAAGTTGTCTTTTTAGATTAATTCAATTTTTGTAATTATTTAGGGGGTTCATAATTCTGAGCCCGGTGGGCTCAACTAGAGTTGATATATGTCCAACACTGCAATCTGAGTAACTCGCGCTTCAAATCCAGTCAGGGATGATCGAATACTCCAACGCGAGTAACTCGCGCTGGAGTGCCGTCAAATTAGGGGTATCGGGAGGGCACAAACAAGTTATGACAAAAGCGATATTAGATACCGGCTAAATAATGACCATTTTTTAATATCTTTACGAATTATTGTATTATAAAACTAATAATTATGATATTTACAACACCTGTGGTTTGTCGTGAAATGCCATTTAAAATAAGTCACTCTGATAGTTGTGTTTTTACAGGTTCGTGTTTTGCCGAAAATATCGGGCGAAAGATGGAGGATTCAAAGATTATTACTTTGGTTAATCCAACAGGGATTCATTACAACCCTATATCTGTTGCTGAAACCATAAATTCTGCTTTATCGGGCAAAGAGATTATAAATTCTGATTTATTTTTTGCAAACGGCAGGTGGAATCATTTTTGTTTTCACAGCGAACTTTCGGGAAAGAATCAGCAAGATGCATTTCAAAAAATGACAGAGGCTTTAAAATTATTGAAGAATTCGTTAAGTATGGTGTCTGTGCTTTTTATCACATTTGGTACTTCGGTGATATACGAACATAATGAAACTGGTGATATTGTATCAAATTGCCACAAATTACCGGCTGATACATTCAGACAAAGATTTGTAATGCCCGATGAAATTATAAATGTTTGGAATAAGTTATTATCAGATATTAGAGTAATTAATCCTAAATTGAAAGTTGTTTTTACAGTTAGTCCTGTACGTCATTTTAAAAATGGGGCAACAGAAAATCAGTTTAGTAAATCTTCATTATTTATAGCAATTAAATCACTTATTGATAATAGTAATATATTTTATTTTCCGGCTTATGAAATAATGAATGATGAGCTTAGAGATTATCGTTTTTATGCAAGCGACATGTTGCATCCGTCAGACGTTGGTATAAGCTATATTTGGGAAAAGTTTTCTGAAGTGTTTTTTGCACCGACCACAATTGAATTAAACCGAAAAGTTGAAAAAATCATCAAAGCTTCGCGACACAAAGTGTTTGATAATAACACAGAAGAATACAGAAAATTTTGTAGTGCCACATTAAATGAAATTGCAAAACTGGAAAAAGAAATGCCGGGTGTGGACTTTTCGGGAGAGAAAATGGTGTTTGAATAATCCAATGGTCCCCACCCGAGAAACTCGCGCGGGAAGTGTTAATAGGTTTTTTCAAAACCGTGTTTATTTTAGCAACCCGGTTCTGTCGTTGAAATCTTTAACCAATTCGTCCCAACGATTAACCTGAGCAAATATTTTCCCCCAAATCTCACGATCGTACCACAACTGATTAAGGTCTTCAAGTTCTTTTGCCTGTTGCTCAATCCAAGTATAATATTTTAAGTTATGTATGGCTTTTTTGTCATTATAGCCAAGTTCTTTCAAATTGTCTGTCCTTTCTCCAAGTAAACATTTTTCAAAATCTCTGGCTGCCTGCATTTCCGTATAATTGCCGTGTGCTACATTTTGCTCAACAATCCTCGACTTGTACATATCTGCTGAATCAGTTGCAATAGTTACAATAACATCATCAGAAGTCATTTCGTAGTATTTGGCAGTTTTGATAGCTGACAATAAATTCCCTATACCTGAAATTCCTATTAAATGCAGTTCCTTTATTATTTCTTCAGGGATATTACATTCCTTTAAATATTTATGTCCTTCTTCTTCGTTAAACAAACGGAGTAATCTCATACAATCTTCGTCATCAATTGCAGTAACCATATCAGTATTTTTAACATTATGTATCCATGGGACATGTTTATCGCCAATACCTTCAATTCTATGGCCTCCAAAACCGTTTCTTAATAAAGTCGGGCACTGTAATGCTTCAGAAGCAACCACTTTAATATGGGGCACCAATTTACGCAGATAATCTCCTGCCGCAATAGTTCCTGCCGAACCCGTTGCTGACACATAAGCAGCTAAATTACTTGATTTTGTTTTGACTTTATTGTAAACCTCTTCTATCGCTTTGCCTGTAATGTTATAATGCCAAACTGCATTGCCAAATTCATCAAACTGATTAAAAATAATGCAATCAGGTCTTGTTCTGCGTATTTCCCAGCATTTGTCGTATATTTCCTTGACATTAGACTCACATCCGGGAGTAGCAATCACTTCAGAACCAATTTCGTTACGCAACCAGTCAAATCGTTCCTTGCTCATTTCTTCAGGAAGAATTGCAACAGATTCTGTACCCATAAGTTTGGAATCAAATGCTCCACCACGGCAGTAATTTCCTGTTGATGGCCAAACAGCTTTGTGATAACTTGGGTCAAATCCCCCTGTGGTAATTCTCGGAGCCAAACAGCCATAGGCTGCCCCAACTTTGTGAGAACCTGTAGGAAACCATTTTCCGATTAACAAAACTATTCTGGCATTTACGCCTGTAAATTCTTTTGGGAGTTCAATAAAATTAACACCACCAAACAATCCGCCTTTCTCTTTGGGTTCATTTTTCCAGGTTATCCTAAATAGATTTAAGGGATTTATTTCCCACAAACCGATATTTTTAAGTTTATCCTTTATTTTGTGTGGAATTAAATCCGGATTTTCCTGCTGTGCAAAAGTTGGTAAAATTATGCCCTTCTCTTTATACCTTTTTACTGCATTTTCTAATGCATTTTTGTTTGTAATCCTGTCTATTAAATCAATCATAATAAATGTTTTATAATGTTTTAAATTTCACTGTCTAAATATCTGGCAAAGATAATAATAAATAAAGGAATGTATTATAGGCTATAGTCATATTATACCAATTTATAACCTTTAATAGCAAAATTTGATACATTAACATTTCTTTGTAAAATTCTAACTAATCATAAGAATTCATCACATTTTTTATATAAAATTGTCTTGAACTGATTCATAAGAATTTTAATAATATTTCTCAATATATTATTACTAATTCTTCCTTATAGTAACACTAAATACCAGACTTAGTATGTTTGCTACGTAAATCCTAAGGTAGAAAGGACGGGATATAAAAATGTATTTCATTAATTTGGTCAATCACTATGATACGTATTCGAACGAAGATTTCAATTTAATCCTACTGCGATTCCGACTGTGGCCATTGAACCATACAAAGGTGCATCATACGGATAAGATACTGCCAAACCTTTAGGATATCCTGCAAATCCATATCCGGCATAAATTGTCATCCAGTTGATTTTATACTGGAAATATGCTTCAACAGACCATCTACTGTGATGTTTTCCATCATCATTCCTAGTTTTCCCAAGGGCATAACCATATGAAGGTATAATCAATAACGAAACACTTTCACCAAACGACTGACAAAACGAAGCACCTATTTGCAATGGGGAAATAATACGTCCTGTATAGTGCTTAGTCTCCAAAGAATCTGGAGGCGTTGCAATTCCGACAAATTCCCACATAAGGTCAAAACCCAGATTGGTTTTGGTACCAATCTTAAACCACCTACCACCGCGCATACTGAAATATTTTGCTTGCTCAACAGGAATAATGTTCTCGTCCTTCACTTTCCATCCCACGGCTCCTACTAACCAACGTGGCAAAGCTAAATCAACAATATAGTAACCTTTATCAACATTTATTCTTCCAAATCTCGCATTAAGAGTTGCATTCATCTCATAATGTATACCAACATAGCTGTGTTTCATCTGAGCATTGCAATCAATACTTATTATTGTAAAAAAAACAAGAATTCCACAAAGCAAACAAATCTTTTTCATAATCGTTTTTATTGGTTTTCGATAGTAAAAATAAAAAAAAAATTACAGAATTAAAGAAATATTAAAAAAATGCGATTTAATTTGTATAAACAAAGTTTCACTTAATAATTAAATTAAAATTAGACTATGAAAAAAATCCTTCTCTCAATACTCGCATTCTACTTGATTTCCAACTGCATTGTTGCTCAAATAGAGTACATTTTTCCGAGTGCTATTTCACCAATTATAAAAATTAGTGTTGACACAAACTTATGGACAGTTGATAATAGCGATGGCGTATTTACGATTTCGCCTTCAAGTTCAGAAGATTCGAATAATTTCGTATGTATGATTTGGGCCTCAGAAGACCTAACTTCAGAAAATGTCTTTGACGATTTGGCAGCACAGGCTACAGCAGTTGTAAACACTTTACTTACAGACGTAACATGGGCAGAAGATGTAACCGATTTCGAAAACAACGGAATTACTTTTGTTGGCACTGATGGAGGTGGATATTATAATCTTGAAGATGGTTCGAGTTTAAAAATGGTAACTTCTATTATGTTTCTGTTGCCGGACAGTATAAATGCTCTTGCCTTGGTATTTTTCTCAACCGAAACAACTTACGACAAGTACGAAAACAGCTTTCTAAATATGATACTGTCTATTAAACCGGCACAATAATCCAATTCAAGTCAGCTTTAAACAACCAGGGCTGGACATTTGACAAACATTATCCCGACAGTGCTGTACTTACTGCAACGGGCAACAATCAAACAGTTGGAATTCCTTTTATATTTAGACCTCCTTCAAGTTTGGACTTTATAATTTATGAAAACAATTCTACAACACCAACAAGAGCAAAAACAATTCAATATTAACCTTCATAATACTTTCCCCAATTTTTCACATTATCCCGCATATAATTTTTTATTCTTTGATATGCCTTGTTATCACGAATAATTTCATCATAATAATCAATTTGCCAATTTTGGCGACCCCTTCCACACAATCGCCATTTCCGCAGCAACACGCAAATCAACTTCCACAAAATTCGGATTTTTAATCTCGACATTTTGAATACGGAAATCGGTTTTACTTAAACTAACTTTTGTATCTGAAGATTCGAAAATGTAAGTATTTTCAGTTTGACTTAAAGCGAAAAGTTTGTCGTATTTTTTTAGATGAAAGATGTCGTTGTGTAGCCAATATCCTTCTTCCGCATTATTAAACGACTCCTTTGTAATGTGCAATTTCGGTTTGTTTTTGTATGGTGCCGAGCTGGTTGGACAGAAGGTGTTGCAGTTACCGCACTCGTTACAGAAGTTAGCGATATTGATGATTTGGTGTCTTTGTTTTACTTCAAAAATACCGTCTTCTTCGATTTTATAGTTGCCATTGCCAGTGTTTACTACTTTTTGCAGATTGTACTTTACAGGTTCGATCTCGTAAGAACGGTTTGCGAAGTTTGGACAAACTGTAGTACAAATGTTACAAATTTCGTCGCAATATAGACAGCGTGAGGCTTCGGCAACAATAGTTTGTTCGTCTAGCGTTTTGCTAATGAGTTTAAAGTTCTGTCTGTCATTAACAGGTGCTTCCCATGCTTTTTCTCCGAAAACTCGCCTGGCACGTTTTAACATCAACTCTTTCTTTGAAATATTTTTTTGGTTTTGAAGTTTTGGAATTTCGAGATTAAGCTCTGCTTTCCGGATAATTTCTTCGGCAGTTCTGCGACCATCCGAAATTGCAATAATTGCTGTGGCTGCATTGCGTTTTGCATCGCCACCGATAAAAATATTCTCGATTTTAGTCTGATAACCAGGCTGCTCGCAGTTCAGCAGATCGTTTGAAACAAAATTAATATCTGTTTTTTGTCCGAGCGCGGGAATAATTGTGTCGCAAGCAATCTCGAACTCGGAACCGGCAATTTTAACAGGTTTTGGTCGTCCCGAAGCATCTTTGCCAGAGAGTTCCATTCGGCTGCAAAGCAATGCGCATACTTTTCCATTTTGTGAAATTACTTTTTCGGGAGCCACAAGCTCTATAATCTTCATCCCTTCTTCGAGCACCGCTTTTATTTCGCCCTGATCTGCAGGCATTTCATTTATCGTGCGGCGATAAACTATTGTAACTTTACCATCTTTTCCGACCAAACGATAAGCGGTGCGGGCTGTATCCATTGCTGTATTTCCGCCACCGATAACTACAACATTTTTACCTATTCCGGTTGGCAATAATGATTTTGCATTAAACAAAAAGCCTAATGAATCGAGAACGCCCTCTGCTTTATTGCCTTCGGTTGTAAAATCGGCAGAAAGTTTTGCCCCGGGCGCAAGATAGATGTAATTATAGCCTTTTCTTAAATTGTCGAATTTAATTGTATCAACGGGCGAATTGTAATGAATCCTTACACCGAGATCGGTAACTCTTTTAAAATCATTATTTATTGCCTCATCGGTAAGACGAAATCCCGGGACAGCAAACTGAACCATTCCGCCTGCTTTCGAACTGGCTTCAAAAACATCCACATCAAATCCTGCCAGCTCAAGATAATATGCACAGGACAAACCACTTGGTCCGGCACCCACAACAGCAACTTTTATCTCGTTTTTGGCAGCATAAACTTCGCGTTTAACCTCATCCTGCTCCGAAATAAAACGTTTTACTTCGCGAATAAGAAGCGACGAATCATAATTGACCCGTGTACATTTATTTTGACACAAATGGTCGCAAATCATTCCTGTAATTGCAGGGAAAGGATTTGTTTCTAAAATAGTTTCGTATGCACCAGCAAAATCGCCTATTGCAGTGTGATACAGATAATTGGGAATATCTTGATTCGTGGCACACGTGTCTTTACAAGGTGCTGCAATGCAGTCGAAACTATTAAGTTCGCGTGACGTTTTTATGTTTGGTGATACAATGTAATTTCGTTTATATCTGTCGGAGACCAGAACTGTTTTAGCATAGTTTTTTAGATTTTGACTTGCTGCAAGTTTAATATCATCAGATTTCGCTGAAATTTTAATGTAATCGCCTGTGCTTTTTGCACCAACGATATCAAAATTTTTCTGAATTTCTTCAAAATACTGATTAAGACGCATGTATCCACCGGGTTTTAGAATGTCGGAGCATACTGTTACTGTTTTAAAACCGCAAGAAAGCACATCGCTTACATTAAAGGCATCGGCACCGGCCGAAAACGAAAACTGAATATCTGGGTTTATATCATTTCTTAGTTTGCTGGCAAGATTTACCGAAATCGGATGCAGGGCGCGTCCGCTCATGTACATCATTTCCACATCATCACCAAAAACATCTTTATTATTTACCGATTCGAGCGTATTTGTGAGTTTAATTCCGAATTGCAGATTTTCGCTTTCGGCAGTTTTACGTAGTGACTCAACTATTTTTAAAGCATCAGGATATTTTAGATCGTGCTCAAAGGCTATATCCGGGACATTTGTACGGAAATTTAGTTTGTTGTTGAGAATGTCGCGAAGCATTTCTGGCCCGAGCAGAGTTGGATTAAGTTTTACAAAAGTGTGCAATTTCTTTTCGGTTAGAAGGTATTTTGCAATGCTTTCGATTTCATTCGCCGGACAGCCGTGCATGGTCGAAAGTGTGATATTGTTGGAAATTTGAGTTGGAATTTTAATTTTTGAAATTGCAGGATAAATTTCAATTATTTCTCTAATTTTTTCGGCAAGTTCTATTTCGCAGTTCTTCATCTTTTCAAAAAACCACTGCACATTATCCTTCATTATCCCTTCGAGATTATAGCCGGCACTCATATTGAAAATTGTTGCTATATCGCCTTTTAATCCAAGTTCGTGATGTAAAACATGAATCATTATCCAGGCATTGAGATACTCGTTAAAACTTTGTTTAATTTTAAGTTCCTGCGACCATTCGCAATTATAACCCTCATCCTGCATGTCGATGCAAGGTTTTGAAACATCTAGTTCGTCGAGAGTCTGAATTGTTTTAAGTTCAATATATCTGGCTCCCATCAACCATGCCCCGATAATATTCTGTGCCATCTGAGAATGTGGTCCGGCAGCTACACCAAGCGGTGACGCTATTTGTTTATTAAATATTTCGACAAAAAATGGATTGTTTCTCTGAGGTTTAAAAAACAGCTCTTCGGGGATTCCGAAAATTGACTCAGATTTTTTATATTCTGTAAAAATCAATTTAAAAAGCTGTGAAAGCTTAATTGGTTCGAATCTATCGCTCATAAAAAATGTTTTGAAAAACAAAGTTACGAAAAATTCATGGAAAACATTTTCGTCAACTATGCTGTTTAAACCAAATTAAAAATTAAGTGAAGTCTGCTCTAAATTTTTACTGATTTGAGATTCAGTAATTTTCTCATATTCCGGTGAAAATCGTTAACGATTTTTTTATGAAAAGGTGGATAAATCCATTTGTCCCGAAAATCCGAATCACTTTTAAAGTAGCTTATATGCATAATTTTAGTTTTCTCTAATCCTGCGTCAAAAAACTGAATTTGTTGAACTCCACTAGACTTATTTCCTTCAATATAACTAAATTCAATAAGTCTTTGTGTTGTGTCAACTGTAATAATTTCAAAAGCTACAGGTAAATTATAAATTCCTTTCATAACCTTAAGGTTCAAAAAATAAACCTGTCCTGTTGCAACTCCTGTCATAGGGTCTTGATTATAAAATATGTTATTGGGAAATTTTTGTAAAAGCACACCAAATGACACTTTTCTACCATTCCATGATTTAGAGGGACTTGCAGATAAATAGCCTTTCCAAATATCCTCTAACTTACCGTCAAGTCAACGAGATTGAGTAATCTAACATCAAAATAGATAACTTTGGTGGCAATTAATAATAGTCAGAGCAGAGCCCACTTTTTTTATTGGAGTTATTTACTTCTATGTCAAGTTTGGGCGTTGGGTATTTTGAAATATCAATTGGCACTTGATGCCGTATAATAGAGCAATGTTTTTATTATGCCCAAATCTGACATAAAATATAAATATATGGAAAAGGAAAGGTTTAAAGGCGGTCTTCCCGTACTTAATTTAAATGCAGCGGGTATTGATATTGGAGCTACTCAGTATGATGTCGCCATTATTAAGGAAGGAACAGACTATCATTCAGTGAAGCAGTTCGGGACATTTACTAAAGACTTAATACAACTTGTTGAGTATTTGAAGTCCAATAAAGTAACAACAGTAGCCATAGAAAGTACGGGTATTTATTGGATAAATCTTTACTTATTATTAGAAAAAGAAGGTATTGAACCATATCTGGTAAATGCTAAACATGTAAAGAATGTTACAGGAAGGAAAAAAGATGACACCGATGCAATTTGGCTACAAAAATTGCATTCTTGTGGGCTATTACAAAAAAGTTTTCAACTTGATTCCGTTTTTCATACCTTAAGGACATACGTTCGCCATCGCGAAAAGACACTTCAGATTGGAGCTGATAGCGTAAGAAGAATGCAAAAGGCTTTCGAATTGATGAACGTTAAAATACATAATGTTATAAGTGATATTTTAGGTAAAACAGGTATTGAAATAATACGAGCAATCCTACAAGGAGTAAGAAATCCTGAAGACTTTTTGAAATATAAAGATCCTCGCATTGAAGCCAGTGACCAAGACATAATGGATTCTCTAAATGGTATTTGGAATGAAGAATTCATTTTTCTGCTACAACAAGCTTATGATGCATATTGTTTTTCGCAGAAACAAGTTCATGAATGCGACGAAAAAATTGAAAAGACACTAATACACATTTATGCGAAAGTAAAAGATGGCGATATCTCAAATATTGAATCATCGCGAAAAAAACGTGTTGGTAAGAACCAGTTTTATTTTGATGCAAGAAAAATTATGCATGGAATTGTAGGTGTTGATTTATGTAAGATTGATGGCCTCAATGAAATGACCGTGGTAAAACTCATCTCAGAAATTGGAATTGATATGAAAAAGTGGAAAAACGCAAATCATTTTGCGGCATGGATGAATTTAGTTCCAAACACAAAGATTACTGGAGGTAAAATTATAAGTAGTCGAATGCAAAAGAAGAAAAACCATGCTGGATTAATTTTAAGAATGGCCTCTTCAAATATGTCAAAAAGCAAGTCGCCTTTGGGGGATTATTCTAGGCGAATGAGGTCAAGGGTTGGAGGAAAAGGAGCTGTTGTAGCATCAGCCCATAAAGTGTCGAAAATAGTGTATCACCTTATAAGCAATAAGGTTGAATTTAACTCTTCTTTAATAATTGAAAATCAAATAAGTTGGAAGCAAAGACAAATTGTAAACCTTGAAAAACGACTTGAAAAACTAAAAAATATTGCTTGAAAATTAATTAGTTATATAATAGAAAAAGAGGCAGATAACGAATAAACAGATTATATATTAGATTTTGAGTAATTTACGCAAAAAACAAAGCCCGACATTTCTGAAGGGCTTTGTGAACTAGGAAGGAGTCGAACCCTCAACCTCCTGATCCGTAGTCAGGTGCTCTATCCAATTGAGCTACTAGTCCGTTAAGAGTGTGCAAAGATAAAACCTTTTTAAAACTATACAAAGAAATAATTTATATTTTTTTACCATATAATTCATAAGTGTCACAACCTGTGATTTCAACATTATAGAAGCTGCCAATAACCAATTTTTCATCAGTCGTGATAATAACTTCATTATCTACTTCGACTGAATCGAATTCTGTTCTTCCAATATAAAAATCGCCTTCCTGACTATCAATAATAACTTTGTAAATCTTTCCGCATTTTTGAGAATTCAATTCATTTGATATTAGACTCTGTTCGTCCATAAGAATGTCAGCTCTTATGTTTTTAGTTTTTGTAGAAATATTGTCTTTATATGTTTCAGCAGCTTTTGTTCCTTCTTCCTCCGAATATGTAAATACTCCTAGTCTGTCAAATTTTTGTTTTCTAACAAAATCCAACAATTCCTTAAACTCATCCTCTCCCTCTCCCGGATACCCCACAAGCATAGTCGTGCGAATCGTTACATTAGGAATTTTTGTTCTTATCTTATCTAATAAATCTACAACTTCCTGTTTAGTGCAACCTCTGTTCATATTTTTAAGAATCTTATCCGAAATATGCTGTAACGGGATATCAATATATTTGCATACTTTAGGATTTTCTGCAATTACGTCAAGAAGCTTTTCCGGAAATAAAAATGGATATAAATATTGAAGCCTTATCCATTCTATTCCTTCAATCTCGCTAATTTTTGTTACCAAATCAGGCAACAAAAACTCCTTGTTTATATCATATCCATAAAAACTTAAATCCTGTGCAATTAAAATCAGCTCTTTCACTCCGTTTTTTGCTAACAAATTTGCTTCTTCAATTATATCTACGGGTTTTCGCGAAATATATCTGCCTTTAATTAATGGGATTGCACAAAATGCACAATTTCTATTACAACCCTCAGAGATTTTTAAGTATGCATAATGTCCATTGGATTCCGGGATTCTATTGTACTTAGTGCCTTTATCAGGAACAGTATCAATTATTTGCAGTAATTGATCAATATTATAATTACCGGCATAAAAATCTACCTCCGGTATTTCGGCTTTCAGTTCCGATTCGTATCTGGCTGCCAAACAACCAAAAACTACAATTTTAATATTTTTCCCTTCATTTTTATGTCCTTTGTTTCTAGTTTTTTTCAAATTAACCAACTCCAAAATTGTATTAATAGATTCTTCTTTGGCATCATTAATGAAACCACAAGTATTAATAAAAGCAATATCAAAATCTAATTTATCTGAATTATGAACAACTTC
The DNA here is from genome assembly GCA_029558535.1 of Bacteroidota bacterium. Lineage (GTDB taxonomy): Bacteria > Bacteroidota > Bacteroidia > Bacteroidales > ML635J-15 > Bact-19. The sequence goes on along the minus strand of JAKQEK010000326.1, from coordinate 7,241 downwards.
ATACCCTGCTGCAGCTGCCTGAAAAGCAAATTGTTCAGAATCGGTAAGATTTTTAGAACAACCGAGTGTGATTATATTGATTTTTTTTGCATTTTTAACCATTATTTCAAATTTGAAAAGACAAAGATAAAGACTATGAAGCAATTTTTGATACTTTTTGTGCTTTGTTTCAGTTTTTCCATGCTGAAAGCACAAGAATACGTGCAATATTATCAATTGCCGGCTTGGGCTGAAGACCTTCCATATTCTATTGGAAATTCCGAAATATATGCAATTGGCGTTTCTGACCCAAGAATGGAGGACAAAAATCTGGCTAAAGAAGTTGCAATACACAGAGCAATAACTATGGCGGTGTTGCTTAATGAATCTACTGTTTATTATGCATCCGATTATTTTGAAAAGAAATCTGAAGAATATAGGTGGTTTGTTATGACTGAAGATGTACAGGAATTAGGTAAAATACAGGCATCTGCATGGGTTGATAAGAGTACTTATGAAATAATAAGTTCTGAAGAAAACACAAATGGTGAAACAGTAGTATTATTAAAATATATTCCAACTGTTAAACAGGATGCGAATTTTTTTGTTACGGCAGAATATTATCGTCAGGATTTTGAAGTAAGCAACACAAGAGCCATGGAATCTGTGAGAAGTATAAAACTTTCCGTTTCATGGTTTGAAGGAAACACAAAAGATACGCTTAAATCATTTTTTCACATGACAAATTGGAACAACAGTATAAGCACAGAAATATCATATAAAAATAAAGATATCACACCTCCGGGATATTCTTATGAATATGCTTCATCTATTCCTGATACTTTTGAAATTAAACTGTACAACACTTCCGTTAGCCTTAAAAAAGGATTATGGATTGCTTATATTGATTCTTATATACAAAGTGTATTGAGAATTTCAAAAAATTACAGCTCCAAAATGGGAACAGTTTACGATGACTATAAAGTTAATAGAAATGATGGAATTACCGAATATAGTATTGAAAGTCTGTCGAGGAGTTCGTGTAAAAATGTACTTAATTTTGAATATGGAGGAATGGGCATTAACAAAAATCAACTGTACCCAAGAGTATTTATGAAAAACGAAAGACCTTCATATATTACATACAAGAAGTTAGAAGCTATTGAAAAAGAAGCTGAAAAGGCAAAAAAATGTTGGTTTAAAAGAATTTTTTCAAAAAAATCAAAAAATAATGAATAGTAATTCCCGCAATAAAGAACAAAAATATCAGCGTTTATTAGTTCAACTCGAAGAACTTTTTCAAAAAGTTGATAATCCTTTAAGTCGTATGGCAACGATATGTGCTGTATTGCATCATAAAAACCCCCACTTTTTCTGGACAGGATTTTACCTTATCAGTGATGATAACGAACTTGAGGTTGCATGTTATCAAGGTCCATTGGCATGCATGAGATTAAAAAAGGATACTGGAGTTTGTTGGAGTGGAATAAATTCAACACAAGCGGTTATTGTTGATGATGTTCATAGTTTTCCGGGACATATTGCTTGTAATCCGTTAAGTAAATCCGAAATTGTGATCCCTTTAAGAAATGGACAAAAAATCGTGGGAGTTTTAGATATAGATAGTGACAAACTTGCTGCATTTGACACAACAGATGCAGAAATGTTGACTAAAATAGTAAATCTCGTTTACGAACAATAATGTTTAGTCGTTTGATCCCTCCATTTAAACAGATGATTCTTCATCATTGAATCTTTCCTGATCTAAATTTTCAAAATACTCAGGTTTAGTTTCTTTAATAAAATCAACTGCATCGGTGTAGCCGTCCATAAATTTCTTAAAATCTTCTTTATAAAGAAAAATTTTATGTTTCTCAAATCTGGAATTCCCATCTTTGTCAAATACCTTTTTGCTTTCAGTAATGGTTAAATAATAATCATTCTGACGGGTTTCTTTGACATCAAAAAAATAGGTTCTTTTACCAGCTCTGATAGAAACAGAATGGATTTCTTCTCTCCTTTTTTCATCACCTTCCATACAATATAATTTATTGTTTAATACAAATTTAAAGAAAAATAACAATACAAAATGAAAATTTATCAAATTTTCTTAAAAAAATAGATTTTTTAATGAATTTTAAAATATATATATACTTTTGTACAAAAACAAAAGTACATTAACATGATTAGTCGAAGATTAGTAAGGATAAAGGCTATGCAAACATATTACGCCTTTTTGCAGGATGATGAAGAGCAAAATATTGATAACCTCGTAAAAGAAATGGAACGAAATATCAATCACTCTTATCAATTGTTTATACATCTGCACTGTTTACTAATTGCAATCTTCGACTTTGCAGCTGACAAACTCGAATTGGCAAAAAACAAGCATGTTAAAACTGATGATGACATCAATCCCAACACAAAGTTTTGTAATAACAGAATAATTTCGGCATTTCTAAATGATGTACATATAAAAAATGCTATGTCAAATTCAAATTTAAACTGGAGTGAATACCCTGAATTCGTCAAAGCTATTTGGCAAGACATAAGCAAATCAACATATTACTCTTCATTTATGACTAATCCCGAAGATTCTTTTAATCAGGATTTCGAAATTATTAAAAAAATCATTTCTAAAAACATTACAGACAATCCGCAATTAGATGAAATTCTTGAAGAAAAAAGTATATATTGGAATGATGATCTTGAGTTCTTGTGCAGTAATTTGATTCAAAACATAAAAAACTATAGTAAAAACATTAGTGATTACAAATTGCCTGAACTTTTTAAAGACAATCAAGATAAGAACTTTGCATATACACTTATTAAACAAACCGCTTTAAACAAAGATAATTTTGATAAAAAGATTTTGAATTGTTTAAAAAAGTGGGAACTCGAACGAATTGCATTTCTTGATAGAGTAATTTTGCATCTTGCATTGGGAGAAATAACTCAAATACCTTATATCCCTGTTAAAGTTACCATTAACGAATACCTCGACATAGCTAAATTCTACAGTACAGAAAAGAGTTGTACGTTTATCAATGGTATAATAGATAAAATTCACATTGACCTTAAAAAATCAGGTGAACTGAACAAAACAGGAACAGGATTATTATAATGGTATTTTTAACAATCTTTTAATAATTAGAATTATAAATATGTTGGAAAGAATGAATATAAAATTATTATCTTTGCACCGTTTTAAATTCAATATTGTATGAAAATTATTGTATATACAATCGGGATATTAATTATAGTTAGTTTTTATTCATGCAACAATAGCAATACTCAAACCGGAGGAGAATACAATATTACTAATCCATCTACCGCAAATGGAGATAGCCAAAACAATCTACCGGTTATTGATTTTACTGAAACTGAATATAATTTCGGCACAGTTATTCAGGGTGAAAAAGTTGCACATAGTTTTGTTTTTAAAAACACAGGAAGCGGAAATTTGATTATTTCAAATGTTAAAGCCTCATGTGGCTGTACTGTTCCCAAATGGACAAAAGAGCCTGTCAAACCTGGACAAACTGGGACGGTAGAGCTTGTTTTTGACAGTGCAAACCGTGATGGAATTCAGACAAAATCTGCAAAAGTATATTCTAATACACAACCAAATATTACTGAGTTAATTATACGTTGTGAAGTGATTATGTAAATTAGTGTTAAATGTAAAATAAATTTTATGAATCAATTATTTTTAATGGCGCCTCAAGGCGAACAAAGCAGTCCTTACAGTTCGATTATTTTTCTAGTGCTGATTGTTGCAGTATTTTATTTTTTCATGATTCGTCCTCAAATGAAAAGACAAAAAGAAGCTAAAAAATTCCGCGAAGGTTTGCAAAAAGGTGATAAAGTTATTACCGCCGGAGGTATTTATGGTAGAATTGTAGAAGTACAAGATACATACGTTTTTGTTGAAATAGATACAAATGTAAAAGTAAAACTTGACAAAGGCTCTGTTGTTGCTTCTCCTGAAGACATTCCTCCTGTTCAAAAATAGTTTTCTCCAATGTCTGAAGAAAAAACAACTGGTAGAAAGTTTTCGGCTTATATTGTTAAACAATTCAGAAACCGAAATATTTTTGTTTTTTTGTTTTTCCTTATTCTTTCGGCTTTTTTGTGGTTTTTGAATTTTGTTAATAAAGAACATAATTCATCTATTGAGATTCCATATAAATTCGAAAATTTGCCTTATAAAGCTAAATTCAGCTCCGAAAATGCAACAAATTTAACAGTTCTAATTCATGGGCATGGTTACAATATTTTAAGAGAAAAAATTGAGACTGTAAGATTACCTGTTATCATTGATCTTGCCAATAAAGAGAATCCTGTAGTTTTTAATTCTTGCGATTATAATCCGGATAAAAGCTTTATTTTAACTAAAGAATTAATACCCTATTTATCAAGAAGATTTGGGTCAAACATTCAAATTAGAGGAGTAAAACCCGATACATTGTTTTTTGATATGGCGGAAAGTTTTTCAAAAAAAGTACCGGTAATCTTTAATGCTGATTATATTATTGACCCAAACTTTCTGTTGAATGGCGAAATAGTATTAAATCCTGATTCTGTTTTTGTATATGGTCCTAAACATATTATTGATACTATTAGTAAAGTATATTGTGATAATTCCGATTTAGAGAACATCGGCGATAACCATATTAAGGAAGTGAAGTTAAAATATGTCAGAAATTTGAGTTATTCCAAATATAAAATACTGATAAATTTTCCTGTCGAAAAATATACTGAAGCAAGTATCAATATTGCTGTGGTTGCAGCCAACTTCCCCGATTCTCTTGATTATCAACTTATTCCTAATAGAGTGAATATTTATTATAAAGTGCCGCTGAGCCTTTTTGATAAAATAGACACACTGAATTTTGAGGCTGTTGCTGACTACAAAACAGAAAAAAACAAACTCATTAGCGTGAATGTTGTTTCAGTAAATCCTTATTTGGAAATTACCAAAGTAAACCCTTTTAATGTTGGTTTCATCCTGAAACGCAAAAGTAATAATGACTAAACTGGGTATTACAGGCACTATTGGTTCCGGAAAATCTGTTGTTTCACATATTTTCGAAACAATCGGAATTCCTGTTTACAATGCAGATTCTGCAGCAAAAAAGTTAATGCTGCAAAATGAGAATATTATATCTGCTTTAAAAACCAGATTTGGTAATCAGGTTTACACAGACGATAATATCAATAAAAAATTTCTTGCCGACAAAATTTTCAATAATGAGAATGATCGCAAATTTGTCAACTCTGTAGTTCACCCCGCAGTAATCGACGATTTCGGCAGGTGGATTACAGAACAACAAAATTCTGATATTGTAGCTATTGAATCTGCTCTTATTTTTGAATCGGGAATAGACAAAATCATTGATTATACCATAATTGTTGAATCTCCAATTAAATTAGCATCGGAAAGAATTTCGAACAGGGACAATATCTCTATTGAAGAAGCCATAAAGAAAATAAACCTGCAATTAAACAATTTACCAAAGAAAGTAAAAGCAGATTTTTACATTCAAAATGATGAAGAAAATTCGTTAATTATACAGTGTCTTGACATAATAAATAGTTTAAAATCGCAGTAATGGTAAAACTTGGCAAATGGATTGGAGGCGGACTTGGTTGGGCTTTTGGTGGTCCGATTGGAGGTTTGCTTGGTTTTTTCCTGGGTTCTTTTTTTGATGCAGCTACGATTATTACAAAAAACATTAATGCTCCACAAGGCAAAGTAACTCAACGCGGCGACTTCATTCTTTCATTTCTGGTTTTATCGGCTGCCGTAATGAAAGCCGATAAGATTATTAAAAAAAGTGAACTCGATTTCGTCAAAAAATTCCTTCTTGCAAATTTTGGTGAGCATCAGACTTATGAATCTTTAAGAGTGCTTAAAGAACTTCTGCAAAAGGATATCCCTCTTGATGAAGTTTGTATGCAGATAAATCAAAATATGAGTAATCCGCTTAAACTTCAGATTATTCATTATTTATATGGAATAGCAAATGCAGATGGCGAAATTCATCAATCCGAAATAAATATTATCGAACAAATTGCAATTAAAATCGGATTGACACAAAGAGAACATAATTCGGTAAAGTCAATGTTTGTGAAAGAAACGGATTCTGCATACGAAATTTTAGGTGTACCCAAATCTGCTTCGAATGATGAAATTAAAAAGGTATATAGAAAAATGGCCGTTAAATTTCATCCCGACAAAGTTGCAAACATGGGAGAAGACATACAAAATGCAGCAAAAGTCAAATTTCAAACACTTAACGAAGCATACGAGAGAATAAAAAAGGAAAGAAATATTATATGATTTTTTGTTAATTCTCTTCTTAGTTATAAGCTATTTATGAATAAATTGACAAATATTATTTGGCATTAATTTTGATTAATTTTAAAATCTTTTTTTGAGTATTAATAACAAATATTACATTTGTGCCTTAAAAATTTAATTATATGTTTTTAGACGGAATTTTAGCTATTGCAGGACAGCCGGGATTATACAAATTAGTCTCCAAAGGAAAAAACAATGTAATTGTAGAATCTTTGATAACAGGTAAAAGAATGCCTGCTTTTTCTACTTCAAGAATTTCTACTCTCGAAGACGTTGCTATATACACTTATGACGAAGATGTTGCATTACGTGAAGTATTTATTAAAGTTTTTGAAAAGCATCAAGGTCAGCAGGTTTTATCAACAAAAGCGACCAATAAAGAACTTTTGGACTTTATTACAGAAATACTACCAGATTATGATAAAGACAGAGTTTATGTTTCTGACGTTAAAAAACTCGTAAACTGGTACAATACTTTAATAGAAAAGAACATTCTCTGTAAGGAAAATATAAAAGCTGAAGAAAAAGAAGAAGAAAAAGAAGAAGAAGAAAAACCTGTTGATATTGAGAAATAATAAGATTTGACTCTTTAACTTCGATAAACGGTTTTTTCCTTTAACAAAACTGTTTTATAATATGTCCCGACTTGTCCCTTCGAATTTTAGCATAGCATTAAGTGCTTGAATATCTGCAATATGAAAATTAAAACATATGTTTTTGCCGCACTAAGGCAGTTCTTGAAAAATATTTCAAGTAAATAATAGCTGGTCAGCAGCTAACAAAATTCGCTTCATTTATTTATATCAAACTTTTTTTCTATTATATAACTAATTAATTTTCAAGCAATATTTTTTAGTTTTTCAAGTCGTTTTTCAAGGTTTACAATTTGTCTTTG
>JAKQEK010000209.1 GCA_029558535.1 Bacteroidota bacterium | reverse complement strand
GCATGGAGATTTGAAAAGGTAAAAGAATGCAAGAAAAATCTATTTTCACATTTCGATGAAATGAAAATTGACCATAAAATTAAATCTGTAGTATTATCAAAAAATGGTGCTCATATTAAAATCTACAATGATCTTACACCTGAAGGTGGAAAGCGCATTGAACTGTGGAATATAGTTACTTACCATAATGATAAGTGTGAAATTGCAGATGAGAAAACACGTAAGGCGATTGAATGCGCGTGTGAGATTTATGATATGGTGTTTGCATGACTAAACATCGTGAAGTGTCCTACATTAAGGAATCAGGCATAATCATTAAGCGCACCTATGATTTCGTGCAAGGTGTGTGGACTTGTATTGAAGAGAGAGCGCGCATTGATTCTTACGGCAATCCTTACATTAAAGCGATTGCAGCAGAAAATATAAAGGCGGGTATGATGTGTATTGTTGATGATGGTTATGTGAAACGATTTGAGGTGTAATATGGGTAAATTTCATTTTCCTGATATGGAAGAGTTATTTATTGGTATTATGATGTTATTTATAGCGGCTGCTTGTTTGTTGGTAATTGCACCAATTTTACAAATTGATATTTTCTTATTAATTGCAGTAAGTATTTTTTATTTTGTAATGTTTATAATTGTTTTATTTATGGTTTGTTTAGGAATTATATTAATTAAAGAAAGTATTTATTGGTAATTTGAAGAGTAAAACATCACTTTTTTCACACTATTTTTCTTACCCATGCAAAACTATGTCTCATGTAAGATAGGTGTTAGAAACATATAGTTTTGAGGGTTTATCAACTGGTATATTTGATTCTGATAGGACACACAAAACCGGAATCTTTATTTCCTCTTACGTGTATTCTATTGTATGTCATGTAAGGACTACATTGATTTGAAACCAGGCATGGAAGTGAAACTTTCCTATGAACCCTGGGGTTACAAGAATGTTGATGCTGTAATTGATAGTGTAGACGTTGAATATCATTACGATGAAGCACATAACTGTGGTGTATTTCATCCCGTTGTTGTGTGT
>JAKQEK010000281.1 GCA_029558535.1 Bacteroidota bacterium | reverse complement strand
CATCTCAAATATGTTTTAAAATAAATATCTATAACATCATGATATCTATACCAATCAAAAGTATATTCAATATGACCGGCATCTCTAAGATTAACGAATACGGCTTCTGTTAATTCTTCTATAAATGTATCATAATATGTTGATTTAAAAAATGTATTAAGAACAAAATCATAATACATGAAACAACCATATTCTGCAATATTATAATTCAATCCAACATTATATAAATATGTTGTAGTATCAAATGAGTATTTATAAGCTTGAACATCAGATGCTGATATCGTACCAGAATATTCATTATCAAGTGTTAGTGTTAAAGCCCCAACATTCTTAGCAACTATATGTCCAGCATATGCCCTATCATCACCAGAAGCATATATATAATCATGAACATTTACAGCGGCAAGAGACGCAATATTGGCACAATTTATAGTTGCTGACCCTGGTGTAAATGTAAATAAAGCAGCAGTACCAGGTGGATATGTAATTAGAGTACTACTTGGAATAATATTGTCATTCAAAAATGTCTTTAGCCCGGTAAAATCTATATAGTTATTACAAAATAATTTTAATACATTAGCATAATCTTCTTTTAAGCGTGTATTATCATTAGTAGTTTTAATATAATTTTCAACATACTCTTTTAAAGTCAATTGCATAATATTTAAAAATTTTACCGGCCAGAACTTATATAGAAAACATAAAAATAAATAGTTTTTAAGTTCTGATTCAGAAATTTTACCGATATAACTGGTAAAGGTATCTTCTTCAAAAATTGTTTCTGCAGACATTTGAACTTGATTTACAATTGTTGCATCGTCAAAAATTTTAGAAACACTATCAACTGCAATAAATGCATTTAACTGATTGACAACATTTGAAGAAATTAACTCAACAGGAGACAACGACTCTATTGCATTCATTAACTGTGAAAATGCATTATATAATCCTGTCGCATTAATTAATTTATTATCAATAACTGTTTGAAGATTTTGTAACATCACTGGAGAAATTTTTTGATAGTCATAAATAGATTTTCCAATAATATTTGCTAAATCAACAGACATGTTAGAATGATAACTTGTTACAAATGTTTGAAAACCAGTTAGCATAGCATTCTTATCAACTCTATCTGCGATAGCGCCGCTCAAGTTAATATATGTCAAATACATTAATAATTTCGTATATATATTATGAGAAGAAGATACAATACTATATAAACATGCATATAAAATATATTCATAATTAAAAGCTTTATCTTCCAAACCAGCAGTGTCTCCTACGGCTTGATCAGTTGAATAAAATAAATCGTCATATAAGTCGTTAAAAAAATTACGATACTGATACTCAGATACAAAAGATCGGAGTACTAAATCATAATTATAAAGAGTTGTTGTATCACTTATAAAAGAAAATTGAAAACACAATTCCTCTAAGAAATCATCAGCTAAAACTGGAATAGTATCATACAATTCTTTCTTTGATAATTGAGATGTTCCAACCATAGATTCTACAAGTTCTTGTGTATTATCCATAGAAGAATTGTAAATTTTCACAAGATCAATGGAATATGTTTCTTTTATCAAATGAAAGAAATATGGATATTTTGGAAAACTGCTAATCTGATCTATAAATGTTTTTGTCATAAATTTAGGATCTGTCATAAAAATTATTGATGTTCTAAAATATTTACGAAACATTTTAGATCTTAAGTTATAATTAAAATTACATGTTAAATATCGAGAATATGCATCTGCAAATACGCTCATAATTTTCTCCGTCTAAAAAAGATTTCCTTTTATAGTATTTACTACTTTACTAGCTGCTCCTCCAACATTACCGATATATTTTGATGCTGACCCGGCGATAGATCCAATGGAACCTTTTGCAGTATTATATACTGCATTAGCTAATCCTTGCTTAAGCAATGTTGGAGCATTAGTAATTAACGATCCAAATTTACCAATACTATCAACTGCTCCAGAAATTGAACTTCCTAAATTACCAGTAATAGGAGTAAATGTTGGGAGATCAGGAATATCGTCTCGAGAAGGAATATCAAATACCCCATATACTTGGGGATTAGCTTTCGCATCCATCAACCCAATTGGTTTAAGTGAGGTTAAAATTGTTCCAAGAGAAGTCATCATATGAAGCGAACTACTCTTATCATATGCAAATCTTCCAAGTTTATCTGGGTCATACAATGATTTATCATTAAAAATATTAGAATCGTATTTTAATGCTGCATTCTTGGATGGACTTGGACCAGGATCAAAAACTGCAAAAGCATCAAATAATGTTTGAAATTCTAATGAAAGATCAATTGTTAATGGTTGTCTATATAAATTAAAACTTGTATCACTTCCACCTCTCTGGAAAGTAATAGATGCTAATGATCCAAGAACTGTATAATTTAACCCGTACGCTCGAATTGTTAATGGAATACTTCCACCATAAGTAACACCATTAATCGTCTGAGGGGCAGCTAAAAGAATCAAATAAGACAAAGGTTTTAAAATAAATTCTTTAACAGCTTTGGGATGTCCATATGGTGATACTAATCTAATATTCACACTAAGGTTTCCTGCATATGTTGTTGATTGCCATACCTTTGGAAATGTCATTTTATTACCAGATACTATCATATCACTAGCAACACTGGCAAGATCTCCAACAAGCTGCTGGGTAGTCGAATTCAAACCACTAGTTTCTGCAAGTTTTTTAGAAGTTTCTTTTGTAGCTTCAACTACTTTCTTTTGAAATTCTGCTTTCTCAGACCCAAATAATGATCCCGCAATATCTTTTACATTTTGACCAACTTCAGACATTGTATTTGCAATACTTTGAAATGTACTATCTTTATAACCAATTTGAATTGTATCATTTGCTGTTGTGTCGTCAGTTGTATATAATCGTATACCAGCATACTTATCGGATAGACCATGATATTTTAATATACGCCCATAAACATTTATCTGATCCTTATAACCAATATTAAACATATTCGCCATATCACCAGCAGAATCATTCTTAACTTCACCTTCTTTTAAGCCAACAATTTTTGCCATTCTGGTAAAATCGAATCCATAATCCACTGGAATAAGATCTATAACACTCATCTTTGTTCTGAGATAATTGCCAAATCGTTGATATTTATCTATTTGTTCATTAAATTTACATGGTCTGCCAATTGGAAATAGATCGTATCTAGTTGTTTTATAAGCATCCATCATTGTTTGTGATGTTTCAGTCAAAGGTTTTTCATTAGTAGTAGTTTGTTTAGTAACTAATCCAGTTGGATTAGAAAATGCCTCTCCAAATTTTTTAGATATGGTAGATGCTGTATTTGAAATTCCACCAACAGCATTTGTTGCTGAAGTTTGAAGAGATGTTGCGGCATTAGAGCCCCATTGTTTAGCTTTGTCAAAAAAAGAATCTGACATAAGAATTCTCCATTTTTTATCATTTTTAATATTCGGCAAGATCTGGACATATAATCATGTCCAGATCTTGCCGGATTAAATCATTACACAGCATAAGAAGTTGGATAGTTTTTATTTAAATCATTTAATAACATATGATTAAATAATTCCCCCAACAATTCATCAATTGGACCAGAAATACTAGTCCCCAAATTACCAGATGCACGAGGAACTGATTGAGATCCTCCAGCTAAAGCACCCTTTTGCAGAGTTGGTTTAGCTGATTGTTGTAATATTGCTAATTTTTTAGCAGCTTCCTGTTTACTTGCTTCATCAGTTTTAGCAGTTTTAGCAGTTTCATCTGGAGATGTTTTCATTGTGTCTGCTGTTGCTTTTATACCAGCAGTTGTTTGTGCAGGATTTTTAACAGCACCATATTGTGATCCAGCTGCTTCAGTTATTAAATTTCCACTTTTATCTACTATTCCTGCTTTTTGTGCTGCATCGAGAAGATATGGATACGGAGTTTCACCACGATCAAAGAAATCTTTAAGAAATGATCGTTGCTCACCAGGTGATTGCTCCTGAAACGACCGAATATCTTCAGTAACAGCTTGATCAGATGCCGAATAATGTCCATGCCAATATTTTGCCCAAGGATTATTTACCTCTGAACGTTTATATAATTCATCTTCTACAGCTGCTGCTGCATTAGTACCTGGACCAGCAGCAATAGCCACATTTCCATTTGTGTCAGATTTTTTTGGAATTTTGCTTCCAACTGGTGTAGATTTTGCACCAACAGCCGTAGGAGCATTAGTAGGAGCTGATACAACGGTAGGGCTATCTGCAGCAGTCAACATACCAAGTCGTTTAGCTTCATCTCTAAATTGTCTTGGAATTGGTTTTCCTAAAGCTGTATATTCAGATTGTAAAAACTCCTTTTTCTGATCATCCGTCAATTTACCAGATTCAAATTTAGTCATTTGTCTAGTTTGTGATTTGCCATAACCATAAGCAGATAATGCACGATCATTTTCTGTAAGATCTGAAACTGCTTTAATAATCTTTTTCTGATCTTCATCAGAATAAGATTGCAATATCATCCCCTGTCGATATGCATTAGATGTGTTGTAATCAGCCGCTATACTCATTATTTCGTCATCAGTAAGTGGTCCTTTACTCGGTGCAGCTTGTGGAGTAACTGCTTCAGTAACATTTTTATTTTCACCAGATTTTCCTAACAATTCAGCTTCTCTTTTAGCTCTTAACCTTGCAAATCCCTGTTGCACATTATTATCTAATCTTTGAGATTCTGCAGTCGGAGATGCATTTTGATCTACCATTCCAACTGGCGTAGATTTTGCACCAGCAGCATCAACGATATTTTCACTTGCAGCACCATTCTTTTCTTGACCGAATTTCTCAGGTTCAACTACATCTATATACCTAAGTCTTTTAGCTTCTTTTCGTAAATTTAGAGGAATTGGTGTGCCTTTTGGATAATTTTTTTCTAAATACTTAAATTTATCATTATCGGACATTGCTTGAAATTTTGCAAGTTCTTCATTAGATATTTTTCCAATTCCTCCAATTCCAGATTCAATAGGTTTATCAATTTTAGGAGCGGATTTAGCCATAGCAGCATCAGCAGTTTTAGATGAAGCTCCTGTAGTGTTAGAATCTTTTTTATCTTCAGATTCTGCAGTTTTTTCTGCTCGTTCTCTTAATCCTTTAGCAACTTCATCTTCTGATTTTTTCGTACCACTAGATTTACTATCTACCAAGTATTCTTTAAAAGGTGCAGTATCAGGATTAAATTTATATGGAAGATTTGCAACCATTCCAATTGATTCTGCATTAGGATTATTTAAAAATTCTTTTTGAGCTATCATTAAAGCTGCAGTTTTAATATCTTCTGTAGATAACTTTGATCCTTTTCCGCCTTTTTTCTTAGATGTAATCAAATGAGTATTATAATAATTTTGGAAATCTTTATTAGCTAGAATTATAAGATGTCTTTCAGCTACATAGTTTTCAATCATTTTATGTGGGGTACTCGACACTTTTGATGCGGCAAGATCTAATTGTGCTTGTTCAGAAGTTTCTTTAGCATATTTATCTCTTTCAGCTTCTAACGACTTCATTTCAGATTTTTTATCAGTTGGTTTCTTTTGTATTCCTTCGCTAGTGAATTGCCGTGATAGACTATCCATAAAAGCATCTTTAATTTTTGAAGCAAACTCTCCAAGTATTCCAAAAATATCTTTCGCTTTCTCTCCAGCTTTATAACCGAATTCGGATACTTTTTCACCAGCTGTTAATCCAGTTCCAGCTTTAGCTAAAGCTGCACTAGGATCAGTACTCATTTTTTGAGCTAGTACTTCATATATTTGTCGAACAGTTCGTGGTGTTCCTTTTTTATCATAAAATATGGGTCGATTAGCTTTTGCCGCCTTTGGAAAAACATCAGCAGCAATCGTATTTGGATTTTTCTTAATCTCTCTAAACAATTGTTTCGCACCACCATCACCCATAAAATGTGCAGCGTACACATCTGCTGCATTAGGAGGAGGAGCTAATACAGAACTTTGAATAGATTTAATATTATCCTGTATAAATTCCCCACCCATTAATGCATTAGCTCTAGCATCAAATGGGCTAGTGTCTGGTGAAAGACCATATTTTTTACCTTTTCGTCCAAGCATCGTGTCCCATGTTTCTTTAATAAATTGAAACAATCCAGAAGCAGATGAACCTTTCGCTTTTGCATTTGGATCAAAACCAGATTCTGCATATGCCATTTTCTGCATAATCCCAAGCGGCGCTCCAGTTGCAGCAGAAGCTTCCTGTAATACAGACGCAATACTACCAGGAGCGGATGGAACATTTGCAGTAGTAGTATCAGTCGGTGTAGGAGATGTTTTTGGTGTTTCAGTTCCAGATGGCGTCGCAGAAGTACTTGCTGCCACTGTTGGAGGAGGAGTTCCACCAGGAGTAGATGGTTTTTGAGATCTTATTGCTTTTTCTTTAAAATATTTATCTTCTAAAGCTTTCCTCTGTTCTGATTTAGCAGCTTTCCATTCTTTATTATATGCATCATAATATTGTTTTTCTTCATCTGCTACCTGCACAGGAACTGATGGTTTGTCTGAAATTCTTGAAGTGGTTGTTGGACTTTTCTTTTTAGCTTCTTTTTCAGCTAAAATTGCTTCTCGTTCTTTAGCAGTCACAGCTTTCCTAGCTTCTTGTCCTTTAATTTGACTTTCTAAAGCTTGATCTCTAGCTGCTTTACTATCTTTTGCCCGCTGTGCATCCTTTGCAAAATCCTCATCTCCAGTTACATATGATTCTTCTTCACCACCAATAAGCTTACCTATAACTGGAATTTTTCGTCCTTGATTTTTAGCCCAAATCCACAAATTTTGAATTACTCTTCCAGCAAATTGACCAATATTTACAAAAAGATCAACAACACTTCCAAGAATCCCACCAATAAGTGGACCAATTCCGAAAGCCAGTTTAGAACCTTCTATAGCTCCCATTTCACCATACTTTTGTCCTGGACCACTAAATAAATCAATAATAGTATTATTTGATCTTGTTATAAAATTGGCAAAACTATCACCAATATTAGTTACAAAATCGGATAGTCCCCATTGTCCAATCCAACCAATAAGACCACCAATCCCAGCTCCAACTAAACCACCGATTAACATTCCAATTGGACCACCAAATGGAATACCAGCTATAGCTCCAATAGCAGCATAAGGACCCGCTGTTTTAATGGCGGACAATAAACCACCTTCTTGATCGCCAGTAAATAATTTTTTTAAAAATCCACCCATACCATCTTCATCATAAGCCATAAAAGCACTTTTAAGAGCAGAAATTAAAGCACCAACGGTAGCACCAGCAAATCCACCAACTAACATACCAAGTGGACCACCAGCAACACCTATTAGCATTCCTAATCCAAAGTATTTACCAACTTGACCAAGAGTGGTTTCCATATCATCTTTCATAGGACCTAAAAAGAATCCCTTTATACCACCCATCAAACCACCTTCTTTATAACCTTCAAGAGCATCCGACGCAAAATCAAATATTGTCATAATGATTTGAAGAGGTACTGCTATTCTACCAAGTAATTTACCAAATGTTTTCAATGGAGTAAGAATTTTTGAAAATCCTTTTCCAAACCATTCAATAGCTTTACCAAATTTATCTATTATCCCTGTTTTTTGAATATTTCCAAAAACTTTAGCAATGGATTCAAAACCTTTAAGCCCTGCTTCAATAACTTTACCACTTTTTTCAGTAATCCAGGTTCCTGCTCTCCCAAGTTTTGAATCGGCAAGAGCGGCTCTTACACCAGTAAATTTTTCTCCGACAGTTCCAGCAGTTCCTTTAATAGATTGAATAGTAGATTTAACAATTTTACTAGTTGCCTCTCCAATAGCTTTAGCAGTTTGAACTGGACCAGATTCAGTAATAGATGTACCAATTATTTTAGTTTCTTGACCAAAACCTCTAGCAAGTCCTTTAATTCTACCCCATGGTCGTTTAGAAGCTTCTTCCGCTAATCTAAGTTCTCGTCTTTGTTTTATTATTTCCCCAAGTTCTCTTGGGGTTTTTGGTAGTTCAAATCTACTTTCAATTTCTTTTGCCCGTTTAACTTCAGTCATTATATCTTTTAAAGATTTTGGTTTATAAGTTTTATCAACAGCTGGTCCTTGTCTTATTTTTAGTGCTTCATTTTCAGCTTGTATTTGTTTAAATGTTTTACCAGTTTCAATAACAGATGGTGCTTTTTCACCTTTAAGCCAACGTAAAAAAACTTTGGATTTTGCTAGTCCACCAGCTGCGGCGGAATCTACCATCACTCCAGCACCAATTAAACCTCTACCAAGAAGTTTAAGTTGTTCAATAAAACTCATTCCATGACTTTCTAACCAATCACTAATTCGCCTAAGAGGATCACCAATGTGGTCATTGACCCATTTTTTAATTTCATCATACTTAGTAATTAGTGACCAAATAGCAGTTCCAAGACCAATAATCGCTGTTACTATTCCTAATTTTTTCCAGAAATCAGGATTTAATAACCAATCCCAAATGCTCTTTTCTTTTTTCTTTTCTTTAGACGCATCTTCTGTTGGTTTCTTCAAGATTCCAGTTAAAAGAAGAACAACATTATCTTTCCAAGTTTTCTCTTCTTTTTCCTTTAGTCTCTCTCTTAAAGCTTGGAGTTTTTCTAACATAGTCAACTGTTGAGAGTCTTTTTGCTCTTTCTTTCCCTGATCAATCTCGAGCTTCAAAGAATCAAAATTAATAGAAACCAAGTCTGAAATTTTCTGATAGATTTTACTGAAAATTTCTCCTTTAAAAGTTCCACCATCAGCAAATTTATCAATTTGATCATTTGGAATGATCATACCAGCAGATCTTGGCATTAAAATCTCAGGACCTTTTTCCCCAACTAACATTGGTTTATCTTTATCAACTGGACCGCCTTTAGCAGCTGCATTTAATACTTGAACCTGAGCTATGTCTGGTTGATTTGGATCTAATAAATTCGAAATACTTGAAGGTTTTCCACCGAGATAATCTCGAATATCTTTTAATATAAGAAGTTGTTGAGTTATTTGTGGTGACATAATATTATCTACAAAAATAGATTTACCATCTCTATCAACAATTGTAACTTCTGCAATTCTTTGTCCCGGCTCTAAAAGCTCGTAAACACTTCCATTTTCATCACCAAGATAACTTGCTATAATCTTAAGTTGATCAATCATTTGTTCATGCTTAGTAACTTTTTTAAGACCTTGAAGTATATTCTGATTACTTTTATCAAGAAGATCTAATCCGAATCTTTCCTCGAAAGATTTAGTAAAATATTCTTCTTGAATTTCAACTCCTCGTTCGGCAATATTTCTTGTATCAATAGCTCGTTCTCTTTCTTCTGCTATTTCTTTTTCACGTTCTTGACGAGCTTTTAAGAAAGCAATTCCTGCCGCTCCAGCGCCAACCCATCCAGCTGGTCCACCAAGAAGAGTACCAGCTACAGCACCAGCTACAGCTAATGCTGATCTAATTTGCCAACCAACATCTTCTGGAGTTCTTTCAAGCTGTCGTTCAGATTCAATTTCTGCCATCGAATGAACAGCTGTTGCCATAGTACTTTTAATACTAGAAATATCTGCCAAAATTTCAGTCATTACTCTTGAAGTTTCAAACGTAAAAGGTTCTCCAGATAATGCTATTTCGGCTTTTCCTGTTAATTTTTCAGCACTATGCATTCTCTCTAAAGATCTTCCAACAGTAACTTTTTGAGATAGATTATTAAAAAACCCTTTACCAGCTTGTGTGCTTAATAAATCCGCAACAAACAACATTTTTCCAAGAGGACCTTCATGAAAAGCTCTTTCACGAGTGGCCTCTAATTGAATCTTTTGACTTTCTTCTAATGTTTTTGCCGCCTTTAAAGTAACATATCTTTTTTCTGTTGGACTCCAAATAAGACGTTCATCAGTTTTGGTAACTTCCCCACCCATTTCTTGAAGCATTGCTTCTTGAACATAATAAATATCGAAAAGAACAGATCTTATACGTTCTAACTGATTGGGCAGACCATTACCAACATAATCAAATGCCTTGTCTTGACCGGAAATATATAATCCAGCAGCTTTCGCCCATTCATCTTTATCTTTTATTTTTGTGTAAGCTTCTCCGAAAAAATAGTCTCTTGTTTTACCAAGAGCTTCTTTACCTTTTTCAAATACTTTATTAGGAATAGCTGCAGCACCCTTGATAAATTTACCAGTTCCACGAACAAGATTACCAAGAGCATTCAATCCGGGAATATTAGTGATAGCCCCTGCCATTCCAGACATCATTCTACTAAGAAATCCTTTTTCTTTAGTATACATTATGTTTTTATCAAATCCCATTCCAGTACGAATTGTTACAGCTTCAGATGCAATAGCTCGTTGAACGTCAAAGCTGGCAGATAAAATTGCTAACATTTTACCTTCATATGTTGGTGCCATTTGTAATATAGCTTTGGATGTTGTATGGAGTAGTCTAGTTTGATCAGCTGTTATTCCAAATTGCTCAGCTCGTTCTTTTAACATTTCTTTTTCATCTGAATATCCATATGCGTCTGCAATTCTACTAGTTTCACTCTTTGGTGTAATTATTTTACCTTGTAAAAGTCCAACACCAAAATTAACTAATTGAGCGATTGGATCATATTTTGCTTTAAAAGTATGTAATCCATGTTCTAATTTATCTAAAACCTTAGAAACTCCAGATCGATCATCTTCGCCAAGAATTTCTCGGCCGTATTCATCAGACATTCGATCTGTTCCTTTTTCTTTTTCCTGACGAATAAAATCATTTTCAGAATGATATTCGCCTCTAAGCCCAGCCATCTGCATATTCAATCGTTGCAATTCAGACAATTGGGATTGTTGAACCATAAATGATAATGTTTGTGGATCAACTTTTCCACTACCAGCTAAAGTTAATATTCTGTTGAGAGCTGTTTGTGATGGAGATGGACTATAAAATCTTCTAGCAAATTTATCTGGAGGTTGTCGATTTGGTTGAAGTTTAGCCAATTTAATTGATTTGTAAATTCCTAACCCAATCTGTGCGCCCATTAAACCAAACATAACACCTGAAGGTGAAGATAGTAAGCCAGAAATTCCTTTGTCCAATAAACCAACACCGGAAGATAAAGATCCAGCAATTCCACCTTTTTTAGCTCCAGCGGCAATTGCTCCGGACACATGTCCACCAGTGAGAAAATCTCCGAGATTTTTTGCTCCACCATAAGCAGAACTTAAAAGACCACCAGTATTTTCTCCGGAAGCTCCTTTTTTTAGAACATTACCAGCTTGACCAGTTAAAAAATGTTCTAGACGTGGAGTGTGTTTGAGTAATCCAGATCCATAACCCAACATTTGTGCAGTATATCCCGGCAAGGTCATAATATTACGAAGACTGCTTAAACTATCAAGAGCTCGGGAAGCAGATCCAACTGCTCCTAATTGTTTAGCATATGATCGTTCATGTGCCAGTCTTCTAGATTTATATCCTTCGGATAGTGCTCTTGGAAGAAGTACGGACAAACCACTTATTGCTCCAAGCGCGCCAGTAGATTCAACTTTCGCAGCAAGACCTTTAGGACCAAACTTTTCAAGTAAAGGTCTGGCATACATTGGATCTGCAAACATTGCACCCAACATTGTTGGATACATTAATTTTTTCTGCAATGGACTAACAATTGATTTATAATCCTTATATTCTGCTTCTGCGTTACCACTGTTACCACTTCTTGCAGATGATGTTACCATTGGACTGTATAATTGACTATTTAACCCTGGAATATTTCTTGTCATAATTAATATCAACCTCTTTTTATTTTTTTAGAAAATTAATCAAATGGAGATATGATTGGCATAAATGTACGCCAATCATCAGTAGTAATTTGATCATCACCAGATTTTTGTTGTTGATGATATTGGTGAGTTAACATTTCATCTTCTTGTACTGTTCTTGGTTTGTCAATAAAACTACTAATTTGATTCTTATTATCCGCTTGAATTATTAATTTTGTATTCATTAATTCTGCTGTTGATTTAATACTTGAAAAGAAGTTCTGTGAAATTTGTACATTTGAATATTCTAGTAGCGGCGCGATCTGAAGTTGAGTCATTTTTCTGACATATGCACAAAAGCATGCGGCCATGAACATATCCGAAAAAGTGTTGCTCTTGATCGTACCACGATTACTTCGCTGAATTGCACTCATTTGACCAATTAAATCTTGTGATTTAATACGAGATGGATCTTCTATAATTGCATCATAAAATAATGAAACCATCAATTCTTTTGTTCTAGCGTTTGTATTAATTCCATATTCGTGCTCAGTCATATCAACATTCTGTCCTGGAATCTCACTCTTTCTTAAATCTTTATAAATATGAGGAATATAATTAAAATTATTAACATGAAACAATAAATGTTCAACAATAGCTTTACCAATCGAATTGTTTTCAATACCTAATAAAATTCTCTGCCCAACAATTTTATAAAGCCATTTAAAGAGATCATCAACAACTTCACCATACTTAACCAAAGATCCCAAACGAACATTCATTTCCCCAATTTGTTGAAAATCTTTATAAGAGAATATTTCAATTGAATTAAAAGCGCCTTTAATAGAGCTTGCCGTATCAACACCAATTAAATAATAATCTTTTTGATCAAAATTAGAAGTAAATAGATCTAATTTAGTTTGGTGTTTAAGATTAACGACAGAATCTCTATTAATAAAAATCATGCGTTGAAGTGTATCATCATCGAAAATACAATTAGCACCACCAACAAATAATAGATCAAGTTCCTGATTAATTTTTCGCTGATTAAAATTCAATTCTTTTTTCTGTTTTTCATACCAATCAAGATTTTTTGTTTGATCTTCAGACCAATGATATTTGATCCTAATAAAACTATTTTTAGAAGGATCATTAATAATATCATCTACAGATTCTGCCCAATCTTCAACTCCAGTTTCATCATCTAACATAAACAAATTATCAGATTCAACTGCTCTATCATACATTTCATAGAAAAATTTTCCAGAATCTTCAACCCCGTTAGGTGTCGATGTCATAAGAATCATATACGGATAACAATTTCGTATTGCCTGTTCTCTCGCTTTAGAAAGAGTTGGCTGAGCTGCACCATATATCTCCTCCATGTGTGGAATAAACGCAACTTCATCGGCATAAATTACAGGTACGGATAGAGAACGAGACAATGTATCTGGTGAAGCTGTAGTAGAAGGATAGAATGTGTCCACTCTTGACCCGTTTACTAATTCTAAATATGTCTTTATCTCACTTTTAGAAAGGTTTGGAACTTTCATCCACGGTGGAAGATTCTTCATTATAAATTTAATTTTCTTAAGATTTTCTTGAGCCGCCATTTTTTGAAAGTTAAAGATAGCGGCACGATTCGATGGAAAAAATGTCAAAGCCCATGATAGAATACCTGCAGCTATCGTTGATTTTCCCAATTGTCTTGAGGCCATCAAGATCACCATGTGATATCTAAATACAGTTCTTACAGTTCTTCTAAATTTAGCATGCATATATTCTTTCGAATATAGTTGTTTTCCACCAAATTCTTGAAAATACACATAATTAAGAATAAAATAAAGAGGGTTCTGACGACACTTTATCCATTCAGAAACTCTCTCGTCAGTTATATCTATTCCATTTGTCTCTTGGATTGTATTCAATGTCTGCTTATCAATATTTAATAAATTTGATAATATTATTGAACTTTGATCCGTAACTCCTGGACTTATTTGCTGAGGAACATTTATTATCATTTTCGCCTCCGATTTTATCGGCAAGATCTCTTATAAAAAACAATAAGAGATCTTGCCGATATGAAACCTACTACTCAATTGACATTACAATATCTAAATTTTCAACATCCCAATGAATCATAACAGGTGAATATTTTACAATATTTAATTTAGCTTTTAAATTTGATAAAATTGTATTATCTGCCAATACTTCTATTCCATTATCTACTTTATTTGGTGTAACAGAAGAATCTGTTACATAAACCTTTACAGACTTAACATATGATCTATTAGTGTGGACAAATTCAGTTATTAAACTATTATAAAAAACAATATTTGATCCTGAAAAACTCTTTTGCAAATACTCAGCAATAGCCAAAATCAAATTTTCTCTTTCAGTTGGTATATCTACTGAATTTCTCTGAATATATGTTTTATCACATTTTACTTCAACTCTCATCTTAAATGGTAGCTTTATAACCGGTAAGCTAATCCAATTAGTTCCGTTCCACCGATAATAAATATTGGTATCCGAATCTAAAACAAAATCTTGTTGTAATCCGGCTAAATAAATAGGAATATAAAAATCCCATCCAGATCCATTATAAGTTGCAATTTCATTATTATGACCCGTAAATGCACCAACCCCAGCAGTTCCTACTCTAAATCTCTGTCCCGTTAACGCAATTGTTGGGGGAATGTTTCGAGTATCAATTACAGGATCTAAATAATTATAATATACTTCAGAAAATATCTCTCCTCCTTGCAAAAATATTGACTCTATAAACGGAGATTCAATATAATAAGAATTTAATAATCTGCACTGAACATTATCTGTCACCATTCTATTTTCATTAAAAACCGCGGTCGTAATGAAATTTCTAAATTTATCAAGGTAATAATCTGGATCAGTTGCGAAAGTAGTATTATACATAACTGGAATATTAACGATATATGAATCTTGCCCAGATTGATACCTAACTAATGTTAATTGATCTGAAATGTCTTCTAATTGATAAAATTTATTAGTTGTATTTGTGAATTTAAGTGTAGTTAAAGGACCATTTAATACTGCCGGAACAGAATTGTCCCCAGTTAATCCTAATGCAGTTAAACATGTTGATCCAGTTAATGCTATAAAAATATTTTGAACAGTTTCTGCACCGGCAAGAGCTGGAGGAGTTAACTTAATTCTCACATTACCATTATCATCAGTATAAGATGAGGCGATAGTACGACCAAATTGAGTATTGATTTCTGTAATCAGTGTCGCAGCTGTCACTGCAGCACCAGCTGTCATTGTGATTGTTGTAAATGATCCGGAATAAGGTGATGCATCATTAACTTTCACTTTTAGAACATTTGCACCAACTGTATTAAATGGACTATAATTATTTGTTAGAACAGAATCTGAAATTCCACATTTGATTTCTATTTGAATTTCACTTTCAAAAAGACCAAACGTGTCAGCGTTGTCATAGATGTAAGTGAATTCATTTCCAGACAATGGGAAACAGCTCATGCGCTTATCAACAATATTCAAATCTGCACCATAAATAGACACATTAAATACAAGATCACTAATGGTTTGATATGATTTAAGTCGAATAGTTGTCTCATAAGTCGTTTCATCATAATCTAAATTAAGATAAACAACAGGAATATCAAAACCAGTTCCAATAATAGCTGGATCAAGAACAACATCTGCAAAGTCAATTCGAGATAAATCTTTTAATATATGCCCAGCATAGTAATTCATTCGGGTGTTTCCCTTATAGATAAAAGGGCTTATAAAAGATTCGGAATTTATCGTAAATGTTGGTCTATAATATAATGGTTGGAGTTCGTAAGAAATTGGTTCAATGTCAGCTGTGCCATCCGTACCATCATCAGTGAATGTTACAGTTGGAGCATTCACCTCCCAATATTGATCTCTAAATGTTGGAAATCTTCCATACACTCTATATTTCGTAGCGTATGGCACTGCTACCCAATCAATTTTTACAGAGTTGTCTGTTCCACTGGTAGTAGCTGTTACGACTACAGATGGTGCAGATTGTCCCCATTCATCAATTGCTACCACAAAATAGCCATAAGTATCATCAGAAAGTGATCCACCAGCAACTGGCGTTGCTGTCGGAACATATGCAATATCGGAAGTGGAATTTAAATCTAATACTTGTTCATTGTGATTAAGAGTATAACAAATTGATTGATTTCTATCCCGATAAGCTCGACATAGATGAAAAATATTATCAAACACATTAAACTTCTTAAAGAGAAATTTAAAATCATCAAAGTAATCAGCAGCAATATTATAAAAATCTTGCTGACTCATCATATTATCACGTGTTTGAATAAAATTAACAATTGCATCTCGTAAATCTTCACCACTCAGTGGATCTAATCCAGCTTCAGAATAATCAAAATCAACAAGTGGTTGCTGCGACACAGATGGTAATGAACTAGAGGGCGTTAAATCTCCAGCAGGCGTATACATATAATCATATGCTAATACATTGCCGATAATTTGAATTTTCAAATTTGTTTTATCAATAAGATTTCCAGAAGTACCTCTTGTAGATTTAATAACCAATCTAATCGAAGCCCCAGAAATCCAATTTCCTCTAATCCCTGATCCAAATTCGAGAACATAATTTGTTGAAGTTATTTTTCTTAAGAAAACACTTTTGCTGTCTCCCTTTTCAAGGTATTTCGTATATTTTATTTGATATTCTTCTTCAGCAACTGATCCAGATGGAATTACGAAAACTTGTAAATCCGAAAGATAATACCCAGCATCAATTCCGAAATAATATGTTTGAAATGATCCAAAATTATACGGCTTGAGCACAAAGGATATTTCTTTTTGTGAATACTGTGTAGTAGAATAAAGTGGTACAGATATTGTTGAAGTAGATGATGGAATTGTTAACTTTGTACCATCTGCAGTAATAACATCTGCAGAATAATAATATAATCCATTGTCTTCAACTTCAATAAATTTATATATTGCATCAATGGTAAATTGAAAATTATCAATAAAAAATTTGGCATCTATTTGGGTAATAGTTCCAGAAGAACTACTATATCCCACAATAACCTCTCTTCGAACAACTCCATAAGGTCGACGAGGTAGCCAATTTACCATATCAAACTCTATAGTTCCTACAGCAGAAGCTGCCGTAGCGAAAGTAGGGATATAACCATATGTTGATGCATGAATGTATTGGCTCTCTTCTGTTTGAGATGTTCCAATAAATGCTTCTTTAAAAAGACTATCATAATATTGTTTTAAATCAAAGTGAGTATATCCTAAAAGATTCATAAAAAAACCAACAAATCCAACTTTACTGATTTGTAGGTCAAATATTCCCAACTCTGTTTTTAATTGATCATAATAATAATTTACAAATTCCTCTGGAGTTGTATAATTTAATGTTGGTAATAGATTTGCCATAATTTTTATAAGCTCCCTACAACACTATATTTATATATTATTATTTTTTATATTAAAAATTTCCTGAAACCCATTTGCCTTTGCTACCCCTTGTACACTTCCCCACATACTTTTCACACCACTAACAGTGCTTCCAACGATTCCACCAAGTTTAGCAGCATTGCCTGTTAGATTTTTTAAAGCTCCAGATGTTGATCCTAAAGCTGTATTTAATACTCCACCAAGAAATCCACCAAACATTCCACTCTCATCTTGTGAAGCAAATTTTTGAACAACTTCATCTAACTCATCAAAAAGCCAGTGTCTAGTTCCGCTAATTGCTGTGTTCTCAGTATATAAAGCCTCTCTATAACCACTACATGAGTATGTAAATGGTAAAGTAACCATTTCATTTGTTGTTCTTGACCCAATAAGTTCTTTATTCGGCAAGCTCTGGGGGAAGACTCCGACACATTTACTCACAAAAGTAACAGTTTGCATGTCTGGACGATACTTCACAATATAAAAAGAAGCAGCATAATCTATTGAACTATATAATTCTTTTGCATCACTAAATTCAGATTCTTCTGGACTAGTATAATATCCCGGATTTGGTTCAATGGTTCCTTCTAAAATTTCTCGAATATATTCAATCCAAATATGATGAAACATATATATATCTAGTTGTCGATTATCAATAAATGTAATAGAGCATGTATCAGTTTCTGATACTTCTGATGCTATCGGAACAGCACCACTTCGTAATGAAATATTTTCTGATCGTATTTGACTTTGCGGTGGAGTAAAATCTATTGCAGCAAATGTCATAATTTTACCAACAATATTCATGTAACTGTCTTTATCATCTTGACTATAATGATTTGAACTACTTAAATAATCATATCCAGATAAATGTGGTGGAATGAAGAACACTAAAGTATAACCATTAATATCAGGTGCGAAATCCCGATACAGTTGTTGGTAAAAATATTTTATTACATCGCTTTTTGGTGAAGTAAATACAGTATTTAAATATGATACTAAATCTGCCCCTTCATATCCAAACATATCACCCATTATACTTCCACCGGAATTTTTAAATATTCCACTTGTTACATCTTGAATTATTCCCATATTTTTTCTCCATTATCCGGCAAGATCTTAAGCTAGATCTTGCCGGATAAAACTTTTAAATCACATAATATCAACTAATCCTTGACAATTATGCTTCTTTAAATTATAAATCAATCCATACAAAACAACATTACAAATCTGCATCTGTTGAGCTTTTCCATAATTATCAAAATCTAACATCAAATCTTCTTTAAAGATTTTAGAAGACAATCCGTTTAAAATTTTCTGCATTTTACGAATTTCTTCAGTATTCTTTGATGAAATAATATTTCGTTTCACATTTACCATAAAATCTTTATTACAAATATCATTCTTGTCAGAAACGTTTGTACGAGATAAAATAATTGATAATGCATCATGAATCATATCATAGTTTTTATGATTATGCAAAGCAGATAACATGGTTTCAATAACTTTTGTAGATACTTTTGTTGCTTTGTTTATTTCCATAACAAATGAGTTCGGGTATTGTGCTTTAGCATTCATGGAAATAAAATCAGCTGTAGATGTGACTATTTCATCTCTATTATGAATAGTTGAATATTGATCAAATCCAGTTTCTTCATCATCACCTTTAATAATTGTTGGAGTTGTTAAAAACAATCCATTCTCTTTAGCTTTCATATACAATGGCAATAAACCACCTTGCGCTCTTTTCTCGCCAGAAGCCGCATCTATTACTGGATTAAAAACAAACAACTGATCAATTCTCGCCCAACTTTGCATAAATAATTGTCGCAATCTATATACATCTTTTGCAATCTCTGGACGATATTTCTTCATCAAAGTTGTAACATAATAATCTTTCAAAAGTGCTAGCGGCGAATCAAACTTCGTAACATTATGTTTTTTATTAACCAAATGAGCTACGACATATTTCATAACTCTTTTATCACAATATTTAATATATGCATATTTTCGACCATTCCAAAGTTTCTGTAATAGTAAAAATAAGGAATTGTTAATCATTTGATCATCATTCTTTTTAATTCCATAATAAACTAGCAGCAGCAATATTTGATAATATGAATCATTATACATGATCGCATTGTTTGGAAATTTCCAATCAGCTTGAAATGCATTTCCTACTGTTTTAGGATCAAGCTGTAATAATGTAAAAAGATTCATCACTGCTGTTGTTGGAATGGTGAATTTGTAACAATACCCCTCATCAGAGTTCATAGCCTGTGTGTATGTGGTAGATATTAATCTACTTAACTCACCATGAAGTTTTGTTCGTAGATTTGGATTTGCTTGAATTGTTTTATCTAATTGATTATAAATTGTCAATACTTGATTGCTCACAATATACTCTCCTTTTATAATAAAAAATTAAACGACAGCAGCAACCACTTTTGCAATATTATGTACCTTACTATTAAATGATTCTACTAATTCAACCAATGTTTCCTGATCAAAAACTTTTCGATAATCTGCAGATTCAATAAGATAATCAATCCTAGATTTTACAGCAAATGGGAAAGCAACCCGAAGCAGAAGATTTTCTACGATATTAACTTTTGTACTGTATGCTATCGCTTCCTCTGGATTTGTTCCTTCACTAATAAGGGTCTTGGATAATTCTCTTGATTTCTCAAGATATTTTTCGGTTCTCTGTTCTGGAGTTAATGAATAAAATGATTTGTCAAAATATTCATAAATGATCGTTGATAGAGTTTGCCGCTGAACTTCATTGGATTTCTCAAGAATTTCAAAAGTCAAACCCTTACCATAAATCTCTGGCTTTAAATTTACAAATTCATAAATCTGTCGAATGTTTTTAAAGTAACTACCAAGAGCTTTATATAATTCATCGGACTCTTCTAATTTCTGTAGGAACTGATCAAAGTAAAGCATATCAACTTTAACTTTGCCTTCCCAAATCAAAGCATCATATGATTCAAAAAAATCTGCACCAGCAGTAGCTTTGGTAATACCTTCTTGGATAATTGTCATATGATCTTTCTTTTTCTCTTTCGCCTCTTGAATCTTTATAAGAGCCGATTTAGCATCTTTCATCACATCTAAATTGTAATTGTCAAAAGATAATTGCATTTGAAAATCCTCCTAATAATAATTTTGAGATTGTATTGTAGTTAATGGTCTATTCACTTTAGATTGTACAAATGTAGCTAATGTTTGAATTCTTGATTTGTTCACATCTGTTTGGTTCATTAATTGATAATGAACTTCTCCTCTTTTAGAATCTACCACAATTAGATTCGGAACATTTAGTCGGTTGGCAATAAATTTCACAATACTTTTAATATAAGTAGCACTTACATCTGGCATATTTACTTGTTCTTTTGTTAAGGGTGTGGAATTTGGTTGTAATGATCGCCCAATCTGTCCACCAGACAACATGTGCTTCCAGCTTTTACCCATAATTGCAGCGTGTAACGCAACTACAATTTCAACAGGAAGCACTAATGTATAATTCGGCCAAGATGTAACCTCATTCACGGACTTTTCAATTTCAACATCAGCAATTAATATAAATTTACACAATACCTCTTGAAATTTAGCTAAAAATAGAAAATATAAGATATCAACAATCCCATCATGAAACGCTGGAATAACTTGTCGTAATATTTTATTTCTATCAGCAATTCCAAGATTCTCAAGAGTAAATTCGCTGTCAGGTGTTTGATCTTCTTCATCCACAAACTCTTTAATAAAATTCTTAACAACTTGATTAATAAGATTTTTAACTACTATCAAATTTGAATTAAATTCTCTTGAATAAGTATCGGCAACTACTGTCTGTAATTGTTTCTCTAATCTTACAGATAGAGATTTACTAACTCCGCTAGCTTTCTCAAACATATCAACAAAATGTAGATAAGTTGAATTATTGAATGATCCAACCGAAATAGAAGTATCTCCTGCCCAACGACTAATATTTTCGACAACTTCAACACTATCTATTGCACATAAATCTTTTAATGATTCTATTTTTTCTTTTATATTCTCTTGTCGAAAACTCTTGTCGATATTTGCAAATAACTTTCCAACAATATCAGTTATATTATCAAACAATTCGTCATCAATTTTCTCTTTTTTCACATTAACAACATTTAAACCACTTGATGATATACTAATTAAATTACCTATTGATAATAACCAGATTGTTCCAGTAGTTCCCATAATATCTGTAAAAGAATTTATTAAAAAATTTCGATATCGGATAGATTGAGATCCAAGACTAGCTTCCTGTACTCTCACTCTACTTGTTCTTTCATCGGTAGCATCAAGACCAAAACGTCTTTCTGCCGAAGTTCGATTTAGTACAAACTTAAAATATGTTTTAGTATTATCCAAATCAGTTCGATTCAAATACAATGGTATAAATTGTTGTTGAGTTTTGAGTTCTTCTTCATTATCAATTTGAGACTGAATTTTAAATCTTTTATTACTCGCTGCCTGTTGAAGTGAAGGCAATATATTAAAACGCCTAGTAACCCGCTCAACTCCCCTTGAAATACCAATGACTCCTCGTTGAAACCAACTTCCAAGATTTTGTCGAACTGTCGGATCAGTTATTAAGTTATTTAATAACCGCCAATATTTCTTTTCATCCAAACTTTCCAATTCTTTAAAAACAGCATCAATATTGGTTTCTGAATCTAAACTGAGATTTAATCCAATAGAAGCGATTAGGACCCACATAAGAGTTAAAGTATCTACTTGAAACGAAGACGTACCAACGATAACGGGAACTTCAATCATGTTGCCCATTGTAATTGTTTCAATATAGGGTCTGAATTTCGCTAATTTTGGATCTGTTTTAATAAGCTGTTGAATAACTGCTGTTTTCTGAGTAATCTTTTGTTGAAGAACTCCAGCGTAAGCAGCATCAACATTATAGTTTGGAGAAGCAGTTCCGTAACCAGCCGAACTTATTCCCTGCTGTGCAGCGAGTGTCCGAAGGATTCCACTAGTAGGATCTACCGATTGTTGTCGTTCATCCCAAAGTGGGCGAATTTGATTAGCGGTTCCTATAATACTAAATGCATTCTCAACAAATAAATCTGATAAGAAAGTAACAGAAATGAAATCTCTTATAAGTTGTTCAAATGGGGGAGTACTCTGAACTTTTATCTTATCCGCGATAAGGATTGGATAAATAAAAATCAATTTTAGCTGAGAATTTATATTTCTTTTAGGATTTCTAACTCCAGCAGTTCCTTTTGAATATTGACCATAACCTGTTATATTCATAATATACTATTATCACCTCACTTATGTTTAATATCTTTTAAGATAATACTCAGTTCTTTATCTAAAT
Source organism: Bacteroidota bacterium (assembly GCA_029558535.1). Taxonomy (GTDB): domain Bacteria; phylum Bacteroidota; class Bacteroidia; order Bacteroidales; family ML635J-15; genus Bact-19. Next base: position 28,975 of record JAKQEK010000281.1, on the reverse strand, counting down.
TTGGATAAATCTTTTTATACTCATCTAATATTTTATCAGACATCTCATTAATTCGTTTCGAACTTGCAGGATGTGTTGACGGTATAAACCAACTGTTGATAAAACTCCATAATTTTTCATACCATGATCTGTGTTTTTCTACTTCAACTTGTCTACTATGGAGTTTATAAAGAACTTTTACAAATTCATCACCATAACCATATTTAATCGGAAACTGATCTGCTCGATATTCACTCTTATGTTCCAAAAATGTAAGAGAACGAGTTAAAGTAATAACAATTAAGCTAGCAATCGCGTAAGCTGGAAGAGAAAGAAGATTCAATATTGCTAGAATTGGTGTTTTGAATATTTCTCCAGCAAATCCAACAAGTTTTTGAAAAACATTTAATAATAATCTAGGAAGATTTGATGTGTAAGTGTATACATGTCCAAGTTCATGTAAAAGAATTGATGTTAATTCTCTTGGAGAAAACATATTAATTAAATCAATTCCTATAATAATGTATACTTTTTTAATATATTTTGATGGTTCTTCAATTACATTTAGATTTTTAAGATTCTCCCCAGATTCAAAATCTTTTAACAAATTGATAAGATCTGTAGATATTGTTTGATTGTAAATCGGTATTACTGATGCATTAGTATATTTTGGTTTTAAAGTTAGAACTACGTGCTTAACTGAAGTAAATTCTTTAATTTTCTGTGTAAGTTCTTTTTTAGCGGCGAGATCTTTGTTGTTCTCCTTTATTCGAGAAAATATTTTATCTATATCTTTCAGTATGTCACTTCTATATTTCGATACTTCAAAAATTAATTCTTGAATTTCAAAATTGTCCATAATTTTCCTCAACAATCTCTTCTAAAAATGAATTGATAGCCTCGATGGATACATGTAAAACGATTAGATCCAAGTAAATATGGAATAGCAAGTTCTCCTTTACCTTCAAATGTATCAACATCAAATGTATCGTCAAACATAATATAGCCACCGATACTCACTTTATCAATAGCTTCTAATAGTAATTTTAAATGATATATCCCAGAATCATAAGAATCCTTTACCCAATCAATTGTATCAAGATATAATAAATCAATATTATTATACTTTATATTTCTCAAAAATTCAATTCCGTCTTTTTGAGTTAGAGCAACAGAAGTAGATTTATCAGATCCTGTAATATATTTCTTTAAAACCTCTGTACATTTTAATAAATTATCTTTATTGATATCACATCCATGATATGATCCACCGTATTTAGAAATATACCAAGCCCAGATTGAAGTAGAATCTCCATCACTCAAATTACCAGGATTTCTTGTCACCCCAACTTCAACAATTAATGGATTGATTTTCTTATTTTTATAAAGATCTTCAAGAACTGTTTTAAAACTATCATGCCGATTTTTACTAGTATGAAATACTTCTGGTGCATCGGCAAAATCTAAACTTGGTCTATCATCAACGTCCCAATCAACATAATGTGCTTGAGTCCATTTATTATCAACTTTAAAATCTTTGATGAAAACAATATTTTCGGGTTTAGTTTTATTATTTACGATTGTCCCAAACCAATATTCCAAAATGTAATTGGTATGAGGAGCAACTTGTTTAAATTCTTCCCACGATTGACATCTGGGTATAACTAAATTATACCATTCTATGTCACATGAAAAGAGATCTGTCCGGTACATATTATCCTGATAGTGAACAAAAAATGCTACTTTATCATCAGAATTATTTTCTTCATATAACTTCATATATTTATCAAAATCATATTCTAAATCAGATTCAACATAATGAATAGTGTGGTATCTTTCTTTAATTAATAATAAATCTATAGCGTTTCTAATATTCATTAAACAAGCAACCCCATGATAATCAACATTAGAATTTCTATCTTGTTTAACACCATTGTGCATTCTCCAGAAAGTTAATCTCCAACCGTCACTTAGAATGTTTTCTTTTTCATAAATATAATAATCCACTAATCCCTGAACTTCTTCAGTTACAGGATAATGAGTAACTAAACAAACTGGAAAATTCTTCTCTTTTAAGAACTTAATTTTATTGATTAAAAATTTTGTCTTTTCTTTTGTATTCGGCCAAGCGCCAATTACAAATATACTTTTATTGTTCAAAACTTGCGCCTCCATATTTTATGTCTAAAAATGCTTAAAAATCATCCTATTATTTCTATATAAAACCGTTATTTTCTGATATTCAAAAGATTCATATAGAAATAATTATAGTACCAAATCAACTAAATAATGAAAGGAGATAAGAACATATGAAAAAATTCTTTGCAACTTTGGCAGTATTTGTGATGTTGGTAATCGCCGGATCAGCTTTTGCTGGTCCGATTGATTGGATGGCTGACAAGCTGGGATACGTCCCGGAAACTCAGTTGGTTGCCGCGCAGGTGGAGACAGCGAAAGCTGTTGCTGCTGCAAACAATGCAGCAGATATTGCTGGCAAGGCAACAACTTACGGAATCTTCATGACCGCCCTTTTGGGTGGACTAGCAATTTTCCGTAAGAAAATTGCCAAAAGAATTCTTGCGGAGAAGCCTGAAAAGGCTGATCCGAAAGAAGTCTAAGGCGAACAGCATCCGAACTTTCACCGGATGTAAAACTAGTGAAATGTAATAACTCCGGGGAAGCTCCGGGTGGCTTGGCAAGCCGTCAAACGCTACACGCTTTCGGGCGTGTTTTCTTTTTGTTTTTTATGCAACATCTTTTGCAAAATTCTTAGCAGCTTCTTCTGCTTGCTCTTTAGTTTTAATTATATATTCTTTTCCAGATTCATTTCCACAAGTATCAGATTTAACTTTCTCACCAATTTCAAAACCATGAATAGCTCGATGACTCCAACCATAACATTTCTTATTTGGTGACCATCCCCAAGAGGTCACCGAATGATTTGGATTTAGTTTTTGAGCATTAATTTCTAACCAATCTTGAAATCTCACTTTTGGTTTTTTATTAGCATATCTAGGAAGATTTTTGAAATCTCTTTCTTCCGGTGGAATATCTGTAAGTAAATATCTTGTCGTTTTAAATGTCTTAATCCTATTTGTTTTGGGATTAAGTTTTTTATTTTTTTCTTTATCAATTAATGGAACTCTATATTGACCAGAACCTTCATCTCTCTCAAATAAATAATATAAAGATAACATTTTATTAATTCCCTTCTGGATCAAATTTATTTACAAAATTTTCAATATTGGGATCTATGAAATAATTATAATTTTCTCTTATTTTTTCAATCGGCCAATTCCACCAAGCGATCTTAAGAAGACGATTTATAATTTCTTGACTGAATCTGTACCTTACAATTTTAGCTGGATTACCAACAACAATTGCATATGGTGGAATTTCTTTAGCTACAACAGCGGCAGTTCCAACAACTGCCCCATTTGAAATTTTAACTCCTGACATAATAGTTACATCTTGACCAATCCATACATCATTTTCAATAACTATATCACCCCTTGTTAATCCGGTTACAGGATAAGGATTAGGTAAGCCGGCAAAGATATCAGGAATTATATTAACAAAATTAGTAGTCATAACTAAATGAGTAGCGTGATTGCCACCAAGCATTACAGTGAGACCACTAGCAATTGAACAAAAGTTTCCAACTATAAGATTGCTTGCTGGAAAAATATTTTTAACATTTCCAACAATATAACTGTATTTACCTAAAGTAGTTGTACCCATTTACTGTTCCTTCCAAAGTTTATCTATTAAATCATATACAAAATCTTCTTGTTCTTTAGTAAATTTCCAGCGTTTATTTATGTTCTTTTTCGCCCATTCATATGGATCTGTCTTCTTTTCTTCTGCCATAGCTAACCAATCAGCTATCATTGCAGATATATATGTCAATGGCATTTTAGTAGCATCGACAGTCTTCTCTGGTGGTTTATCCCTATCAGTAGAGTTTAAATTTTTAATGGTTAATTCATCATCCCAATAATCGGGATGATGTTTATTTGTTGATATGTGATGAAAAGTTGCATTATTCATCTGTCGTTCGACTATATTAGATGGTATATATTCTGCACCACGTTCTTTCATATGATGTTTCCAATTTATATGTAAATATGGTGTATATTCCGGCTCTTTAAATTTACTCAAATCATGATATTCTTTTTCCTCTTCGAGTATGGCGCGATCTAAACGAGGATCATTTAAAGCAATAATTTTATCAATATATTTTCGAACTAAAGATATATGATAATTTGTTCTGTTTTCAAAATGTTGTATCATAGAATAAGTAGTTTTTCCAGCCCTTCTTGAATTTTCAAATATAACATGAGCAGTTGATATCATTTTTTATTCTCCACACCTATTTTAGATTTGTTATCTCTTAAAGATACTCTTACGAGTGAGCACGTACTACCAATAAATTTTTCACATTTATCACAAGCTAATTTCTTATGAATACAATATTCTGGTTTTAACCATTTTAACATCGTATTTCTCCCAATTAATAAATTATCTTCCGTTTCCGTTTCTTCCACAAAGATCACAAACTCCTCTGGAATATAAGCAAAAGAAACATGCTTTTGTATCAATAAAAGGATCATCTGCCGGTGGAATAATATTATTATCGATATAGTAATTAATATATTTTATTTTATTTTCAACATATTCAAGATATTTCTCTGCAACATCATTAATAGTATCAATTACCAAAGTTGTCATAAAGAAAAATGAATTTGATTTAGAATTAAGCAATTTTTTAAGCTCTTTAATTTTATTTAATACTTCACCAAAACTCTCAGTATCAGTTGCAGTTACATCGTGAGCAATATAAATAAATTGAATTGTTTGAATATCATATTTTTCAAATTTTGGTTTCGATGTTCCTTTTCGAATTTTAATATTTGGATCTTTAGCTTCAGCTAAATGTTTTTCGAGAATATATTTATAAACCATTGTCTGATAAAAATCAGAGACTCTTGGTTTTCTAGTCCTAATAATTTTTTCATAATCTGAATAAGTGCAACTTTTAATTTCAACAAGAATATTTGGACCTATTAAATTGTCTAATCTTCCAGAAAATTTAATAGACGGTACTTTAAGTGATACTTCTCTCTCAGTGAATTGATTAGTATTAGACTGTACAAAATCGTGAATTGCTGTTCCAATAGTTGATCTCATTAAAATAGGAAGCCATTTATCAGCAAAAGATTCAACTGGTGTATTTGTTAATTTATAAAAAATATCTCGAATACAACCAGATGAAATATCATATGCACTAATGTTTTGAACTGCATCTCTATACAATTGATTTTTTACCGATGATCTTTCAAATAATTCCTGATTAAATGTATCAATATTAAATGGTGAATAACTGGTTGGTAGATTCGGCAAGATCTCAAAAGGAACATTCAAATTAGGTGCCTCAGAAGATTCTGGAATAATAATTTCCGGAGATTGTGTCGTTTCTGAGATTTTTTTCTTTTCTACTTTATTTGGAACTTGTAACATCTTTAGTAAATCATTAAATTCACTCACACTGCGCCTCCAACATTTTTTCTTTTACATTTGTAATTTCTATATAATTTATGAAGTAAAGGATTTTTGGGTGGTATTGCTACCACCCAAAAATTCAAAAATTATTATTTCTTTTCATTTCCAAAATTTGCAGCCGCCTGACGAGCAGCCATAAGACCTTTCATACCATACTTCGTAATAAGCTGTTTCTTTGTCAGCTTGTATGCCTTCTTAAAACGAATCATCTTAGTATAAAGAGGATCTTTCTTTTCACGAGCAATTTTAACTGCAAAAGCTCCCTTAAGAGCAGCAATTTTTTCCAAGCGTCCACGAGCAATCATGCTCCTACCAAAAGCTTCATTCAATACTTTTTCATCTGACATTTTTTAGCTCCTCCTGAAATTTGGATTGTAGTGTTGACCACCAATTTGTGGTCTATTTAATTTTGGTTGAAATTGTGGTTGTTTAGCAACTTGTACAGGAAATTTCTCACCGCTATAACGTTGCATATCCCTATCATTAGTTCTTTGAATAGTTTGGCGTGATTCATATATCTTTGATCTAAGCTTATTAATTTTTTCCAAACGCTTATCTTCTTCTAATCTACCATCATAAACTAACTCTAAAACTCTATAAAAATTATCTAATGCTTCTCTAGCAGCTGTATAATAACTCTCACAAGCAGCAGCAACATTTGTACTAGAAACCATTTTCACAATATCATCAGAATCTGTTTTTTGAACTACATCAAATGCCCCAGTTCGCTTTAAGCAGGCAAAATAATTTTCCATATGAAGCCCGATCAAATCAATCAATTCTCCAATATAACACTCTCTGAGACATTTTCCTTGTTCTACACTTTTTGCACCACCGATAGAAGATGATGACTTAATAGCAAGAGGTGTAAGCAGCTTAATATCAGATAGTTTTGTTATTCCACAATTAGCATAACATTTTCGAGTATTCTCATAAACGATTGCTGATCGAATTTGCCAATACTTACCACCTCGTGCAAGTTTTCGACCAAGAGTTTCAATAGATTCTCCAATAGATGAAATAATTTTTGCAAATGAACGTACAAATGGTTTCCCCATTAATAACGCAACAATACCACCCAACATTAGCCCAGCGGGAATAGTAACAATAAATTCTTCTGTAAGTGTTTCCTGCATATAGATACTATCGAGATAATTTTTAAATATTCTTTGTTGTTTTAATCTTGTAATTTCATATAATTCATTATAAAGGGGTAGATCATATTCCTGAAGAAATTTAACAACGTCAAAAAGATCTTCAAAAATCTGGTCTGGTGTTTGTTCCAGACCAGAATCCATAATATATGCTTCACTAATTCCTTTTAAAAATCTAACATCCATAATAGATTCTCCAACTCAGTCTTTAAATACTGGTTCATACATTATTTCATCATCAATATTTGTGGGTGTATCACCTTTCACTTCTTCTGGTTTTTCTGTTTCAGGAGGTGTCGTAATATCTTCATCAAGTGCCTCATCTGGAGAAATAACAGTTTGCAATGTTCCAGATGATTTTAATTGAAATAATCCACTTGTAATTCTTTGTTCGACTGCAATAGACATAACGTAGTCGAATGCATTTCTAAAGTTTTCATCTTTCAGATAATAATTGTAAGCATTTTTTCTATACATCTTTTCAGAAGTATAGTTTGAGTTACCAGTAACAGGGTCAATAAATTCGAGATAAACCTGAGGACCAGATTTCTTGATAGATAATGGGTAAGGAAGATTCTTCTCTTCCTTAAAATACTTCAATTCTGATCTTGTCATTTCGGCAAGAAATGTGTATTCGCTCCAAAACTTGTGTAGACCAGTTCTTTTATCAAATACACACATAACAGACTCTTGAGAAGGAGCAGTCTTATTTTTTTCGGTAAATATATTCATAAACCAACCGGAGATACCCATCCCATCATTGGGTGTAATTGCTGTTTTTCTTGATAGAAAAAGCCATTGTGCTACCTTATGATTAAAAGCAATAATCGATGATGCAGCTTTATAATCATTCCATGTACCAACAGATTTTTCTTTAGCAATATACTGCCCTTCAAGCTGTAGATTCGCTCGAACCTGATCAATCGTCAAAAAAGTAATTCTATTATAAGCCAACAAAGGATAATATTTTTCGATGCAAAAAGATAATTGACGTGCTTTTACACCAATTATACGATTGGGATCATCAGCATCATTAATCTTAGAGCAAGATGTTGCTGCGATACTATCCCAAATAATCATAATTTTAAATTCTTTTTGTAATTTTTCTTCAAATTGTTTTTTGATTTCTACCAACGTTTCAATCATATGAAAGAAACCATAAATATCAATTACAACTGGCTCATAACGAAATCTTTTTTCATCTATACCAAAAATTGTTATTCTAGATGAAGCATTGCTTGTTACTGAAACATTTCCAGCGCCTTCTATATCTAGATAAACAATAATTGAATTTGGATACATAACCTGAAATACTTTAGAAAACTGAAATGCAAATGTGCTCTTGCCCGTTTCTGGCGTAGAGGACAATACTACAGGTGCTGAAGATATTATTCCGCCTCCCAACAGGGCGTCTAAATGTTGTATCCCAAACGGAGTTACATATGGTTTGGGAGCTCTAGCATAACCATAATCCCGTGTAATAATTTTCTCAAAAGCTTCACCTAGCTTTTCGGCGATACCTTCGTCTGCAGGTGCAAAATTTGAGGAATCTAATGTACTTCCAACTTCTGCTGCTTCTTTCTTTCTAGCCATTCCGCCTCCAACTTTTTTTCGCTCATAACCTATGAGCAATTTTTCTAACGTCACCCACCAGATTTAATAACTGGTGTTCTAGAACAGCTAGGACAATCAGTTGGATCTGGCTTAATAACTTTTACTTTTACCACATTTGGATCTGTACTTAAATTTTGACTATCCTGATTAATATATTGTATAAACTCTGAGACAATTTCATCTAAATCAATTTTATCTTTCTCTGGAATGGTATTAGATGTAGTCATCAATATCTTCCTTTTTATTTTTTTTGTCTTCTTTTTCGTCATCATCTTCTTCATCTTTAGATTTTTCATTATCAGAGTTTTCTATCTCAGTATCGTCATCATCAGGAAGATCATCAACTTCTGGAGGAATTTCGGATTCAATATCATCTAAATCATCTTCAGAAATATTTTCCCCATCAAGTTCGTCAAATTCATCATCGATATCAATATCATCTAATTCTTCATCCGACATTTGATCAACCTCATCTGGAATTTCAGATTCAATATCATCAAGCTCTTTATCGTTCATTTCAAAATCTTCTTCATTTTTAGCCATATCTTCAACTCCCTGATCTTCGTATTCTTCAGGATCTATTTTCTTAATAATGATAATTTTTTTAACTGGCGGGATATCGGCAAAATCATTACTAAGTGCATCTACATTTCGACTTCCAGATGCTACTCCAGGACTAGAACCAACCCTTATAATGGAAATCATAAATTATATCCTCCTACAACTTATATTCTGGATCTTTGTCCAAATTTGTTTTAATTGTGCTGGCTTGAGCTTTACCTACGCCGGACATAGCATTCCCAAGTTTTTCAAAAAACTCTGAAAGATTTTCCCCACCATTCTTTAATCCTTCATCAATTTTACGTATATCAACATCAAGTAATCTAAATTTACCAATAGTAATATCGTTAATTTCTTTATGATATCGATGTTTAATACTTTCTAATTCAGACATTGAATTGAATATTTTTGTTAATAATTCTATATTAGTTCTGATTGCTGCAAAATATTTAGCTTTCTTTACAGCATCTGTTTCTTGTGCAGCTAGTTGTTCTAGCTGTCTATTGGCATTTTCTAATGATATCTTGTGGGATTTCAAATCTGTAATAAAATTATCTAAATGATCAATTTGTTGTTCTAACTGTTTTTTTCTTTCAGAAAACTCTGTTTTAATTTCTGTCTTACTATCGATTTCCATGTTATTTACCTACTGTCAATTTCGCTTAAACAAATTCTAACAAATTTCTTTAACTGTTCAACAAAACTAATCTGATCTATTCTGACGGATGTAAGTGTCATTAAATTGATATATTCGCCGGAGAGAATAAGATTAATAAAATTATCAGATATCCGGGATAATACTGGTTGTAAATAACCATCAGAAAATACATTTTTAAATGGATATGTTAACTCATCTAAAATAACAGATTTAACTAATTCTGGTTTAATTAACATATCATTATAAGGTTTAGCTTTTGGATTAGCAATGTGAACACATTTTAATAATTTTAAAATCGTTGGAAGTTTCTTTATTTTCTCTAAAGTCTGTTCATTAATAAGATCATTATCATATATTTTAATTAATTTAAATTCGTTATTATCTAGTCTGAATATTGACCGGCGCGATCTTGTACACGCTGCCATATAAACATCTTGAAATTCATTATTTATGATAACATTTTTAAATACACGATAATTTAATCCAAGTTGTACGTATATCGGCGAGCTCTTATAATATTTATCTACTTGTAAATTATATAATACTTCTTTATAGAGTGATAAACGAGTAGATGAATTAGATGTATTAAGGATATTGTTGATACTCCAAAAACTAGAATATACTTTACTTGTATCTTGTTTCCTCATAAAATAATAATGAAATATACTCCCAAACACACCTCTATAAAACGTATCTACGTTACCAACAGTTAATGGATTAAATTTCTGCAGGCCATTACCAAGAAAATCTAATAAAACATTATACTTAATAACATCTTGATCTAAATAGAATGAGTTGACGTAAACATTAACTAATTTTTCAGAACTACGACGAATCCTCTCATAAACGCTACGAATGATTGCTTGTAAAAACTTTCGAGTATCTGGAAGATATTGTTGTAAAATATAAATCAAATATGGAAATAAAATCCTCGCTCGAAACTGAATATGTGTCATTTTTAGAATATTTATATTATATCTTGTAAGTGCATTTGCAGTCTGATATAATAAAAATACTCCCCGAATTATTGGTGACCTCATATTAAGTTGAGCAAAATGGTGTCGCTTTAAATCTTCCCAGTAACGATCAATCATCTTTGAGTCGATGATAATATTTTCAGATCTGGCGGCCCTTTCTAAAGCATCATTTCCATATCTGTGTAATAGTTTATAAGAGATATCTATATCTGAATCATTTAACTGATCTTCTGCTGTTTCGATATCTTCAAGATACACTATGCCTCCTCCCACTGCTAAAATATAACTAATCTATTATTATTATTTCTATGTAAAATTAGAAGTGGAAAAAAGATTCTTATTTTTGATAACGATATTTCATAGTAGTGCCTTTATCATAAACTTTTTTACCAACGAGTATTCCAGCTTTAGCAATATTACGCCCAGTTGCTTCAAGACCAGTACCGACAATTGGAGTTGCTGCTTTTTTGGCCGCTAAAACACCTTGTCCAAGTTTAGTACCAGCCCAACCAAACGCTCTGTCTAAACGTTCACCTTCTGTTAAAAATAAATGATTAACTGATAACATATTTATTCTCCCAGAACAGATTTTATAGAATTTTCGATGATATCATTTATAGATGGACCAATATCGCTATTGCAATTTTTACTATTGAAAACTTTTATGTTTTCATCTCTAATAAGAATATTGCTATCATTCATAAGTGTCCATTTTTTACCATCGGGAACAGAGAAATCATATCTTGGTGTTTTCTCTCCCCAATTTGACCAATCACTGAAAAATATTTCATTTAGAGCAATCATAATTTACCTCAATTATTTACGTATTTTAAAATTTTTTCTTTGAATGTTATCTTTAAAGTTTAACACTTTATTTTTAAAACTACTAAGATCTTCCCCAAGCTGTTTAGTTTCGTTTTTAAGTCCCTTATCAAAACGATTTTCTAATCTCATGAATGCTCGACCAGGACGAGACTTACTGAGAATGTTATTATCTATTACTTTATTAATCTTTCCAAGAACACCTTCCGAAATGTACCGTGTTATTGAAATCGTATAATCTAATCTCCTTCTACGTTATGATGTGTTTAAATAATTTTTTTTCAGCGTCAAATTTTATAGATCGAACAATTCATTTAGCATCAGACTCCGCATCTTTGCTAAGACTTAAATGTTTATCATTATTTACATTTATCGTCTTTAAAGGAATGTTTTGTGGTATATTTTTCTTAAGTATTGTCATATGACCTGATTGTTCAGTATTTGGTGTAACAGTTGCCTCAAAGAGTTTATATAATGGCAACAAAGTATTCTCCTTCTTTAAAGATTTATCTCCTAACGAATTTGGTCACTAAGCTTAAATTAAATTTCTTTCCAATGTTCATAGGAATAATTGTTTCATAATCAAGCGTTGCTATCTTAAAATATCTTACACATGGAACAATACAAACACGTCCCAGTAATTCATAAAATCTTTTAGTATAAACGTCAATATTAGAATCTCCAACTACTAAAATATGAATTGCTTCTTTTATATCAAAATTATAATTCTTCATAAAAGTTTTGGTTGTATCATCCCATAGATCTTGCCGATTTTGAACCTGTATATTATTAACGGGGAAAAACATATCAATGGGTCTGGTATTAAAGACATAATATCTATCTTTAATAAATTCAATAACAAAGTGCCATGGTAATAAAGTTATATCAAATTGTGAATATAACTCTCTAAATCTTTTAAATATTAAAATAAGGTCAATCTTGGCAGAGTCCACCCGTGGCATTGGACGGATGGGGAAAAATGGGTTATTATATGAATCTTGTATAATAATGCCCAGCGGTCTTGGTTTAAATTTATTTGAGATTGATGAGTGATCCTTGGACGCATCAACTCTGCCAAGATTGTTAACAATAAGAGTATCGATATTATCAACATCTTCTGTTAAAATTTTACAAGTCTGATTATAATCTATTAACATACTGATTTATCCTAAGTTTATTTTACCGGCCATTGTTCTTCTTGAAATAAGCATAATCGCTAATTGTCATTAAACTTGGAGCGTCAGCGGCAGCAGCATCAGCAGCAGCTCCTGCATCAGGAGCAGATCCATTTATACTAACTGGCGCACCCTGAATATTTACCGATCCACCTTTAATATTTACAACTGATCCACTTATATTTGCATTCCCACCAGCTTTAACGTTAGCATTTGATCCAGCTTCAACATTAGCATTTGCTCCAGCTTTAACATTTACATCAGCAGCAGAAGAAATGTTAGCATTTCCAGTAACTTTAATATCAGCAGTTCCTGTTACAGTTATCTTAACATTTTTAGCGACTGTCACATTAATATTATCATCTGTTTTAATATTGATACCATTTTCGTCAATCACTACAGTTGTTCGAGTTTTATTGAAATATACATGTATTGAATTCTTTGGAATGTTTTTCGATGCTGTATCACCATCATAAACCGCTATAATATTATCATGAATTGGTGTTCTTAATAATAAGTAAAAATCATCTCTTTCAATAGCTTCAAATGGCAAAGTTTCAGGATATGCATCAGAAATTATTCTATCTACATATCCTGAGTCAATATGATTTGAAAAGAATTTTACAATAACTGCCATTCCTGCCTGTAGCGGAAAATATGCTCCACAAACTCCAACCGCAGATGGAGATATTCTATTACGACAACTATGATTTTTCACCCATATTCCATCTGATTCTTTAGTATGTGGTTGCAATTCTGATATATTTATTTTATATCTTCCTTGGTGATTATTATCTTTATCTGGAAGAACTGTTCCGATAAATTCTTTATTTATTAAGTCGGGCATATTAGCTTTCCCTTTTCAACTTCTATTTTTACATAGAAATGTTATCTTTATAAAATAAAGATAAGGAGTTTCTATGATGGAGTTAAATATTTTACTCAGTATAGTATTTACATTTTTAAATGTTATTGATGTTATTACAACAAATCGGATTTTAGCTCTCGACGGTGAAGAAATGAATCCGATTATTAGAGTTCTTATGAGATTCAAATTATTTATTCCAGTTAAAATTATCAGTAATATAATAATTATATATATTATAATGTCGTCACCAATTAAAACTGGGATAATTCTTTGTTGCATTATTTCATTTTTTAGCATCAATAATTGTGTTCAATTATATTTGGACAGTAAGGAAGCTTAATTTAAAAAAGAGATCTTGAAATGTCAGGATCTCTTTTTTAATTATTTATATTTTTATATTTGCTCCAACAATTGGAGTTGTTCTACCTATGCGTCCACCAACTTTTCCAAGTGTAACTACATCATCTTCAGCTTTCCATTTTCGAATCCAACTTAAAGCTTTAGAGAATGTCCACCCTAAAGCAGCTCCACCAGCAGCAGCGCCAAGAAGTCCTAAAGTAATAAATAATGCCGCAGTTCCAGCAACACCAAGTTCAGCACCTGTTCCAATTCCCCCACCTGCAATAGAACCTATTCCTCCGCCGGCAATTCCACCGATTGTTCCACCCCTTATCCAACCATCCCGCTCTCCGGCCCGACGCGCGGCAGATATATAATTCTTTACTTCTGGATCATCAAAAAGCCCTCTATAAGTCTCTTGTTCTTTCTCTGAAAGAGATGTAACCCCATCGGAGACTACCTTTTTTGAAAGATTTATAAATTGTTTAACTTCTTTAATTTTGAAATGTTTGGCAAGAGCTTCTTTTGTATCTTCGAATATTGATTCATTAATTATAAATAAATGACTAACTGGGATCATAATTAGATCTCCTATTATTTCTTTTTATTCTTATACATCTTATATAGTTTGTGAGCAGCAAGAGCACCTGCAACAGTCGCTACTGTACCTAACCCAACATTTTTAATAGTATTTACATCATCTTGATATTCATTATAAATTTCAGGTGGTAAGAATTTTTGTCCAGGTGAAATTGGTTCTCTTTCATCATCGTATTGTAGTTTTTTAGCAAGTGCATATAAACTAGTTCCATGGAGTTTTCTTATCTTTTAGTGCTTAATGTTCTCTAATACTTTGCCTTCAAATAAATAAGATAATGAAATCATATTGTTCCTCTTATTAAGAATTACCAATTTAATCAAACTTTACCATATTTCGTATACCCTTATCAGGAGCTCTAAATTTATCAACTATGTTAAAAGGAGAATTTTTCCAATCACGATATTGAATTTCATGTTTCAATCCTTTTGCAATTTCACTAGCTCTATCAATCTCATTTCCAGATTTATCATTCATAGCATCAGATACTAAATCTTGACCAATTTTTTTATGAACTTGTGATATCATTTCTGGGGCTAAAGCGGCACCAGCCAATGCGGCACCAACCAAATATTTGCCCTTATTTCTTTTCAAATGTTCTATTATTTTACCTTCATATAAATAATTAACTATTGATATCATATTACATCTCCTCTGGTTTAGAAATTTCTTTTTTTTGTTCATATAAATTAATAGCATCTAATTCACCAATAATAGCTGCTCTTAATATCTCTCTATCCGTATCTTCTTTATTGATTTTTTCAAGTTGAATAGGAACTATTGATAACATTTCATTTACTATTGAAATCATACTATTCTCCCAAAAGGAGAGGTAGAAAACTCTACCTCTCCTTATTAAAATAAAATTACTGGGAAACTGATGTGGCCATTCGCCAGGGATTCATAAACCAAACATATTCTTCAGCAGCTCTCGCGGCAGTGTAACCTGTCTTTGCAGCAACCGCAGCGAGTAAAAGAGTTTCACTACCGCCGATTGTATCGACTGGAGAACCAGGTTTATCATTAATAACAGCATCTGCCAAAGCCCAATGATACTTAGCAGAAAGTTTAATCTGACTCCATTTTATTGCTAATGTCTGAGCATTTGTCATAATTTAAAATCTCCTCTCAACGATAAATAAATAGAGAGAGATATTTCTATCTCTCTCTATTTTCGAGATTATGCAAGATAACTAATCTTCTGGGTTTTCTTAACTCCACTACCAAGATCAACAATAGTATTGACTGGTGCAAGAACATAATCAACAGTTGCTCCACTATCAACACATCGCATCACAGTCAAAATGGCCTTCTTATCTGTAGAAATTAGCTTTCCACTTACAAAATAAGCAGGATCAAATGCCACTTCCGTATTAGCTGCCACACGATAATTTGTAGCTCCAGTAATAGTTGCTAACAGATTATCAAGATTAAATGAGGATGGTAAAGCTGTTGGAACTTCATCTAAACCAATCAGATAGTAATTCTGAGAAGCCAGTGTCGTTCCACGAGAAGTCAATGTTGTAAGATAAGTAGCTTTATTAATAACTGTGGTAGTAGCTGGAGCAACTGTAATCGCTTCCTCAATGAATTTGGCTTCAATAGCAATATCAAGAGCTGTACCACCAACCAAACCAGCCGTCAACTTAAATTTACTCTTTGCAGGAAACACTAGTGGGGCATCTGTAAAACTGATCTGTTCATCAATAAAATTAGTTGTACCCAAATCCAAATATTTAGCAATATCCAGTACAGTGTATGCTCCACCATACAATTTCTGCTTAATACTTAAGATAACATCATGAGTAGTAGTAGAACCAGTTGAACGATATCTTAAGCTTGTAAGATACAATTTTCTATTTCTTGGTACACAATAAAATGCGTTGAAAGATTCTGTATTACCAATATCAATAACAGCTTGAACCTTAGTCAAATCGTCAGGAACACCATTGGTAACTTCACTTGCATAGAATACATACAATTTACCAGCAACCGCCGCGGCAATTGTTACTTTGTTGATTGCTAAGAAAGCTTTCGTTCCAGCAACTCTCGTACGACCATCAGTAGCATTTGTAGTGATAACTTCCGTAATTTCGTCATAATTAGCATCGACACCAGTAATAGTAACGGCTTTAGAAGTATCACCAGCAGCAGTAGTGGAAATATAAACGATTGCAGCTGTCGCGGCTTCTGTTAAATCCTGACTTGAAACCGTCCCTTCTCCCCAGATGAATTTGTCTGCCCCAGCAAGAGCAGCATTCTGACCAACAATTTCTCGTGCAGTGTAACCACTTACGTTACCACGCGCAACTTCGAGATAAAAATCATTTACAATAGCAGTAGGTAATGACATAATTCTTAGTTCCTCCTAATAGAAATAAATTATCTAAATTTTTTATTTAACTGCTGTTAAATCATACGTGTTTTTATCCATATATTCAGCTATAATTTCTTCAACAGCATTCTGAATTTTATCGTTTGATGGGACTTTGCTACCAATAAATTCTACTGGATATTTTGCTGTAATTACCAGAGATATAAAGTAGTCTAACGGCCCAATTAAACAATAAAACCCCATTGGTTTAAGCATCTTCAAGAGAGAGATCGTTAAGATATTTGGTGATTCATTAATGACTTTCATATCAATTAGCATTTTTGGAAAGTCTTTAATTGATGTATAGTTTTGTATTTTGTCTAAAGCCGGCAAGAACTCATCAAGATACTGTTTGCCGATAAACTTTGAATAATCTCTTTCCAAAATTGATAATATATAACTATGTCTCTCTTTTAGATAGTGCTTATAATAACTATATATGGATAAAATATGAACTAATGCTTTTTGTTTCTCTGAATACAATTTATCCGGTCCGATTGCTTTTATAAACAACATATAAAGATATGTAGATAAAAGCTTATGTAAATCCTTGTTTTGTCGAATCTCAGTTTTATGAATATATACTGTTGCTCTAATTAAACTAAAGTAAGTAGCATAAATGCATTCATCAATAGACTCAGTTGAACCTGTTGTTGGATCGACTCCAAGTTGTTGTGAATCTAGAGCAATACCGGCAAGTTTATCATTTGTTGTGATAAAAGATCTAGCAATAACATTATCTGGTTTAATTTTCGCAATTCCAAGAAAAATCAAATTCTTGTTCTGGATAGTTTTTACATGATCTTTAACTGAATTATTTGGCAATTTCGTCAAATAATTCGAAAAATCATCCATGAATGTTGAATAGATTTGTTTGTTTTCAGCATTCTTTGTTAGAACAAATATTTTCTGTTCACTGGATCGCAAAATTGGATTCACATCTGTATCTGCAAAAAAACTAGGTGGAAATTTTTTATCAAGATCTTGCATAAGGCATTATCTCCAACTTAAATTACGAATTTGAAGTGCTTAAAATTTTCACAATCGTTTGTCTATATGGAGCAATAATAATACGTTGATTGGTTATCGTCGGCGCGAATCGTTCCGGAGTGAATTCTAAGAATGTTTTAATATTATTCACCAGCATAACAATTGGATATAATAACGGCTCCTTATAAACATCTAAACAAAACATAGTAGGTCTTTGATTCCATCTATCAATCTTAAATTCATAAAAATCTGATTCTAATCTTAAAGCCGCTAAATTTGTAAAGAATACGTTGCTAAGAATTGGCTTAGCAAACTCTTTAAAAACATTTTTAACATCAAAAGATTGTTGTGAAAAATGATCAGTTAATGAAATAGTTTGAGTATTCATTGTTCTCCAACTCTCACATTTTTGTATTCTCAAATTTCATATAGAAATAATAAGAATAAGAATATATTATTTTTAATTTAAGGAGGTAAAATGTTTAACGATTCGCAGAATAGTAAAGCTTTACACGAAGTAATGAACGAAGTCCTATGGAATTGTGGTTTACAAGTAAATGGAATTGATGTTGGAATACCATTTATATGTGGCGCACCAGGTGGTGGAAAAACTGCCAGTATTCATTATTTGAGTAATCAATATAATTTCGGAATTGTTTCAACCCACCTAGCATTAAAACCAATTGAAGAAACTGGTGGCATTCCACAATTTGATACCATAATGATTAATGGCAAACCAGTTCTCGGCACCATCTGGTCTTTTCCAGATATTATGAAAGTTCTTTATGAATTATCTGAAAAAAAGAAAGATTCAATAATTGTTTGGTTACTAGATGATGCTCATTTACTCGGACCACTTCATATGGGACTTCTTTATGAGTTATTTACTGAAAGAACCTTAAGAGGTTATCAAATTCCAAAAAATTGCGCAATGATGATGGCAGGAAATACAAGTAGTAAATCTGGAGCAAAATCAATGTTCAGCGCAATTATTAATAGATGTGTCATGATGCCAGTCTACACAGATTTTAATGGTTGGAAAACCAATTTCGCATTACGTGAAGATGTAAGAGTCCATGCTGGTGTTGTTTCTTTTCTAGGAAACTCACAATATCAAAAATTCTTTCATGAAGAAGAACAAGTAGACGTCGCATGGGGATCTCCAAGATCTTGGACACGATTTGCGAACGAAATCAAGTCAAGAGAAGAAGCTCACAAAAAAACAATCAGTACTGATACTTGTTTGTATCTAGGTACTGGTTATGTGGGAAAAGAGGGAGCATCAGAATTCACAACCTATTATAAGATTTATTCAGAATTTGATATTGACAGTATTTTAGCCAATTACAAAACTTATGAATTACCAACAGATTCAGTAAAAGCATATGCATTAGCTTATGCTCTTACAACCAATTATATTGGAAGAAGTGATAGAGATAAAATCCTTCCAAATATTTCACATATTGTCAGTCTCTTTATGAAAGAAGCATCTGAATTATCAATCATGATGATTAAAGAGATGAGACAAGCTGAAAAAATTATTGGCAAAAAGAATATTGTTGGAAAAATCATTTCTCAGATTCAAAAATCTGAACCTGATCTCGTTAGAGAAACTTTAAAGGATGTAATTGACTTAACATCTGACATGGGTGAATAATTATGCCAGAAGACATAGGGTTATTAATTCGAAAAGCAAAATTAAAACTTTTCACTAAAGCTTTAATTTTCTTTGGGATGTGCGCCAACAAATTCACTTGGGACATAGAAACCTTTGATGAGAACATCGAAGGTTATGTTCGTTTTGACAGTGAAAATTTAAACAAGATTGAAAGCGGCGCGATCTTCTTAAATAAACATTTCCTAATTAAACCAGATTATACATATAATAATCTAATTTTTATAATTTGTCACGAATTGCTACATATTTTAAACAAACATGGAACAAGACGTGGCGACAGGAAATGGGAAGAATGGAATGTCGCATGTGATCATGTTATAGAAGTGTTCTTAAAGAAACTAAGCGACATCATCAAACCATATAATAACAGATATAATATTATCGAAGAATTAGAGTATCAAAAACCAAATTGTACAGCTGAATTTGCATATGATTGGATTATGAAACATCCATCAAAAATTAAAGTTGGTGATACTCAAAATATGTCGATAATAGTAACCGACGGAAATGGGAAGCAACTGTTCACAGTATCTGCTATCATTGGTGGAATAACACCAAATGGTATATCAGAAGAACTTGATGAATCTACTAAAAATATGTTAATTGATCAATTTGTTGCTGAATCACGAGCATTATTTGAAAATATCAAAACCCAAGGAAATCTTCCAGGATATTTAACAACATATCTTGATGAACTCTTGAAAGTTGAAATTCCTTGGGAAACACTTGTAGAGAAATCAATTAAAACAAATATCATAATGAAACCAGATGATCGTAGTTGGAGAAGCTTAAATAAATTCTTCATGCCACACCGATTAAATTTACCAGGAACTTCTCTCGCACAAGACTTAGAAGGAACTGGTACGCTTATTGTCGGTATCGATTCATCAGGTTCGGTTTCTAATAAGAATTTAAAAAAGTTTTCAGGAATTGTTGAAGCAAGTATGAGACATTTCAAAACAATTAATCTCATTATCCACGATACAATAATTCATCAAAGAAAAACATTCGATAAAGATAATATTCATGAGTTCTACAGATTCATATCTGATGAAGGGTATCGTGGTAGAGGTGGAACATCTCATAAATACCTATTTGAAGAAATTCAAACAGAATATTGGGAAAAATATAAAGATGATTTAAGTATGGTAATAAGCTTAACTGATGGTTTCTCAGATGTTGAATCTTATTACAAAAATTCAAAATTTGAGTGGATCAAAAACAATATTCCATTAGTATTCATTATTACCAAAGAAGGTAAAGAAATGGATTTAAGTCAAAATTATGGAAACATCTCCCAAATTAAAATAAATAATTAATCAAATATTTACTACCGGCAAGATCTTAACTAGATCTTGCCGGTAATTTTTATTTCATATTATTTTGGTATTCTCAAAATACGAGGTGGTTTAAATCCTAATTTATCATTATCACTCGTTGGACGAGGTATCGATCTTTTGATAGATTCTCCACCCTGTGCAATTTTATTTACAGTATCTGGTCGCACAGCCAATGGTTGTGTTGATCTTCTTCTCCCAATAATATTTGAAACACTATTTATGAATCTTCCAACAATTCCTTCATTTAAGAATAAATAATTAACAGGTATCATATGATTTACCCATATTTTTTAACATCTATTCCAGTTAATAAAACATCTGGAAGCATGTCTTCATTTCGATGCTTTTCTTGTTCTTGCGAAGTTCCTGTGTACTTTTTTAATAGCTTTTTTTCTTTATATTTTTTATATATTGATTTGGCCCCGGCAGCTGCCACCAATCCAGCAGCTGCCGCTAGAGCCAACTTCGCAAGTGTATCTTGATTTAATTCATTTAAAGCATCAAGATTTTTCATAATTGTTTCCTAAAAAATTACAGATACTCTGCAATCCCCTTATCTTCTGTGATTGTCTGTTCCTGAATGACTCCACCATAAAGATTAGATACTTCAGCAATAAACTGAGATGTTCCGACTTCAGAAAATACACGAATATTCTTATAAGTTTCCTCGGTATTTTCACCAATAAATTCCTGCGGATTGTTCAGAACAAAAGCCTTGAGGGGTTTCTGAAAATCATTTACGACTGTCATTGCTTCAACAATCACATCCTCATGTTTTTCAACAAGAACATTTCCTTCTGACTCTAAAAGTGCATTTACTCTCTGAAACATAATTTATATTCCTCCAAAAAGTTTTTTGTTTTGTTATTAACTTTCAAGCTTCTTTGCAATTTTCTTTGCCACTTCCGCTGTTTTCTTTTTCACAACTGGCATACCTTTTTTAGCTAATGCTGCAAGCTTTTTGCGGAATGCTACAGCACCAAGACCAGCTGCAAGCGCCGCTGCCATTGCAGCTGAAGTTTTAGGACTTTCGTTAATAAAATCTTTCCCTTCTTTTACAGCAGTTTTTGCAATTCCAGTAACTTTTCCACCAGCATTTGTTGCTGCTTCTTTTGTGGCATCTGCAGCAGCTTTTCCTTTTTCTAATACTTTTCTACCAGCATTTGTTACTGCTTCTTTAACAGCATCAAATCCAGATTTATCTTCATTAATCAAATTAGAAATTGATTCTGTAATAATTTTATTAATATCCATCATTTCCCCCCATTACGTATTTTTCTTCATACGTTTCCGTAAAGCAGCGGCACCGATACCAGCGGCAAGAGCTGCAACTGCTCCACCAGTAAGGTATGGGTGTTCTCCAATAAAATTCTTCGAAGTTTTTAAAATCTTATCTTTAATATCTGCATCTTCAACTTTTTTACCAGCTTTCGCTATTTGACGAAATCTGTCATCGAAAATTGCTTGATCAATAGGATTCGCTGGAAGGAGTTGATCCTTTCCAGCGATATGTAAAAATTTTCCTCTTTCAGGAAAGTAATTAAACGTTTTTCGAAGATTTTCAAGATATTCGGGACTCAATTTTGCTTCGATAATTGATATCATTTCATTACTCCCGCTTAGCATTTTTCATTCGGCGTCTTAAAGCCAATGCACCGAGACCAGCTGCAATTGCACCACTAGCTAAAGCTGTCTTACCATAATCAAGATTACTAAGATGATCTGCAACTTTATGTCCAAAACTTTTTACACCAGATTGAATATCATCTCCGACTTTTCGGGCGGATTTACCAAGATGAGAAAGAACTGAAGTAGTATCTTCTGTATTCTTTGCCGGAGCTGCAGCCGGAGCATCTACTGCTGCCTTTTTAGCTACATCTGCTACTGGAGCAGGTTGTTCCGCAACTTTTGTAGCTACAGCTCCAGGTGCTGTCTTCGCGGGTACACCAGCATCCGCAGCTTCTTTATTCCAAGCAGTATCTACTTCTTTAGCGGCAGCTTTAGAAATTTTTGAAACTTTCTTCAATTCATCTGCTTCAACTTCTGAACTTGCTTCTTTATCCACGGGAGCTGCAACTGAACGGATTCCTTTTAATTGTTGCCTAGCAATTCTAGCACCTTCAGTATCACCAGAATTCACAGCAGCCCGATATTTTCGTGCTATTTGAAACTGTTTTTCACCCAGTGCTTCTTCGGGAGTCGGTGTCTTGTGAAGTCTATCATATAATTTACTTCCATACCAACCTTTCATAACTTCAAGAGGTTCAACTTCTGAACTTGCTTCTTTAGAAGTTGTTTCTCTAAGAGATTCTTCAATTATTTTATTTACATCGAATTTAGACATAATGACTGCCCTCCTATAAGGTAAATTATTTATTTCTTGGCAGCCTTTCTCATTCTCTTAACAGCGGCAAGTCCACCGACAGCGGCAGCAAGACCAGCAGCAGTAGCTGCAGCAAGACCAGGATGATCTTTAACAGCCTGAATGGCTTCTTCACCTTTTTCTTTAATAGCAGCGCCTGCCTTTTTACCAGCTTTAGCTAAGTGTTCACCAACACCCATATTTTCATGTTCCTGACGAAATTTAGCTAGTTTCTTTGCCATTTCAAATTTTTCATCAGCCATATTTTCATGTTCCTGACGAAATTTAGCTAGTTTCTTTGCCATTTCAAATTTTTCATCAGCTGTCGAACCACCGACTGCTTTTGCAATTTTTCCCAACACTTTAGCTTTGAGTTCTTCCTTTTTATCAGCAATCATTCCACCAAGTTCACCTTTTGACAAACTATCAATAGACTGATCGTAATATTCTTTTGCATTTTTTCCTAAAGCACCAAGAGCATCAACAGCTTCTTTTGCATCTTCGTTAATAACGCGTTGAATTGAATTGTTAATGATTTTAGAAATATCCGACATGTTATAAATCCTCCTAAGATTAATGTTTTTTATTTTTAATATTGTTGTGGTTGATTTGTTTTTCTTCTTTTCTGCAGTGCGGCAAGACCTGCAATCCCAGCAACTGTTCCAGCAGCTATCAAAGGATGTTCAGCAATCGCCCCACCAATTTTTCTCAAAATTCCAGGTTTCTCATCAGATGTGTGTTCCGCAGCTTGACTTGCAGCTGATTTAGCAGCACGTTCAGCAGCAGTATTTTTAGCAGCTTGATATCTCAATTCATCATAATCTTCTTTTGATACCATTCCCATTTTTGCAGCTTTTTTACGAGCTTCAGCAAGATCAATTGCTCGATCCCTATCTGCAGCAGCTTCAGCTACTTTAGAATCTGGAGTTAATAAATATCTAAATTTTCTAGGAACAAATCCTGTTTTTGCATATGTATCAACTTTATCATACGCGGTATTAGCTGCATCAAGATCAGATTTATATCTGATATCTTCTGGCTTCTCAATTTCATTAATTCTCTTTAATGAATTAATGTTAATCACAATCTCCTCCACTCATAATTTATTTCTTGTCATCTGGAGCTGCAAGAGCTGCATCCCCTTCCACAGCTTTTCCATTTTCAACAAATCTCTTCTTAGCTGCAATAACACCAGCCGCCGTAGCGTCAGCTAAATTTTTACCAACTTTAATAATCTTATCCTTCGCAACTACGAGAGAAGCTTTCAAGGTTTCAAAAATAATATCACCAAGAATTGCTTCTTCTTCTTCGGTTAATTTCTTGACGACCTTACCTGCTAATTTTTCTTTTGCCTTGTCTCTAGCATCTTTTCCCGTCTGATTTAAAGCATCTGCAGGAACATTTGATTTAGCAAAAGTATCAGCCCCAGTAATTTTTTCTTCCTGTGCTTCTGTTAAGCTCGCGCCGAAATAAATCATAACTGAGTTATTAATATATGGAATTGCAATCTCAAAAAATGCAGTATCCTGTTCCTCAGTATTACTTCCGGCATCGATATCAGAGACATATTTCTCAAGACTTTGGACGAATTCATCTCCCTCATAAAGGCACATATCACAAAAAGCATCAACAAGTGCTAACTCGAGAATTGTTCTGTCCATTTTACTAATAATATCAATCCTCATAATCTTTCTTTCCTCCATATTTTTTCTATACTGATTTATTTCTTTGTAATAATTTTCTTAATCCTAATGCACCAACAGCACCAGCAACCAGTCCACCCGCAACTGGATTTTCTCCAGCAAATTCCATTGCTTTCTTAGCTCCACTTCCGAGGGCTTCGCCGGTGGCTTGAGCTCCTTTTTTGAGTGCAATTCCAGCAGCTTCAGTTCCTGAAATTTCTTTCGATGTCTGTGCTGCTTCCTTAGTAGCTTCGGTTGCTGCCTTTTTAGCTGCATCTGCTGCCGGAGCTGCAGCCGGAGCATCTACTGCTGCCTTTTTAGCTACATCTGCTACTGGAGCAGGTTGTTCCGCAACTTTTGTAGCTACAGCTCCAGGTGCTGTCTTCGCGGGTACACCAGCAGTCATATACTGTTTATGCAACTGATCAATTCTAGCTTGATCTGTTGGATTAGCCGGTACAACTTGTCTATCACCAACAACTTGAGGCATTCTTCCTTCTTCCTTTCGAAATTGATTGAAAGATTTATTCATTGCTGCTTGATATGGTTGACTAACATTTAAACGTCTTGCAGTTGTAGCCACTTGAGGACTCACTACCACAGGAGCTGTGGCAGGTGCAGCAGCAACAACCGGTGCAGTCGCAACAGGTGCTCTCGCAACCACTGTGGTGGCAGGTGCAGCCGCCACTGGAGCAATTACACCTTGTTGTACTGCTGGAGCGGCAACAATTTGTTGGGGAGCAACCGCTGGTATCATACCAGTACGTACTGCATTATTCACCATCATTTGTTGCATTTCCGCTTGAGTTAAAGCTCTTTCAAATAAAAATTTATTTATAGCAATCATATATTCTACCCTCTATTTAAAAATCTTCTCCTGGTTCAAATAGTGTTTCAAATTTATAACCTTCTGATATGTAAGCTACCCTATCTTCAGTTTCAGTATTAACTCTGAAATAATAACAAAGACCACTGTTTAAACCAGTTAAAAGTATTCTATGATCATATGTATAATTTGCATTAAGCTCGGATAAATGATTATATTCTACTGTCTCTTCACCGTATTCAATTTGTGATGTAGTTTTAACATCTGATAACCACGTAATCTCTGCCGATGAAGTTGTAATATTTATAACCCTGATCAAACCAATATGAGGTTGAATACCACCCAATTGTTTTGGAAATTTTACGTTCTTTAAATAAAACTGAATTAACAATGGACTAGTTAGCGTAGGTCGAAGACCTGAAAATTGCCCATTATCAAAATTAAATATTATTGAGTTGTTTGGAATATTTAATATATAATCTGTATAGTCCTTATAAATTGTTCTTTCTTTGACCAGATTATATGAATAATCCTCTGACATTAAAAAATCAGCAGGATCAAATTTAATTTCAACTCCATGAATCATTTTAGTTAAAGAGGTTGTAATATTACCGGCAAGATCTCTTGAAACTACTAAATTTCTGTTCTCATCAACATGTATAGTAATAGCAGTAGTCGATGGTGGATAAGGATCATCATCTGTTGGCACCCAATCTGGGATTGGAAGCGAATTCATATTAACCTTATACTGGGTTGATGTATCTGAACCTAATGCAATATAGAGATAATCATTAGCACCTTTAGTAACTGCAATCGTTTGTCCACCAGTTGATGTTTTTGAAATCTCGTCAGTATTTATTACCACTTGATCTAATGTTGTTGATGATTCTTCAGAGTTGTCTTCTGCAAGAAGATATGTTCTTCTAACAAATCCTTTTTCTAGTGTAGCAACATCTGCGCTCAAATAATTAATAGAAATACTTGATGGATAATCATTAATTGGTTCAAATGCTGTAGAAGGATTAATTAACATATCAATTCTTTCGATTGTTCCAGGTTGTTGTTCATTATACATCGATATTGGCCGTTGAACCATATACGTAATATCTACAACTACCTGAAATGATCTTTGAACAGAATCAGGAATTGCAGTTGAAATTGAATCAAGCCGAATAAACGGTCGATAACTTAATGAAAAACAATAATCAATTTCTCCAGTTCTCTTATTCAATTTAACATAAAGATTGCTTATCTGTTGGGTTGCCGGATTAAAATGATTATCACCAAGATAAGTTGGTGAAACCTCTAAATAGGAAGTGAAATCTAGAAATTGAATAAACTTATTTATAGGTAACCATTTTCTAACTATTGCGGCAATCTCTTTGGCTTGAAATTGTGATTCACAGTTAATAGTACATGTTATTGGAACATTCACCATTTCCTCTTGAACACACAATACTTCTTCAGTTATAGGATTATAGAGAACTGGTGTTTGATCAATATTGAAACTAGTTAAATTTTGTGTCACTGTTGGTTTTTGTCCAAAAGTCGGCACATCATCATTTAACATCACCATTATATTTGGAAATTCAAAATTCGGTTTGTAATCTATGGGTAATTGAATTGCTCTATTACCCATATTAAATTCATATCTTTTAACATAGTTTCTATTTTGAAAAATATGTTGATCAAACAATACTCGAACTGAAAGTAATAGATCACCATAAAAGTTGTGGATGTACACCGTTCTAGTTCTCCTATTTTAAAACATTTTTAATCCATTTTGCTTGCTCATCTGGTTCTTTCAATGAAAGAGACTGTGCTTGAGCAAGTAATTTTTTATTTCTTTCACTAGGATCTATAACTCCAAATGGAGCAATTGGCAAATTTGATGGTCCAACATTTGCCGCTTCCAAAAAATATTTACTAATAGATATCATAATTTATACCTAACTTAAAGTGCGCAAGTTGAGTAACTAATTGTAATGTCCTCTGTTTCTGGGTTTGAAATCCAGAAAGAGGTCTTGCTTCCTTTATATGAAAAGTGTGTAACATTAGTAATTTCTGGATTTGTACTCCCACCAATTTTAAGAGTTAGTCCTGTAGCACAATTCATAACAAAAATATTAACATCATCCGCGACTTTAAGATCAACTGTTGCCGCTGGAATTAGTAACTTTCCATGCTCATACGCCGCGGGAGTATCGATAATCGTTACATCCATCAGTCTATATGTTTCGGGAGGTGTTTGCTGAATGAAAGTAACAGCTTCTTGTATTTTATATTGGTCTGCCATGTTAAGCTCTCCTATTTAAAATGTTCCCTTTAATTAATAGTTACCAAAATTAGACATTTGTAAAATAGTAAAGGGTTCTAATTTTTTTCATTGATCCGGCAAGACCTTAACTAGATCTTGCCGGATCTAAATATTATGTCAATTCAACTTTTACTTGATCTCCAATTCCTCTTCTGAAAATTAAATAAACTCTATTAGCATTATCAGAATCGATCCAAAAAGCAGCTTTATTATTAGTATCGAGAGTTGGTTCAGCAGCTTGAGTATATGTCTTAATCATAACATCATCAGTGCCATCATTTGATGTGAAATAATGCCACACAGCACCATCATTCGTATACTCCCAAAGATTAGATGTTTCATTCCAACGAATAGCAACATTAACCTCTGCACCTCTTTCGACTTCAAGAGTGATATCAGCACCTGGAACACCAGTATAATCTTGATTTAATTTAAATGTTTCTGCAGATGTTCCTCCTACATCAGCTTTTAAAGCTAACCCATCTGTCAATGCAGTAGCAGTAGCAGTAGCAGCTAACGCGGCATCAAGACCAGTAATAGCTGATGTTGGGTGACAATTATTAGAAGTAATTCCTTCTAATTGAGAGTGATCTCTAGGAAACAATGCAAAAATTGGACGAGCATCGAAAACATACTCATTAGTAATTTTAGTATCCCCATGCTGCACGTATACAAGAGCAATAGGATATAAATTCATATGAATCACTGGAAGAACTGGATTAACAGCACTGTCACCATCAACATTTGTAAGCATTCCATTCCTTGTTAAACATACAACAACCCACTTTGCATTTGATGCTGGAGCAATAATGGTGGGAGAACTTCCCCCAACATATTCAATATATGCAGCTGCTCCAATATATGTCCAAAACCCACCTGCTGAGACTTTGATGGTCATATTTGGTTCATCTTGCGCAGCGGGATGAAGTGTTGCCATATTCCCAAATAATTTTCTAAATTCATCCCCATAAAGCGGAACGTTCATAATTAAAAATCCTCCGTTATAGTATTATTTTCAATATATGTGCCGTCGGCAAGATCTAGTTGCAGATCTTGCCGACTAAGCACATGTCGAATTTATATTATGGAGCAGAGGTAC
>JAKQEK010000270.1 GCA_029558535.1 Bacteroidota bacterium | reverse complement strand
TACGCATACTAGATTATCTAGATCAGCAAAGCTTTTTATTTTTCTTAACTTTGTTGCTTCTGGTGATTTGTCCGCTGGATGCAATCCATGAGCAGAATCAAGGATAGATTTGATCATGCTTCTACCAATTTCAGCAAATTTCTGTGAATTATCGCTATGAAGCCCAATATTGCCCCAGACTTTCCTATTCTCGTACTTACCGCTTAAGATTACAAATTCACAGGCAAGATATATACTAGTTCCTGCTTTACTTAAGGTTGCATAGCCGTCTTGAAACTCTCCTGCAATGTAATTTCCCTTTTTAATTAAAAGCCGAACTTTTGCTATAGTTTTATGTGGTATTAATTCGTATGACATTTGCTCTTCTGCATCGTTAAAGTTGTTCCATTTACTCATTGTTTTTCCCATATTTTTCTAAAATTAAATCACATATATTAGGTTTAAAAACTCTCATAACTATTTTATTTAAGTTTTCTGACTCGTAATCTTCAAAATAAATAGCACAAATACTTTTAAAATCATCATCTGTTGTATTGTTTTTTAATAATTGTAAAAGATTAATAAGTAATTCTGTGTTTTCTAAATTAAGATTAGCTATGATACTTAAAACACAAGTTTTTGTTTTTTTGTCCAATTCACCAATACCACCTCTAGAGCTTGTGTTTAAAATACTTGTTATCTCTTCTAAATAAAGTTCGTCATGTTTAGCTCTAAAATTACTCATTGTTTTGCTCCGTTAATTCTCTTAATTTTGTTAAATTATCCTTAATCTTTTGTTTTAAATGGTCATAGAACCAACAATATTTACTTTCTAAAGTAAAAGAAAAACCTATAACATCATGATCAGATAACTCATTAATAAGTGGAAAATAGTAATTTCCGTTATTATCATCACTACATAGGAGTTGATAATCTCTCATATCCTGCCTAATCTCTTCTCTTAAATTGCGAATTGACGTGTATTTTCTAGCTTCTAGTTCACTCATTTACTCCTCCCTTATGATTTCCCAGTTGTCTTCAAACGTGTCTAATAAAATTCCAATAATATCTGGTGTTTTAGTATTATTGTCGACAATATGGCATTGTAAGCCGTGTTCTAAAAGTTTTAATTCGTAGCTACCATTGGTTATAGTTTTGCCAGTTTTTAGTCCTTTTTTGTAGGCTTCTTTAAATTCCATTATTTTTCTCCTGTAATGATTTTCTATGATTTTCCAGCCATTCCCTATCCTTAAGGATTTTCTCAGGGGTTAGAACAATTGGCTTTTTGGTATTGTTAGCATATTCACTGCTTGTTCCTTTATAGTTCAGTTCTAGAGTTATTCTAGTTTTAACCACAGCATCTTCAAGGACTGCCATGTTACCAGCTTCTGTTAGCTGATCGATAAAGAACGGCGCAGCTTCGATGATGATTCCCCTTGAGTTTTCAGCAGCTTTTACCAAGGGATTTGTTAGCA
>JAKQEK010000267.1 GCA_029558535.1 Bacteroidota bacterium | reverse complement strand
ACGTTATGAGAAGGTGCAGGAAATTGCTGCAAGAAATTAGTTAAGATAAGGTTCGCGTATTTTTATTTTAGTGCGTTCAAGAAGAAGTTTTCACAATATTTCCGAGGGATGGAGACTTCCAATCATTTTAAGCCCGATGTGAGCATGAATATAATTGTAAATATGTGATTCTTAAAAATTGTGAAGCACCCTCTCATAACATCGGGTTAAATGAAATGGCTGTTCTTAGGTTGGCGGATTAATCTATTTATTTTTATATTTCGGATTATCCGCCAAAGGAAAGTCTTAACTTCGTAGCTCAGCCACTTCATTAACCCTTTACGTTAGGCATAATGCTTAAACTAGCGACATTTAAACACTTTTTAAACTAACGACAATGAAACAACTACTTTTTCTACTTGCTTTATTCATCTCAAGTTTTACCAGCTATTCCCAAACTTTTGTCGACACAACAAAACGATGGAATGTTGCAGAGTGCTCTTCTGGACCATTTGGTGTCATGTGTCTACCAGTTTCTTACAAACTTGAAGGAGATACTACCATTGGCTCTAATCTATATAAAAAACTGTACAAGACGAGCGACACTACATTGACAAGTTGGACGTTAAATGGAGCAATGAGAGATTCGGCACAAATGGTTTACTATCATAATTTATTTGGGGAATATTTGCTTTACAACTTTGCTGCAAATGTTGGAGATACAATAAAACCAATCTCATTCTGTGGCAACAATTATCTGATTGTTGATTCGGTAGATACTGTAATAGTCTATGGACAATTAAAACGCAGATTAATTTTCAACTTTCCTTCCTGTGGATATGTAGAAGAATGGATTGAAGATTTTGGAAGTAAACATGGCATCATTAACGAACTTCTTGTCAACGGTAACCTAGTTTCTGACTTCGGTGAGGATTTGCTTTGTTATTGGCAAAGCGACACTGTAAAATGGATTAATCAAGTTTATAACAATTGCTATTTCATCACTGTCGGCATCGAGGAACAAGAGAGGTCAATTAGTTTAACAGTTTTTCCAAACCCAGTCAGCGATTTTGCAATTGTTCGACTTTACGGTCAAAAAGTTGGATGGAACTGGACGCTTTACAATTCTATTGGACAGCCTGTACAGCTTATAGAAAACATTTCCGATTCTCAATTGCGAATCGAAAAAGGAATATTGACTGCAGGAGTTTATATGTATCAAGTGCGAACAGAGAATCAAATTTTGTCAACTGGCAAATTTATGATAAAATAAAGAAAAACGCCCGATGTCAATTGGCTAGGATAAAAGTTAAGCACTATGCCTAACATTGGGTTAAATGAAATGGCTGGTTTTGTGCTTGGCGTCTCGATTGTTTAATTTTTATATTTCGGTTGAGCCGCCATGGAAAATTATTATCTTCGAGTTCCGCCACTTCATTAACCCGGAACGTTAGGCGCAATTCTAGGAACCTCATGCCATATTACAAATCAAAATTCAGGATAATTGGAAAAACAGGATTAATAATCATTTTATGGCTGTTCAATCTTTCATTTCTTCTTTATACTACCTTTTGTTATAATAACTTAGGGAGTGAAGACAAATTGTTCATGAGATTGGCATGGCCATGCTCGGGATTTTTAATTTTGTTCTTAGGACGAATGATTTTAGTTGAATTAAACTTTATTTCAATCACAAAAAATAGAATTATCCTAAAGAATATTTTATCACGACGTAGTATAGAATTGGATAAAAGTAAGTTAATAGGATACAAGGATACATTTTCATTGGGGTACAAAATATTATTAATCGACAATTCGAATAAAATTGTGGCAAAGATGCATGAATATTGTTATACGGATTTTATATCGTTGCGTAATAATTTAGAACTTGATTACCTTGGAAGGATTCCGACATTTATGGATAAATTTATCATTGTTGAGACATTAAACGACGAAAAGTAGAACTGCGCCTAACATTGGGTTAAATGAAATGGCTGGTTCTGTGCTTGGCGTCTCGAGTGTTTAATTTTTATATTTCGGTTGAGCCGCCATGGAAAATTATTATCTTCGATTTCCGCCACTTCATTAACCCGGAACGTTAGTGGCAATTAATGGCAGCGTCTGAACATCCTCCTACTGTTTTGAAAGCAAATTAACTTCTTAAATATTTTGGATTATATTTATTATAAATTTCATAGGTTCTTTAATAAAGCTCAAGGACAAAGAGATGGAGCTGTTATAGCTTTTATATCTTTGAGTTGCATATTAGGATTATACATTTTGTCTCTAATGAATATTTTGCAAGTTGTCAGAATACTTCCCATAATTGAATTAAAAACAAATTACCTTTATATTTTAGCAACTATTTTAATGCTTGCATGTGGCATTTACTTCATGCGAAACAGACGATATGAAAAAATTGAAAGTAGATTTATAAATGAAACGAAGAGAAGAAAAGTAATAGGAAGTTTGATCGTAATATTATATATATTATTTTCAGTCGTTTTTTTAGGATTTACTTCGATGCTCCGATATGACATGGTTCATTGACTGTAGTTTAACTGCCACTAACATTGGGTTAAATGAAATGGCTGTTTTTGTGCTTGGCGTCTCGATTGTTTAATTTTTATATTTCGGTTGAGCCGCCATGGAAAGTTCTTATCTTCGATTTCCGCCACTTCATTAACCCGGAACGTTAGCGGCTATTTTAAGACGACACGCGAAACCGACATCGAATTGACTTTTAAACAAAGAAATTTGACGACAATGAAAACTTACAAAATTGACAACTCCAAAATTTCAGAATACACAAAACGAAATGATAACAGAGTATTTAAAATTTTAGCAATTATAATGTTAACTATGCCATTCCTTATGTTTCCAATGACAAAACAAAAGGATGCACCAGCAGAATTAATTTACATTTTACTTTTTTCATTGTTGTTTACAGCGTTAATTGTTGGACTTATATACCTTAACAATAAAAAATTGACACGGCTGACAGCAGAAAATCTTCAAATTATAATTGACGACAATTCTATAACAAGGGTAATTGACTTAACTAATGAACCACGACTTAACTTTTTACACAAAATGGCTTACGAAAGAGCAAAAAATATTTCTGGGGGGTATTATGCAAAAGTTGACTTCGACAACATAAAATCTATTGAAAAAAAGAATGGTGACTTGTGGGTTAAGATGACAAACTCCAATACTTTTAACGGTAAAAATATTGTGCTTATTCCAAGAGAGTTGACAAATTTTGACGACATAGAACAGGAACTTAACAACAGACGGAAATGAGAAAAACAGCCGCTAACATTGGGTTAATGCAATGGCTGGTTCTGTGCTTGGCGGCTCGTTGTTTAATTTTTATATTTTGGTTGAGCCGCCATTGAAAGTTATTATCTTCGATTTCCGCCACTTCATTAACCCGGAACGTTATGCGTAATTATTGGAGCTATGAACCTTAAGGAAAATTTGGCAGATAAGTATGTTGCTTATTTGGACGTATTGGGCTTTAAAGAACTCGTTTTTAAACGGAAGATTGAAGATCTTGAAATCTATTTTTCTACAATTCATGAAGTTCTCAATGATGTAAAATCAGCAAAGCAGAATATTCAGTCTTTATTGGTTAGTGATTCGGTAATACTCATTGCACCTAACACTAAGGAAGATTTTAAAATTCTAATTCGAGCTGTCCAGACTATCCAAACTGCCTTGTTTTTTAAAAATATTTGGATTCGAGGTGCTGTAAGTTTTGGTGAAATTCACTTTGATACGAAGGAGAATTTAATTGTCGGTAAAGGTCTCATAAATGCATATTTGTTAGAGCAATTGGCAAGGTATCCACGGGTTATCATTGATCCATCTGTTATACCTAGAATTGAACCGAATCGAGAATCTTTTTATCAATTTATTAATCCAGACTCTCTTAATTGTGATTTGAATAATCTTAATCTTGTTCATGATGGTTCAAGTTCAAACGAAGATTTTTTTGTAGCATATGGTCACAAGGTGATGACTGAAGCAGTGAAGCAGCGGGAGTTGGAAAAGGTGTATAAGCTAGTCTTGGAAAACATTTATTCTAGTCAGTTGCATTATGAAAAGTATCTTTGGGTAAAGAAATATTTTATTGAAGTGTTGACTAATGTGCTTGAAATGTATTCCAAAAATTCAGGTAAAAGTAGTGATGAGACCGTGTACATAAAGCAGTGGTTTGATAAATTCCCGGGTATATAAAATAACTACGCATAACATTGGGTTAAATGAAATGGCTGGGATAATGCTTGGCGGCTCGATCTGTTAATTTTATTAATTATTGTTGAGCCGCCAAAGATAAGTTGTAGCTTCGATTTCCGCCACTTCATTAACCCGGAACGTTATCGGCAACTTTTAGAACCTGCCTCTATGAAAAAGAATATTTTGTTATTTCTAATGTTTATTAATTCACTTCTTTCCTTTGGACAGAGTGTCCCTTCATCCTGTATTGCTGCAGACAGTATTCTTAATAGATATAGGGATGATGCAGATAATATAGCTCTTGAGAAAATATACTATTTAAATTTGACATTTATTGACAGCATTGAGATTCCGCAAGCTCAATCTGATTCAATATTGAATGCTTTGATTGCTGTCTATAATGCTCCTAGTTTGCCGGTTCGTGATACTGTAGTTCAAATGTTTGACATCCATAAGCATTCTAATCCGACTATGAAAAGAATTTCTGTTTCTGCTGATTCTAATTTGTTCTGGATGCAACAATTAAAAAATGGGATTATTCCAACTGGGTATTCTTTAATGGATAGTTTGCTGATAGCCTATAAATTTACCTTTGACCGTTACAATGACCGGGGTGGATCGTTTAGTTATCACATTGTTTATTTCGAATCTGACAGTAATTATAATATTGCACCATTGACTAATGTTTTTGAAGCCATCCCGGGCGTTGTTTTCTCAGAGTCTATTGGTATGGCAGGAACTGGAGATAATATTACAGCTACTATTAATCCAGATTATGTTGAGTTAAATTATTCTATAGGTTGGGAAGATTGTTTGTCGGGTTGTATTAGGCACAGACATTGGGTGTTCTGGGTTGATACCGCATGCGGAGTGAGATTCGTTGAAAGTTATGGTGACCAACTGTTAAATACATCAATTCGTGAGATTAATGATGAGATTATTTCAATATATCCTAATCCTTTTAATGATTATATATCCGTAGTCGGTAAATTTGACAGGATAGATTACTCCATAGTAAATATTTCAGGACAAGAGGTGGGCCAAGGGGAAAGTTTGTCAGGTCAGTTAAACAATTTTAAATGTCTGTTGCCTGGACTATACTTTCTTAAAATTCAAACGGAGCGTTTAACAGCCCAATTCAAAGTTATCAAGCAATGAAAAAGCTGCCGATAACATTGGGTTAAATGAAATGGCTGGTTTTGTGCTTGGCGTCTCGAGAGTTTAATTTTTATATTTCGGTTGAGCCGCCATGGAAAATTATTATCTTCGATTTCCGCCACTTCATTAACCCGGAACGTTATGCGAAGGTGCAGGTTACTGCTGCAAGAAAGTTGTTAAGTCTGCGTTTGCGTTACTTTATTTTGTTTCGTTCTGGAAGAAGTTTTCACAAAGTGTTACAGGTCTGGGAGCTGTAAAACGGTTTAAGCTAAATGGAAATATCAGAATAATTGTAATTGTGTAATTCTTAAAAACTGAGAAGCACCTT
>JAKQEK010000258.1 GCA_029558535.1 Bacteroidota bacterium | reverse complement strand
AAGCCGCCGCCCAACACAGCAATGCAACTTTAAAAACTAATGCCAATAGCGGTCGGCTTGAAGAACTTGTTATATGCGATTTTAATATTGAACTTCACTAAACACTAAAACATGATTCGCCAACTCATATTCAATATATTTCAGTGGAAGACAATTATGATTTTTAGTATTGAAGGTATTAAAACTCTCAATTATTTCTTGGTAATAGGGAAGTGTTTTGTCTTGAATTTTCTTTGAAACTAGAACTGGTTGAATATCACTTACACGATTTGGAATGTAATATTGTTCAAGCCAATCAACATAACGTTGTAATTGATAAATATTATCAGTGCTTGCTTCAACTGCCTTTAATTCTATTGCTTCGATTATTCTTGAATTATCATTTAGAAGAGAACAAGCTACATCAATTCTCTGCATTCCAACGCCACAAGAAACTTCATTCCCTAACCATTCAATAGGCAAACCACCAAGAAGACATGTATCTAAACTTTGGTTTGTACCCCGACCAATATTTTGCACAATATATGCTTGTAAATGAGATTCAAATGCTCTGTGGTTGCTGTATTTGTTTTCAAGTCTTGGGAAAATATTTATTATTTCTTTTCTACCTTCGTAGTTATTTCTTTGGTTGTTTGCAATAATTTCTTGATTATCAACATCGTATGAGAAGTAATTTGCATTTAGAGTTTGTCTATTGTTTTTATCACGAAGAAGTTTAAAAAGTCTTTCACTTTCGTAAATTGTAATCATCGTATTTCCACGATTGCCTTTAAGTTTTCTATAAATTAAACTCCAAAGCATTTGATTTGGTGATTGAATGTTCCTTATCTCATCAAGAGCTTCCCATTCTGTTACACCTTTTGCATAAATTTCATAGGGTACAAGTAATGTTCTGAATGTTAGGGACTTCACTAATTCATTTTTTAAATACTGAAGACGGTTATTATTGTCTAAAAAAGATAGATCTTCTCTTGCCTTGAATATTCCATAGAATTTTCCCTCATAAATCCCTTGGCCAGCATTTTGTTGAAGATAAAAAACAATAAAATCATCTCTTCTTATTCTTTGTGAATCAGCAATCATACCTACTAAATTATTTTCTGTTGTATGGGGCAGTTCTGTTGTACTACGATTATTAAAATCAACAATTCTGTCACCAGCACCAGTACCAGCAAATAAATACTCTAAGTGAATTTTAAAAGTTGTGGTATCAACGATAAATACATGTGTGGTAGCCATTAATTACTCCAATTATTTTATTTTTGTTGATGATTTTTCTTTTTTAAATAGAAAAATGTATTCATGTTTGAAAATATAAAAGCCGCCTACAAGTGCTCTATAACGCCACAATTCTTTTTGATTCATTTTACCTTTTGTTTCTTCAAAGTTTTTTACAATTGTAGATTTAAGTTTGTATCCTCGTTTAAGAAATTCTTGCATAGTATAAAATGCAAGTGGAATCCATTCTCCTCCAGAATATTTATCTCCTATTACTAATGCACAATAGCGGTTTTTATCTAAGATGGGATAAGTTTTTTCAATAATCTTTCCCATCGCTTCGAGAAACGCTTCAATACTTTTTGCATTTGATAAGTCACTAGGATTATCACTGAATTTTATAATATCCCAGTAAGGAGGGTGCATAATTATAAATTGTACTGATTTTATCCCAATTTTTTGGAGTGCTTCTTCATAATTTAGCTCTGTGCTATCTTCAGTGATAATTTCTGTCTTTACATTTTTTGAAAATAAATCTTTCTCACGATCTATATTTAGTTTAGCAATCTCGGCGACTTTGGGTTGTAACTCAATTCCAATTCCATTTCTACCTAATCGCTTACATTCAATTAGCGTTGTTCCGCTTCCAAGAAAAGTATCCAATACCCACTCACCTTGTTTTGTGTATCTTCGTAGAAGTTGATTTGGTATTTGCGGAATAAAATTCCCCCAGTAACCAGCATTATGTGCGCCGGAATTATCACGTTTATCCATAATCCATAAGCTATCGGTAATTATATCGTCATATTCTTTCCATCGGTTTAGGTTGAGATCATTTATTTTACTCGTTTTAATTTCGGTCAAAGATTTGATTAGTCTTTGGATGTAATATTTAGTTCTCTCAAGTGTATGGGTTTCAAGTATTTGGTTTATTTCTTTATTCAGATAATTTGCATCAATTTTTATTGTATCGCCGTTCAGTCCAATATTCAGAAAACCTAATCTATCTGTTTTTAGATTTGTTATGTTTCCCTTTATTTCTTCAATTCCAAGTTTAATTTTGGAAAAATCATCTTTCGTTAAAAGTTCGATCAAAGTTTCTGTTATTTTGGGTTTATTGAGAATCATAAGTTTTCCATATTTTTTTATCCAAATATAATCTAATTCTATGTTTAATTTTTGAGAGCATATAAATTGATAAGAACTTCCTTTTTTGTGAGTGAAGTATAAGAAACAATTTCTTGTGTGTCAAGAATATTCTGCCACAAGATGTGGGGGCTCGCCACTGTTGGCCGTGTTGAAGATACTTTTCGTCATCTATCGTTTTGAGAATC
>JAKQEK010000248.1 GCA_029558535.1 Bacteroidota bacterium | reverse complement strand
GGAGATTGGGAAATAGACCTTATTGTAGGAAAAAATAATAAAGGGGCAATAGTAACTATTGTTGAAAGAACAACAGCTATGATTATGATTCAAAAACTCAATAATGGTAAAAATGCTGACGGCCTTGCTGATACTGTAATAGAAATGTTGTTACCATATAAAAATATTGTAAATTCTATAACCAGTGATAACGGAAGCGAGTTTGCCAGACACGAGAAAATTGCAAGCAAACTAGAAGCTAAATTCTTTTTTGCTCATCCATATTCTTCTTGGGAAAGAGGTTTAAGTGAATATTCTAACAAATTAATCAGACAATACATACCTAAAAAATCAAATTTTAATATTTTTGATGATGAATTTATTAAACATGTACAATATAAAATTAACAGAAGACCAAGGAAGAACTTAGGGTTTAAGACGCCTAAAGATGTTTTTTATAAATCTGTCGCATTTGCTTGTTGAATTTACGATGTTTGATTTAAAGTGATAAATATTGCATTATTGGTATAAAATTGTATTTTATAACCGTTTTTTTTTGTTAAAACTATCCTATCAATTAAACTATTAACTATTTTAGCAGTCAGAAAGTATGAATTTTTAGTCAATAACTTAAAACATTTAATTATGAAAAAGCTTTTACTTCTTAACATTATTATTTTAATCGGAGTTTTTGTGTTTGCACAAAATAAAATTGAAACATCTCCGACATGTGAAAAAATCTCAACAAAATCCACTATGGTAACCTGGGCAGAAGCAGGAATGTTTACGGCAACGGACATTGATGGTGTTGAACATGACTTAGCCGAATACCTTGCGGCAGGAAAAACTGTAATTATTGACTTTTCGGCAATATGGTGTAATCCTTGCTGGAATTTACACCAATCAGGTGTTTTTGATGATTTACACAACACTTATGGCCCTGCCGGCACAGATGAACTCGTCGTATTATGGGTTGAATGTGACGGTGGAACACTTGCAGAAGTTCAGGGTGAAGGAACCGAAACACAAGGAGATTGGACAGAAGGTGGTGAATGGCCTGTTCCGATTATCTTAAGCAGCACAATATTACCTAATTTTTCCGAACTCTATGAAGGCTATGTTCCTACAGTATTTATGGTTTGTCCTTCAGGTTATTATAAAGACGTTACAGATCAGGCATGGACAAGTGCTGCAGCAGTTTATGCAGAACTAGGTTCATGTCCTTCAGCGGGAGAAGTTCCTGTAGCTGAAATTTCCGGACCTGCTTCAGGTTACATTGGCAACAACTTATCGTTTTCAAATGAAGGTATCAGTATAGATCCAATTACCGGGTATGAATGGACTTTCGAAGGCGGAACACCTGCAACTTCAGATGTAGCAAACCCAAGTGTAAGTTGGGCAGCAGCAGGAGAATATGATATTACATTAGTTGTTACAAATGCTAATGGTCCTAGCACAGTTGCAACTCATACAGTCAATATTATTGATCCGGGAAATGTTGATGATCTCTTTGTTACTTTCGAAGAAATTATAGTAGAATCAACATTCCCGACAGATTTTTCTCCGTACAATTGGATAACAACTGATGTTGACGGAGGTACAGTATGGGGGGATTTTTCGGACTATGGCGTTACCGGCACAACCAATGCATTTTCATGTTACAGCCATTCTCTTGCAGAATCAGACTATGCCCCTTATGCCGGTGATAAATGCGGTTTTGCAATGACTAATAACCCCGGTGCAGGAAATGGATCTTATAATAATGATTGGTTCATTTCTCCACAGATTACTCTTGGAACAGGATCAAGTTTTAGCGTTTACGTAAGATCTACCAACGCCACTTGGGGACAAGAAGAATATAAAATAGCCATTTCTACAACAGATAACGACCCTGCTAACTTTACAGTGTTGGGTTCTCAGGCAAATGCTCCGGCAACATGGACTCAGGTAACTAGAGATCTCTCCACATACGATGGACAACAGGTTTATCTTGCAGTAAACTATGTTGGTACAGATAATTATGCATTTATGATTGATAATCTTCAAGTTACAACAACATTAACAGAAGTTGAAGGTAGTTCAGTATTCGAAACACAAGTATTTCCTAACCCGGCAAATGATCAGTTAAATGTTAATTTTGCAAAAAATGCAAATGTTGAAGTTTTAAATAATCTCGGACAAGTTGTTCTAAGCATTGATAATGCAATGGAATATAACAAAATTGATATTTCAGAATTAAATGCCGGTTCATATTTTGTTAGAGTTAAAAAAGACACTTCTATTGAAAACTATAAAATAATAATAGTAAAATAAGTAATATTAAAACAGTCCGGAAAATCCGGGCTGTTTTTAAAATTTGGTTTAATTGTTGTAATTAGAACAAGGTTTTAATTATTTTTACAAAAATTTATTTTAAGGTCTTATGAAAAATTTAGTATTACTTTTTGTTTTAGGAGTTTTAACGTTTTCTGTTTTTTCACAGGAAATTCCCCAAGTACAAATAAAAGATTTAGATGGAAAAACAGTAAACACCAAAACAATCACCTCAAATAACGGCAAACCGGTTTTGGTTAGTTTTTTTGCCACGTGGTGTAAACCTTGTGTTCAGGAATTAACAGCATTAAGCGAAGAGTATGATGATTTAAAAGCAGAAACAGGAGTGAAAATTATTGCAATTTCTACAGATAATGCTCGCAGCACTTCTTCTGTTGGCCCATTTGTTAATGCACGCGGCTGGGAGTTTGATGTTTACCTAGATCCAAACGGCGATTTTAAACGGGCTATGAATGTTACAAATGTACCTCATACATTTTTGCTCGACAAAACAGGTAAAGTTGTATGGCAACACACTTCCTACTTACAGGGAGATGAAACAGAAACATTTGAAGTAATTAGAAAAGTTGCAAAAGGACAGTCTTTAAAATAAAATAGAATTCAGACATGAAAAAAATTACCACTATTTTCCTAAGTCTATTTGGCTTGGGAATTTTTTCTGTTTATTCACAGGATAATAATTACGGAC
>JAKQEK010000242.1 GCA_029558535.1 Bacteroidota bacterium | reverse complement strand
AGGTATTAGTAGTAACAGTGTCTTTTTAAGAGTTAGTGTAAACAAATCATCTGTTTATCGAGGAGAAGCTTTGTTAGCAACTTATAAACTATACACTAAAGTCAATTTGGTTAACTACAGCATTGATAAATTGCCTGCACTAAATGGATTCTGGTCGCAGGAATTAAAAATGCCGCAGCAATTAGAACTAACCACTGAAAATTACAATGGTGAAATGTACAGAGTTGGTATAGTTAAAAAAGTATTGTTGTTTCCACAGCAATCAGGTACATTAACTATTGAGCCTATGGAAGGCAGTTGCGTTGCACGTATTCAAACGCAACGTAAACGCTCCAATAACCCATTCGACATTTTTAACGATCCATTTTTTAATGACCCGCTTTTCGGCTCGGCACAAGATGTAAAAGTTAATGTTAAAAGCTTACCGGTAAAAATAACAGTCAAAGATCTTCCTCAGGAAAAGGACAATGCATTTAAAGGTGCAGTTGGAACTTTTAATCTTCAGGCTACAACTGATAATGATAAAGTAAAAGCTAATGATGCCATTAACCTTAAAATAAAAATATCCGGCAAAGGAAATTTAAAACTAATTGATGCACCGGAAGTTGAAGTGCCAACAGATTTTGAAAAATACGATCCGAAAGTCAGTGACAACACCACCACTTCAGAAAGCGGTGTTTCAGGAAGTAAAACCTTTGAATATTTATTGATACCACGTCATGAAGGTGAATATACTATTGACCCAATAAAATTCACCTACTTCGACCTGGATAAAAAGCAGTATGTACGGTTACATTCATCAGAGTTTAAAATTACAGTTAAAGGTATTTCGGGAGATGCAAGTGCTGCACAATCTGTTGCGACATCACAAAATAAAACAGACATTAAGCTACTCGGTAAAGATATCTCATTCATTAAAACCGGAAAATTAATAACCAAACCTGCAACAACATTTTATCAAAGTGGTTTTTATTATTTATTGATAGTAATTCCATTTCTATCATTGATTATACTGATATTTTATATCAGGAAAAGGAATAAACTTGCCGGTGATGCAGAATATATGCGCAGCAGTAGAGCTACGAAAATGGCTCATAAACGATTGTCAGTCGCAAAAAAAATGATTGATGCCAAGAAAGATGACTCTTTTTACGAAGAAATATCAAAAGCCTTATATGGATATGCTTCTGACAAACTTAACATTAATTTTTCTGAGATGACAAAAGAAAATCTAAGACAGAAATTAATCGCCAGAAATATACCGGATGCATTAACTGAAAGAATCATTACAACAATTGACTTGTGTGAACTTGCTCGATATTCGCCACAAACGCAAAACAACAACACACAAAGTATTTACACCGAAACAGTTGCTCTCATTACGGAACTTGAAAATCATTTAAACAAATAAACTATGAAAGCAAGATATATATTTATACTACTTTGTCTTTTGCTTTCGCACAATATTTTTGCTGACTCGAAAGATGATTTATTATTCAAGGAAGCCAACAATCTGTATTTAAAACAAAGCTACTTTCAGGCTATTGAAAAATATGAACAATTAATTTCAGACAACATAATTTCATTTGAAGTTTATTACAATCTGGGAAACGCATATTATAAAGCAGGCAATTACACAAAAGCAATATTAAATTACGAAAGAGCAAAAAAGATTAAACCTGACGATGCTGATGTAAATCTCAACTTAGCTATTGCCAATCAAAAAACAATTGACAAAATTGAGCCAACACCAAAAGTATTCTACAATCAGTGGTGGGACAATTACCTTGCCTCCTCCACTGCAGACACATCTGCTGTCATTATGTTAGTTTTTCTTTGGCTTTTTATAGCAACAATAGCCATCATGATATTAATTAAAAATGCTTCACTGAAAAAATTGTGTTTTATCATCAG
This sequence comes from Bacteroidota bacterium, assembly GCA_029558535.1. GTDB lineage: Bacteria > Bacteroidota > Bacteroidia > Bacteroidales > ML635J-15 > Bact-19. The sequence continues at coordinate 622 of JAKQEK010000242.1, read as the reverse complement.
CTTAATTTTGGCATGCTGTACATTATTTTTCTTTATCACATCGCAAACACGCCAAAGTATAAACGACTCATCAGTAGAGGCTTTAATTATCAGTCAAAGTGCCTATATAAAAAGTGCTCCTGATGATAAAGGCACCAACCTGTTCCAATTACATGAAGGAACTAAAATTAATATTGTCGATGAATTGGGTAATTGGAAAAAAATAAAAATCCCCAATGGAAATGTTGGATGGGTTAAGTCTAAAGATCTGGAAACAATTTAATCACTATTGTTCACGCTCATACCAGCGATGAAGTACAATTAAACACCAGATACGATTATATAAATAATCTTCTCCGGAAAGAAAACGCTGAATTAATTTCTGTACCACATCAAATTTTACTAATCCTGCCTGTTGAATTATCTTTTTATCAAGATAGCGATCAAGCAAATATTTCCAATCAGATTTTAGCCATTTTGCTAAAGGTATTGAAAATCCTTTTTTAGGTCGCATAAATAATTCTTCTGGCACATAGTTGGCAAGAATTTTTTTTAATGGATATTTATTAACGCCATTCTTGATTTTAATATCGCTGGCAACTGAGAAAACATATTCAACCAGATTATTGTCCAAATAAGGTAC
>JAKQEK010000238.1 GCA_029558535.1 Bacteroidota bacterium | reverse complement strand
GGCAGGAAAGAACTCTCCTGTTTAACGGCGCGCTCGCTATTGGTTTTAACTGTTATTTAGACGCGATTTAATGGAAAGCGTGATTCGGCTGAATATGGCATAATTGGGGTTTTTTTAGGATGCTGAATCACCGGATTTTGGCCGAATTGGCATCGCTGGAAGCGCGTTTTGAGGCGGGGTGCGTTGTATGTGTCGATTTAATCGATAGTTGCGATAATGTGGTAAGTCACTTTTTAGGGTTTATACGGGATTATGGTTTCTTATATGCGGGGTATGTGTTTCATGGGCGCGGGAATAAAGGGGGGAGGTGGGAACAGGGGAATTTTAAATTATTTTTATATTGTTTATAATACTTTTAAGGCAAATACAATAATGTTTTATAACTAATACTAATTTTTAATAATTAATATTAGTGTTTATATATAAAAGCTTTTAAACGTTAATAAAAAACATATAATGCCATAAAAAGTTATTATTAATTAGCAACCGCCTTAATTCGTTATTAATAGTTTGTATTTTTTGCCGAAAAGGTATATAATAATAATTAGCGGGGGCAAACCATGAAAAAAATAATAACAATTGCTTGTAGCAAAGGCGGCGTAGGCAAATCAACAATAGCGCTCAATCTGGCTATTGAATTAAACCGGCGTTATGCAGTAACGATTTTAGATTTAGACTATCAAAAATCAGCAACGCTTTTTAATAAGATCAGAAAGAGCAACAGCCTTGAACCGCTTAATATTATCAGAGCTGAAAATGATAAAGTACTTAAAAAGATCATAAAAGAAAATACCGGCATTTTAATTATTGATACCGGCGCTTTCGATAGCGATCTTAATCGCATGGCAATATTATTATCAGATATGGTTATAACCCCTACATCAGATTCAGAAGTTGAAATTTACGGCCTGCTTATGTTTAACGAGTATTTAAAATCAATGAAGAAAGCTAAACCGTCCTTAAAGGCACATGTATTAATTAACCACCTGCCGCCAAGGGCAAATACTGCAGAAATTATAAATCAGGTAAAAGACAACAATAAAACTTTAACCCTTTTAAAGACGGTGATCAAAGAACGCAATGACTACCGACATATATTCACAAAAGGCCAGGGTGTGACAGAAACCACGAAAAAAAGAGATGCCGCCATTGAAATAATTGCGCTCGCCAAGGAGGTTTTAAAATGACAACGACTATTAATAAAATAGCCATGAAGGAAGTTATAGACGATTCCGCAGTAAAACATAATATCAAAAGGACTAAAAAGGAAAAGGACGCTAAAATAATGATTTATGGGGTACCTCGCGAATGGATCGA
>JAKQEK010000199.1 GCA_029558535.1 Bacteroidota bacterium | reverse complement strand
TGAATCAAATCCTACTGTACCTATTAAGATATTTTCATTTTGTGGGTAAATATCTAACTTTAAATCCTCTTTATTTATGCCTTTAATATTAAAATTAATTCTTTCTTCTGAATCAAGATAAGATTTTTTAGGCGAGATCGTCAATGGTTTATTGTAGTTAAATTTTAAATCGAATTTATCATAAATTATAGACTCATTATCGCGCGGCATTAATGATACTCTCAAAACATACTCGGATCCGTCACTATCGAGCAGTTTATTTTTAAATTCTTCAACAAAACTTGTCAAATTTGTAAAGTTATAAAAATGATCTTTAATTGAAATTTCACCGTTGATTTGTTTAATCGGTATTTTATTATTTTGACTATCTGTTATAAATAAATCCTTGAAATGAATCAACCTATTTGGAAGCGAATTAATTGAACTAAAAATGCTTAATTTTACTTTAACATTTACATCTGTTGCGGTGCTAACAGAACCTGGCAAAATTAAATCAGGCTTAAATATTGGTATGTTTTGTAAAGCTATATCATCAAATTCGGGTATTACACTTATTTCAGATTGATTTCCAGTCTGATTTGAAAGCCATTTATATCCTTCTTGTTTAGTAAAATCATAGATTGACCAAGCAACATTATTACCTGCATTTATAAATTTTACACAATTATTGCTTCCAGTGGTTTTTCCTGGCAAACTATCATTTCCTTCTTTATTATCAGGATTATTGAGTAAATCATCATCAGGTAAATGTATTGTCAATAGACGCTTAGCTTTTATATTTTCGCCACTAAGTGTAAAGTATACTGCAACAGGTGGTAATGCATAATTTCTTTGTAAAATATTACCAATTCCAGCCATCAAATACGCACCTCTTGCCGGATTGTGATGACAAAATTTAAGACGAAATAAAAATTCTTCTTTAAACTTTTCGCCTGTTAGTTTCATTAAATCATCTACAGAGCCCATATACTCATAACCGGTATATAATAGTGCGTGCCCTAAGTAAAAGGCCATAACGGGTTTTCCTTTACTTAAATGCTCCAATAAAATGAGCGCATGATTATATTGTATAGCGTTTGAGGTTTCTTCAACTCCTTCGGTCCCGTTATATTGTCTGTTAGGTGCATAATAGCATTCAAGTGGCCCTAATCCTGATTTTTTTTCAATTTCAAGATTACCCACTCGTTCAAGCCAGTTTTTTATATCTTCTTCACCTTTTTTTATTCCGTTGGGCGCAAGCGTACAAATTTTATAGATAGCATCATATTTACTGTTTACTGCCTCAGAGCATCCCTTTAATAGCATTAGCCATGTCGTTGCCCAACAAGTACCATAATATTGATAGTAATATGGCCATTCAATATAGTTTTTGGGCTTAGTTTTTAATGAGTTAAGTACTAGTCCCAGACTTATTTTGCTAAACCTTTGCATTATAAATGTAGTCTTTCCTGCTAAAATTTTTTGGCCATGTGGTATATTTTCATACCAGCCATTTTTATCTTCAGCATAATCTGGAGATGCACAGATAGAAATAGAATTTTTAAATCTATATAAGCATAAACCGTCTTCAATAATTGCAGATAAAGAAAGCATATCGCCGTTTGGCGTTGTATAGGTCAAATATAATTCTTCTGTTTCGGTTCCCACTTCGATTGGTATCCTAAGATAAGCCATGTTAATATCAGCCGATGTTGTTATTTCAAACACTTTATGCTCTGGCGCTTTT
>JAKQEK010000167.1 GCA_029558535.1 Bacteroidota bacterium | reverse complement strand
CGGGGACTCATTTTTGATAATTTTGACGGTGATATAGCCAATCACGTTCGCATACTTTACGGTGGGTCGGTGAAACCGGAAAACATACACGGTATCATGCAGCAACGGGATGTAGATGGAGTTTTAGTGGGTGGAGCATCGCTCAATCTCGAGAGCTTTTCGCAAATAATCCGTTTCGGAGAAAACTTAATTGGAAAATGAAAAACCCGTAGTACTCATCATCTTGGACGGTTTCGGAATCGGGCCGGAAAACGACTCGAATGCTGTTTATACAGCCAATACCCCTCATCTGGATGATTATAAAACCCGTTATCCTACTGCAAAAAATAATGGCGAAATATGGGATACTCCATATCAAATTGGGGAATTTAGTGATCATTATCCATTAGTAGATATAAATGTTAATTATCAAACTTCATCTCAAACAAATTCTGAAGAAAATGTATTTCAGAATCCATTTATCAGTATTGCGGGCTTTGATCCCAATCTATTTTGCGTAATTTCTGGCATATTTTGTCTATTTCTCTCATTCCGAATAAAAAAGGGTAAAGTAAAGTAAAGTAAAGTAAAGTAAAAAATCTTAATTCTCAATTCTTTATTCTTGAAGCGTTTGAATTTTTTTTTTGCATTTTCAGTCAACAATGAAATTAAATCAACGAGGTCTGGAGGTTTAAAAAGAACCGAATCTTCGTTGCATTTATGACAACCCCAACGTTAACCGGAAAGAGCGCTCAACCTCCTTCCGATGAAAACTCGGTTCTGTATGATTACTGGTTGACATACTTAAAAAATATCGCCCATCAATGCATTATTAAATCACATCTGAAAATATATATTGGAGATAAATATACAGCAGACGACTTTTGGTTAGGTCTTATCTTACATGCTCTTACCAATCTTTCTTTAGATGAAGCTGCAGATCGCCATAATGCTTATCTTTGGAAAGAAAAACAATCCAAACAACGACGAAAGACATCTCCTAAACAATATGGGGGATGGGGAGATCGCGAAGAACGATTGTTCCCAAACGGAGATCAATTACGAAAATTTCGAAATGGACTCCCTGATTATATCGTGAAATCTTTAAATCAATTTATCTTCGATGTTCAACTGGAATATGCTTTAGAACATAAATTAATTACAAAAGAGATTGTTCTTATTGTTGATAACACGGATCAATGGTATTATGGCTCCGATCGGTATCCCTATAATCCTTATATCACCGAGGGATATAATGGACCAGGAACAAAGCATAAACGGAAATATATCGCATTAATGATAAAATCGGGATCGACTTATTTATATTATGGAGTTGACTTGGTAAAAAAGCATGGATCAAATGTTCCCTTTATGATCCAAATCATAGATCGCTTGATTCAACAAGGATTTACCATTAAATATGTTCTTGGGGATCGTTGGTTTCCCACATATGATTTTCTCTCGGAATTAAGTGTACGAGGTGTAAATTATATTGGACCATATAAAAAATATGCCAAAATCAAGAAATTGTTGGTAAATTATCTGAAAAAGGGCGGCAAATTCATGGATGTATATTTTATTAAGGGTGCACCTGCCCAATTTTATCATTCCCCACAACTTCAGGTGTTCTTAATTTTTACAAATCGGAGAGGAAAACGTTTGCGGGAGATACGAAAAGAATATTTAATGAGTGGAAAAAAACCCGAAGAATTCTTGGACCAAATCATGGTGATGATGACTACATTTGTTCCTCCTCGAGGAAAAAAATCCCAACAAAGTTGGGCCATACGAATGTGCCAATTATATGAAGATCGATGGAATATTGAAACAGGTTTTCGGGATCTGAATCGGGTGAGTCCCCCTTCTAACGCCAGAACAAATATACGAAAATTTTTTATGTTCACAATCCGCTTTTGGATCTTTAATATGTGGCATATTATAAGAGCGAAATTTCGTTTAAAATCGACCAAATGGAAATCTCAAAAGAAAGGTCCCACTTTGCGACAATTTTCATATAAGCTTCTTTGTTTGGAGAAGTGTGTCTAAATGTTTTAGATCAACGATAAGGATTGGAAGAAATTCATAATAGAAAAATGAATTAATATAGGAGGAGATCAATATTTATTTAATTGTTGACTGATTTTCGGCTGCATTCACTTTATTTTCAGTAAGAGTAAAAGAAACCTTTATTTTCTCTGGAGTTGTGCTTTTATTTAATGCAAGAAGTTGAAATATGTGTGGTTGGAGCGGGACATGGTGGTTTAGTCACTGCGATTTTATTAGCCCAGAAAGGATATGATATTCATGTTTTTGAAAAAAATGAGGAAAATCAATTAAGCTATGATTGGCGGGACGATATTGACTGGCATGCATTTGAATATGCCGGATTAGCAGATATTGTCAATAAAGATGAATATTATATTATGTTTAATTATAATTTTTTATCTCCTGATCAGAAAACCATGTTGGCCACAAATTTACCTCCGGAAAATCGAGAATGGTCGATTGCCCGAAGAATT
>JAKQEK010000165.1 GCA_029558535.1 Bacteroidota bacterium | reverse complement strand
AGCTATTAGCTTGATTTTGTTGTTTAGATTTTGAAGGATCAAGGTTGTCATTTGTATCTTCGTCAACACTATCTCCTTGTCCTGCTGGTTCATTTTCTTCTTCATCGTCTGGCTCAATTACCATAGGATCAGGTTGTAATGGATTGATTTTATATTGCTTTAGTAACCAATTTAATGCAGCTAATGCTTGTTTCGCTGTGGCAAAGATATTTTGTGATGTTGTGTTGATTGCAATAGTTGTAACTTCTTGAATTTTTTTAGTGATTTTAGGAATAACTGTTTCAGCTTGTGTTATGTCAATATCCATAACATCGATACCAACATTTAACATGTTTTGAACCATTTCATTCTTATCGAAGAATAATGAATAAATCGGCAAACCATTAGGCAATCTATCGTCAATTAATTCCATCTCTTCATATTGTGTATTAGTGATAAGACCATACTTAACAGCATTTTGTCTAGCTGTTCTATCGTCTAATGCTCCAAATTCAGCCAACAGTTTATCGGAACGAACAAGATTAATTCTTGCTTTGCCTTCGGTTTCGCTAATATTATCTGATTTTTCACCGACTTGTAATTTAAGAAAAGGAGGTAAGAATTTTTGACCTATTTCCTGCTGTAGTCTTTTAGTAAACCATGATTCTAATTTAAACTTAGCTTTCAAATCACTCACTAAAGCAGCAGTTTTTGTTGTTCCAGCACCAGATACAGCAATAATATCATTTTCATCTACACCAGCAGCAATTGCTAAAAGTTTAACTGTTACATTAGTAAATTTCTCGTAATCAAATGATACAGGCAGCTTTTTTAGCTCAAGTTGACCAAGTTTACCTGCTGGATCTCTTAAACCAATATAAACATTTTGCCCTTTTGTTACTCTCCCTGAATTCACACTATCAATCTGTGCATCCTTAAAAGCTTGTTGAATAGCCTTACTTGTTGTGGATGTTGCCCAAATTATATTATCTGACTCCAACGTTCCAAGAGATTCCAAACCATAATTAATTGCAGCGTTCAACATTGAACCAACATTATACGCTCTTGACGCAAAAGATAATCCAACATATGCAAACTCACCAATAGCAATAGGCATTTGAACTAACCTTATTACTCTTGATTCGTGCAATAAAATATTCTTACCTCTCATTGTAATATAAATGTATGGATAATCTTCCTTATCATTTAACATTATTTGTTGTGAAGGAACATACTTTAATCCTGTTGGAACATCGAATTGTGTTAATGGCTGTGATGGACTTGTTGTTGATTCGACAATAAGAAATGCACCTTTGTCAAATGTTAAAAGGTCATTAATTAATAATTCACCATATCTTGTCCAAGCATTATTAATCATTGCTTGATAGAATTTTGCAATTCCAATATGTGATGAAATTAATTGATTGTCTGGCACAACTTGTAAAGGCATATTAAATAAACGCATAGTTAAATTATTAATTATGCTTGAAATAATATCCACTTCAAGGGATGCTTTTCTTAAATATGTCTCTCTTGTTTCTGACCACCAAAAAGGTAGCAAAGAGCTATTACGTACCATATAAGATACAAATGTGCTTATACTTCCACCGTCAAGGTTTAAAGTATCTAAGTCATATTGTTTTTCTGTAACTTCTTCCATTAATTACTCCATAATTCTTATAATAAGGTTGTTTGGTGCTAATAAAAAATCTTTTATAGCATGAGAAGCATCTTCTGTAAACGCTTTCATATTTTCAATAATGACAAATGGGAATATAGACTCTAATCCCATAATCTTCTCAAGGTTTTTTCCATTACAGAAAACAAAATGTCTATTTCTTTTTCTTTTGATTTGAAATGGAATCATATGTGTAAAAATAACACATGTTATATTTTCTTCTGTATCTAAATCATCAATAGAAGACATAATTTGCTCTAATGTCCATAATTTATTTTTTGAAGATATTACTTCTTCCATTATCCCTCATCTCTATTCGCAGTTATTCCGCTTGTAAATTCTGTATTAACAGCAAATGCTAACATAATTGCATCCGCTAAGTCTGGACTTCTATCTAATCTTTTCTTTGTATCATCTTTTGGTTCAACTTGTCTACGCCCTAATTTATCATAAGTAAATAATGGTGCAAGAAGTTGTTTTTTTAAATCGAATATTGTTGTTGAAGCAATATTACCTAAAGAGACTTGACCAGTTAAGAAAAGGTTATGAACTTCAAACCATAATTCACTTCTTAAATTACCATAACTTTCAGCGTTCCATGCTCGTTCAGAAACATTAATTTCATGGGCATTATAACCAGCATCAACTAAGTTATCATAAACACCAGATCCAACACCAATCACATCAACTGCAATATCAATTGTCTGTGCTGCAATTTCAAAGCGTTCACTATACTTCTTACATAGATCAATTACCTTGCCTGTTACAGCAACAGTGCTTAATCCATTTACTTCAAATAATTCAAGTATTTTACCCCCATGTCTAACACAAAATGCTGAAAAATCTGAACCAAAACGAGCAACGTCAACACCAATCGTAACAGGTTCGTCAAATGTTGTTGGTAAGATGTTGTAGATTGATTGGTCAACCGTATAATCAGTAAAAATAGCATTCATACTTACTTCTGACCATCTCCCAAGTAAACGTGCAGAAGCGATTGGACCAGGGCGATAATATTCAAGTTCATTATGTAATAATGATGTTGGTAAAATAATATCCCTTGATGGATTATAATCAGACTTATTAATTCTAAATGACCACTGCTTTAACAATTGTTCAAAACGAGTTAAGTTGATAGCACCAGGAAAAGGTAAATCTTCTGTTGCTTTTCTTCCTTGCGCCAATCTTTCTACACCAGTCCAAATATTAGGATGGTCATATGCACTCATTGTAATGGTATGCCAACCAGCAGACTTTTCAAGTTGTGCAACATAAGAAGAAGGATCTGTTGGGTTGTAAATTGCTAATACTTTAACATAATCACCAACCATTAAACTTTCCAACGATTCAAACATTTCAGATGTGATACCAACAGCTTCATCTAATAAGATAACAACATTAGGACCATGACGACCTTGAATGCTTGTTGGGTCTGATGTTACAATTCCTTCAAAATAATGACCTTCCGTTGTCATAAGTTTAGGCATTACAGGACCAGTAAAGTAATCACCAAGAATTTGTAAATTTGTATTTCTAAATTGTCTTGCGTAAGAAAACATGACCGAACTAACAAGAGCTTTAGTTGGTGCTGTTCCTATTCCAACCAAAGGGTAAACGGTATCAAAATAGAAATTAATCAAAATACCAAGAAGATAACTTTTTCCTGTGCTGTGAGCAGAACGAACACATACAAAATTTTTATCTCTTAATGCTGTTGCAATCTCTTGCTGCTTTTGCCAAAAGTGAATCCCAAAAAAGTCTAAAGCATAATCAGCAACATTATCAAAATACTTTTCAAAATGTTCTGAACGAACTTGCATATCATCAACAGGGTTATCTATTTTTCTTTTAACTAATGCGCTCTTATTTAACTGAATCTTGATTGCTGTCTCTCTTGCAAGATCAGTGAATTTTCTTGAAGCATATATTAAATTTTTTGATTTTTCTGCTACTCTACCGTTTCTACTTGCCATTCACTTTACCTTGTTCTGATAAGAGAACATGCTGTCTAATTACATCAGCATCTAAATCATTTTCATATAACGCTAAAAGTTCATTTACAGATAAAAATCTAGCCTGTGCATCAGCAGTCATATCAAGAAATGAAGAAATAGCTGAAACAAATTTTGGAATATCGGTTGCTTTGATTTCATTAGGATCAAGATCTTCAATTCTTAAAGCAAGTTTGGAAATAAGATTAAGTGTTGCACTACCAGCACTTTTAAGAAGCTCAGCTTGACTATCTCTAAATTCTTCAATATCTTCTGTATGTTTAAGTTCTGATTTCTTTCTTCTCAACCATTCTTGATATTTAAGATATGCTAATCGTCTTTCTTTCCATTGAAACTCATCACACCATTCAACAGCATTGGCTTCATCAATATCAATAAATCTTAATACATTTACTGCTTCCCATTCATCAATATTAAGATTGATGTAGTACTTAAATGTATCGTATTGTAGTTCACTTTCCCCTTCTAATTGTTTCCAAGGAGCAGATTCCATTATCTCTTCAACAGTTAATGTATCCTCTTGCAAACTACGCTCAAAGATTTTGTCAATCTCAATATCGACCATTAATTCATTAAAATCTATCTTATCAAAATATTCTTTACCATCACCCATTAAGTTTAATAAGTCAGTTGTCATATTTGCCTTTCTTTTACCATGTCAATTCACAATTTGACATGTAATATAATTATGGTATAATTCAATTATCAAATCAATAAACAGACAATAGAAAGAGTATTATGGTTAAAGAAGAAGTAAATAGATTTCTTAAATATACTAATAAGTTTAAGAAGATTAATCCTGAATTATTAGAATTTGATGGTATTAAATATGTATTCATTGTTGAAAATGATAATATGAATGATGAAACAGAAGTCGAAATTTTAATTAGACAGTCATTAATTGAAGATTTCCACTTCATCATTATAATGAAAAGTATTCCATCAGAACCAATTGATAATACATTGTTATGGGTTATTAATCAAATCAATGATGAAATGTCAATTATCATTAGAGTATTATACTTTGATGAAGTAACAGAAAATTACGTCTTACTGAAAACAGAAAATGTTGATAAGAAAGTGAAAATATGGCAAAATTAACTCCAATTGAAGCAGCAAATGTGAAGAACCTTCAATTGCGTCATCCACATACAGTAAATGTACGTTGGAATTATTTTCCTCATACAGGAAATAAGATGCAACTGTATACTAAACAAAAGAAGCACATGGAAGAACAAATTAAGTGGCTTTGTGTTCTTGAAACTAATGAACTTTATAAAACTAAATTAGCAATAGAGACAGGTGATGTTCCACAACTATTTTTAGAAATCGTTAATAAAATTTATGATGCAAAAAGAAATAATCAACATGTAGTTGAGCTTTTAATTGGAAATGGAGTAGACAAGTTACCCTTATTTGATTATGATGATAAGGAAAAATGGAATAATCCAGGTATTCCTGTCACAGCAGCAGTTAAAAGCAAACCTGTCGAATTAGTTGTGTCGAAAGTGCCGATACAACCAGTAAGAAGTATTCCACCAGAAGCATTAAAGATATTGCAACAACAACACCTTAGTAAAAGAAAGTAACTAATATGAAAATTATTGCATTTTCTGGACGTAAACAAGCAGCAAAAAACTTATGTGCAACACAATTAACTGAATTTGTTAATGAATTTAATAAGGATATTGTTGTAAAACATTATTCTTTTGCAGATGCATTGAAAAGTATTTGTATTGATATTCTTGGTTTGGAGTATGATCAATGTTATGGAAGTGATGAAGATAAAAATACTTTAACTAATATTGTTTGGAATGGTAAAGAATTAACTGCCCGACAAGTTATGCAAATTGTTGGAACAGACATTTTTCGTTCACTTAAGCCTAATGTTTGGACTGAAGCAACAATACGTAAAATACAAAAAGATAATCCAGATATTGCATTAATTACAGATTGTCGTTTTCCGAATGAAATTGATGCAGTTCATGATGCAGATGGAATTGTGATAAGACTAACTCGGTCAATTGATGCTTCAAATCACCCAAGCGAAAGTGCTTTAGATAAAGAGAATTATAATTGGGATAATTTTGATATTATAATCGATAATAAAGAACTTTCTAAAGAAGAACAATTTTCAATTTTAATGATTAGGTTAATGCCAATAATTTTAGAAATTGATGAAAAAGTTTATAGAAGAAACTAATATAGGGGAGGGTGATAAACTTATTGCCCTTCACCATTTTAATAATTGTTGCTGTTACTGTGGTGTCAACCTCACCCGTCAATCTGGATCAGACAACAGTCTTGAAATGGACCATTACATTTCTTTATCAGAACAAGATATTGATGAATATCTGATTCTTGATGGTACGATATCTAATCGAGTTCCAGCATGTAGAAAATGTAATAGAGAAAAAAGCAACATTAATCCAGAAGTATGGATAAGAAGAAAATTTAATAACGCAGATGAAATTATAGAGCAAATAGAATTCTATTTTTCATTACAGAAAGAGTATAACTTTGTATAAATTAACATTGATTGATGAAGAAACTAATGAAGAATATGAAGTTAAAATGGATATGGATGGTTTAACAATTAATCAATTTGGCTTGAAATTAGTTAAATCAAATGGTAAACAAGTTTATTTCACTAATAAACTTTGGAAAAAAGTTGAAATTAATACAAACATTCCAACTAAAACAAAAATTAAGATAAATGGTAATGAAGAATACTTTGTAGTAAAAGTTGATATTGATCAGAATGGAATAATATATTGCTCAACAGAAGATGAAAATAGTTATTGGATATTATATTATAACCCATTATTCGTATCATATTTCAAAGTGGACTAACTCTATTATCAAGGAACCAATCTGTGTAGATATTAATAATATCATCAGTAACATTATTTTTAAAATCAATTAAATTCAACCCAATAATAAGAATAACACCACGATTATATTGTGTTACTTCAAGATCTAAATTATACATTGCTAACACTTCATATATAGTGTTAGCAATTTTATTTTTCTCCCCGTCAGTAGTGCTAATGTCAAAAATTAATTTAATATCATCTCCTGCTTCTTTTGCAACCAAAATCTTTCTAATCGCCATAATTGTTATTGCCTTTCATTTATGATAATATTAATACTCTATTTGTTTTTTGTCAATTCTAGCATAGGAATAAAAAATGTTCTTCCTATTAATACTTTTATGATTATTATCCTTTATAGGATATCACATACTGAGAGAAAAGGTTTGGGTGATTTATGATAATCAATATTTGTGGTATTATAAAATTGTAAAGTATATTAATATACTTTCTACAATTGCCATTATTGCTTACGAATATTTAGATAAATTTGTAATACTATTTGACATATTTAAATAATATGATATAATACACATTACATTATAGTCTACATCGCTTGGTAAAAAAGGTGCAAACAAAGCACCTTTTATTTTACCTACTCACCTTAATTTCTATTTAATAATGCTTAATTTTAAATTGGTTTAGATTAAGCGAAGGATTCTTGTTAATTTAACGATTAATAAGTAACTTGTTTTTTATTTTAATATACTGGAAGGTACTGGAAGATGCTAGAAAAGAAATGGATTAATATTAAGGAAGCAATTATTCTAACGGATAAGAGCGATAAGACAATTAGAAACTGGATTAAGGAAAATAAGGTTGAAGCAGAGTTTAGTCATGGGTTAAAAAGATGGAGAATAAATTTAAATTCATTATTAAACTTTATCGAATATGAAAGTGTGAAAGACTCATGAAAACAATAAAAAGAATGAGTAAAATTGCGCTATTTACTTACATCATATTCAGTGTTTTTAATTTAGGAATGTATTATGGATTTAATGTTGACGTTTGGAATATAACTTTGCCATTATCATTTATATTTTTTTTCTCATTATACTTACGAGAATTTTCAGATGAATTAAATTTATCTAAAAATAATAAAAAGAAGAAGTTCGTTACGCAATTGGATTCTGCTAAAAGAATTAAAAGAAGTAAAAAATGAAGACTATGAAAAAAGCAATTATTGGGTTGCCATTAGTTATACTCTTATTGTCGCTAATCTTTGGTTGGTTTGCGATCAATCAATATTTTCGTTATGTTGGTCCAGAGCTTGCTAAGAAAGAAGCGTATGCCGCTGAATTAAAAAAGCTTGAAGTTGATAAAGAAAAATTGTTGCTTCTTGATAGAGCAATTGAAGAACAACAAAGAATTCAAACTACAACTAATTTTTATCTCTGGTTTACAGCAATTTTGTTAATTAGTTGTGGTGGAACCGTACTAATTCTTATTTGGAAAACCTATGATAAAAGAAAAGAATCATGGGCAAGACCGGTTGATGGCATGTTCGCTTTGCAAACGTATAAGGCTAATGGAGTAACATGGACCATTGATCCAAATAAAACATTCACTTCAGCAATTGGTGTTGCTGATTCTGGTGAAATTGCAGAACTGCCAGTATCTAATAAGGTTGGTGCTGATCGACAACTTGATTATAATAAGTCTATCCAAACAACAAGAAGTGCAATTGCTGTAAGTCAAGGAGAAGGTGGTTTTAAGTATGCGGCTGTTGGAAAGTTCCTTTCAGGAGCATATAATAAAACTCTTTCAACTAAAAATAATGGAGAAACTTATGAAGAAGTTCCAACAGAACCTTTACCCTTAATCTCTCTTACCCAAGCTTGGGAAGAATCAACAGATAATAAGTGGATTCTTGGTCAAAGTGAATTAAATGGAAAGAAATGTTCAGTTGACTTACTTAAAGTTGTTCATCTTGCTATCATCGGTGCGCCTGGAGTAGGTAAAACAGCTTCAACAGGGTTATTGCTTGCTGCTAACGCTGTTCAAGCTGGTATGATTGTTCTATGCCTTGATGGTAAAGGTGGATACGATTGGCTGAAGTATCAAAAGTATTTTGAAGTTCAAGAAACTGATGCAACAGTTTTTCCAATGCAATTTGGAGCAATTGCTAAAGAACATAATAGAAGAAGAGCAATTCTTAAAGAAAATAACTGGAAAACAATTGACGAAAGTAAGGGAGAGATAAAGCACATCCTTGTTATCTTAGAAGAATTTGGAGCATTGTTACAAAATATTCAAATGACAGATAGAGCATTACATCAAAGAATTGTAATTGCTGTAACTAACTTAATGAAAGTTTCCCGTTCAACAGGAATTCACTTCTGTATTATTGATCAAACTTTAGCAGATTGTCCTGGTGAAATTAAAGGGATTATGAAATTCTATATCGCTTATAAATTGAACGCTTCACAAGGCAATAGCGTTAAAATGTATTACCTTGATAAACTTGCTGATCATGGAGAATTTTGTTGCAGTGATGACCCTGATAATAAATTTAAAGCATGGCATACAGAAGTTGAATTCAAGACTTTACCAATAGAAGAAAGAGAATGGCACTTATTACCTGTTCTTCCTGAATTAGAATTAAAAGGAGTCCCAACAGAATTTGAAAGTAGTAAACCATTGCTTGCTGAAGTTAAAGATGAAGAAAATGTTATTGACCTTTCTGATTCTAATATCGTTGAAATTTATAAAAGAGAAGGCTCATTGAACAAAACGACACAAGCTATCTTTGGTAATGGTAAAAAAGGAAAGTATTATGCTGACCAAATTAAACCAGCACTAATTAAGGAAGGATTGATTAATGGATAAAGAAGAAGTAAAATTACCAAAAAAGTTAGAAATAGAAAATATTTTTTTGAGTATGGGGAGTATGGCTTCATACGCTTTATTACCTATCTTTATCTATAACTCAACAAAAACAGTAAGGGACGGAAGAAAGATTAATATGCCAGTAACATTGTCTTTCTTTAATCCCTTACAAGGGTATAGTTGCGCCGACATCCTTTCAGAAGCTTGCTGGAAATATGGAGTACCAACACAATTCTTATCACTTCAATATGGGGTAGATAGTATGGGCGATAAGAAGTATATTGGTCTTTATGTTTCATTCGCTGTTCCCAAAAGTCAGGCGTATTATGCGGATGTAATTTTGCATCAGAAGCAAGGTGAGTTCTTTTATATGATGACTTCAAAGTCACTTATTAAGAATGGAATACCATCACATCGTTATCAAATGAAAAAATACTTACCGCAAGGTGTTTATGCAAAACCTAAGTCACTTGATATGATGTTTGGATACCTATTGTTTGGTGGTAGATTAAATGTAAGTAAGATTAAAGTTAAAAAAGATAAAGTTGATATAGAAGTGAAAAATGAAGCCCATTTGCCAAAAAGAACAAATCATGGTAGAATGAATAACACAAAAATTAGTAAAAATAAAAGTGCAAAGTTAGGAAAAACCTATAAATGAACAGCAAAGAATTAAAAATTAATAAAGAAGAAAAATTAGAAATATTAGAAATTAAATTTCGTTATTGGATGGGAATTGCAGAAGTCTTCGCACCAATCTTTATTCAATCAATTCCAGCAGCATTGACACTTGTATCAATAGGTGTTTTATTTCCAGCATTATTACATATCGATCCTTGGCTTGCATGGAGTATTGCCGCATTTGTTGCAATTGGTATGGAACTTCTAGGCTTAGTTTCTGTTGACGTTTACTTTGCGTCAAAAACTTTTAATCAAACACGTAAGGATGACGAAGGAAAAGCACCAGAAGGAGCAGCCTTACTGGTAATGATGGTCTATGCTGTAACTGCTTTACTAATTGTTGTTTTACTTAAAATGTTTCCATCGCTTGCAATTTGGTCACTCATTCCTTTAACATTAATGAGTATCTTAATTGTATCAGCCGTTACAATGAAAAAGAGATTGAGCGAACTAATCAGTGTTCGTGATAAAGAAGTTGCAAAAAAAGAGTTGCAAGAAATTGCAGATTCTATGTTGCAAAAGTTGCAAGAAAAAGTTGCAACAGAAGAATTGCACAATAAAAAGTTGCAAGAAATTGTTGCAAATCAAAAGTTGCAAATCGAAAAGTTGCAAGAAGAAGTTGCACAAACTAAAAAATTGCAACAAGAAAAAGTTGCAGAAAACAATGCCACACATGCAATTACTCAAGGAAACCCAAAGTTGCAACAAGAAAAAGTTGCAAATACAAAAGTTGCAAAAAATAATTCATTGCAAAAAGTTGCAGATTACCTTGCACAAAATTGCAATGGAGTTGCAACTAATGAAATTGATCATGCAAAAGTTGCAATTGATTTGCAACTTCATCGCACAACCGTAACTCGCAATATTGAAAAGTTGCAAGAAGTTGCAAAGTTGAATGGTTACGTAAATAAAGAATTGTTAATTAATTAAAAAGGTATATATGAATCTATTCAACGACAATTGCGAAAACATATTAAAGGCAATTCCTTCTAATTCAATCGATTTAGTTCTTACCGATCCGCCATACGCAACCACTAAGAATAAGTGGGATAAGAAATTAAATTGGGAAGAAATTTGGAAAGAACTAAAACGAATATGCAAAGATAATACTCCCATTATACTTTTTGCACAAGACCCATTCACTTCCTTCTTGGTTAATAGTAATCTTAAAGGGTATAGACATAAATGGATATGGAATAAGAAATCATCAGCTAATTTTGCAGTGGCAAAATATATGCCATTAACCGTAACTGAAGACATCCTTGTATTCACAAAGTCAGGTAAGAAAGTTAACTATTTCCCCATTATGGTTACAGGTAAGAAGAGAATGAAAGGAAGTAAAAATGCTAAAACTAATGGCGAAGGGTTTGGAAACATTAAACAAGTTTATTATGAAAGTGATCAATACTATCCAATAAATTTACTTTCCTATCCTGTTGTACCAAGAAAACAAAGTTTGCATCCATCACAAAAACCAGTTGAACTTTTGCAGTACTTAATTAAAACTTACTCAAAAGAAAATGATAATGTACTTGATTTTTGTATGGGTGTTGGTTCAACTATTGAAGCTGCATTATTGCTTAATCGAGTTGCAATTGGAATTGAATTAGATAGGAAGTATTATGATATTGCATACGATAGAATAAGAAAAGTGGAAGCAATAATTAAAAATACTCAGGATAGAATTAAAGAAATGAATGAAAGCTATAAGAGAATGAAGGAGAAGTTGGGGAATGAATAAGATAAAGAAATTTTTAATTAATAGATATCGGTTATTCTTATTATTGTTTTTCCCACAAAGTCCTTCTATAATATGGTTTTATCCTGGTATTCCAATAGTTCCTTGGCATAAGAAGTATTCGATAGAAGAATTAGCAAAATGGTATAACATAGAACCATACGTGGATTATTATGGTGAATTACTAACGAAAGGATTAAATGATGAAAATAATGATAGTCTGTATCGGTAATACTGATAATAAATTAACTCAACAAGAATGGTTTGCATTTTCAAATGAAATCAACCTTATTTTAAATCAATACCCACATACTCTGCACTTCTTTGGAGGTCCACCAACACATTCACCTTATCAAAATGTTCTTTGGATGTTTGAAATAGAAGAAAAGTATATTAAGGAAATAAAAGACAAAGTTAAGAAAATTAGGGAAATGTTTTGGCAAAATTCAGTACTTACTATGGTTGATGATGGTGAATTTGTTTAACAAAGGAAATTAAAAATGCATGACATGATCGACTATAGCAAACTAAAACCTGGAATTTATAATGGAATTATAGTCTATAATGAAGATGGTACAGAAAAATTATTTAATTCTGGAAACTTTGAAAAAGATTATAATGATGCGTTTGAATATGCTATGCAGCAACCACAGAATAAAATAAACCCTAGTAGTATGAGTTATATAATTAGTGAAAAGAATGATTCAATAACTGTTTGATAATAATATATAATTGAAATAATGAATGCTGTTCAGTAAATCACACCCTTTAGTTAGAGTGTGATTTTTAATTTCATAATTTGACTGGTTACAACTAGTTGTGATATAATAACAATCATGAAATTAAAAAATAACAATATGAAAAGAGGAAATATGAATTCAGAAAAAGAATATTTAACAACAAGTGAAGCAGCAATCTATACTAATCGTTCTATTGATTCAATGCGTCGTTGGTTACGTGAAGAACCAGTGATTAATAAGCAGTGGGATAGTAAGTTAAGATGTTGGTTGCTAAGAAAAGAGGATTTAGATAATAAATTGAATAGTTTAAATAAAGATGGAAACAGCGGATCAACGCCGATGAACGCCGTTCCATGCCGATTGTCGAACGAAGAAAGTGCGTTAAATGAAGAAGTTTAATAGTAATCTGAGCAATGTAATTAAAGAGTTTAAAATTAAATCTGGATGTTGTATATGTAACTTTAATATTACTTACTCTGCTTTGCATTTTCATCATGTAAATGCAAAGATCAAAAAAGATATGATATCTAAAATCATTGGCTATGGTGATTATTATGAAATCTTAGTCGAGTTGAAAAAGTGTGTAATTTTATGTGCAAACTGCCATGCAGTATATCATGCTTCCTCACCTCATATCAAAGTAGAAATGGAGAATAAGTTTAGTCCAGTTGACTTAGATGATTTTCTACTTTTATGTGTGAAAAATGATGCCATCATAGTTACCGCTTTAGATGATTATGAAAACGATTTAAAAATTCAAATTAGAATGCTAAGAAATGAAGTGGATAGACTAAAAAAACAATTAGGAAATAAAGAAAAATCAATAAGACAGGTCTTAAATATTGATGAAAATCTAATTGTCGATACCTACAAAAAAGTAGGTACATTAAATAAAACAACGAAAGAATTGTTTGGTGTAGGTAAAAAAGGAAGCTACTATATTAATCAAATTAAACCAATATTACAAAAGCATGGTTTAATTGTATAATATTATTTATTTGTATTATCGAATACTTATATTATGTCAACTGAGAATTTTAAAAAAAAGTGGCGAGTAGGCTTTAAAATGACTATATATGAACTGTGTACTGTACTTAATCAAAATTTTAGTTGAATTTAAATTACACCTATAAGTAACACCTGGGAATCTTACAAGAAAAAAGCCTTACAGTGTGGCGACCGACCCTAGTAAAAATCACTGTGATTACACGATACTATAAATCACAGTGATTTTTTGTGTCAGTAACGCATCCATCTAAAATTACTAAATCCTAAACTTTTTCAGTAGGGGGGTGGTCGGTGGGGTGGAGGGTATCAAGGTAACATTGTCTACATGGTCGAGTCGATTTACTACCATTAAATACCTTTTTTAAGTAAACAATTCTAGATGTTTTATGCTCATTACATCGGATTTTTACCCACGTTCTAAGACCATGCCAGTTATCATTGAATAGAATAATTTGATACTCTTTCTTATATTGGTAAAACAATTTGTCTTCATAATATTCTATTGGGTATGGTATACGCATTTTATTCTCCTTTCTATATTAATAGTATGATTTTATTTTGTTATAGTCAATTTATTTAAGTTGGGTCATATCAATTCATAGTAAATAGAATTACATACAATACCTACCTATAGCAGGAAGTCTGCAAGCAAATAAAACAAACTTTAATTTTTATTTTGTCCGGCTTAAATCAGCCACCAAAAATAACAATTTTTACTCTATATATACATGCTCTTTATAACCTATTTTATACCACCTATATCGTAGGGTAAACGTATAGTAATCGTATGTTTCACCTATATACAAGATGACTTGATTGTGTTATACTGTGCAATTGTATACAGCGTAGTTTTAATCAGCATTGCCTATCGTTTGTCGGTTTATGTTAAATCAGTAATTAGCGAATATTTATAACGGGAGTAAAAACAATGTTTGTCGTAACTGGTACAATTTCACGCTATTCTGAAACAATAACGAACGCAGTAGACTATGATTATAACCATCGTTATCACCCCAATAGTGAGCATAAATCTGTA
The DNA here is from genome assembly GCA_029558535.1 of Bacteroidota bacterium. Classification (GTDB taxonomy): domain Bacteria; phylum Bacteroidota; class Bacteroidia; order Bacteroidales; family ML635J-15; genus Bact-19. The sequence goes on along the minus strand of JAKQEK010000165.1, from coordinate 10,126 downwards.
AGTTATAATGTAGAATTAATTACCAATGAAGGTAAGAAAATTTGGTTTTATACACCTAAGATTAATTATACAATTACATCTTGCCCAAAAGCAGTAATTGTAACATTTGAAAATAAAAAATGGCTATGGGGTGCAATTGTCAAGCATGACATTACAAAAAACAATGGCGCATTCAATGAGTATATTGTCAGTGACCAATCTGTAATTCCTTCGCTTAAGATTGGTCAAGAAATTACAATCTCCGGTAAAATTAAAAAAGAGTATGGCAATAAAGGTATATCTCTATCTCACGTCAAACTAATTTCTATTAATCAAGAGTAAGACTATAATTACAAAATAAGTGCAAAATTATACTCCCGATAATTTTGCGCAAATTGTGACAATTATAGAATAGTAATCAGGAGTAACACACCATGACTAGCGAAAATACAATCATAATTTCTTCAGATACAAAAGATACTGAATTTGTTAAGTCTGACAAGCTTAGTGTTTTATTTGATGCTCTATTTACTTATATTGTAGAAAATAAGTGTAATGTAGCTTATTGCCAAATTAATACAAATGATAATTATTATTATATCTCTTTCATAGACCAATCAATAACAATAGAGATATTTAACGGTAATTATTATAAAATTGCCATCATAACGGAGGGTAAAACCAACATAGATCCATACATATCATTGGATAGTTCAAAACTTATTCAAACACTGCTAAACTATACACCGGCATATTTTAATTTATACGCTAACCCATTTGTAAAGTAATCAGGAGTATAAACCATGTTAGAATTTTTAAAAGTAAAGAGCTTATTTACCAATGCAGATGTCTACCGTAAAGTAGCGTTAAATCATCAAATTATAGGCGAATTATCAAGAAATAGTAATCAGGAGTATTGGCGGTTAATAATTAATGGCAAGTATGTAACATATAAAGATAGTGACGTTTTTAGTTTGACTACTGCCAGAAAAGCAGTTATGTCTTACTTAAAGAAAGGTAATACTTAGTCATGGTTTTAATAGCCTTTATCATAATGCTTTTAATTTGGATTGAAATTGATTACTACTCAAGAAAGAAGAAATAACAATGTTTGTCATAAAGTGCGATATAACGCAGCTTAAAATTGGGGATAAAATTTTTGTACCAAGTTATAAAGTTGCCAAGCCAATTATTAATATTCGCTCCAATGGTATAGTTGTAAAATTTGGCAAAAGTACAATCCATTGTAATTTTAAGCAGTATGAAAAAGTTGTAAACAATTTGAACGATATCATAGGGTAGAAATATGTTAAACAATTTTCAAGATTATATCACAACAGATAGAGAATTGTATTTTGCTCTCATTAATCTAATGTCAATCGATATCAATCTAATTGTTGACATTGCGCAACATATTGCAGGCTTATAACCTGATTAATTGCCTATAATCATTGGTGATTATAGGCAAAAATGAGAGTATAAGTTATTTTATGAGGAAATATCAAAAAATAGGAAAATTACCACATTTTTAATCATTTTTTGGGATAATTTAGGGAAAATAGGGATAAAATGAGCAAAAATTGGGATAATTTAGGGATAATGAGAATGTAAACTAGTGGTAAGGCAAAAATTAGTCTCCTGTGAGCAACCACTATAAAAAACATAGTGCCAATTTCAAAAAGTGAAGTATCTACTTCAAAAAATGAAGTAACAAAACGTAGGGTAAACGTGGGGATATAAATCAGCTAAACTGTGTTATTATATCCCTAACAAGTTAATTTTTTAGACAGGAGTATAAAACCTATGCAAGCGCAATTTAAAATCATAGACAATGTAAAATTTTTAAACAAACTCAACAAAATAGCCAATAAAGCAAGAAAATACGGCTATTCTGTACCAGAGATTGTCGATTCGCAGGAATTGACCAATCAAACCGTAATCATTAACGATAGAAAATTTGTCGTTAATTATACTGTCTATACAATTGACTATGAAATTTTTTCTGCTGGCAATTGCTCACTAATTGCAAAATTTGATCATATTGAAAACATTATCAAAACTGTACCAGACCAAACGTTACCAGAACAATACTTACATCCTACAAACCAATGTGATCATTGTCATATTAACCGACAACGTAATGATACTTACCTCATTCGATTGTCAAATGGGGAGTATAAGCAAATTGGCGGCAATTGCCTAGCAGATTATTTTAATATCGACGCAAACGTTATTTTGTCATGGTGCGATTTATCTTTTACCTTAACAGATGAATTAACGGAGGAAATAGAACCAAAGGAATTTACAAACAATGGTAGATACATGTTTGACCTTGTTGAGACGTTGAAAGTAACCTATTACATTATAGAAAAATACGGTTATATCTCAACTAAAAACGCAATAGAGAAAAATCAAACTGCAACAAAAAGTAGAGTATTAGATTATTTCCTTGATAAAGATTCTAATTGGGGAGTATTAAACCAGTATACCACAAAAGCACAAATTGTCAAAGAGTACATGTTAACATTGGGTGAGGAAAAAAACGAATACCTTTTAACCCTATATAACCTTGCTGTAAACAATAACTGCTCTTTCCATTCACTTGGTTATGCGGTAAGTGCAATCATTGCATACAATCGCCACATTGAAAAAAACAGTCAAAAGGAAAGCACACAACAAACAAGCAAAGGTTACTACGGTAAAGTAGGCGAAAAATTCACCGCACAAAATTTATTGACTGTAACCGTTAAATCAATCTCAAAAGAGATTTATACCCAATATGGCGTAAAGTGCTTTTATACTCTGGAAAATAAAGAAGGGTATGTTTTTAAGTGGTATACAGATTGTGATAAACTAAAAATCAACAATACTTACACCTTAACTGGTACAATTAAAGATCATTCACAATTCAATGGAGAGTATTACACAGAATTAACAAACTGTAGAATCAAATAAAACGTAGGGTAAACGTATAGAAAGCGTAGGGAAGCGAATCAGCAAAGCCATGATACAATAGGCGTAGGGAAGAAAAATTTAAAAAACCAGAAGATAAACAAATGGCTATCGTATACAGATTAACATATAAAGAGTATGGTGTCTATCGTAATGATAATATCAGTGAAGATATGACAGATAGTCAATTAGAAGTTTTTGAAGATATGCTAAATACTCATTGCAATCTAGATAATTATCCAAATGGTTATATTGATGGAATTGAAAACGTTTACTATGATTATCGTTTTGCTTTTGATTCTATTGAAAACTTGGTTAATTGGTTTGATCAATATTTAGTCTTATTTGATCAAATTGGCTGCCTAGTAGAAGTTTGGATAACAAACAAGTTTACCGTAGGTAGTTCAGGTAAGCAACTTGTTTTTGATGTAGAATATTCCTATAAAATTGGCGTTATGTCAATCAATACTGCAATTAAATATATGTAATTAGGAGATTATAACAATGAGTACCGAACAATTAGTAATTGATAAAATTTTCCTAAATAACCTAAAATTAGCAAAATACGTTGTTATCGAATTTAGATCAAATATATTACGGAATACACAAAATACTACTCCGTGTGCAAGTGGCAAAGTAAATATTTTGTTGGAATGGTATGATAACGAAGTAAATTGTAGATATGAAAAAAACAATATTACTGGTAGACTTTATTATGGCATATTCGCTAAAGACTCTGAAAATGACATATTACACCCTAATGATTATATTAACCTAAATATACCAATTAGCGCATATGAAACTAGATTTTTAACCAATATTTTGCAAAAAGGAGACAAATTATCTTTTGAATTCAATTTGGATAACCCCTATGGTATCCATACAATTGACCTACGTTTTACAATTGAACGTAAGAAAGAAACTTTTCAAATACCGTTAACAATACTACGCAAAAGTATCTACAATGGTAATATCCTAAATTATCGTTAATAATAATCTGCCAATTGCATACAATCTTAGTTTTGTATGCAATCGATAGAATTATTGTAAGTATAGTTCGGGAGTAAAGTAAAATGGCTTGGCATAACAAAAAGTACAATGAGATTAATTTAACATTGGCTGAAAAAGTATCAAAAGGTTTATTTACCAATGCATATATTTTTAATGATTACGTTGTTTTGCAATCAAATTGTATTGTAAAGGAATGTTTAGCGATTTTTAATCATTCTAATAACCGTCACATACCAAAAATTAAGCGATTGTATAATGATTGGTATATTATGCCTAAGTATACACCGTTAAAAGCCAGTAACAAGAAAGCGTATACACAGTATAAATTTATGCTTGAATTACTGGAAAAGTATTATACACGTTTGTATGGTACTATTTTTGATAAAAAATACTATAACTATGATGTTTGTTGTGCTTTTGCAGATGAATTAAAAAAGTATGATCGCTCACTTGGTAACGCTTTTCAGTCTATTTTAGATACTGCGTGTAATGGTACAAATTTTTTATGTTTAGACTTTGCAAAAGGAAATTTCTCTGTTGACGGTAAGGGAGTATTAATCTTAAGAGATATTTTAGCAGATTGCAATAAGACAGGATACAATAGAAACAAAATTTCACGTAAAAAATATAAAACCATTATAGAAGCAATAGAAGATAATATGTAGGGTAAACGTATAATAAACGTACAGCATAACCCTATAAACCATGATAGAATAGTTTTAACAGCAAAATTTAATAATCAGGAGAAAAATACAATGCGCAAACCAAAATATGAACTTACAATTAATAATGACAAGAAAGAAAATTTCTATTGTCTATCCACTAAGCAATTAGAAAAAATTTACAGTGCTAAAAATCGTTATCTTTATAATGCTGAAGTTAAAAGACTGTCTATGGGTAGCGAAAGCTATTATCTTGAGCATACCTTTACTAATTTTAGAATTTACATGCAATATTGGGGAGTACAGGAAAAAGTGTTACTATTCAATTTTAATTTTGAAAATAAAATTGCTACACTGTACCCAATGTCACCAATGAGCTATGATGTAGTAAAAGCCTTATCCGCTGTATGGATGAATAATAATTAACAATTGGAATAAAAAAAATGAAATTTATACAAACACAAGAATTTATAGAATATATTGACAGTATAAATTTAGACAGTTATTTTCAAACAGTACTATTTAGCAGTAAAGATTGTAGTTATCGTAATGTAAATTTAACATTACGTTTGGGTATGAAAAAAATATTTTAGGTGAATTAACACAAAATAATCAAATGGAAGTAAATTTTTCAGATGTAAATTTTAATATTATTATTGCACATCTGGATAATAAATATAAAATTTACTTGTTAAAACTTCAAAGAGAATTAACTGATATGTTGAAAGAGCAAAATATATTATGACAACAGAACAAATTTTGTCCATTTTAAATCTACCAGAGCAAAAGCAATTTCTTAAAAGCAAGCCAGACATAAAAGAAAAATGGAAAATTACAGTAGATAAAAACGTCAATTTCTGGATCGTCTCAACATTGGGAAATTCTAAACGATTACTTATTCCATTCACAATAACCGCAATTTAATATGAAAGCATACCCAAACACTTATCAAACCGGAAATATACCAGTAATAGCAGTAATTGAAAGAGAGAATAACCAAGCACAGATTATAATATTAAATAACCATTATTATGTTAGAATGCCAAGTAAGATTTTATTTCCAGTCAATCAACATATTGTAAATAATTGGTCATTCTACACTTTTGTAACTTTCGATAGTTGTGTTACTTTACGATGGATTGGTTCTAGTAATGGTTACTACAGTGTTAGTGTAGACTTACAAACTATTTAAAACTATTCAAAAATATTAAACATAACACAACAAAAGGTAAAAAAAATGTCACATAAGCTAAATTACAATCAACTACAAAAACTTACAACCGAACAATTAGACCAATTCAATCTCACACCGATTACACTCAAAGAAGCACAAAAGAAGCGTAAAATTCAGAATCGTTTACGCAATAAGTCTGAACGAACAAATAGTTAATTTTCAATTCAATTCAATTTAATAAAGAAAGTAAGGTGAATTGTGCAAGTTATCGTAAGAAATTCAAATTTAACCGTAAATTTATCTAATAACGATGCAAGTGAGATAGAATTAATTGGCACAAGATATATTAAAGAAGTCTACAATCTTGCTACAAAGGATGAAAAAAATCACCAATGGTATACTGAGGCGTATCAATTTTGCCAAGAGTTAGCAGAAGAATACAATTTCCCTATTGAAACAATTGCAAAAATGGTGGCAACATTATCACCAATACAAAGATGGGAAACAAACCAAAAATTTGCAATAAAATGTCTTGATGTTTTTACTTCTTTCTTTCCTATCCTGCAAGAAATTGCCGACAAAAATACACCATTGAATGAATTGTTTGATATGACTTACTTTCCATACGTCCATATGTTTAATAAGCAAAGTGTCAAAGCATATCAAGTTTTATTCGGTTATGAAACCGAATTAGGACAAAAAGTAGAAGCATTCTATAACAATATTATGCTTAATTCACAATATGTTACAGTCGATAGCTTAGCATCTAGCATAGTTTTAGGATTGTACAATCATCCTTCAAATTACAAACCAAAAGATAAAGCTTATAATGTAATGGCTAATCTCTATCGTGAAGCAGCAAAAGAGATTGGCATTGAGCCATCACACTTGCAAGCTGTAACATGGTGTGTTTGTCGTAGATTGAAAAAATCCAATCATGGCAATAGAGTATTATTAACGGCATGGAGTAAAGAACCAAATAATATTGTAGAATTTATTGAAATTGTTAAAGGAATGGAATAAAAATAATGTTAAGCTTAAAATCCGCCATCTATGATTTACAAACATATGACGTTGAAACTTTGTCAGAATTAAATAATTATTATAACTATCTTGTTGGGCAAGTAAAAGCATCAAAAGAGAAGTTGCTGAAATTATATCTAAAAAAATATATTGAATTACTACAAATTGAACCAATCAAGAATTGTGACATAAATTTAAATTGGATCAATCCTTACTACTCTGATCCAATTAACGCTTTCAGTATGAAAAATTTAGTTACAGTTTATTTTGAAAAAAATTTACAATGTAACATAGCTCTTGTAAGCGATGGGTATATAGCACAATGCCAAAAAACAGAATTGCCACTTGGGAAATATATTGTTTATGATAATTCATTATATTTTTATCAAGAGCAAGATTATGCAATACTTGATCTACATAAATCATATAAACGTGTAGGTAAGATAAATTTATCTGCTCAACCTAGCAAAACAATAGATCAATACGGTAGTGAAAAAATGTACTTTTCATTTGACTTAGTGAAACTAAACTATCAACATTGTAAGCAATATAATCAGTGGTATGTATACACCTATCATCAAAATAAACCAGCTATTTTAACACAAACACCAGAAATGTATTCTAAAAAGTTCGTTGTAGTTATGCCAATAATCATATGACAAGCGTATGGTAAACGTCAAGCGTTACCATACAAATCATGATAAAATAAGTTAACAATAAAAACAATTCAAAAGGATAAAAAACATGCGTAAACGTTTACCTGGTGCAAACTCGCACTAAATAAGGTAAACTCAAAAGGAAATTTGCACCAACAAATTTTTAATATGAAATAATAGTTTAATCGTATAACAAGCGTAGGGCAAACGTACAGCAAGCCATTACAAACCATGATAGAATGAGATAACAACAAAGATAATTCAAAGGAGTAGTAAAGTGTATAAAAAACTTACAGAACAAAATAAAGAACAATTCATTTTTGAGTATCTTAAAAAACGTCTAAATTTATCGGATGATATTTTGTATAGACTTGCAACATACATTCTATTTTATAACAACAATACGCCAACAAAAATAATGTATAATAAGAAAACTGATAAAATTCACCTTGATAATGGTTGCTGGTTCAAAGTCTATTTTTGGGTAAGAGAAAAATTTACCCAATGTGGATGCTGTAACAAATGGGATACTTGTAATTATAGTTATGTCATTAATAGTTTTAAAGACGGTAGAGATAGAGAAATTAATGTTTGTGATGAATGTAGCGAAAAGGAAAATACAGGTATAATTCTGCAAGATTGTATGCAAGTTTATGATGATTGTATTTTAAACTATCAAAGTGTATTTTACCCGATTACACATAAAAAATAAAATCAAACTATTCGTTCACTTTACAGAAGAAAGGTAAAACATTATGAGAAACTTAAATACCCTAACCAATCTTGAATTTATGTATAATACCGTACTTAACGAAACAAAATTCTCTCAACTTGGCAAACGATTTTTTGATGCTGTAAACGCCAAACTAACGACAGGTTTAGTTATTCGATGGTATAAAGATAATTCAGGCATCTATACTGTTAACTTTCACGATCAATCATTACGAACTGAAACAAATTATCATACAGAAGTTGCACAATTTTGCGCTTCAGATAAAGTTGCGCTTTTGGAAAAAATTCAAAATCACTTGAGTGAAGTTAAGCAACAAATTGTAGCAATTGAAGAGCAATTTTCTAACACTGATAAAATCTTAGCTATGGAAGAAAGAGCAAAAACGATCCTTCATTCTCTTTATCTTGAAACAGAGCAATTCACAAAAGAATATAATGCTTTAATGGGGAATAAAGCGTTACAAATTGACCTTGACACTACAGCGATTGACGAATTGTATGATTTTAAAGTAAAGACGCTACCCATTATTCAAAAACTTTTTAAAATCAAACTTTGCTTAATTGGTGTGTGTACAATTGACAATGAAACTATTATTGTTAGCAGGGAATTTATTGTTTACCCATCAGAACAGAATCAAACGATTGAAGATTATAAGAAGGAACTACAAACACAAGGTAATAAAGTAGAAATTTATATTGGTAATGAAAAACGTTATAACATTACGTTTAAAAATGTTGAAAACAAGCACTTACAATATCGTGAAGGGGTGCGTCACTATCATGCAGAATTGCATGAACTGATTACAAAAGATGTTGAGCAAAGATACGTTAAATTCTTTAACGCAACAAATTGCAAAGTACAATGGGAAGAATAATGAATACTATTTTTGATAATATTGAAAAAGTAGCAAAATTAGCTGATCAATCATCTTATCTCAACTTCTACTTTGTTTTAAGCAAATATGGGAACTACCAATTACATATTGCTGTCAACGATAGTAAAATTGATGGCATTAATGGAAAAGTTTTAAAGCAACCATTGGATAATGTTATTCAATCAAGTATTTTTTGCAAGTTTGAAGAAACATTGTATTTACTTAATGACATTGAACTAATGGTAAAAGTCGAGTTAGAGTGCCAAAAAGAGATTGACAGAGAAACTACAAAAAAGATTAGAGAGGAAAAAGCAAAGCAAAATGAGGAAAATAAAAAGAGAATTAAAGAGGAAAGGATAAATGCGAAGGTAGAAAAAGAAAAGGTTAAAGAGGAAAAACGTAGGGAAAAAGAGAGAAAACGTAGGGCAAACGTCAAGTTGAACGGCAAAAAACGTGATAAGATAAGTTAACAATAACTAACTATTAAAGTATCTTTAAGGGAATTAAAATGCAAGCAACAAACCCACAACAACTAATTCTAAACAGTATCTTTTCAGATCTAACACAAAATTACCTTATTAAGGGTGTTGCTGGTGCTGGTAAAACTTGGATACTTTCAGCAATAACTCATAAACTTGTTGAATTGGGTTTTAATGAAAGCGATATTCTTGCATTAACATTTTCAAAAGAGCTTGCAAAAGATATGCAAGAAAAACTAAAAGGTACAGTGCAAACCATTCATAGTAAGATGTATCAAGTTTGTTCACAATGGATTAAAGTTAACAACATTAAGCGGCAAGGTATAAAAACTAGTACTGGACAATGGCAATATTCTATTCTTGATGAAAATTTAGCAACAAAAGTCATTAAGGATTATCTTAAGCCTGCTTTTGGAATTGCTTTAGGTCAAAGTGTACCTAACGATAAAATTGCAGAATTTTATTCAGAATGTTTTACATTGTTAGGTTTAGTTAATGCAATTCGGACAAGCGCATTACATTATGATAATGATATTGCTACAATTAAAGAAAAGTATAACACAAAGTACACTGAAAAAGTTGT
>JAKQEK010000154.1 GCA_029558535.1 Bacteroidota bacterium | reverse complement strand
TAGCTCACAGGTTACAACATCCCCGTTGGTTAGCGTTGTGCTGGTGAAGGTCGGGCTGTTTGTTCCCGCATTTGTTCCATTTACCTTCCACTGATAAGCTGGGGTTGTACCGCCGTTGGTGGGCGTTGCCGTGAAGGTAACTGAGTTTCCAATGCATGTCGGATTAGTACCTGCAGAAATCTCTATTGATATTTCAGGTGTAACAGATGGAATACAATTTAATAGTCTAGCTATTCTATTCCTGCCTATTCCATCATAGCTTGTAAAAAAACCTCCAATAATAATTTTACCATCACTTTGTATGGATGTTGAATACAACGTACTACTTGCACCAGTTCCAATATTAAATGTTGCATCTATTGAGCCATCGTTATTCAGTCTAACTATTCGGTTTCGAACTGTTCCATTAAAGGATGTAAAATTGCCACCGATTATAATTTTATTATCATTTTGTATAGTGGTAGTAGTAATGGTACCATTTGCTCCTGTTCCAATTGAAAAAGTGGCATCAAGTGCACCAGATTCGTTTAGTCTAGCAATACGGTTTCGTGCTGTTCCATTATAGGAAGTAAAACTACCACTAATAATTATTTTTCCATCACTTTGTATTGCAGTCGCATTAACTGTGTTGTTTGCACCAGTACCAGGGGCAAAAGTACCGTCAAGAGTACCATCTGTATTAAGGCGAGCAATACGATTTCGTGCTGTTCCATTGTAAGAAGTAAATTCACCTCCAATAATGATTTTTCCGTCATTTTGAATAGCTATTGTCAGAACATTATTATTTGCTCCTGCACCAACATTAAATGTAGGATCTAAACTTCCATCGCTATTTAGTCGGGCTATACGATTAATTGGCGTTCCATTATATGTAGTAAAACTACCGCCAATAATTATTTTTCCATCGTTTTGTATATAAATTGCATAGACTAAATCGTTAGAACCTAATTCTGAATCAAAAGTATCGTCAAGGCTACCATCAATATTTAGACGTGCAACTCTACTACGTGCAACTCCATTGTATGAAGTAAATCCGCCTCCAATAATGATTTTTTGATCGTTTTGTATAGCTGTAGAGATGATGTAACTATTTGCCCCTGTTCCAATATTAAAAGGAGCATCTAAACTGCCATCACTATTCAGGCGTGCTATACGGTTAATTGCTGTTTCTCCGTAAACTGTAAAGCTTCCTCCAATAATTATTTTTCCATCAACCTGTATAGCTAATGTTAAAATTCTATCATTTGCTCCTGCATCTATGCTTAATGATGCATCTATACTACCATCTGAATTTAGGCGTGCAATACGGTTTCGTTCTACTCCGTTATATGATGTAAACCAACCTCCAATAATTATTTTTCCATCGCTTTGTATAGTGGTTGTAGTGACAAAACTGCTTGCTCCTGTTCCAACATTAAAGGTGTTATCTAAACTACCGTCACTATTTAGACGTCCAATATAGTTTAGTGCTACTCCATTGTAAGAAGTAAAAAAACCTCCTATAACTATTTTATCATCATTTTGTATGGAAAGTGCTGATACAGAACTATTCGCACCTGTTCCGATAATGAATGTTTCATCTAAACTTCCATCGCTATTGAGTCGTGCAATATTGTTACGTGCTGTTCCATTATAAGATGAAAAATTTCCTCCAATAATTATTTTATCATCATTTTGAATTACTGAAGATCTAACGGACGGTGTGAAACCGGACATATTTGCTCCCGTGCCTACATTAAATGTTACATCTAAACTGCCATCACTATTTAGGCGAGCTAAACGATTACGTGCTGTTCCATTATATGATGTGAACTCGCCACCTATAAATATTTTGCCATCACTTTGTAAAGCTATTGTATAAACATTATTATTCGCTCCAGTTCCAATATTAAATGTATTATCTATACTCCCGTCAATATTTAGACGAGCTACACGGTTAATTGATGTGCCATTGTAAACAGTAAAGGCACCTCCAATAATTATTTTTCCATCGTCTTGTATAACTATAGACATGACGGTACCTGTTCCTGTTCCAACATTAAATGTTGCATCTAAACTACCATCGGTATTTAGGCGAGCAATACGAACATAGTTGATTCCATTGAAAGAAGTAAAATTTCCTCCGATTATTATTTTTCCATCACTTTGTATGGCTGATGCAAAGACATTATCATTTGCTCCATCACCATAACCATAGCCATAGTCTGTGGGGTTAAAAGTAGGGTCATTGCTCCCCCATTGTGCATTTACAATTAAAGTTATTGCAATAAATAAGATTGTAGTAAAAATTCTTTTCATAATTGATGATTTAAATTTATTATCAAATTTTAAGTGATTTATTAGGGTAATTTGGCTCTTTGACTTTTGCGAAGCGTTGGCTTGTGTGTCGGGCAAAAGGCAATGTGCCAAATGTGGGTCGGCTTCCCGCTTTTCTTTCTTGCGGGTGGGCAAAAAAACTAAATCTTTTTTCTTTCATTGTCATTTCATTTTTCATTCTCAAACCATTTTCTCTGTCATTTTCAGTGTCGCTGTCTTTTTCTTCGCCTTGTTGGTAACGCCCCGCAGCTAAGTGTTGTGCGGGATTTCAATGAACCATCACTGTCAAAGTTCCCACGAGCCAAATTTACTAATTGTATTTTAATTAAAAAGGATAATTTTTACAAATTTAAACACAATAACAAATCTAAATTTGGCGATTGTTATTATTGGCGATACCGTTTCGGCTACCGATGTACCCCGCATGACATTTAGGTGCTGTTAGCTGCTGGCGATTTTAGTCATATCAAGAGTTTTCTCATTTTATAATACGTAATATTAAACTTTTTTATTTCTTTTCAACGTCTTCTTTCATTTCACACTCTCCTTCCAAATCGACCTTAAAGGGTTGAGAAACCTTTCTAAAAGACGAACATCATCAGTTATTATTTCGGCTATTCCCGTCATGTTTTGCGAAAATGGAATAGATTTGTTGTAGTTGGTTGTGAGAATAGAATCGTTAAGCTCAATTTCGGCTGTGTAAAATATTCCTTGTTCAGTTGTTATAGGCACTAAACTAATGTTCTTAATTTTAGCTTTTATCATTCCAAACTCCATGTAAGGATAATTGTCAAGTTTAATGTTTACTGTTTGACCAGACTTTACTTTGCCAATTCCAGTTGATGGAATATCTGCTTTTCCAATTATTCGCATTTCTTCTTTTGGAATGATTGTAACAACAAGGTCGCCTGCAGAAATAGACTGATTCTCAAACCAGATTTTATTGAAACTGACCTTCCCATCAATAGGGGAAACTATCAGGTATGACTGTTTCCATTTTGCAAGTTGGCTTTTAAACCCTTGCAAAGCTTCTTCAATCTGAATTTCATAAGTCTTTAGCTCATTTGCTTTTTGGATATTGTTGTCAAGTATTTGTTGCCTTAATTGATTTATTTGCATTTGCGTACTGATTATTGAAGTCTTTGAACTTTCATAACTGCGCTTCTGCTGCAAATATGTCTGTTCGGATTTTTCAAAATCTACCTTGGCAATTACACCGTCCTGATATAAAGACTTATCTCTTTCAAATTGAATAAGACTAAGATCATTTTCTTTTTCCATTATTTTTATTTGGACGAGCAAACCTGAATAATACTTGTTGTGATAGTTAATTTGACTTGCTAAGGATTCGTTTTTCTGTTCATAAAAATCGAGTTCTGTAAAATTTCTGTACGAAGAAATAATTCTTACTAATCCAGACCATGATTGCTGAAGCTCTCCAAGATTTACACCGATACTCTCGGGGAAATATTTCACCTCAGATAATGTATCAAGAATTGAACTAATCAGAAAAATGTCGTTTAAATTGGCTGTGTTTTCAATAACGGCGACAATAGAATCTTTCTGTACACTTTGATTTTCTGAATAAAATATGTGTGTGAGCTTGCCGCTCGAATAGGCTTTTAGTTGTACAGGTGGATTTTCGGTTAAAATTACAATCTGAGAATTAAGCACATCGGGATATTTGAAAAACCAAGAACCAATTAACAATATAACAATCACAAGTAAAATTACTGTTATGCCTGCACGCAATAACCAACTAGGAGATGCCCCAAGTACCTCTTGATATTCTTCGCTACGAATTTCTATTTTATTTATTTCTTCGGATTCTATCATATACTTTGTCTGACAGCTTACACTAATTCCCTAGTTCCAATTGATTTTTAACTAATTCAAAATATACTCCCCGTAAATTTGTCAATTGTTCGTGAGTTCCAGTTTCTACAATTTCACCTTTTTCGACAACAACAATTTGATCGGCATTCTTTACTGTACTAAGTCTGTGAGCAACAATAACAACTGTTCTACCTTTGAAAAATTTATTAAGGTTGTCCATAATTATTCTTTCGTTGTTGGCATCGAGGGCATTTGTAGCTTCGTCGAAAAACAAATATTGAGGGTTTTTATAAACGGCTCTGGCAATAAGTATTCGTTGCTTTTGTCCTTGACTTAATCCGTTTCCTTCGCTTCCGATTTTTGTATTGTAACCAAGAGGTAACGTTTCGATAAATTCTCGAATATTTGCTACTTTAACGGCTTCTACAAGTCTTTGATTATCAATGCTTTCCTGACCAACTGCAATATTTTTTGCAATAGTGTCATTAAAAATAAAACTATCTTGCATCACTGCACCAACTTGGCTTCGCCACCACTCCTGCGAATAGTTTTTAAGTTGATTTTCGCCAAGCAAAATATCGCCTTTGTAATGTCCGTAAAATCCCAACAATAACTTTACAAGAGTTGTTTTTCCGCTTCCGCTTGTTCCAACAATTGCAGTTATTTTATTTTCAGGAATTTTGAGACTAACATCTTTTAAAACAATTTCGCTATGAGGCGGTGTATATTGAAATTCGATATTCTCTATTTTTAATGACTTATCTGTTGGTAATATATTGATTTTTTGTTCGTTAGGATTTTCTTCATCTTCCTTATTGTGAATTTCGCCTAAACGCTCCATACTTATTTTTGCATCTTGCCAAGACTGTACAAAGCCAATAATTTGCGAAACAGGAGAATTTAACTGCCCAATAATATATTGAATTGCCAACATCATACCCAAAGTTAAATTACCTTTTACAACAAAATATGCTGACAGAAAGGTAATTATAAGATTTTTGCTTTCGTTGATAAAAACTGTTCCTAAACTTTGATATTGACTTAAAGCAAGCCCTTTTATACTTACTTTGAACAAACGCACTTGTATTCTTTCCCATTCCCAACGCATTTGTTTTTCGGCATTTTGCAACTTAATTTCTTGCATGGCTTGTATTAGCTGTATTTTGTTACTTTGCTCAGCAGATGCTTCTCTAAATCGCTTATGATCAAGTTCACGCCGTTTTTTCATAAAAAGATATATCCAACCAATGTAAAGAGCTGAACCAATTAAAAATACTAAAAATATTGTGAGCGAATAATAAGCCAAAACAGCTCCAAAAATTATTAGATTTACAAACGAAAACAATGTGTTGAGGCTTTGTCCGGTTAGAAAATTTTCGATACGATTATGATCTCCAATGCGTTGCAATAAATCACCTGTCATTTTTGTATCGAAAAAACCTATTGGCAGTTTCATTAGTTTAATAAGGAAATCGGAAATGAGCGAGATGTTTATTCTTGTGCTGATATGCAACATTATCCATGAACGAATAAAATCAACCGACATTCGACTTACAAACAAAACCATTTGAGCTACAAGCACAAGGGTAATAAAGGATAGATTGTTGTTAGTAATACCAAAATCGACAATGCTTTGAGTTAAGAATGGAAATATTAATTGTATAAGAGAACCAAAAATCAAACTTAAAATCAATTGCCCAATAAGCTTTTTA
The DNA here is from genome assembly GCA_029558535.1 of Bacteroidota bacterium. Classification (GTDB taxonomy): domain Bacteria; phylum Bacteroidota; class Bacteroidia; order Bacteroidales; family ML635J-15; genus Bact-19. The sequence goes on along the minus strand of JAKQEK010000154.1, from coordinate 5,286 downwards.
TGAGGCTTTAAATAATTGAGTAAGAATTTAAAACTTGTGCGACTTTGCTTCTCATCTTGATTTTCGTAAAAAGCAGGTGTAGGTTCGAGCAATAATGCAATACCTTGTTTATTGCCATCTTTTTCTGTACTTGCCCAATGTTTTATAAATTCTTGTTTTGTGTAAGTAATTTTTGAAGCACCTGGATCTGCAACATAAACTTTATTTTTATCAATCTTATAAACAACAACAAAATGGTTTTGGTTCCAGTGTGCGATAAATGGTGTAACTTTCTCTTTTTCTAAATTTTCTAGTGTAGTTTTTACTCCCATTGTTCGCATACCAATACTTTCGGCAGCATCACTTATCCCCAAAAGCGAAACGCCCTCACGAGTAATATAAGAACGCTGTCTAAGTGTTTGTGATGAGTAAGATTTGCCGTAATATTTTGCAATCATACGCAAGCAAGTAGCCCCGCAATCCATGGCGTCGAGTTGTTGGTAGTGGGGAAATGACACGTTGCCCATTACAATTTATTACTTCAGTCGACTTGCTTTTGATCAAGGGAAACCATAAAGAAATTTGCAATTTCTTTAAATACAGAGAGTCTTAAATTTACCTCAATACTGCAATGATCTTCTTGAGGGTAAACTACAAGAACTTTTTTTGACTGAATTTTTGAAAACACCATTTCTGACATCCAAACTGGTGTCCTTTCATCGTTTTCCCCGACAATAATAAATATTGGTACAGTTAGTTCAGTTGCACAATTTAAAGGATAAAGATTTTCTGGATAATTGCTTGGTATAATAATTTGAGTAGTGTCTTTAACAGTACTAAGGCAATCCTTCAGATCTTTAGCAGTAGTTATCAATCCTCTACCTGCGATACACTTTACATTTTTATTCGTAACTGCCATCGCAAATGATAAATAAAAACCCGTTGAAAACCCATAAAGACAAATTCTGTCTGAATCGACTTCTGGTAACAATGTAACAAAATTAATTGCTGCCTGATAATCTTTTAAAAATTCAGGAAGGACTAATAATCTTTCGTCGATTTCCCAACCCTGACTTTTCCCAAAACCACGCCAGTCAAACATAAATACGTTAAACCCATAACCCACGAATTCATTTGCCATCCAAATTGTGTAACTCATATTGCCCCCATCTCCATCACAAATAATAATAGTCGGCTTAGGTAAATAGTCACAAATATTATACTGGTTATTAATTGGATTATTATAAAACGCAGGTAGTTGCATACTATCTAATTCAACCTTTTTCTGTGCAGGGATTAACCATCCAACAAGCCGCACGCTATCTTCAGTGTAAAAATAACATTCACGGTATTTGAGTCCATAATGATTTGGAGTAACATGATACGTACTATCAGGCCTTATTGCAAATAAGTGACAACTTATTATAACCATTACTAATAAAAAATTAATCTTTTTCATATGCTAAAACTATGCGATTATCAATTCTTTCTCTAATTACTTCACATTGGCTTTCATCACTATTTAGAGGGCATCCACCCATACAAATGGGCAAGTAGCTACAAACTTTACAGTTTTCCTTGAACTTTATAGAATAATTATGCCAGAATTCCGACTCATTATTCAGAATGTATACCACCTCCCCGTTGTCAAGTATTGTGCCAATATTCTTGCCGTCATTATGTTGTAGTAGACATTTATAAATACAAGAATCTTGCCCTATTATAAATCCATTTTGCATTTCACAAAAACACCCAATATACTGGTATTCTGAAGGAAGATATTCCACGTTACATAAAAACCCCATTTTTGAAATTTTAGAATAAAAACTCTTTTGTAGCGACAAAAATTTCTTTAATGGAATTTCCTTGTTAGAAGATTTGTAGCATGTTCTCGAGATACTTATATTAATATATTTCTTATAAATTAACAGATCGTCTATCAATTCAAAATAGGAATCAATATTCAAATAATCAAGATTTGTATTTATTGTTAGTTTAATTTTATTGCCATATTTACGAATAATTTTGTCAATGTTTGTTTTAATAATAGAATATGAGTCAATCGGTTTTTTGCAATTTCTCCTTTTATTATGTATGTTTGAGAATCCGTCAAGAGTTATTTGAATTTCAAGAATCTTATAGTCACTCAATTCATTAATAATATCATCAGTAAATCCATAGCCGTTTGTAATTAATAATGCTTGGTAATCGGATATTTCCAACAGAGGTTCAGATAGTAATTTTATTTCATCCCATGATAGCAAAGGCTCGCCTCCCATCCATGTAACTCGAGCAGCTTCAACTTGAAGAGCCTTTTTTCTGAGAAAACGTTCTACTTTTATTAAATCCTGCCCTCGAAGATACTCGCTTCTCTTATTTTCAAAACAATAGTTACAACAAAAATTGCAGTCAAGATTAGGAATAATCTGTAATGCTAGGAATTTATTTGAGACCTTTACTTTATCATGTTGAGTGTATATCAGATTAAGTTCTTCAATTGTTTTGTCTATAATAAACCCATTATCCTTCAAAATTTTGAAATATTCTTCTTTATCATAAAGATTTGGATTAATTAAAATTTCTGAAACTCTTTCATAAATTGTCTGTTTCAAGAATAACATTGCGCATGTAAATGTATTATATGCCAAATAACCATTCGAATATGGCAATAAAATATTGTAGATAGACGATTTAAACATTATATAGATATTTTATTTTTTCAATAATTGTTCCTTTTTCAGGAATGCATCCTTCATTATCCATGTACTCAGAATTCTTCCATAAAATTGGGCATTTGCCATAACATAAAGGCAGGATCGAACACTCTTTGCATTCTACAATATTAATTGGACTAAGGTTAACGGCTTTATAGTATTTATCAACTTCGCAAATGGTAATTTGCTTATCTTCAGTAACTCTTCCAATTGACTCATCTTTTTCCCCCACTAATAACGAACACTTGTAAACATATAGTTCTGCATCAATCATAAATGAATTAATATGATAAAATGGGCATCTTATGCCAGCTCTTAGATTTGGATGAAATGAATATTTGAAACCAAACTCTTTAGCTACCTTTATAAACTCTTTTTCTATTTCAAAAAAGCTTATCATATCGAACATACTTGAGGCTTTAACACAGTCCCAGCATGGTATAATAGGCTTACAAAATAGCTCAACTTCTCTATTAGCTATTTTATATTTGCTTAGTTGTTTTAATAGAGATTCAAAACAATCCTTATTCCTAATGTCAATGTTAATTCTAATAGTTGTAGGAAGATAATTGCATAAATATTCAATGTTACTCACAATTCTGCTAAATGTTGGCTTGCCATTAATTGTTTTACGACTTAAATCATGAATTTCTTTTGGGCCATCTAAAGTCACTGTTACATTCTGGAAATCATAATTGACCATGTCGTGTATTGTGTTTTTATTCAGCAGATACCCATTAGTAGCAATTGTATTAAGAATCTTTACATCACTAGAAATCCCAACTTTTACATTATCCAAAATCAATTTTATCTTTTCCCAGGCTAACAAAGGTTCTCCGCCACTCCATCTTAACGACATCTTAGATAGTCTAGAACGTTCTGCGAATTTTACTAAAAAATTACTAAATAGAATTGCGTTCCCAGTTGTCATAACAGAATTCTTGTTTTTTTCAAAGCAATAATAACAATTAAAATTGCATTTCAAGGACGGATAAATAATTAAGCTTGCATGATTTGTATTGAATTTTTCTTTATTATGAATATATTCTACAGCTCCTAGCTCATCAAACTCGTCTGTAACAATAAAACCATTATTAAAAAGAACTTGTTTGACATTATCATCAAGTTTTTCTCCTTTACCAGCAGAAATAGAATCTAATGTTCGTTTTGCATCTTCTATAATTGTGTCATGTAGAGAATTGTAGAAGCAATTATTGCCTAAGGCTATATTGTATTTTGAAAGTTTAACCATTTTTTATTATTTAAAGAAAACACCTTTAATTACTAAAATTTAAGTAATGTCCAGGTGTTTCGTTTTTTAATTAAGAAGCATTGTCGCAGTATGTTGCAATTGCTGGAGGGATACAAGCACATCCAGGCTTTTTAATCGGAGGGGGTGTTGTACCACCGCCTTCGTCACCACCTTTTAACAAAGCAAGACCTTTCTTTACAATGATAATTTCTTCAGAAATTTCACTTTTTTTTCTTTCTTTTTTCATAACCAATAGTTTTTAATTAAACAAAATAAGAATAAATCACAATACAAAAATAAAAATAGAACTGCAAAATTAATGCGTAAGAAGTGTTTGTTTTGTGAATATCAGTATTTATTTTGTGAAACCTGCAGTTTGAAGCATGAAATGCTATTTTTGTTCTTTTAAAATTCCATAATTTACTAATAATTTTAATAAGTTTTTCTAAATAATTCAGCTTTCAATATTAAAAATGTTTTTCAGCTTAGTCAAATTCATTGTAATGGGTTTTATAACTGCGTTGTTGATTAATTTAATTTCAGGGCACGCACAGTCTTTTAATTCCACACATTTTTTTGTATTTACTATGCAACTACGATTAATCCGAACCAATTCTGTATCTTTTAATTCTTCCTCCAATTTTTCGAAAGTTTTGCCAGATACTGTAAATTTGTCTTTGCTGCAAAAAACGTCAAAATATGCTCCATTAGCTTTGATAATCAATATGTCATCAAAGTCAATTTTTCTATATGTATTCCTCCCAGTTTTTAATGTAATGAACTTCCTTTTCTCCATAATTCTCAAAATTTAAAGTTTAATATTACGTATCCTCATTCAATAAAAATGTTATATTCTGTAGTCTTTTTTTTCGCTTGCAGCTAACGGTTTGGCGGTATGTTTTTGTTGCCGATTTCGAAGCACTGTCCTGTCAAGTTACACGAAAGTTTATTAGATGCAGAAACGCTGAAATACCCACTATCTCGGCAATAAAATATACCGCCTGTTCAAGCGACCCCTCCGCGAGCGTCGGGGAATTTTTTCATACTTTTTTCTTTCAAAAATAACTATTTTTCAGTATGTATAACTTAAAAATTAATATTATGAAAAAAAATTGCATGCCGATTCGGCAGAAGCCCTGATACTTCTGCAAAAGACCATGCTTGCCGGAAATTACTCCCCGCGCAGCATCGCCACCTACTTACGCGAAGTGCGCTATATCTGCACTTATTACCCTGATTTGTCGCCACGGGAATGGACAGACCGCCATATCATTGACTATATGGTTTACCTGAAAACGGTTCATCAGGTATCATACAGCAAAAGCAAAATGGCGGCTCAGA
>JAKQEK010000190.1 GCA_029558535.1 Bacteroidota bacterium | reverse complement strand
CAACGGTTCCTACGACAATAAGGCTCATGGATGAATTATTTTGCACGAAGATATTGCATTTTCCTTAATTATCTTTACTTTTGTCGCCCCTAAAATACCTTCTTTCTGTGTGCTTTAGTCCGCCAACCGGCGGGTGACTTATGCGGGAGGTCTACTCTTCGCCCTGATAATCAGAGCGAAGGATTATTCTTCCTTAGCTCAGTTGGTTAGAGCATCTGACTGTTAATCAGAGGGTCCCTGGTTCGAGCCCAGGAGGGAGAGCCCAATTAGACTGGCCGGTTTTTATACCGGCCGGTTTTGTTTCAGATCTCCCGAAAGCCGCTTCATTACTGCATAAAAGCGATACCACCTCATTGATTCTGTTGGTTCGAAGAGACCCATTTTCGAAAACTAAATTTCCTGGGAAAATAGAACTGAGAAGTTGTTGCTTCACATTCACATCTGCTCTTTTATAGAAACCACTAATGTTTGTCAACAAAGAAACACTGAACTTCAAATACTCTTCGTAGTCACTGGAAAGTGTTTTCATTTCTTCCATTCTACTTTGCATTTCAAGTAGTTCCGATTGATAATGATCCTTCATGCGCTGGTAACTCTCCAACTCTAATGATCCTGAAATGTACATATCATCAGTCTTCATGATCTTCTCTTTTAGGTTCGAAATCGACTCACTCAGGGTTCTGAGTTCTTGAGCACGAAGAGAATCTTGTTCGTGGAAAAGTTGCTTGATCATCTTCCTGTGAAGTGTAGCTGTTTCTTTTTTCAAACGCAAAGATTCGAGATAGTACTCCAAGGATTCATGCGCAGTATCTGTTCGAAAGCGTTGCTTGAAACAGTGCTGACAATGGTAATACTCATATCTTCCGCCATTGCCTTTTGAACGACTTCCTGTCAAGTATTTTCCACATTCATTACATAATAGGTGGCCACGTAATGGGAACCGGTCACTTCTTGAATTCTGTTGGATAGGATTTTTATTTTTCATAGCCGCTACTTGTTGGCATTTGAAAAATAAACTATCACTTATTATAGGCTCATGCAAACCTTTTACAGTCATGGCTGGTTCATCAAGGAATGCTTTGATAAGAATTTTGCCACAATAAACCGGATTTCGAAGTGTATTTAAAAATTGGGCTTTCTTTATTTTCAATCCTTTTTTCACAACCATTAGCCTCACCTCTTCTTTAAAATAAAGTCCGGTACTATATAATTCAAAAGCCTCACGAATCAATGCAGCATCTTCATTGATGACGAGAATCGGCTTATTAATTCCATCTCTTGCAAAAGAATATCCTGTAGGCGCAGTAGCCAACCACCTACCCTCTTTCATTGCTCTTCTCATACCTGCCCTTGTATTCAGGCTACGACGATCATTCTCTATTTCAGGTGTGGCTAAATAGACGGCTAGAAGTAATTTGTTTTCCGGAATTCTAATATTCAACCATTGGTCGATCGCATTACACTCTATCCCTTTATCCATAAAATGATCTAACATTTTATAGGCTTCTGAAATATTTCTTGAAAACCGATCCCACTTTTGAATTAAAAAATAATTGACCAGGTTCTTATTCTTCTTAATAAATTCAATTGCTTGCTTAAAAGCCGGGCGATTAAATGTCTTTGCAGAGGCATCATCTTGAAAATGCTTAAGCACATCAATCCCGTTCTCCAAACAGTACTTTCTTAGGCGGTCTTCCTGGTCTCTTAGGCTGTACCCTTTGTCCTTTTGATCCTCTGTCGATACTCTTGTGTAAATGATCGCTTTTTTCATTTGTAGCATTTCTTTTAATGTGCATAAATGCAGAGAAATCCATCATTGCAAATTGTGTGATAGCTTCTCTTATAATTAATACTTCTTCATCACTGTACTTATTTGTTCCTGCGTTAAGAATTTTTTTACATTCTTCTATTTTTAACATGGTTTAATAAAGATGCTCGCATCCTACCGGGTATCGGTTTAGATACAACTATCATTATTTGGTCTGAGGCATTCAGTACCTTTATCATTTAATCGGTTTTATTTTTCTGGTATTGGTAAAATAGGATACTACTCCATCTGACGTTTTAATGTTAATATCCTGATACGATTTATTATGTATCACATCCAACATTTGTGATGTTGTTTGATTTCTTCTTTCTTCTGTTAGTTCAATTAAGCAAGGCTCCTTGTCTTGCCCAAACCTAATAGTGATTTCACAATATTTTTGTGACCTGATGTAGTCGAACATTTGTTTTTCCTGAAGGGTAAGTTCAATCAGATTGCTTAGTTTGACCGGAGAGGCATTTAAAAACACATCCGAGAGCAATTCGTTAATGGATATCGAAATGTGAGTACCGAAGAAAACGTTTCTAAATTCTTCCCTTTTTAGAAACACAGTGAGCTTATTCGGGTTATAATAAAGAACAGAAATATTATTATAATTCCCTGAAGAATCAGAAATACTTTCGTTTTGATCTAATCCAATCAGAATTGTGGTTGAATCATTCTCAGCATAAATCTTTTGAATAAATAATGAGAGTGTACTGAATGATTGCTTCTCAAAATCTTCCTTGAACTCCTTAGTATTCATGAAGGAAAAGTCAGTATGAGAATCTATCTCTTCTAAAATTTGCTTTACAACATCTTGAATTTGATTATTAGCGGCAATCAGTTCTATGAGCTTCATCTCACTGAACAAGTCAGCTTTCAAAATTGCCATGGTTCTCAAGCCAACATTTAATTGTCGAAGTTGGGCTATTAATCTAATCCAGGTTAACTCTACAATTGAGAACTTTCTCCATTTCTGAGATTCAACTGAAGTTGGTAATAGATTCTTTTGATCCCAATAGGTTATAAGCCGATGACTTACACCGGTGTCATCCAAAGTGAATGGTTTGCTATCAGAATAGGTGTCTCTAAACTTACGCAGTGCATTGAATATTTCGAGATAGTTTTTCGTCATAATGTACAAATGTGTACATTTTATATTACATTTACAAATAAAACCTGAAAACCATGAATTTTCGCCAAAAAGTGACATTAAAAAACCCCGTTCAGAAAAACTGTTTAGTTTGTGGTGAGCCATTCTTTGGAAGAGCCAACAAGTTATATCATCGCGAATGCAAGATTAAACTTAACAATAAGACGGCCGGTAGCCGACGAAGGCGAGAGGCGCCACATCGTGTAGCAATCCGATACAATGATCTCCTTCTTCAAGTTATTTTTAAGTATGCAAGGAATCCAAAGAAGAGTTACACTTTGCAGAAACTCATTTCTTTCGGATTTAAAAAAGAGGTTTATAACAATATTGTTTTGCTACGTAACGCAACGATATCTTTTTATGTTTGCTATAAATTTGCCTGGTCTGTTAATCCAGATACTGACAAGGTCACTATACTGCGTGAACCTTTGATACGTGCCCTGAAAAACAGAGAAGATCGAGGTGAGGTTGCAGGGTCAGATGTCTTTTTGAAATGCTGGTAGCTTTTACCTCATCAGCTATTGGGGTCACAAAAAAATTCATAACATATCATTCAGCGGGCTTAATTTCATAACACTTTTTTGCCTTATTTTTAATCCTTGATAAGTTATTTCCGCCTTACTTTCTAAAAAGGAAAAATGTTTTTTTTCGTTTTTTTTCCATAGCCTGTTTTCTTTTTCCACTTTTGAATCTGCATTAATGCGGATTGCAGTACATTTAATTCTGTTAACTCCCGGTTAGGGATTTTGCTTGATCGCGTGTTAGCTAGAGGATATTCGTTTGGACTAGCGTTAAGCACATTAATGTGGATAGGACATACCAAATTCCAAAAACTAAATATCATTTTAAAATAAGTATTATTGAGCTGGAAGCTGGCGTTTGCTTTAATGTGGAATATGATTACTAGATTGGTTGAATACCATAGGAGACTTTGTACAGGGCTCTATGATAATCTGCTTGATTGGAATTGAGGCGTATCAATTCGCATTAATGTTTTTAGGATTAGCCATTTTGTTCGTAAATGAATTTCAGTGACCATGGAGATTCTTGCTTCAACTGATTGACTAAAGTTTTAAATATTCTCTTTTCGGAATTTCGCCTCGTAAAGATGTAAATTAATTCATCTAAATGTTTTTTTAGTATTGATATTTATGATGAATTAAGCTTAGCCAGGACTTAAAATTTATAAGAATGAAATGAATTTCCAGGAAGCCTTTCATATTATTTGACAGGTATTGTTTGATGTTGTATTCTATTCCTAATGGCGCATACGATTTGAGATCACCTGTTTCAATTTTTACATTTTCCCTTTTAATTTTATTTATGTCATGGTGGAAGCTTACAGTACTATAGTCTTCAATGCACTGGGTGGAAGCTAAACCGATATTGCGCTTTTTTTTCTGCCTCTTACTTCAATGGGAATTAATACCTTGTTTTTACATAAGTCACTTCGACCCTTTATTCCTTTCCCCAGTCCGCCAATGGTAAACTCATCGGCATTCGTTTTGCCTGTTAATACGGTCTCTCCGGAACTTCTCATAGCAATGTAAACCGTGTGTTTAAATAAATATGCCGTTTTTTGTTAAATTCCATATTCTTGGCCGATCCGAACACTTGATCTTCCTATTTTGCTGATGTTTAATCAGAATAAAATATGGAATGCTTTAATTAATGAGCATTTCAATTTATGGATTAATATACCTAAAGCTACCAAATCATCGTAATGACATTCCTTACTTCTACAATGATACCAAGTTTTACTCTTCACATGCCTTTTAGTATGATGGCGACTACATAGTAATCTCTGGCCACACTTGAGGTCTATCAAATAGGAATAACAATCATCGTTAGTTTAAAATCATTTAGAGAACTAGAATAAATTTGTACTTTTAAATGCTTCAATAGCGTTTTCCTTTGTACTAAGAAAAGCACATGCTACCAGTCAATCTTTTTTATGGAACTATATGGCTAATCCTATAATAACATTTAAAAGATACAAATTTGAAATTTTATTGTTCAAATTTTCTACATCTAAAACATTTATATACGCAATATCTTACGCTTTAGTATTCAATAACCAGATAAAACGTCATGAATGACGGTTATTGAGATGTTGTGTGCAATGGTAAAAGACAACGGTGCAACAAGAAACGAATGAGTAAAAACAGAAAAAAGTTGCTGAAAATGATATTAATGAATGACTAAGTCAGAAAAAATAAGAATCAAGACTATGCAAATTGACAACGTATTTCTACGAGTTTATATGAATGACTTTGTCAAAAAATTTCGTGACTACAACTCTGACGAATTTCTTATTGTCATAAACGGGCTCAGCAATTTTATTCCAAAAAGCGACCATCTCTTTGATGAATTGCTCGAAGAACTCAAACAGCACAATTTCACCATAGAAAATGAAGGCAACCAAGAAAGTATAAACGAAATCAATATTACTTGCAAGAACGTTACAAAGGACACGACATTTAACTTTAAATATCAAATCCAAAACTTACCCGCTTTAGTTGATATTTCAAGCAAAACCGACATAAATGTAGTTGGTATAATCATAACCAAAATTATTGGACAAATCATAGGTAAATTTAAAACACTGTATAAAGCAATAGTTCTTGATTTAGACGATACACTTTGGATGGGAACCCTTTCGGAAGACGGAATTGACAAAATCAGAAAAAACATGATTTCTGAAAAGGGTGCACCATTTATCGAGTTTATGAAATTCATTAAAACGTTAGGTAAAGAGTTAGGAATTTTCATAGCACTTTGTTCGAGAAATAACTCGAATTTGATTGAATCAGTAATTAATGAATTAGATGAAAATATATTTCCATTAAAAAATCAAATTGATTACATCATTGCAAATAACAACGATAAAAGTGACAACATTAAAATTATAGCCGAACAACTTTCCATTTTGCCAAACTCAATCATTTTTATTGACGACAATCAAATAGTCCGAGATGAAGTAAAAACCAAATTACCTGAAGTCTTTGTCCCAGAATGGACAAAACATACTGACATAGTTAATTTTTTATCTGTTAGTTGTGTGTTTGATAGATGTGAGTTATCCTTAAATTCTCAGAATAGAAGGAAGCAATATAGAATTATACAAGCAGAGCGTATTCAAAACTCTTTACCTAAGCTATCAATCAAGACAAATAATGACGAAGGACACTGCGAGTCAACAAAGTTGTTCTCTAAATCCAACCAATTTAAATTTTCAAGAAACGATAATGATTTTAGTAATGATGCATGTTCATTATATTTCGAGATAATAAGAGAAAATGGCGAAAACCTTGGTATTTGCTCAGCAATTACATACACTCAAACACTTGAAACATTTCATATCCATAACTGGGCATTAAGTTGTAGATATTTTGAAATGGGACTTGAAGAGTATCTATTGATATATATACACAATTTAGCGACCCCTAAAAAGTTACTGATTGATTTTGAGGAAACGGAATACAACCAAAAGGTAGGTGAACTTTTAAAAAAATATTCAGATGTTTTCAATTGTAATCAATTAAACAATAAAATAGAAATAGTTTTGACTGATGAAAGCATTAACAAAATCAACCAAAACACTAATTTGAGAAATTTATAAAATGGAAAAACGTAAACTATATACATTGGGTTATACATTGTTTCAAAATGGGTCAATAATTGACATTGAAACCATGCTAACAACATTGAAAAGATTCAATGTATCACATTTAATTGATGTTCGGTCTATGCCCTATTCAAAACAGTTTCCACAATGCAATGCGGACAACCTAAAAGTGGCAGCTAAACATTTTTTTATTACCTATGGTCATGTTCCTGAGCTTGGTGCAAAGGCAAGTCCGATGCAAGATGTTTTCTCGAAAGCTTCTGATATATTTTTTGAGGATATATTTCCTATTTCAAAGAGCAATAGACCTGAAAACACTGAACTCTATCCCCATGAGCAGATAGTAGATTTTCAAAAGTTTAGAGAAGATGAATATTTCTCAGAGGGAATAAAAAGAATTGAAAGAGCATATGACAATGATTACACACTTGCACTTATGTGTAGTGAAAAAAGACCTGTTGATTGTCATAGATTCTTTTTCGTAAGTAAAAAAATTGAAGAAAAGTTTGGGGATTGGATTGAGGTGCATCATATAACCAAAAACAAACTTGGCGAAATTGTTACTGTATCTAGCGAGGAAATAAATAAGGAATTATCCGAAGTAGTATTTAATAAAACTGAAATTAAAAAATTGGATATTCTAAATTCCAGTTTTTTTGAACCTGCTAAAATTAATAATTATTTTGGTAGCACAGTGCAGGATAAAGTTATTGACTTTTGCGATAGATATTGGAATTTATTGCATGGT
>JAKQEK010000114.1 GCA_029558535.1 Bacteroidota bacterium | reverse complement strand
GCTGCCACCCCTCATAGGGAGGTGAAAGGCGAGTTGGGCCTGGGCGCTCCGCAGGCGCGTGCCGGCTTGCAGCGTATGTGCCGGCTCTCTGGCGGATGGCTTAGTACTCCTCTCGTAGTGTTTCAGAGTGTGATTTTATCACAAGTGGTAAAAGTAAAGCGAAAACGTGAAAGGATATTAATTATTGGGCTAAAAGGAAAAGCTTAATATGGCTACTTTGAGAAATAATGTATTGTGCGGATTTAATCCTGCTCTTAAGGACAAGAAATATAAAAAGTGATAATATATTAAAATAATAATGATATGTAAAGCAATGAGTTTTGCGCTTAATCAGGTTTGATGAAAAATATTGTGTCTTAATGTCTAATCCTAACCAAGGATTTACAATGGAAAATTGGTTTGAAACGAATGAAACTCAAGAAGCCGTGCTTTCTTTACAGATGATGAGCGAGCAGCTCGACCATTTGGCAAAAACTGGCAATAAACACTACTGGACATGGATAATTATTGGTCTAGATACTGCCCTAAATGGTTTTATGGTTTTGGCACTTCGTGGCACCAATGATTTAAATGTATTACCTGAAAAATGTGCAAAACAATGGTTAACAGCTTATGATTCTAACAGTGGGAAATATCCGGAAAAGAGACTGGATAGTTTCTTGAATCTTTATAATAAGATCAAATCTGAAAAGATGAATTTATATACCAATAGCAAATTATTCATTCCTAAAGCCACTCAAGATAGTAGTGTTGAAAAACTAAATAGCCTAAGAAATGATTTCATACATTTTATTCCCAAAGTTTGGTTGATAGAACCGAGCTACTTCATACAAATTGTATATGATTGCCTCGACATCATTTCATTTTTAGCTTTTGATTGTGGTAATGTCATATGGATAGAGGAAGATTTGGAAACACAAACAAAGATGCATATTGAAAATGCTTGGCAATGCTTAAATATTGTTAAAAGTCATTGCGTTAACAAGGGGAACGAAAATAGCAAAAAGGATATTTTTTGACCATTCTGGTAATTATTAACCTTATTGTTTTTAACAATTATTTATGCTTGAACTCGAATTAAATAATAACTAATTTATAAGGTGATAAGATGCCATTACTAGAAGAAATTCAAAAAGAAATTGTTGACTCAAATAGT
>JAKQEK010000096.1 GCA_029558535.1 Bacteroidota bacterium | reverse complement strand
AAATTGGATTTTAATTTTTCCAGAAGAATTTAGGTTCCAATTTAAAAAGCAAAAGATTCTATCACTCATATTATGCTCTATCTTTGTTGTTCAGTTTGCATTTTTCACGATGAGTGACGTAAAAATTTTATCTTCTCAAATTACACGTGAAGAGAACAATGCAAGCATTTTATTTTATGAAAAAGTAAAGGTAATATTAGGAGAAAAAACGCAAGAAAACCTCCATGTTTATTTTGATTATCGACTCTATTTGCCAGATGACAACGCTTGGACTAAAGAAACCTCGTATGATTTATTAACATATTCATTTATCCAAGAAAAGGATTTTGATGTGCTCCTATTGCAGCAGCAAAGAATAATGGACTATCTACAAGAGGGTATAGAGGGAATTGACCCAAAGGAATTTGAACTTAGTCAGCAATTCTACAGGGATGCAAATGCAGGAAATTTAGAAGGTTATGAATTAATTTACCGCGATGAAACGGGTTTAATTTTTATTAAGAGTGATAAACATTAAACATATTTAGATTAAAAGAGGAAAAATGAAATTGTCCAAATTAGATATATGTAATTTCGAGCGAAAATTTATTTACTTTGTTCAGAAAAACATTCAACTCTTCTTTTTTATAGTAATAACTATCTTAGCCCTCTTGATGCGAAATAATCTTAGATATTTTCAATCAGGTGATTATGTATATTCTCTAAAGCCTTGGACAGATTATCTGGAGGCACATGGAGGATTTTTGGGCATAAAGTCATTAGAGAGTAATTACAATATGCCTTATTTATATATTCTTGCTTTTATAACTTATCTGCCAGCCTCTACCCTCGCAAAAATAAAATTAGTTTCCATTATCTTTGATTTCATTACTGCAATTCTTGTGATGATTATTGTAAAAAAATTAATAAAGCCGTCTAAAAATAGCCTTGTTCCTTGTTTAGCTTATGCACTCACATTGTTTATACCTACTTTGGTACTGAATGGAACAGTGTGGGGGCAATGCGACATAATTTATACATGTTTTATCTTGCTCTCAGTTTATCTATTACTTGAAAAGAAATATATATGGACCTTCATTGCTTTTGGGATTGCTTTAGCTTTTAAGCTACAGGCAATTTTTGTTCTACCAGTATATATATTTATTTATCTTAAAGAAAAAAAGTTTTCCATATTGAATTTTTTGTGGATTCCAATTGTGGATTTCATCCTTTACATTCCAGCATGGATACTCGGAAAGCCTCTCGCAGAAATTTTTGATCCATACTTAATGCAAATTGGACAGTATAAGTCACTAGTTCTAAATTTTTCTAACCTCTATAGTTTATTGCCTGACAATTATGACTTTTTTGCAACCGCAGGTTTATTCTTGTCAGTAAGTGTGTTAATGATGTTCTACTCTCTATTAATAAAAAATAATATTAAGATTGATGAAAAAAATTATATAACGATTTTTCTAATTACGATAATGCTCTGCGCATATTTTCTTCCTTCCATGCATGAACGCTATATGTTTGCCGCAGATGTTATATCAGTAATATATTTGTTTCTTTATCCAAACAGGATTTTCATTCCATTTATTATTTGGTTTATCAACTTTAATGCTTATCTTCCTGTCATTTATGGATTTGGCCCCATTATTGATTTCAAAATAATGTCAATTCTATACTTTGGTTTAATAATTTTTCTTATTTGGGATCTTATGAAGAACATGATAAATAAACCAAAATCTGCCCTCATTAAGAAAAAATTGTCATATCAATAAAGTACTTTCTTTTTTCATCTTCTCGAGCAGCGCAAAGTCGGTCATGTCCATCTTCAGGGGGGTGATGGAAATGTAGCCCTCAGCCAAAGCACCAAAGTCAGTACCGTCTTCCTTGATACCCGAGGGTGGGTCGCCGGCGATCCAATAGTAAGGCTTGCCGCGCGGGTCAATGCGCTTCTCGAGTACATCCCGGTAAATGCGTACCCATTGGCGCGTGATCATCACACCAGCGTAATCTCCTTCTGGGCGATAGGGAATATTGATGTTGTAGATCGGTGCGGGATGAGTACCATTAGCGCGTTCGGCAAGCTGCCACGTGAGCTGTGCCGCGGTCTCGGCTGCTGAGCG
>JAKQEK010000084.1 GCA_029558535.1 Bacteroidota bacterium | reverse complement strand
CTATAAATCAACCTGTTATGGTGGAATTAGACTGGAGTAGTATCACAGGAAATACAGGCTATATTTATCAAATTGACACATTATCAACTTTTGATTCACCTTTACTGGTCGAAGGCGCAACAGCAACTAATTCCTCAGGATTTTACGTTGATAACCTGTATTTTGGAACAACATACTATTGGAGAGCTGCTGCTAAAAATGCCGTGGACACTTCGGAATGGACAGTAATCTGGAATTTCACTACAGCAAGTACGATAAATAATGTGTCACCTTCTAACGGAGCTATAAATCAACCTGTTATGGTGGAATTAGACTGGAGTAGTATCACAGGAAATACAGGCTATATTTATCAAATTGACACATTATCAACTTTTGATTCACCTTTACTGGTCGAAGGCGCAACAGCAACTAATTCCTCAGGAGTTTACGTTGATAACCTGTATTTTGGAACAACATACTACTGGAGAGCTGCTGCTAAAAATGCTGTTGACACCAGCAATTGGTCTCCGACATGGAATTTCACGACAAGTGATTTTGTTGTTAATTTTTCTCCAACAAACGGGGCAACAAATATTTCGATTAACCCTTTAATTGACTGGGGAAATATTACTGGCAGCACCGGATATTTAGTAGCTATTGATACTAGTCAAACATTTAGTTCAGATTTATATCAGTTATTTAGTGTAGCCGCATCTCAAGCAAATATTACAAATTTATTGTACGGCACCAAATACTATTGGCATGCTGCTGCAAGAGATGCCGTTGACACATCTGCATGGTCGGCTGCTTGGAGTTTTACTACTGCCTATGAGTTAACTGATGCTCCGGTTTTAGTAAGTCCGGAAAATAATAGTACAGATTTATCTTATGCTACTGTTGGTTTTATTTGGGAAGCAAGTAGTGGAGCCGTCACATATCAATATCAAGTTAGTTTAAACGAAGATTTTACGGCAATAATTAAATCAACTACAACATCGTTGGTATCAGGAAATGTTACAGGCCTGTATCCTCACACAACATATTACTGGCGTGTACGCGGAGCAAATGCGAATGGTTATTCACCCTGGTCCTTAATATGGGATTTCACAACAGAAAGTGCTGATTTGACAGCTCCGATTCTGGTTTCTCCGGCAAATAATTCAACCGATATTAATATTGATAATGTTACATTGGATTGGAACTCTGTTTATGGAGCATCTGCATATATTTTTGAAATTACCGAAGATGAAAATTTCATTTCAGGCATTACTACCCAACAAGTAAGCGAAACATATAAAGTAATTATTGGATTATCAAACGGCACTCAATATTTCTGGCGTGTTAAAGCCACTGACGGAGCAGTTTACAGTGATTGGTCCGAAGAATGGAACTTCACTACTTCGTATGAAGAGCTTGACGCCCCTGTACTTGTTTCTCCTACAAACAATGCCTTAGAAATAAATCCAGAATCTGTTATTCTCGATTGGAATTCGGTTACAGGTGCTTCGCAATATATTTATGAAATAAGTATTGATAATACTTTCAATACAGAAGTAGTTACAGAAACAATCAATGAAACCCAAGAAACTATTTTGGGATTACTAGCCGGCACTCAATATTTCTGGAGAATAAAAGCATCAAATGGAGTCATTGAAAGCAACTGGTCAGAAGTTTGGAACTTCACTACTTCGTATGAAGAGCTTGACGCCCCTGTACTTGTTTCTCCAACAAATAATGCCTTAGAAATAAATCCCGAATCTGTTATTCTTGATTGGAATTCTGTTACAGGTGCTTCGCAATATATTTACGAAATAAGTACTGATAATACTTTCAATACAGAAGTAGTTACAGAAACAATCAATGAAACCCAAGAAACTATTTTGGGATTACTAGCCGGCACTCAATATTTCTGGAGAGTAAAAGCATCAAATGGATTTATTGAAAGCGTCTGGTCAGAAATATGGAGTTTTACTACAGAATCAACTCAGCAATATACTCTGACAGTAACTATTGTAGGCTGTGGAATTGTTTTGGTGGACGATGTTGAATACACAGAACCAATAACTGTTGATGAGAACACAACATTGACATTAACTGCTGACTTTCCATTACCATGCCCGTTTATTAACTGGGGTGGCGATCTCAGCGGGAATAACAATCCTGAACAAATTTTAATGAATGCAGACAAAAATGTTATAGCTTATTTTGATCTTGTCAAAGTTGAAGAAATATATAACGATAATTTTGCTGTTACTATCTATCCTAACCCTGCAAACGATTATTTTAAGATAAGCGGAGATAATATAATCAAAATTGAAATATTTAATATTACAGGACAATTAGTTTATAGTACAAAAAATATCTCAGCAAATGAAAATATAAATACGAGAGATTTTGAAAGAGGTGCTTATATAATAAAAATAACATCTGACGCAGGGGTTAGTATTGAACAACTA
This sequence comes from Bacteroidota bacterium, assembly GCA_029558535.1. GTDB lineage: Bacteria > Bacteroidota > Bacteroidia > Bacteroidales > ML635J-15 > Bact-19. The sequence continues at coordinate 41,480 of JAKQEK010000084.1, read as the reverse complement.
ATATTACAATAATCTGACGCAATAAAAGAGAGGCTGTTTCAGGTTTGAACAGCCTCTCTTTTTTAATTTTAATAACCCTTATTATTTCAATACAACTAGTTTTTTATTTGTGCTTTCTATTCCATTATTTATACAAACAATGTAAACCCCTGCAGATAATGACGAAATATCTAATGTGGTCTTGGTTATTCCTGAATTTGTTGAAATATTTTCAGATAAGAATATTCTGCCGTTAATGTCCATAATATTAACAAAGGTCTCACAATTCTTGTATGAATTTATTTCAACATTAAGCTCACAATTTGCAGGATTTGGAAATAAATCAATCATAAAAACATTTGAAACATTAAATGAATTTATATTTGAAGGTTGAAAAACTCCACTTGGGTGAAAAACTCCACATGGGGTTGTATTAGTTAAATAGCCATTACGCACTTCATCCACATATTGAAGCATAAGCTCAACTGAACTTAGGTCGGGATTATAAGATCGTCCGTAAACAAAAGCAATATCAAGTTCAAGTGTATCATTTGGACAATAGGTAAAAGGTCCTGTAATGCCTAAACCTTTTCTGTCTCCAGGAGTATTTCCATTAGTTGTTTCAGACCAATCTGCCTGTGGTACCCCTTGAGTTCCCCAGCCACAAGGGTCCGAAGTCGGACTACCCGGAAACATAAACTTTGTCGGGGTTTCAATATCACCGCCACCATTATAATGACCAGTTCCACCATAACATAAAGGTGTCCCGTCAAGCCATATTGTTCTCAGGTAATTATAATGTTCAATTGCTGTATGTGGTCCATTTGTTGAAGGATTCCCTAAACTATTAAAACTAATAAACCCTGTCATACCTAATCTCTCATTATCATAAATACCGTCATGAAAATTAAGTCCATTTATATTTCCATTAAGGATGTCTCCGTGTTCACAATTTAATACAAGTTCATTTTCTACAGTATCGAAACTATGGATGTTATCGACACCGTCAGGATCAGCAAGAGGTCCGGCTAGAAAAACAGTTGCTTGTGCAGGAGGATATTCCCCATAGCCTAAGACACCAGATCCGCTTTCATCGTTAGCATCACCATTATATCCGTAATAACAACCTCTACCCACATCACAACCGATATAGTCATCATTGGCATTCCCAATGTCAAAATCTGTAAATAAACCGACATAAACATTTGTCAGCATATATGTAGACCTATTAATAATATCATATTCTAAGAAAACAGTATTATTAAAAGCTTCACTTTCCGTACACCCGAAAGCATAAGCAAGTGCATGCACTTCAATACCGATAGATGCGCCACCTGTTTCAGTATGAACATCAGCTTTATCATTAAAAATAAAAAACAAAGCCATGTCTCCGGGGAAATCGGGATAATCACCATCTTCAGGATTATAAAAATTGTCATCATTTACGTCAATGTATGGAGCCAAATTATGAGCCATATCAAGTCCTCCATTTCCCGGCCAATCCATTATCTGTTCCGGGATAATATAATTAGGGCATTCAGGGTTATTATTACAGATTAAAAATTCCTCAACCACATCCCGAGAAATAGGCCATATCCGATTCCATTCTTCAACCACTTCCGGAGAAATGCTAGCCGTACCATCAACCGTAAGTGGTCCTGGAAAGAAATCTGTTCCATCCATTCTGTAACGTTCTGCTGCTATTTTTAGTTGGCTGTTAACATCTAAACCACCTATCCACAATGTATTACAAAAAATCGTTTTTGTTCCATTGCCTGCCGGAACTTCATACTTTGACTGTCCCATTAAATCCCAAAATTGATTCCCTATCGGATGAAACATAGCATTGACATTATTAACATTTAAATAATAATCACTTATCACACCTTGAGAAAAGGCGGAATTCAAACACAGTACTAAAAAGCATAAACCAAAACTTTTCCAGATATTTTTCATAGTTGTAAAATTTAATTCAACACAATAATGCAACGAATAATCAGCTTAATCCAACAACTGCAAACAATTTCGCTTGTTTACAATTTTACCACACAAATCAATAGATTAATTTTGTACTAATGTAATCAAAAAAAAAATACAAAACGAAAAACACACTATTTTTTTAACATAGAAATTGTTTCGGTAGGATTTTCAGAGTGAAAGACTGCCGAACCTGCCACCAAAGCATTTGCTCCCGCTTTAATGATTTCCTTATAATTTGTAAGGTCAATACCACCATCAACCTGAATAGTCAGTTCGGGATTTGACATATTTGTCATTGCACGTAAAAGAGTGATTTTTTTGAGGCTTTGCGGAATAAAAGATTGTCCACCAAAACCGGGGTTAACAGACATAATTAATACCATATCAATTTCAGGAAGAATATCTGACAAAATGCTTACGGGCGTGTGAGGATTTAGAGCAACTCCGGCTTTCATCCCGGCGGTTTTAATTTGCTGTATTGTACGATGTAAATGAGTACATGCCTCGTAGTGAACAGTTAAGATATCAGCACCAACATCTCTCCACTCATTAATATATCTCTCGGGTTGTACAATCATCAAATGTACATCCAAAGGTTTTTTTGCATACTTTTTAATATGCTTAACAACCGGAAATCCATAAGAAATATTAGGAACAAAAACACCATCCATAATATCGAGATGAAACCAGTCAGCCTCACTCTTGTTAATCATAGTAATATCTTTTTTCAAATCACTAAAATCCGCAGACAGCATTGAAGGAGCAATTATGATATTTTTCATAAGTCTTTTTAAATATAATATGATGATACAAATATATCAATTATTTGAATAATCAAATTACTATAATAATTTTACAACATATAAAAAAAAGGAGGTCTTTCAACCTCCTAAAACTGACAAATTACAACAAGTATGATTTGAGCCTTGTGTGTTTCGTAGATTGTTTTAGTCTTCGTATTGCAGCTTCTTTAAGTTGGCGGACTCTTTCTCGAGTTAGACCAAACTCCTCACCTATCTCTTCGAGTGTACGAGGCACTAAGCCGTCTAAACCGTAATACAGTTTTATTATTTGAACTTCTCTCTCTCCGAGCACTTCTAGAGTACTATTTATTTCTTTTGCCAAAGATTCTTTTAGTAGTGAATTATCCGGTGAAACACCGTCTTTCATACCCATAAGATCGTAAAGGGTAAAATCATCATCACTATCATTGCCGATTGGAGCATCCATAGACATAAACCGTGATTGTGATTTAAGTGTATCTGTAACTTCCTCTATATCAACATCAACTTCTCCGGCTATTTCGTAATGTGTGGGTTCTCTTTCAAATATTTGTTCCAACTTTGCAGAAGCAGAATTTATCTTGTTAATCATCCCAATTTTATTGAGTGGCAATCTCACCATCCTACCCTGAACTGCTAAAGCATGAAGTATTGATTGTCTTATCCACCAAACAGCGTATGATATAAACTTAAAGCCTCTGGTTTCATCAAACCTTTTTGCTGCTTTTATTAGTCCTAAATTGCCTTCATTGACTAAATCCTGCAATGTCAAACCCTGATTTTGATATTGCTTTGCGACAGAAACTACAAATCTCAAATTAGCCGACACCAATCTTTCCAACGCTTTTTCATCTCCGCTTTTAATCAGTCGAGCCAATTCAATTTCCTCATCAGCCGAAACCATCTCCTTACGCCCAATTTCCAATAAATACTTCTCAAACGCGGGAGTATCTCGTGTAGTTACTTTCCTTGATATTTTTAACTGTCTCATAAAGCAATTTTACTACTCTATTATTAAACGACTTTTATATCAAAGAGGTTGCCATCTTTTAACGAAATTTTTAAATTAATAGCAAAAAAAATTTTGTTATTAAAAATATTTCTTATTTTTGCACTGTTAAAAAGTTCTGCATATTAAAATTATTGTAATCTAATTCAGCAGAACATAACAAATCAGATAATAATTTAATGTTCAAACACATCACAATTTAAAATCATGTATGATATATTAGAATTAAATGCAAAGTTATTGCCCGAATTAAAAGAAATAGCAAAGAATTTGGGAGTACATAAGGTTGAATCATTCCGTAAACAAGACTTGATTTACAAAATTCTTGATTTACAGGCGATTAAAGCTTCAAATGAAGTGTCAGAAAATACCTCTGACGGAAAGAAAAGACCAAGGACAAAGATTAAGGCAAAAAAAGTTGCATACAGCGTTGTCAACAGTCATTCTAATCTTTTTTCAAGCAGTGACCCTGCTGAAGTCGTTCCTGCAGCGGAAAAGACAATTCCAACAGTTAGTGAGGGAAATAGTCAAAAAGAGCAATTTAAACCAAATGCTCAGGTAAAAAATGAAAATCTCACAAGATTAAATAACAATCCTAACAAAGAAAAAAACGCTAAGGTTACTGATTTAACAAAAAGTAAAGCAGAAGAAAAAAGTATTGAAGCCGATAAAGAATCTATCGAACAAAAAGCTGCTAAAGAAACTGCTGCTGCTGAAAAAAAGCTTTTTTTAAAGAAAAATGCTAATCAAGATAATACTGTTAAAGCGGATATAATTGATGCAGATGCTCAAAAGCTATCAGAAACTCCTGAAGAAATAACAAAGGGTGAAGAGACTCAATCTCAACCGGTAAATATTGTTCAGGAAAATCAGATTAAGCCTGAAAAAGAAATCAAATTAAAAAAAGAAGATCAATTTGATTTTTCCGGAATAATAGCGGTAACAGGAGTACTTGAAATTATTCAAGATGGCTACGGATTTCTTCGCTCATCTGATTATCACTATCTGAATTCTCCGGATGATGTATATGTATCACAATCACAAATAAAGCTTTTCGGATTACGCACAGGTGACACAGTAGAGGGAACAATTAGGCCTCCAAAAGAAGGTGAAAAGTATTTCCCACTTATCAAAGTCATTAAAATTAATGGCATTGACCCAGCTCTTATGCGTGATCGTATTCCTTTTGACCATTTAACTCCATTATTCCCTGATGAAAAATTCAATATTACCGGAAATGGAAAAGCGACTCTTTCTACTCGTATTGTTGATTTATTTGCACCTATTGGCAAAGGTCAACGTGGTTTGATTGTTGCTCAACCTAAAACAGGTAAAACCGTTTTGCTTCAGGAAATAGCAAATGCAATTGCGGCAAACCATCCTGAAGTTTACCTAATTATTCTGCTTATTGACGAAAGACCTGAAGAGGTTACTGATATGGCAAGAAACGTAAATGCCGAAGTAATTGCTTCTACTTTTGATGAGCCCGCAGATCGTCATGTAAAAATCTCAAATATTGTTTTGGAAAAAGCAAAGCGTATGGTAGAATGTGGTCATGATGTTGTGATTTTGCTTGACTCAATAACTCGTTTGGCAAGAGCTTATAATACCGTTGCTCCTGCTTCGGGTAGAGTACTTTCGGGTGGTGTTGATTCGAATGCATTGCACAAACCAAAGAGATTTTTTGGTGCAGCACGAAATATCGAAAACGGTGGTTCTTTGACGATTTTGGCTACAGCTCTTACAGAAACAGGCTCAAAAATGGACGAAGTTATCTTCGAAGAATTTAAAGGAACCGGTAATATGGAATTGCAACTCGACAGAAAACTTTCAAACAGAAGAATATATCCTGCAGTTGATATTGTCGCTTCAAGCACAAGAAGAGAAGATCTTCTTATTGATAATGATTTGATTAACCGCATGTGGATACTAAGAGAATTCCTGGCTGATATGAACTCTATTGAAGCAATGGAATTTATGCGTTCGAGACTGATGCAGACACCAACCAATGAGGAATTTTTATGGACAATGGATAAAGGTTTATAGAACTTATAGACAATAATTTGAATGCCTTAGGTTGACAGTTTTGTTTTCTTAAGGCATTTTGATTTATACTAAATCCTAAATTCATTTATTTAGACTCATTCTATCTTAATATTTGTTTTGTAAAACACATAAAAATCAGCTATTATAATAATAATTAATATTAATTTAGCGATTCATTAAATTTACAGTTTACTCAAAGAAAAATTTAAATAGAAGTAATATGACAAAATCAAAGAAGTTTTTAACATGTGATGGTAATCACGCTGCAGCTCATGTAGCATATATGTTCAGTGACATGGCATGTATTTATCCTATAACACCGTCATCAAATATGGCAGAAAATGTAGATGAATGGTCTGCAAATGGTCGCAAAAACATTTTCGGTCAAACAGTTAGAGTAGAAGAAATGCAATCTGAGGCAGGAGCTGCAGGTGCAGTTCACGGTTCATTACAAGCCGGTGCTCTTACAACAACTTATACAGCATCACAGGGTTTGTTGTTAATGATCCCTAACATGTACAAAATATCAGGGGAATTACTACCCGGCGTTTTTCATGTAAGTGCAAGAAGCATTGCTGCTCAAGCTTTATCAATCTTTGGAGACCATAGCGACGTTATGGCAGTCCGTAATACAGGATTTGCTATGCTTGCAACAGGTTCAGTACAAGAAATTATGGATATAGCTCCTGTTGCTCACTTGGTTTCGATAAAAAGCCGTGTTCCTTTTCTTCATTTCTTCGACGGATTTAGAACTTCTCATGAAATTCAGAAAGTTGAATACTTTGAGAATGAAGATATGGCAAAATTAGTTGATTGGGATGCTATAACAGAATACAGAAAAAGATCATTAAATCCTGATGAGCCATTTACACGTGGTACAGCTCAAAATCCGGATATATATTTCCAATCAAGAGAAGCAGCTAATAAATTCTATACAGGTATTCCTGATTTGGTTGAAGAATATATGCAGGAAATAACAAAACTGACAGGTCGCGAATATCATCCATTTACATATCATGGAGCCCCAGATGCTGAAAATATTGTTATCGCAATGGGATCAATAACCGACACATTAGCAGAAACTGTTGATTATTTGAACAAACAAGGTCAAAAAGTAGGTTTAATTACTGTTCATCTATATCGCCCATTTTCAGAAAAATATTTCAGAAAAGTTCTTCCAAAAACTGTAAAGAAAATCGCTGTTCTAGACAGAACAAAAGAAATTGGTGCTAATGGCGAACCGTTATATCTTGATGTAAAAGAGATATTCTATAATGAAAATGTACGTCCGATAATTGTTGGTGGCAGATATGGTCTTTCATCAAAAGACACTACCCCTTCTATGATGATGGCAGTTTTCACAAATCTTGAATCATCAGATCCAAAAAATCATTTTACGGTTGGTATTGAAGATGATGTTACAAAATTATCATTACCGGTTAGCGACAATATTTCAATAATGTCCGGTGATACTTTCCAAGGAAAATTCTACGGGTTAGGTTCAGACGGAACCGTTGGAGCAAACAAAAACTCAATAAAAATTATTGGCGACACAACCGATAAATATTGTCAGGCATATTTTGCTTATGACTCAAAAAAATCAGGAGGTTTTACAGCTTCTCACTTAAGATTTGGGGATAAACAAATTAGAGCACCATATCTTGTTACTACTCCAGATTTTGTTGCATGTCATGTACCTGCATATATTGAGCAATACGATGTTTTAGCAGGAATCAAACCAAACGGTAATTTTCTTTTAAATTCTTTATGGGATGCAGAAGAAACTAAAAAACGTTTGCCGGACTACATGAAAAAAGTACTCGCTACAAAAAAAGTAAATTTCTATATTATCAACGCAACAAAGATTGCCGAAGAAATTGGATTAGGTAACAGAACCAATACAATTTTACAATCTGCCTTCTTCAGAATTTCTAATGTTATTCCTTACGAAAAAGCTGTTGAACAGATGAAGAAGATGATTGTTAAATCGTACGGCAAAAAAGGAGAAAATATTGTTGCAATGAATTACAAAGCAGTTGATGCAGGAGATGCTGTTACTAAGGTTGAGATACCTGCAGACTGGGCTAATATAGAGACAAAAGGATTTACCTTTAAAAGAACCCGTGAAGTTCCGGAATTTATTTCTTCAATCGCTGATGTAATTAATTCTCAAAGAGGCGACACATTACCTGTTTCTACTTTTAACGGGCGTGAAGACGGAACTTTCCCGAATGGAACTACAAAATTCGAAAAACGAGGTGTTGCAGTTAATGTCCCAGAATGGATATCAGAAAACTGTATTCAATGTAATCAGTGTTCTTTTGTTTGTCCTCATGCAGCTATACGTCCATTTTTACTAACTGACGAAGAAGTAAGCAAGGCACCAGCCGGAACTAAAACTATACAGGGAATTGGCGGAACAAAAGAGTACAAATTCAGAATGCAGGTAAGTGTACTTGATTGTACAGGTTGCGGTAATTGTGCTGACGTTTGTCCTGCTAAAACAAAAGCGTTGGTTATGAAACCACTTGGATCACAAATGGCAGAAGTTGACCGCTGGTATTACATGGATGAAGTTGTTGGATATAAAGATACAATTCTTGAAAAAGATAAAACGGTAAAAAATTCACAATTTGCACAGCCGTTATTTGAATTCTCAGGAGCTTGTGCAGGTTGTGGAGAAACTCCTTATATCAAAAACATTACTCAATTATTCGGAGAAAGAATGATTGTTGCAAATGCTACCGGATGTTCATCTATTTATGGAGGTTCTGCTCCGGCAACTCCATATTGTCCAAACTATAAGAGCGGAAAAGGACCTGCTTGGGCAAACTCACTGTTTGAAGACAATGCTGAATATGGTTTTGGTATGGCAGCAGGAATTGAAAAAATGAGAGAAAAAATTGCAATGTTGATAAAGGAAGCAAAATGGTCGGGAGAAGCTGCTGAAGCTGCTCAGGAATGGTTGGCAGGAATGAATAACGCTGATGCTTCTGAAAAAGCAAGTACAAGATTAGTTTCTGCTCTCGAAAAGTTATCAGATCCAATTGCAAAAGAAATTCTTGATAAGAAAAAATACCTTGTTAAAAAATCTGTTTGGGTGTTTGGTGGAGACGGTTGGGCTTATGATATAGGTTACGGAGGTCTTGATCACGTTATTGCATCAGGAAAAGACATCAACATTCTTGTATTAGATACTGAAGTTTACTCAAACACAGGAGGTCAGGCTTCTAAATCAACACCAGTTGCTGCTGTAGCTAAATTTGCTGCTGCCGGCATGAGAACTCGTAAAAAAGACTTAGGTGCAATGGCAATGACTTATGGTTATGTTTATGTTGCCCAAGTTGCTATGGGTGCAAGCCAAAACCAATATTTCAAAGCAATAAAAGAAGCAGAAGCATATCCGGGACCATCTCTTATTATTGCATACTCCCCATGTATTAACCATGGTTTGAAAGCAGGAATGGGAAAAACTCAGGAAGAAGAAAAGCTTGCTGTTGAATGTGGTTATTGGGCTAACTGGAGATACAATCCAATGCTCGAAGCAGAAGGTAAGAACCCATTTGAACTCGACAGTAAAGAACCTGATTGGTCAAAATTCCAGGATTTCTTACAAGGAGAAGTTCGTTACAATTCACTACAGAAAACTTTCCCACAAATTGCTGAAAAGCTGTTTGTTGAAGCCGAAAGTAACGCCAAGTGGAGATACAATTATTATAAGAGACTAGCTGGAAAATAATATTCCTAAAACTTAAAGAAAAGACTGTCTGCTAGTTAGAGGATGGTCTTTTTTTTTTGATAATAATCGAAATATGTGTACATTTGTAACACAATTAAAAATTCAAGATTGCGTTAATGATTAAGTCTTATCAATTAAATTTCTATAAATATGTCAAAAACAAAGACCATTGTCTGTTTCTTTGTAATTCTGGTTATCCTTTTCTCATCGTCCTGCAAAAAAATTGTTCAAAGTGAATTCCCCGACATAGAACAAAAACCCGTCATAAACGGCATTATAGTTCAAGACAGTGTAATTAAAATAAATGTCTCGCTTAGCGGAAAGCTTGACTCAAATGATTTAACATTTGTTGAAAATGCAGTAATCTCACTATATGTAGATGATGTTTTAACTGAAACGTTATATCACAGTGAAGAAGGAATGTACATATCTAATATTGTTGCAGAACCTGATAAAGAATATTCTTGTATTGTAAAAATTCCGGATTTTGACGATGTAAAATGTTCGTGTAAGATTCCACCTAAAACCGATATACTCGATGTAACTCTTTCGAACCTAGCATACATTGATGCAGAAGGGACAATATTTCCTGCTGTTACAATTAAATTCAGAAATAATCCTGACACATTATTATATTATGAAGTTGCTATAAAAAATCTGAGATACGACTCATATTACGAAAGAAATGATGACTTTTACGCATCGTTAGTTGGTATAGAAGACCCTGTTTTAATTAATGAAGGTCTGCCAATCGCAGTTTTTAGCAATAAAATTATTACCGGTGACGAATACACTATGACATTAAATTATTTCACCATGGGTACTTCGTGGAATCTCAGTCATCTATACCCAATAATTGTCGAATTACGATCAATTAATTTTGAATATTACCAATATGCTCAGGCTCTGTATCTGTATAAAAAACAATTGGGCAACGAAAGTATTGATGGCAGAATATTACCACTTTCTATTTATTCAAATGTTGAAAATGGATTCGGAATCTTTGCGGGTTATTCAACTAATGCAACTGACACAATATACCCTAACTGATAACGCAAATAAGAAATGAAAAGAATTTTATTTGTATTTTTAACTATTGTCATTAACGGCAATATTCTTTTATCTCAGCATATTATTAGGGTAACAGGATTTGTTTCAGATGACAGCAGTGGAGAATTATTGATTGGTGCTAACATTCTTGAGCAGGGAACTAAAAATGGTGTTGCTACAGACGAAAATGGTTTTTTTAGTATAATAGTAGATGTTCCCGCGACCATACAAGTTTCATTTATTGGCTACTCAACTCAAGAATTAAGTTTTAATAATTATACTGATACTCTTGTAAAAATAAGATTAACACCTGGTAATCAGTTGGACGAAGTTGTTATAAAATCACAAACAAATCCAAAATTCAATGTTACAAATCTAAGCACAAAAGAATTATGCCAAATCCCTTCGCTTAGCGGGAAACCAGATATTGCAAAGGGAATGCAACTTTTACCAGGGATTCTGTCTCCAAACGAAGGCTCTAGTCTGGTTTTAGTTCGTGGTGGTGATGTTGGTCAGAATCTTTACTTATTTGATAATGTGCCCGTTATCCATGTAAATCATCTTGGAGGCTTTATTTCTGTTTTTAACCCTGATATTATTAATAATGTTGAGATTTACAAAGGGGGATTTCCGGCGAAGTATGGCGGAAGATTGTCATCAATTATGAATATTACTCAGCGAGAAGGTGATAACTCCGAGTTTAAGGGATCGTTTGGAATTGGTCTTACTGATGCATCTCTTACTTTGGAAGGTCCGCTTAAACTTAAAAATTCAAGTTTCATTATTGCCGCACGAAAAACAATGATTGAAGTGCCATATGCTTTGCTCACAAAATTTGCAGGTGATTATATGATTATTTATGGATTTCACGATATAAATGCAAAACTATCATGGAAACCTGACGACAAAAATAGTTTAAGTCTTAATCTATATCATGGCGACGACTATTTACATTATTGGGTCAAATTCAGCAATACACAAGCTCATAGCGGGGTGAACTGGGGTAATTTACTCGGTTCAGTAAAATGGAATAGAGTAATTTCGTCAAAATTATTCTCTACAACAAGCGTATCATATACCCGTTACCGACTAAAAGATAAAGCAAATGCTGAAAACAAAGATACTGCAAACCCATTCTTATACTCGCAAAATTTTCGTGCGATAGTACAGGATTATTCCATAAGGTCGGGTTGGCAATATAAAGTTTATAAAAACTGGTCGCTTGATTTCGGATTGCATTCATCATTACTTATTCATTCTCCCAGTGTTATTTTTAAGTCCGATCAAACAGAACAACCTAAACCAATTATTGTTAATTCATCAGAAAATGCAGTTTATCTGGAAAACAATGTTACACTCTGGAATAAAATACATTCAAATTTTGGGATAAGATTTATAAATTACTTCACTAGTGGGTATTATGATTATTCTTTGGAGCCAAGAGCAAATATTAGTCTCTTGGTTAATGATAATCACACCTTAAATATTAGCTACATGAGAGCGAGTCAGTACTCCCATTTAATTTTCACTTCAGGCAGAATAATGAATAACGAATTATGGGTTCCATCAAATTCTAAAATTTCTCCGGCAGGTTCAGATCAATACACCTTTGGCTGGCAGGGAACATTTTTCAAAGGAAAGTATTTGGCAGAAGTAAATGCATATTATAAGGATATGTATGATCTGGCTACCATAAAAGAAGGATATACCGGAATTTTGGGAGACGAAAATTGGGTTAACAAAATTGAGACAGGTGGAAAGGGAACAGCAAAAGGAATCGAGTTTATGTTTAGAAAAACCAGCGGTAGTTTTACAGGTTTTGCATCTTACACTTTATCAAATTCGACAAGGCAGTTTGAAAATATTAATAATGGCGTAGAATATCTTTACGACTACGACAGGTTGCATTCGTTTGCGATAAATCTGAATTATCATATTAGTGAAAAATTGAATCTCAATGTAACATGGATTTATCAAACCGGATTGCCATACACTCCCGTGATTGGAAAATTGTTAATTCCAAACAATGACCCATCAACCGACGAGCCATACATAGAAGCATTTATTTATGGAGAAAGAAACAGTGCAAAAATGAGAGACTCTCACCGTTTGGACATTGGGCTTACTTATTCAAAATTCACAAAAAGACGACATCTGCCATGTGAGTGGACTTTTTCGATTTATAATGTTTACAACCGACAGAATCCATACACTTATTTTTATGAAAAAGAATGGCATCACATAAATCCTTCAGATTTTAATAGCGAAAGGTATTACGAAATTTTCCTATATCAAAGAGCATATTTACCGATAATTCCTTCATTTTCGTACAAGGTGTATTTTAATTCTAAAACTCTAAAGAATGAAGTTCATAGGAGGCATAAAAAATATGAAAAATGGTTGTATTATGAATAAGACAATTTTTAAATACTTAAGTCTGATTGGTTTTATTTTTATAATAGAATCTGATTTGTTATCTCAGGAATCTTACATCAAAGACAGATGGGATATTAAAATAGGACATGCTCAACCGATAATATACAAGAGTTATAATACATATTTCCAACGAATATTTAATACAAGGCAGCTTAATACGGTTGTTGAAGCTAATTATGGTATTACAGAATATTTTACAATTGGGGCTTATTTAGGCCATTCTCCAATAAAATATTGGTATGAGGACAGCAATGACCCAAACCTCAATCTCCTGGAGATTTATCAAGCTTTTTTTCTTGGAGCAAAAACCAATTTTCACATTTTCCCACTATTTATAAAGCATAACGACTTTAGATTCGATTTGTATTTAACAGGGAAAGCAGGCGGTTATTATTATCGAAAAGCAGAATTTGAGTATTTTGTTGGAGCAGGTTTTACATTTTATCCATGGAAACATGTTGGAGTTTATACCGAATATGGATATGGAAATTTTATGGTTAATTCAGAGTATTTTCGTTTTGGTCTGGTGTTGAAATTTAATCAATAAAGCAGTCAAAACTTAGATACAGCCAAGCCTTATAATTCAATTATTGATTCCAATTTTTCGGATTAAAAAAAAATATACTCATTTAATCCTTTACACATCGAACTGAATAGCCGATGCTTGTAAAAGAGGAACGCATATTAACAGTTTCAGTATGTTTATAAACCAATAGACTCCAAGCTCTGCTAAAATCAGAAGCAGAAGATGACCAAAAGTGTCCAAAATCTCCAAGAGAGGTGCATTCATTATCGCTATATCTACGGCCACCTAAAAGGGCAGAAAAACCACTATTACCATCCATTACTAAATCATTGAATACATTTGTACCGTTACTTTCAACATAACGTAACAATGTTTTAAATTCACTTTCAGAAGGCAAATGCCAACCGTCAGGGCAAACAGTTTTTGCGGTTTCACAGTCATATAACCTTCCAAATTCATTACAATTGAGGTTTTTACCATCATAACACCAAGAGCCTTTACTTGTTTTAAAATTTAGGTTTTCTGCCATCCAAATCTGGTTTCCGATTTTAACGGTTTTATATGTTTTGCCATCACGAGAATCTGTGAATCTGGTTGTATCCTGATTAACAATCCGGACATCTAAAGACATATTAACCAATTGCTTAGGACTTACAAAAATGCTTATTAAAATCAACAAAGATGTAAATATTATTCTCATTTTCATTTTTTACAGTAAAAATATTAAAATTTATTTTTACTGCAAATAAATCAAAAAAAAATACGCGGATTACAAGACCAAGCCATAGTAAATTCATCTCACCAACAATAATCATTTAACAAAACACTTACGGGTAAATTTAACTTAACGGATAATATGCGAATCATTTCGATTGTGAGTTTGCATTTTATTATGAGCGTTATTTTGACCAATTTTTTGGATTATCAATAATATAATTCTTGATTCGCAGATAATCATCTCTATCGCGAACAACATGATCATAGTAATCTGATTGCCAATTTGTTTTTCCAGGCGTGTTGCGAATAACATTAATTTGTATTGAAATTTTCATCTGCATTTTCCCCAAAATTTTAAAAAGAACCATTTTCCGACGTTGTGCACGATAATGTTTGATTTCTTCGGTTGTCGGTTTTGGGAAACGACATTGTAGGGCAAATTCATGAATTTGCCCTACGGCATCCCCAATAACAGACATACCATTATTAAAATCCCAAATCCCCAATTCAATTAATAAATGAATATGATCGGGCATAACAACCCATTCATCCAATATCGCTCTTTTGTGATATTCTGGAATTTTTAAAATTTCAGTTTTGGCAATTTGACCAAAATCTGATAAAACCATTTGACCGTTTTCGACATAACCAAATAATTTCTCACGATTATCGGTACAAATTGTAATGTAATATATTCCTGGAGCCGAATAATTCCAAATCTGTAAACGATTTGACTCGTCTTTATATTTTTTATTAGATTTCACGATTAGGTAATATTCTGTTTTACACAGCCCTAACAAACCCCTCCGCCTTATGCAACATTTCGTACATAACAATGTCGTTTTGAACAAGTGGAACAGATTTACGAAAATCGTCAACGAATTTCTGTAACTTTGTTGAAGTTTTTGCAGGTTGGCGGAAACTCAATGCCTGACTTGCAGCGAATAATTCAATTCCCAAAATCCTTTCGGTATTTGCTACAACCCGTAACAATTTTGTTGCTGCATTAGCACCCATACTTACATGGTCTTCTTGCTCATTTGACGATGAAATTGAATCTACACTTGCCGGTGTACACAATTGCTTATTCTGACTTACAATTGAAGCAGCCGTATATTGTGCAATCATAAAACCTGAATTCAATCCGGGATTTGCAACTAAAAACGGAGGTAATCCTCGTTCGCCACTAATTAACCTGTAAACACGCCGCTCCGATATAGATGCAATTTCTGAAAGAGCTATCGCTAAAAAGTCCATAACCAATGCAAGAGGTTGACCATGAAAATTCCCTCCACTCAAAACTAAGTCTTCTTCCGGAAAAATTGTCGGATTATCGGTAACTGAATTAATTTCGGTTTCGATAACTGACTCTACATATGCCAAAGTATCTTTAGATGCACCATGAACCTGAGGAATACACCTAAACGAGTATGGATCCTGAACATGTTTCTTTTCTTGTGCAATAATTTGAGAACCTTCGAGCAAATAACGAATGTTTTTAGCTGTTTCGATCTGGCCTTTGTGAGGACGAATTTTATGAAGATTTTCGTTGAAAGGATCAATTCTTCCATCATAGCCATCAATTGACACGGCAGCAATTTTGTCGGCATTTGCAATAAGTTTACGGGCTCTCAAAACCGCTTCTACTGCATGAGCAAGCATAAACTGAGTTCCGTTCATAAGAGCCAGCCCTTCTTTCGATTTAAGTTTAAGTGGATTAAGTTGTAATTCTTTTAAAGCAGAAGCCGAAGATTGTCTTTTACCTTTGTAATACACTTCTCCAAGTCCGATTAATGGCAAAGTCATGTGAGCCAAAGGAGCCAAATCTCCAGAAGCACCAAGAGATCCTAATTGATAAACCACAGGAATTAAATCATTATTATAAAAATTAACTAATCTCTCAACAGTTTCGATACAAACTCCCGATTTCCCGTATGACAAAGCTTGAATTTTGAGCAGCATCATAAGTTTTACAATTCTACTGTAAACCTCATCACCCATTCCACAAGCATGTGACTTTACAAGGTTTTCCTGAAGTTTCTCAATATCCTCATCAGGAATTGATGTATTGCAAAGTGCACCAAATCCGGTATTTATTCCGTAAATCGGTTTATCATGAGTTTTAATTTTGCTATCAAGATATTTGCGACAAGAAACAATATTGTTTATAGCTTCGTCTGATAAAGCTATCTGATAAGAATTTGAAATAATTTCTTCAATCTTGCTTAAACTAAGTTTAGCACTATTAATATAATGTACCTTCATGGTAATAAAATTTTAATGTTAATAAAAAATTAAACCTGCGGGGTTTCCGCAAAATGACTTTCTTAAGCAAATAATGCTTTTCTGTTAAGAAGTATGAGGTAACTTATAAGCCAAATCATTTTAAAATGTTTTTACAAAAATATAAAATTTAAACTTATGTCATTGTATTTTAGGTAAAAATATGATAGTAGAATCTATAGACAAAAATTTAACGGTAAAAATCAATAACATTTTCAATTGTTATAATATAAGAGCCCAAAGAAAATTTACAATGAGCACCATGTAAATTAGTCTCCGGGCTCTAAAACCAAAAAACCACTTTAGCTTACTTTTTTATTCCAAAAACATCTTCAAATGCCTTGACAAATCCATCTTTTGGCAAAGCGCCGGCAGCCATTTGAGGTTGAGCATCAACAGGGATGAATAATAGCGATGGAATACTTCGTATCCCGAAAACTGATGACAATTCTTGCTGATCTTCAGTATTTACCTTATAAACGTCCACCAATCCTTTATATTCAACACTCAGTTCCTCAATAATGGGAGCCACCATTTTACATGGTCCACACCAATCAGCATAAAAGTCAATAATTGCAGGTCTTTCGCCTTTATATTTCCACTCTTTTTCATTTTCGTAATCGAAAATCTTCTCTATAAATGTTTCTTTTGTTAGATGTTCTGCCATTTTTAAATTCTTTTAATAATTTTGTAAATTGTTTTTCATAAAACAGAATAAATTAGAAATTGTTCAAGTGGCGAAAAAAAATAATAATATATCGAAATTTCTTACAGCGAAAATATTTGAAATTATTTCAGATTTATCAATGGAAATAGATACAGAAGTTTATGTAATAGGAGGATATGTAAGAGATAAATTTCTACAAAGGGAAGAAAAAAAAGACATTGATATAGTTGTAAAAGGAAATGGGATTGAATTTGCACGTCAATTAGCTAAAAAAGTTGGCGTAAAGAAAATAAGTGTTTTCAAAACATACGGTACTGCTATGTTTAAATATGAAGATACCGAAATAGAATTTGTAGGAGCCAGAAAAGAATCATACCAACCTGACAGTCGAAATCCTGTTGTTGAAGAAGGCAGTATTGAAGATGATCAAAAAAGAAGAGATTTTACGATTAATGCCTTAGCAATAAGTCTGAACAAAAGAACTTACGGACAACTTTCTGATCCTTTTAATGGTTTGGAAGATATGAAAAACAGGTTAATAAAAACGCCATTAGATCCGGATATTACTTTTTCAGACGACCCCTTAAGGATGCTGCGTGCAATACGTTTTGCTGCACAACTTGATTTTGTAATTGATACTAAATGTTTCAAAGCTATCAAGAAAAACAAAGAACGAATTAGAATAATTACAGCAGAACGCATACATACAGAATTAAACAAAATTCTAATGACTAAAACGCCATCGATAGGGCTTAAATTATTGTTTGATTCTGGGTTACTTGAAATAATATTCCCGGAATTATATGATTTAGCGGGAGTAAGCACTCAGAATAGCGTAAGTCATAAAGATAATTTTATGCATACCATTCAGGTTGTGGATAATATCGCACAAAAAACAGATGACTTATGGCTGAGATGGGCAGCTTTGCTTCATGATATTGCAAAACCCCGAACCAAAAAATTTGTAGAAGGCATTGGATGGACTTTTTATTCGCATAATTATTACGGGGAGAAAATGATTCCGCAAATTTTTACCAGATTAAAGCTTCCACTTAATGAAAAAATGAAGTTTGTGCAGAAAATAGTCGGTTTACACATGAGACCAATAGCTTTAGTTGAAGAAATCGTGACTGATTCTGCTGTTCGCAGATTACTTGTTGACGCCGGCGATGACATTGATTCTCTTCTAACTTTGTGCGAAGCAGATATAACTTCAAAAAATGAGAAAAAAGTAAATCAGTATCTGCAAAATTTTGAAAACATACGCAAAAGGATTATTGAAGTTGAGGAACGCGATTCATTACGTAATTTTCAACCACCAATCAGTGGAGATGAAATAATGAAATATTTTAAACTAGGTCCATGCAAACGTGTTGGAGATATTAAAAACGCCATTAAAGAAGCCATTCTCGAAGGTGAAATCCCTAACGACAAGGATAAGGCTTGGGAATATATGATAAAAATCGGTAAAGACATTGGTATTTAGATTTTTATGAATTAGAGGAATGATTGGTTAAACAACTCTAAATAAATTGAATCCCGATTACTATAATGAAAATTATTCTATCAACCACTTATTTATTGAGTTGTTAAATATTTCAATATTATCTATTTTATATTTAGTTTTTTTGTTGCATTCCTGCATATATTCATTAGTCTCTTTTGATGAAATTGCCTCTTCTAATGTAATTCCTTCTTCCAAAGCAGTTCTTCGATAAAACTCAGCAACGAATGATTCATCGTCAAATATACCCGGGATACCGATAACTAATTCAAAATTTTCAAAAGGTTCATAAAAGATAAAACCATCAAATATATATTCAAAGTTAACCGTTTCATAAGCATTTCCACCAAAATTGTACATTTCAAATTTTGTTTGTCCAAACGGTGTGTTTTTCAAGTCAAATCCAACATTTTTATTCCCTGTAAATCTAAATGCAGCATCCCACTTACCATTTGCAATTAATATCGGTTCCTCTGATGTTGGGTAATAATTAATCATTATTCCTTTCGTAGAATTAGAAAATGTCTTATAAATGTATTCTGCTGTACTGTATATACTTGGCTCTGTAGGTGAAGGGATGTATTTAGGTATTCGTGTGTAACCATGGTAAGTATTCATAATTACAAGTGCCTTTTTCTTATTTGGGTTATAATACTTCTCTTGATTATATTTTTTTATGAAATGTTGTGCCATTATGACATTTCTTTCAATTACCGGTGGAAAATTATTTTGAGGCTCCATCATATCTAGAAACATATTATATTGCTCATCACATTTAAAAGAATCCCATGAGAACATTACATCTAAAGGAAATAACTTTATTTTTTCATCCAATTGCCTGTTTTGATTTATTTGATAAATACTTTCAAGCAAATAGTAAAAATTATAATTTGGCCAAAGAGAAAACATATCAAGATTTCTGAAAATTGCCAGCAAATTCTCTTTAATTTCTGAATCTGTCAGGTTTTCTTTCAACAAAAATTCATTTATTTGTTTTCCCGAATTATAAACACCAACTTCTGTATAGACATTGCCTGTAAATCGATCGTCTTTAATAATATCCACAATCATTTCGTATTGTTTAATCTCACGGTGATCTCTTTCAGACAAAATAATAATATCTTTTTCTTCAAATGATTTTAGTACATACTCTTTAGGTGATAGCAATTTTTGGCTACTTAAAAAGTCAACAAAAACTTTAATACTGTCATGCGGAATTTGTTGAGAATATAAAGCAGAATAAATCCCTAGTGAAATCAAAATTGTTGTCACTATTTTTATCATATCAATTACAATTTAAATGTATCTAAATTTATATGAGCTTCACGGGAGCTTGAAAAAACAAAAGCATTGTATTTTTTCTCAAATCCACAAACTCTAAAGCTTTTTCTTAATCTCGTTTTTTCCAAATTCAACAGCCTGTGCTATTCCATCAGGATTTTTACCTCCGGCAGTAGCAACAAAAGGCTGTCCTCCTCCTCCACCCTGGATATGTTTTGCGATTTCGCGAATCAAATTGCCGGCATGTAATCCTTTATCCTTAATTATATCTTCAGAAAAAGCAACCGCCAGATACGGCTTATTATCAATTACAGTACCCAGAACACAAGCAAATGATTTTATCTCGCCACGTATTTGAGAACACAATTCCTTAAGATCATTGCTATCAGAGAGGTTAATTACCTTACAGATAAGAAGTGCTGAATTAATCTTTTCTGCTCCCGAAACTAATCCATTTTTAATCATTTTCACTTCCGCAAGATGATAAGATTCGAGTTGTTTGTTTAACTTGTTATTTTCATCAATAAGTCTAGTTACAGAAGTTACAATATCATTTGGTCCATATAACAATTGTGAAATCTGCTTCATATTATCAAGTTGAGAAAAAACAAAACTTTCAGCTTTGCTTCCGGTAATAGCTTCTATCCTTCTGATTCCTGCTGCTATAGCTCCTTCACTTATTATCTTAAAAAACCCAATCTGTCCTGTACTTTCAACATGAGTTCCTCCGCACAACTCAACAGAATCACCAAATTTTATAACTCTTACACTTTCTCCGTATTTCTCGCCGAACAATGCAATTGCACCGGATTTTTTTGCTTCGGCAATAGGCATATTCCGATTTTCACTACGGATAACATTATTCCTTATCTGTTCATTTACAAGTATTTCGACAGCACGAATTTCATCATCCGTTAATTTATTAAAATGTGAAAAGTCAAATCTTAATTTCTCAGGGTCAACCAATGAACCTTTTTGTTCGATATGCGTCCCCAGAACTTTTCTTAAAGCAAAATGTAACAGATGTGTTGCAGTATGATTATTTGCAGTCGAAATCCTGTTTTCAATATTTACTTCGGCACTGAAAACACCTTCGGTTTTTTCAGGCAAACTACTTACTATATGTATTATCTGATTGTGCTCCTTAATTGTATTTAAAATTTCTATCTTTTCATTTTGGTTAATCAAAAATCCGCTATCTCCCACTTGTCCACCTGATTCAGCATAAAATGGAGTTTTATCGAATACTAAATGAAAAAACTCAATATTTTTTTGTTTAACTTTTCTGTATTTTGTTATTCTGATGTCCATTTTAAGGAAGTCATATCCAACAAACTCACAATTTTCATCATCAACTAAAATAGTCCAGTCGTCTGTATTAACTTCAGCAGCATTTCTTGCTCTGTCTTTTTGTTTTTTCATTTCCACATCAAATCCTGCGGTATCAACAGTCAACCCGTTTTCTCTGGCAATAAGTTCAGTCAAATCAAGCGGGAATCCATATGTGTCATATAATACAAAAGCCTGGTTACCGGCGATTGTTTTTTTACCTTCTTTTTTCAACTTTCTAATTTCATCATCCAGCAATTTAATGCCTTTTTCTAAAGTTCTTAAAAATACCGTTTCCTCTTCTTTGATTACTTTTTCAATTAATTGTTTTTGAGCTAACAATTCCGGAAAGGCATCTCCCATGTGTAATGACAAGACATCAACTAATTTATAAATAAATGCTTCTTTTAAATCGAGGAAAGAATACGCATAGCGTACTGCTCTGCGTAAAATACGTCTGATTACATAACCTGCTTTTACATTTGACGGCAGTTGTCCATCTGCAATTGCAAAAGAAACAGCACGTAAATGATCGGCAATTACCCTTAAAGCAATATCAGTTTTAATATTCTGCCCATATTTAATTCCCGAGATTTTCGAAATTTCAGATATTATTGTTTGAAAAATATCGGTATCATAATTTGATTTTTTACCTTGCAATACAGCACACAATCTTTCGAAGCCCATGCCTGTATCAACATGTTTGTTAGGCAATTGCTCAAGACTTCCGTCTGCTTTTCGGTTAAACTGAATAAACACAAGATTCCAAATTTCGATTACCTGTGGATTATCTTTGTTAATCAAATCACGACCTGCTATTTTTTGTTGTTCTGGCTTATCTCTTAAATCAATATGAATTTCCGAACATGGTCCACAAGGTCCCATATCTCCCATTTCCCAAAAGTTATCTTTTTTTGAGCCGTATATTATTTTTTCGGCAGGAACAAGTTTTTTCCAAAATTCTTCTGCTTCTGTATCTACTTGAAGATTTTCTTTCTTATCTCCACCAAATACGGTAATATACAATCTATCCTTATCAATTTTATAGACCTCTGTAAGAAGTTCCCAAGCAAATTCAATAGCTTCTTTTTTAAAATAATCACCAAAAGACCAATTGCCCAACATTTCAAACATAGTATGATGGTATGTGTCATGACCAACTTCTTCGAGATCATTATGTTTACCGGATACCCTAAGACATTTCTGTGAATTAACAATCCTAAGAGCTTCTGGTTTTCTGATTCCGAGAAAAATATCTTTAAACTGATTCATACCCGCATTGGTAAACATTAAGGTCGGGTCTCCCTTTATAACCATAGAATCACTGGGAACAACTTTATGTCCTTTAGATTCGAAAAAATCGGTAAATTGTGTTCTTATCTGCTTAGAATCCATGTATTTATGTGTAAATCTGTTACTTACGTATATTATAGAATATTTTAAATTGCAAATTTAGATTAAATTCTTAAATTTGCAGTCCATTAATAACTTAATAAGCTAAATTTTACTTTAAATTGAAACTTTTTAAATCAAAATATAAATTTAATCCTGAAACTCTTCAATACGAAAAGATTAGATTTAGTTTTAGAAAATTTGTATTAAGATTAGTCCCATACATTATTTCATCTGCAATTTTTGGTTTTGCATTAATGTTTCTATACATTGTTGTATTTGAATCACCTGAAGAAAAACTATTAAGATCTGAAAATCAATATTTAAAAGAAAATTTGAAGAAAATTAATGAGCGTTTGGTCGAAGACGACAAACTGCTGGATGATATTGCAAAAAGGGATAATTATATTTACAGAACTACTTTTCAACAGGATACTATTCCTTACACTATTAGAAATGCTGGTGTAGGAGGTTCAGACAGATACAAACATTTGGATGGTTTTGCCAGTACAGATATTGTTAAAGATGTTGCAAAAAAGCTTGATCAAATCGAGAATAAACTGAATATTCAATCTTTATCGTATAATGAACTTATTAAAGAGCTAAAAAAGAAAGAAAATCTATTCAAATCTTTACCAGTATTGCAACCAATTCATGTAAATGAGCTTACTAGAATTGGATCTTTTTACGGTTATCGTCCACATCCGATACTTGGCGTTGTTCACATGCATCACGGCATTGATATGGTTGCACCTACAGGAACACCTGTTTATGCATCTGGTGATGGTGTAATTTCTGGTATTGAATATAATAATACAAATAGCGGATACGGAAACTCTATTTTAATTGATCATGGAGTAAATGGACTTTCGTCCAGATATGCTCATCTATACTCGATAAACGTTAAAAAAGGACAAAAAATAAGTCGTGGTGAACAAATTGGAACTGTTGGTTCTACCGGATTATCTACAGCCCCTCACCTACATTACGAAATAATGATATATGGCGCAACCGTAAATCCATTAAGGTATATGATTACACCATCTGCTGATGAATATGAACAGATACTTAAACTAGCACAATATCCGGGTGTATCTTTTGACTAATATATTTCTGAATTTTCTAATCTGTTTTTCATATATACCACCTGAAGACAGTACTAAAACTATTATACCAACTTTTCTTGGTAATGAAACAAGAAATTACTACGGAAACGAAGCTCCTGAGAAACTTGAAGTTATTTGGAAAACAAATCTGGGCTGTGGTAAAACAATTATACCAAATATTACCTGGGACACTGCCATTATGTGTGGAGCCGGTTGGACAGGGCAAGCATTAATAATGGAAGATAATGGTGAAATTTTTCTGATACAAGGAGCTTATGATTATAATTTAAGAAAATTAAGAGCTTCGGATGGAAAAGTAATTTGGGAATATGCTTTCGATGATGTAATAAAAGGGACAGGCTGTATTTGGATAAATCCATTAAAATCTAGGGATGACCCTGACAGAATTGTCATTTTTCAAGGTAGCAGACGCGGATATAATTATCAACTATATGATAAATACATTTGGAGTTACAGAGCTATCTCATTTAGAACAGGAAAAGAACTTTGGCGATATAATTCTGTACGTAGTGATTCTTTTTCGCGTGATGTAGATGGAACGGCTTTAATACTTGATGACACAATTTTTTTGGGCTTGGAAACAGGGCATTTTGTTAAACTAAATCCTAACCCTGATTCAGCAAAAACTATTGACAAGTTCAAACAACCGGTCGAGTTTCTAAAACTACAGCTGTACACAAAAGAAGATGATATTGCACATAACCATAATGTCGTTACGGAAAGTGCTCCCTGCATTTTGAGAAATCATATATACATCACTTCCGGCTCAGGCTATGTTTTTGGATATAATCGTAAAACAGGCTTGCTTGATTTCAAATTCAAAACAGGTTCAGATATGGACGGTTCTCCGGTCGTAACAAGAGATAGCTGCATTTTGATATCTATTGAAAAACAATATATCAATGGCCATGGTGGAGCAATGTTGATAGATCCATCAAAACACGCAGATTCTTGTGTTGTTTGGTTTTTTCCGACTGGCAACAATGTTTTTACTGACTGGAGAGGCGGAATAATAGGTTCTTGTGCTACCAATGACAAATACGTACACGCTGAACACAACTCACTATCTGCATTTGTTGCAATAGATGGATTTTTATATGTTGTGGAAAATGATTTCACTAATCCTGATGATTCTGTTTTGGGACCGGATAATATCAAAAAATACAAAACACCTCAATTGGTCTTTAAGTATAATACAGGAATTTCGATTTCTACTCCGATTTTTACAGAGAATCGCCTTATTGTTTTAACCTATGATGGACTGTTTATGTTTGAATATAATGATCAGTGTATATTTAAACTACTTGAAAAAAATACTTCTATCAGAGGTGAAGCTACTCCTGTTGTACATAACAAAAGACTTTATGTTGCTTCGCGTGACGGGTTTTTGTACTGTATCGGCAAAAAAGATTAGTCCTTCTTTCGTAATTATTTTACTGAATTTTATATTTACTATGGGGCATAGAGCATGGAGCGCGTAAGCAGTTTCCAGAATATTAGTTCTTTTTTCTTGCTATTATCAAGCTGTGATGTGTTCTAAATTCTGACCTAAATCCAAAATAATGGATTGCAAATTGCTAAATATCTAATTATTTTATAAATTGAAGATTTCTAAGTGATAAACAATAATAATTATGATTCACTTTCTTGCTTGATCAAGAAAGTTGCAAAGAAATCAAGGCAAAACGAACCCCAACGCTCCTCTACCGAAACAAAAGAATTGTACGTCTGCCTTGACCTAAAACAAATCCCTTTGCTTCGTCCCATATAAGATTTGTTTTAGGAAACGACACCGATTGTAAATTTGTAATAGTCTAATCTTCGCAATTTCAATTGCTCGATTATACTAAACAAATTTATCATCGGCACTTTACATGTCGGCCAGACACAATTCTGATTTGTTTCGATATTCACCTCTAGATAGGCCATGCGTTTTGCCATTGCCAATGCGCGGAGCTTCGATTACTATATAGTTGCTTTATTCGTCAGTTTAAATATTCATTTTTTAATGTATATTTCAGATTTTCAGCAAAGTAAATGATAGAATTGTATCGGCAAAAAAGACTAGTCCTTCTTTCGTAATTATTTTACTGAATTTTATATTTACTATGGGGCATAGAGCATGGAGTGCGTAAGCAGTTTCCAGAATATTAGTTCTTTTTTCTTGCTATTATCAAGCTGTGATGTGTTGCGTGATAATCAAATTTGAAATTTATTTTAGATGGATTCCCTTTTAAATAAGCTTCTTTTAATTCGGGCTGTTGACGTCCACTAAAAAGATTGCAGGGACCTATATAATTCCCGTATAATTCAATATCCCAGCTATCATTAAAAGCATTATAAGGCATACCCGAAGGTCCGGTTATAATCACATTGCAATTATCAAGAATCATTTTTTTCATTTCGCTAAACTGAGGTCTGTCGAGTAAATAAGAAGCTGCCTTTAAAAAACAGGTTTTTTCAACAAAATAGTTTTGCATCATCAAAGAAAAAGATTGTTTATTCAATTCCGAATCGCTTAAATCCATTGAGAAATAGTACAATTTCCTATGGAAGTCTTCATTTTCTTTTTTGTAAATAATTTCAAAAGAATCCTCAAAATCTTTATTTAGGCTATGATCATAAATCCTTTCTTTGTCAACATATTCAAAATAGCCCTGATTATTAATAAAAACAGGGTTTATATTAATAATTTCAAAATTATGTCGCGACATAAACATCATAATTATTGGCAAAGTTCCTTCCAAATAACCTGCAAGATCCTTAGCCATACTATTAGTTCTAAAAAAACTAAATTCGAGATTTGATGCTACAGAGCTTGTTATTGCAGTAAATATCTCGGGATATTTAGCTATTGACAAAGAATCAGAAAAAGGTATTTTACCACCTTTTTCAAGTCCAATAAGAACCGAGAACCTGCAATCAGGGAAAAATGCTGCCAGATAATTAAAATCAGGACCACCAAAAGGATAAAATACTGTATCCGCACTAACAATATGCTCATCGCTCCAATCAGTTATTATATCTAATTTAGTTTTATGACTACCCCATTTATTCTCCATTAACGATTTATGATTAGCAAACTCCTTACTATTTATTACATTTTGAAATAAATTACTGTCAAGTGGCTGTTTACCTGCAAGAATATATGCAACAGAGTTAAAACCATCATACGCGAAAGTATCGATAGGAGGAATTTCGACAATGCTATCCTGAGAAACCTCAACTTTAATCTCCTTCACTTCCGTCTTATTTCCACAGGCAAGAACAGCAGTAACATATATCAAAATACACAAATAAATACAAATCTTATTCATTCTCGATTTTCTTAGGTGAAAAAACTTTTAATAAATAATAAAAACCCATAGCGACGAGTAATGTACCTAATCCAATAAGCGTTTCAGTAGTTTTCTCTCTAAACAAATATATTACATTCCAAATCACAAAGAGCATAAATATTATTGGTACAACAGGATATCCCATAGTTTTATATGGTCTTTCCATTTTGGGGAATCTACGACGGTGAACAAATACGCCTAAAATTGTAAGGAATGCAAAAATATTCATTACAAATCCAAGATAAGTAAGCAATGCTTCGAAAGTAGAAGTAAAAAGCAAAATTAAACTTATTGAAGATTGTACTAAAATTGCAACCAGAGGGACTCCGTTTTGTCTTTTTTTACTCATAAATCCCAAAGAAGGATAATCTTCTCCAATTACTTGTATTACTCTTGGACCTGCAAATACCATAGAACTAATTGTAGAAATAAGTAAAAGACTAATTAAACCTGACATGATTACTCCGCCTTTAAGGCCAAAGATGTCAGTTGCAGCTACTGCACCAACGTCAAGCTGACCGGAAAGACTGGTTACCGGAGAAACATACAGAAAGACAAAATTAAGTAACAAATATAAAACGGTTACGATAAGAGTCCCTATTATCAATGATTTAGGAAGGTTTTTCATGGGATTTTTTAATTCAGATACGAAATAAGCAGAAGCATTCCATCCCGAATAAGAATAATAGACATAAATCAAAGAAACAGCAAATCCGGCACTTAAAATTTGATTCCAAGTAGTAGATGTAGGGATTATAGATATCTGTTGATGCTCGGGAGCAAAGAAAAATCCGGCAATTATAAAACCAACAATTAAAACAATTTTAATTATTGTAAAAATCACTTGAAATGCACCACCGGATTTCACACTGGAACCATGAACAAAAGTGGTCAAAATAATAACAGCAGCAGCAATAAATCTTGGGTCAATACCATCATAAACATTAGAAAAATACTGACCTAAAGCCATAGCAGCAAGTGCTATCGGTGCAGCGAAACCCACGAACATTGAAAAGAAGCCGGACATAAATCCAACCGAGGGGTGGTATAATTCAGTTAAAAAATGATATTCACCTCCTGAACGAGGCATTACAGAACCAAGTTCACCATAAACCTGAGCTCCTGTAAAAGCAATAATACCTCCCATCAACCATAAAATAATTATTGCTGATATATCTGTAACTCCTCCTGCCAACTGAAAACCTAGTGAGGTAAATACTCCTGTTCCCACCATATTGGCAATAACGTATGAAATAGCCGTTAATAAGCCAATCTTTTGTATAATTCCTGATTGTTTCACTGTTTTTTTTTAATTTAGCGACAATTATAAGAATAAAATTTAAATTACTAAAATGGACAAAGCAATTATTCTTAGCTTAACAATAATGATTATTTCATTATTTGCGTACAATAATAGAATACATGAGAAATGTAATAAAAGTTTAAACTCCTGATTTTGTCATTGCTATTCCATTTATTTTAGTAAATCAAACTTTCTTTCTTGATAAAGAAAGTTACAAAGAAATCAAGGCAAAACGATGCTACCCAACCCACCTCAAGCGAAACAATAGAATTGTCCGTCAACCTGGCCTAAAACAAATGCCAACACCTCTTGCCATCGAATATATTTGTTTTAGGAACGATATATCGGCTCGACACAATTCTAATTATTTCGCTCTCACCGCTTGAGCTTCCCGCCGTTTTGCCATGTCCAACCCACGGAGCTTCGAATACTGTTTGGTTGCATTATTTACTGATTATGCTATTAATATAGATTTAGAATTCTTTTCGGTTATTGATGAGAATTGTTCTTTTGAGAATAAGCAAATAAATAATTTAATTTTATGCTTGTGATCTACAAAATAGTGTCGAAAATTTACAACACATTCATATTGAGAAGATTATAAAATTATTAGTATTTGAGTTTCGCCGTCAGAAATACTCCTGTTCCCACCATATTGGCAATAACGTATGAAATAGCCGTTAATAAGCCAATCTTTTGTATAATTCCTGATTGTTTCACTGTTTTTTTTTAATTTAGCGACAATTATAAGAATAAATTTTAAATTACTAAAATGGACAAAGCAATTATTCTTAGCCTCACAATAATGATTATTTCATTATTTGCGTGTAATAATAAAGAACATAAAGGGAATGAAAAGAAATCTGACACTAATAAAACCCAGAATTTAATTGTAGAAATTCCTCAAGGTTCAGATACGATACTAACTTATAAATATGATTGTTGTTTTATTGTTACAACAAACATTATGTATCCTGATACCGAAACAGATTTAATTGGTTGCATTTTAATGCTTCATGGTTGGAATTTGCCTGCAGATGAGTGGTGTGCCAAAACGACATTTTGTGAGAAAGCCCTAAAACAAGGCTATGTACTGATAATTCCGGATTACAAAAAATCGAATTACACCCTAGAAATTTATCCACAGACAATTGCAGATTATCAGAAATATCCGACAATAACATGGATAATGGAGACTCAAATTCCTGATATTCAAAAACAGTTAGGGTTACTAAAACCCGGGCAGAACACTATGATTGCCGGCATATCAACAGGAGCACGAGGAGCCACACTTTTGGCTTATTACATGCCAGAATTATTTAAAGGAGCGGCGAGTCTTTCTGGCGATTTTGATATTACTTCGATGCAAGATGAATATTTATATTATTCTTTTTTAGGGCATTACAGCGATTTTCCGGAAAGATGGAAAAAAGAATGCTTTGCTTATGATTGTGAGAAATATGTCGTACCAACATATATAGGACACGGCAAAGCTGATAATGTTTCGCCATACATTCAGAGCAAAGCTATGTATGATTCCATTCACAAATATCATCCTGAACTCAAAATTGTTGACAACTTTCCTGATTATGCAGCTCACAACTACGACTACTGGGAAAGCGAAACAGATAAGGTACTTGATTTTTTTAAGTGCTGTAAATAAAATCATAATGTATAATTTATTATACACTTAGTATAATTTTACAATTTACGGCAATCAGTTTAACATGCTGATATTCAACGCATTATTCCCCCCCCTCCCCATTAAACATCAATTTTACCTTTTGTATAATTTAAATGTCGGTTAGTAAAATTATGTTAAATTTTATATTATATTTGTTGTTGAGGAATTATAATATCCCCAAACATATTAAAGAGTAGAAGGTTTGCTGCCCTATATGCTTTAATTATTTGAAAAATTTGCATTGATACAGAAAGTGTTTTAACGAATATTTTAGTTTAATGAATTTTTTAATTTAAGAAAGGAGGTGAGATTAACAGAAAATGAGCATTTTTGATTGAATTAGCATTGTAAGACAATCCTGATTTTTAGTAAAAGATTTTATTTGCTTTTAAGTGTATAAGCAAATAGATTTCAGAGAGAATTAAAAAAGAGCAACACAGCCTACTCTAAAAGAACTGTGTTGCCCGAAAGTTAAACCGAAGTTTATACTTCGCAAAAATAATAAAAAATGAAAACAATTTTAGTTTTTTTGTTTGCAGTGTTTTCTTATGTTAATGTATTTCCGCAGTTTTTTTGTGAAGGACAAGAGGGCTGGAGAAGAAAAGTAATTGACTATGGCAGTGTTCCGACAAACTACATACCAATAACTACAGGTTGGGTTGACTATCTACCATTTACTGATGATTTTAACAGTTTTGATTATTCAAAATGGACAAAAATTGATACATGTCGTCCGTATTCGACACATGCTATCTTCTCAAATAGTTCTGAAAATGTATATGTAGGTAAAGGGAAACTTTATTTAAAAGCTAAACAATTAGCTACGCCTATTTGGTGTGAACACTGGGATGGTGCTCAATATTACAATTACAGTACTGGCTTTATATGTTCAAAGTACCCTATACGATACGGCTATATTGAAATAAAATGTAAGTTACCTGCTAATATTGCCCTAAGTCCTTGTTTTTGGATGTTTAACAGTACTGGCATATACGTATACCCATTTACTGGATATAGATATGACGAAATTGATGTATTTGAATTACATGATCCTAACGATACTATTTATAACGTAACAAAAACATTGATGCAAAATTTCCATCATAATTTACATGATGAAGACTCTTCATATTCATCTTTGCAGCAGAATATTAACTTCACAAATTCATTTTTAAATCAGGATATTTTTTTTGCTGTAGAATGGTTGCCAGAAGAACTACACTTTTATGTGAACGGAAATCTTACAAAATCAGTTAAATTTGCTGAAGAAAGTGAAGTCCCCTATAATATAAAAAGTGATTTCACCTGTACACATTTTTTAAATGCAATGGAACAATATCTACAAATTAGTCTTGGTGTAAATAGTCTTATCTCACAGTATCCCGATGTGAGTCAGGGTTTTGTAATAGATTATATCCATTCATATAAATTAGTTGAAGGATATAATTATGAATATTGGCCCACAAGTTTTAGCATGAACGACCCTGAGATGTTTAAAGTTCACCAAAGCATACGATTAGGAGGAATCGGTAAAACAGCAATAATACCTACTGGACAAAATATCACAATTTGGGCTGAAGAAGGGATCATTCTTGATAAAGGGTTTACAGTATCGGGAAGCACAACATTTGCAGCCAGAAATATTGCAACAACAGATTTGTTTAATTATTAAATTTTAAAATTATGAAAAAGTATATAAAAATATTATTAGTAATGACAGTGTTAGTTTATTCAAAATCAATAAATGCACAAATCAAAATTCATAGTGATAATCATGTAAGTATTGCGAGTTTAACACAAACAGGAGGGGTTCAAATTGCCCCTACAGGTCGTACTGCATTTCAACCAGCTGAATACGCACAATATGCATGGTTAAATATGATTTTTGCGCCCTTGAATTTATCTAAGTGTTGGATCGTAATTGACAATCAGGGCAATCATAAATTTCATGTAAGGGGTAATGGGGATGTGTATTGTGGTATAGTATATGATGGCTCAGATCAATCATTAAAAACCAATATTACTCAAATTACAAGTGCAACCGAAAAGATAATGAATTTACAAGGCGTTTATTTTGATTATATTAGTGAAACTACTCATGATACTTTAGTTTTTACAGATAAATACGGCAATACACATACATATGTTACAAATTCAGAAAACATTGAAGATTTGTATAGCAATGAAAATGTTGCTCCCGAGGCTGTTGAAGCAATAATTTCTGAACAGAACAGAAAACATATGGGTTTGATAGCACAAGAAGTTGAACAAGTTGTACCTGAGGTTGTTCGAACCCAAGATGATGGTAAAAAAGCTGTTGCATATAGCAGTCTTGTTGCTTTGTTGATAGAAGCCTTTAAAGAACAACAGTTAAAAATTAATGAACTGGAGCAATATATTCAAAACTGCTGTGAGTTTAATGATAATATTCGAAGTAAAAGCACAGATGCAGAAACAAATCAAACCAAAAACGGGTCGTCTGTATTATATCAAAATTCTCCCAATCCTTTTAACGAAAAAACAATAATAGAATATGAAATTGGAGAAAAAGCATTCTCAGATGCAAACATATATGTTTTTGATTTAAATGGAAAGTTATTAAAAACATATCCGCTGAATTCGGCTAAAGGCAATATTGAGATTAGTGCTTTCGAATTGGAGCCGGGCATGTATCTCTATTCTTTGGTTGTAAATAAAAAAGAAATTGACACAAAACGTATGATTCTAACTCAATAATGTTTAACTTTGTAAGGAAAGCTGTTTGCTTTCCTTACTTTAAAATTTATAATTATGAAAAAAATATTATTCATTTTATTGATAAGTACATACAATTTTTCATATTCTCAGGATGTAATAATATACGTTCAGGCTAAACATGAAAACACTGCGGTTGAGCTTGATACAATTATCATTGAGAATATGAATAATGGCTCAATAGCTAATCTGTATAATCTACCTGTAGGGCATACTAACTATGAAATTAATTTAAGTCAAGGAGCAGAAGTAAATTCTATATTTCAAAATACTATAGCTAATACAAGTTTTAGAGTAATCGCAAATGAAATTGGATTATGTTCTTTTAATATTATTTCAAATGATCCAAATAGTATAAAAGTAGAATTGTTTGATATTAAGGGACAGTTGTTATACTCGGCAAATAGTCAATTGAATTCTGGAGCAAATGCATTTGAATTTCAGCATGGATATGCAGGTTTGTGCATTTTAAAACTTACTACAGAGAACGATGTTTATTCAATAAAAACTGTTGGAGACGGATATTCCGCAACAGGTCTAATTAATGCAAATGCACATCAAAATGATGTTTTGATTTCTTTTAAAAGCATTAAATCAGAGTTTACTTATAATCTTGGAGACACTATTAAAATTACTGCGAAAAAGCACAATTATCACTCAAATACCATTATTATTAAGCCTGAAAATGGTGAAAATTATAAGATATATCTGTCTTGTCCCTGTGCAGGAATACCGACTGTTACAGATTATGACGGAAATATTTACAATACAGTTCAAATTGGTAACCAGTGCTGGATGAAAGAAAATATGAATACAACACATTATGCAGACGGAACTGAAATATTGGACGGTACTGGTATTGGAACCAGTGGAATGATATACGAATATAGTAAATACTATTTTAATTATGGCGATAATCCTGAAAATGCAATAAAATATGGTAAATTATACACATGGGCTGCTGCAATAAACGGATATGTAACAAATAATGATGAGTTATTATACGGAGTTCGTAAAGGAATTTGTCCTAATGGCTGGCATGTTCCAAGTGATGAAGAATGGCTTGAGTTAGAAATGTATGTTGATGATTCAATATTAACGCCTGATATATGGGGTTATAGAGGTATTGATGCTGGCGAAAAATTAAAATCTACCAATAACTGGCAAGATTATTCAAACACTGACATGTTTGGATTCTGTGCAACCCCTAGTGGGGAGAAAAAATATTCATTCTTAGATCATTCATATTATTTTACTGGGTTAAATACAAATTCTGCTTTTTGGACTGCAAGTGGATATGGAGGAGGAGGTATTGCCAGAGACCTAATTAGTAATTCCAAGCAAATTATACGTTCACAAGTATTTTCTTCTCAAGGTTACTCTGTTAGGTGTATAAAAGATTAAGTTAATGATTTTAAGAACAAATTATAACACAAAAGAGTTTTGAAAAAGATACTAATAATATTGTTCATCTGTCTTTGGCAAATCGTATATTCTCAGGATGTAATCATTTACGTCCAGGCTAAGCATGAAAACACACCTGTAGAACTTGACACAATTATTATTGAGAATCTTAACAATGGCTCAACAGCAAATCTATATGATCTACCGATCGGGCATACAAACTATGAGATCAATTTAAGCCAGGGAGCCGAAGTAAATTCTATATTTCAAAATACTGTAAATAATCCAAGTTTTAGAGTAATCGCAAATGAAATAGGATTATGTTCTTTTACAGTTTTTTCAGACAAATCAAATAATTTAAAAGCAGAATTGTTTGATATAAAAGGACAGTTGTTGCACTCGGCAAATAATCAATTGAACTCTGGAGCAAATTCATTTGAATTTTATAATGGATTTGCAGGAATGTGTATTATGAAACTTACTACTGAAAGCAAT
This sequence comes from Bacteroidota bacterium, assembly GCA_029558535.1. Lineage (GTDB taxonomy): Bacteria > Bacteroidota > Bacteroidia > Bacteroidales > ML635J-15 > Bact-19. The sequence goes on along the minus strand of JAKQEK010000084.1, from coordinate 6,655 downwards.
ATTTATTCGATAAAAGTTATCGGAGATGGTAATTCTAATACAAGCCTGATAAAAACGGGCTCACAAGAAAGTGATATTTTAAACACATCTAAAAGAATTAAATCAGAGTTTACCTACAATATTGGAGATACAATTAAAATAACTGCAAAAAAAATAAACTATCACTCGAATACAATAGTTATAGAGCCTGAAAATGATGAAAATTACAAAATCTATATCAGTTGTCCGTGTACAGGAATACCGACTGTAACAGATTTTGACGGAAATATCTATAACACAGTTCAAATTGGTAACCAATGCTGGATGAAAGGAAATATGAACACAACACATTATGCAGATGGAACTGAGATGTTGGACGGAACTGGTGTTGAAGACTGGGCGGGGACATATTTGTCTTCGAAGTATTACTTTAATTATAATGATAATCCGGCTAATTCTGTAAAATGCGGCAAATTATACACTTGGGCGGCAGCAATAAACGGATATGTTACTGATAATGACGAGTTATTATATGGGGTAAGAAAAGGAATTTGCCCAGATGGCTGGCATGTACCTAGTGATGAAGAATGGCTCGAATTAGAAATGTATGTTGATGATTCAATTACAATAGGGACTTCTTTCACATGGGGATTTAGAGGCTATGATGCCGGAACAAAGCTAAAATCATCTATTGATTGGCAAGATTATACTAACACAGATATGTTTGGATTTTGTGCAATACCTTGTGGTAAAAAGGATTATTCATTCTTAAGTCATACTTATGATTTCTCAAGTTTTGCAGAACTGTCTTTTTTCTGGACTGCATCTGCGTATGGTGGTAATGGTATCGGCAGAAGGTTATTTTATGACTCTAAGCAAATTTCTCGAGAGAATCAACCGGCATCTAGTGGTTACTCTGTTAGGTGTATAAAAGATTAAGTTGGAGTTTCCAATAATTTAATATGTTTATTTACTAGTATTGTGTTAAGTTACTTTCTCTCCTTCTCCTCATGATAATCCTGTTCGGTATTAACATCCCAGATATTGGATTTATCTTTGCTTCCATCTACGATATTCTGCACTGCAGTAATTGCAGTGAGCATTGAATGGTCTGAATTATTGTATCTGTGCATTCCGCTTCTTCCGATAAGATAAAGGTTTTCAATTTTGTCGAGATATTCTCTTACAATATCAAATTTATTGTAACTGCCAAAATAAACCGGATATGTATCTTCCATTCTTATAATAGTAGAGTCCAGCACATCATTTTTATCAATAATTCCGACTTTTTCGAGTTCAGTTACAGCCATTTCGATAAAAGCTCTTTCTTCCATAACCCACATTTCATCTCCGGGATCACAAAAATATTCAAGTCCAATCCAAACATTATTTTCATCTGCTACCATAAAAGGGCTCCAGTTATTGAAAATTTGAATTCTCCCCATCTTGATATCAGATTCCTGCATATAAATCCAATTGTCAGGGATAAGTTGATTTAAGGTTTCAATTTTTGTGTGATTCTTTATTTTCAATTTATTAAGCAGCAAACCAACAGTGATAAAATTTCTGTGCAAAAGTCCATTAGCTATAGTTTTGACATTTTGAGGAACATCTAACATTGCATTAACTAAGTTTTTTACTGAAGTAGTACTAAAAACATAATCAGCAATAAGCTCTTTTTGTTGGTTCTCGGTTTTACAGGTTGTAATAAATCTGCCATCAGAATCTTGCATTAATCCAACAAATTCGTGGTTCATCAATATATCTCCACCAGATTCTTTAACTTTTTCTGCAACAAATTCCCATAATTGTCCCGGTCCGTATTTCGGATAGAGGAACTTTTCGATTAGACTTGTTTCTTTATCTTTTTGCGAAATATCCTGCACATTCGACTGAAATAATGATTTAAAATAATTTGAAATTACTTTTGTTACCGACAATCCTTTAATTCTTTGTGCACCCCATTCTGCTGACAGTTCTTTGCAGGATTTACCCCAGACTTTTTCCGTATAATCTTTAAAAAATGTCTGATAAAGAACTTTTCCGAAACGGTTTATAAAGAAATCCTCCAGACTTTTTTCCTTTTTTATGGGGAATATTTTGATCCACAAATAGCTAAAACCAATTTTAATAATTCTGAATAAACCTAGATTTTTTATGGTATTTCCGTTAAGGCTAACCGGATAGTCAAAGAAATTTCTAAGATAATATATACGAGACAATCTGTCGCGTTCAATGAACACATTATCAGTAGTTAAGTCCCACTTTTTGTTTTTTGGATAATTTGCAGGAGATACGGAAATTTCAAATAGCTCTTTCCAGTAATTCATTACAATATCAGACTTTGAAAAAAATCTATGTCCTCCTATATCTATTCGATTAGCTTTATAATTAATGGTTTTTGAAATTCCACCTATATCGTTTGATTTTTCAACAATAACAGGTTTTATGTCAGCTTTCCTAAGCAACTCCAAAGCTGCTGTCAAACCTGCCGGTCCTGCTCCTATTATTATTGCGGTTTTCTTCATTCAGAGCGTAAAAATATCAAATTATATAATAAAAAACATATAATTCTAAAAACATTATAAAACTTAGTTGCAATTACTGAATTTTATCTAATTTTGTTAAAAAAATAAATTATGAAAAATATTATAATCATTGCTATTGTTTGTCTAACAGCAAGTTATTCCTTTTCGCAGGAAAAAGTAAAACCAGAACCTTCGAAGACTGAGAAATCTGGTTTAATAGTTTTTAAAAGTCTGGAATATGATTTTGGCGTTCTAGATTACGATGCAGAGGCAATAGCTGTCTTTAAGTTTAAGAATATTTCAAAAAAACCAGTAATATTAACCAACGTAAGAGCATCTTGTGGTTGTACTGGGACAGAATGGCCACGCGAAGAAATTGCCAAAAAGAAAAAAGGCGAAATAACTGTAACATACAATTCAAAAATTGTGGGCAAGTTTAACAAAACTGTTTATGTCTATATCGATGGCATAGAAAATCCAATTCAGTTGGTTGTTAAAGGAGAGGTTTTAAATGAAGAAGGTGAGAGCTTGAAATTTAATAAAAATGTCCCTGCAGGAGAAATAAAACTAAAAGATATCGAAACTAAAAAGATTGAAAAAGTAAAGATAAATAGTGGTTCTGAAGATATTAACAAGACTAAAAATAAATAAAGTTTAAATATTAAATAATTAAAAAACATACAAAAATGCCACAGATTTCAGACAAAGGTTTAGCTATGCCTTCATCACCAATAAGGAAGCTTGTTCCTTATTCGGAAGCAGCAAAAAGCCGCGGGGTTAAAGTTTATCATTTGAATATAGGTCAACCCGACATTAAAACTCCAGAACTTGCATTAAATGCAATAAAAAACATTAAAGAAAGTGTTATTGAGTACAGCCATTCGGCGGGAAATGTTTCGTACAGAAAAAAATTAGCCGAATCGTATAAAAAATTTGACATTAATGTTAATTGTGAAGAAATTATTGTGACTAATGGCGGATCGGAAGCAATCACAATATCGTTTATGTCAACACTCAACATTGGCGATGAAGTTATTATTCCGGAACCATTTTATGCTAATTATAACGGTTTTGCAATTCAATCAGGAGTAGTTATAAAACCTATTACTTCATCTATTGCAAATGATTTTGCTTTACCGTCAATAGAAGAATTTGAAAAAATAATAACTCCTAAAACAAAAGGTATAGTAATTTGTAACCCTAATAATCCGACAGGATATTTATATTCCAAAGAAGAATTATTCAGATTGGCAGAGATTGTAAAAAAATATGATCTTTATTTATACTCTGACGAAGTTTACAGAGAATTCTGTTATGATGGCCACACACATTTTTCGGCCATGAATCTACCGGGATTAGAACAAAATGTAATCATGCTTGATTCTGTATCCAAAAGATATAGTATGTGTGGTGCAAGAGTTGGCTGGTTGATAACAAAGAATAAAGAAGTCATCAAAACTGCCATGAAATTTGCTCAGGCAAGATTGTGTCCGCCTTCATTTGGACAGATTGCAGCAGAAGCAGCTATTGATACACCAGCAGAATATTTTAAAGAAGTTTATGATGAGTATATTTTAAGGCGTAACTTCATGGTAAGCGAATTAAATAAGATTCCTGGTGTATATTGTCCAAACCCAAAAGGAGCTTTTTATACTGTAGTTAAACTTCCTATTGACGATGCGGACAGATTCTCGCAATGGATACTGGAAGATTTTGAATATAATAAACAAACTGTTATGGTAGCACCAGCGACCGGTTTTTATAATACTAAAGGTCTAGGCAAAAACGAAGTTCGTATTGCATACGTTTTAAAAATTGAAGATTTAAGGAATGCTATTGAGACTTTAAAACATGCTTTGGAAGTTTATCCGGGCAGAACAAAATAAGAAACTGCGATTGTTGAAAGCAGTTTAGTTAAAAAAAAGAGCCGTCAAAAACGGCTCTTTTTAATTATAATAACTTAATTGATGGGACACTAAGTAAATTTATATTGAAAGGTATTGTTAAATGAAACCTAATATGTTTTAATTTCATTTTTGTCATCACCACAAAAACGAAACAAAAAAGGCTAGGAAAAACAATGCTCCCATCGCTCTCTGTCCAAGCTTAAGAACAGTTTAGCCACCTGGAAAAATCAAAGCCCCAACTCTTAAATCTATGAATGCTTTGATTTTAAACGACACCGATTGTAAATTTGTAATAGTCTAATCTTCGCAATCAAATTGCCCGATTATACTAAACAAATTTATCATCGGCACTTCACATGTCGGCTGGCTACTGTTCTAAAAGCTTGTCCATTCACAAGGCTTGAGCCTGCCCGCTGTTTTTCCAAGGCCTACGCGCGTCTCATCTACGTTAATTTGGTACAATAATCTGACAGATTTTCTTTCATTATTGTCCATTTATTAAACAATGGAACTTCTATTACCTGACGAATAAAATACGCGGCAACAAAATGTTCGAAGCTTCGGAAAATAAATAATAGTAAAAAAAAGAGCCGTCAAAAACGGCTCTTTTTAATTTTTATTAAATTTTACTATTGAATTACTAATTTAGTTACATATTCTTTACCACCGGTAAGTACTCTAACCATGTAAATACCTTTTTCCAGATGGCTTATATTAATGCCTGTAACATCACTATCAGGATTTATTTTCATAATAGACTGACCTAAAACATTTACAATATCAATATAATCAGCAATTGTTCCTTTAGTTGACACATTTATCTCATTTCTGGCAGGATTTGGATATACACTTAAAGCAGTTTTATTGTCAGCGATACCACTCACCCATGTAACTACGAAAGGAGTAGTTACGAGGCAACCGGCAGCATCTACAACCATTACAGAATAGTTACCTGGCAATAGATTATCTATTGAATTTCCATTTTCCTCATTTGACCATGTTATTGTAAACGGTGCCGTACCACCTGTAATAACAAGCTCGGCAGAGCCATCAGCAACAAATTCGCCGGAAGCTGGAACTACATCTACTGAAACTACAGGTGCTGTTCCAACATAAATCATACCTGATACTTCCATATCATCTTCACCATCTTCATTTTCTACGACTAACCAAACAGTATAAACTCCGGGATTTGAATAAGTATGCTCCGGATTTTGTTCGGTTGATTCACTTCCATCACCAAAATGCCATACCCATGATGTTGGGTCATTTGTACTCAAATCTGTAAAATGAACAGTAAGTGTTCCGCAACCCATAATCTGATCAGCCGAAAAATTTGCAACAGGTGGGGTTAATGGTTCTTCCTCTGTTACGACAATACAATCGCTTGACTGACAACCATTTCCTGATTCTGTAACAGTTACACAGTACTCTCCGGCTGTTAAACCTTCAATTGTATGGGTATTACCAACTACATTCCATTCATATGAATAAGGTGGAACGCCTCCAGTTACTTCTACTGTAACAGTTCCGTCATTACCTATAGTTGAAACCGGAGTCATACTCATTTCAAGTGTTGGGGATTCTCCTATAGTAATAAAGTTTTCTATAATTTCTGTATCAGAATCTGTAGCATTTTCCACTTCAAGGGTTACAGTATATGTTCCGGGTTCAGTATATGTGTGAACAGGATTTTGAGCATCAGATGTACCACCGTCTCCAAAGTTCCAAGCCCATGCTATCGGGTTATTTGTGCTTAAATCTGTAAAATGAACTATTAATTCATTGCAACCTGAAATCACATCAGTCTCGAAAGCTGCTACCGGAGGAGCTCCAATAGTGTTTACTGTTGCCGCAGCCTCAGCAGTACAACCGTTTGCATCTTCTACGATCACAGAAAAATTACCACCTGCAAGTCCTGACAGTGTCATAGAATTACCTGATGTATTAGTAGTTCCAGAAGGTGTCCATGTTCCTTCAAATGGAGCAGTTCCACCTGTCATTTCAACTGTTACACTTCCATCGTTCGCTTCTGGAGCAGATTCGTCTGTTGCTGTTGCTTCTGCAGTAAATACAGGATATAAAGTAACGGTTGCAGAGCCTTCTTCACCCCAGCAACCTTCTGCAGATCTTGCTCTGAAATAGTATGTGCCTGAAACACTTACAGTTTCCTGAGTTGCAGGATTTACTGTACTTGTGCCACCACTTGTAGTATTTTGCCAATAGATTGTTCCACCTTCA
>JAKQEK010000068.1 GCA_029558535.1 Bacteroidota bacterium | reverse complement strand
TTTACCCTCGCTCTTGGAATCTGCTGCACCCTCTAATAATATTGTACGACCAAACAATAATCCTTCTTTTGTCGATACGCTAAAACTAAAATTAGATTCTCCTATCAAGTCTTGCAGCGGTAACAAACAGTTGTTTTTTAACGTTGTAAGAGTTTTTGCACACATCATATATAAACCTTGTTTTGGCATAGTAGCAACCCAAAAAGCCCACGCAACTAAGCTTATCCACGTTTTACCGCTTGACACAGAGCCCTCAAGTATATTTATACGTGATAATGTATTGCTTTGTATTCTTTTCAAAAAATCTTTTTGCTTAGGATTGTAAGTCTGTGTCATCACTTTTCAACCCCTCAATTAATTTTTCAAGAATTCCGTTTTCTTCTTGAGCTTTTTTCAATGCTTTTTCTTTTACTTCAAGTTCTTTTTCTTTGAGCTTTTCGATGTTATGGTTTCGACGGAATTGTTGTGGCTTTCTGTTATTTAACCATATAGCACACGCTGTCACATCGCCAGGCATATGTTTTTCAAAAACTTCTGTTTTTACAACATCAATGCCTCCGACGTTTTCTGTTATAGTTTTAGTTTCTTTATAGTTATACCCCAAAGCACGTTTAATTAAAGAGTTTTCAACTTCCCTGTCTACTATCTCCCCACATCGCCTTAACGCCTCGTTAAACTCAGGATATTTATGTTGCCACACGCATAAAGTCGATGTTGATATTTTTAATTTTTGTTTTGCTATTTGCTCATAAGTTAAGCCGTCACGTGCCCACCCCTCGATTAATAGCAACCCATCCTTTGTCAACCAATAGTCAACAACCCTTTTATTTGCCAATTTTATCACCTCTTTTTTTAAGGTACTCTTTTTATCTTAATTATACCACTTTAAATATTTATGTCAACATATAAAAATAACGCTGTACTGTGCATACAACGTTAAGTTTATATAACACTTAGTAGTTATCACTATATAAGTTTTACTGTCTTATATTACAGATTGTTTTGTATTAAATGCTAGAGTCAAAAATTATAGTGCTATGCCATTAAATAATTGTATGATATTTGATGACAATGTGTATTTGCCCGCCGTGACCTCGGCGATAAATGAAATGATATGAATAATTATATTATATCATGCTTTATTAAAAATATCAAGGTTTATGCATGCATTTTTAGTATACTTTCAAAAAAATTTTTTACTGCATCAATCAGCTTTTGCAACTTTGATTTTTTTTCTATTTCTTCTTTTTTAGTCCTTCCCCTTTTGTTTTTTTCGCTTGGCTTTTTTAAGTAAGGGTTATTTAAATAACTTCTGTTTGTTCTTCTCATTTTGCCTCCTCAACTTCATTTTTTTGGTGTGTGCATTTTTTGCACATACTCGTATTTTTATTGCAACAATGATTACATTTATCAAAATTATAATCACAACAATCACAATTTTTTTGACCTGCTAAATTTGTGCTGCATATACTTGAGTACATCTTATTGCACGTAAAATTATCTTTGTCTTTAATCATGTTAACCTGCCTCCTTAAAAATCAATTTACGGACCTTTTGTGTGCCAAGTTTATAGCAATCACCAAACAAAGTCAACCCCATAAACTCGTTATATTTGAGATTGCCTTGACTAACTAATTTTCTTTTACCGTCATTGTCAATTATTGCGTCTCCTACCTTGATATCTTGTATATCTGTCAACACCTCAATCCACATAAATTATCTCCTTTTAAAATCTTGACGAGTCTCGTTGACCGTTTGTATTTGATTAAAATCTATATCAAACTTATTTGAGATTAGATTAATCATCTCGTCTGACCTTAATGTTTTTCCTAGAAAGTTTAAAGTTTCTCCACTCATATAATTTTTAAACACATCAAAGGTTTTTTGTATTCTCTTTTTGCCATATCCTTTTAAGCTTAAATCATATAGATATACTGCTATTACTGCTTTTGCTACATCATTTGATATGCTGTTAAACATATCATATTGACAATTAGCACATTGAGATTTTATATTACTTTTCATTTTATACCTCCATATTTTTTTTAAACTACAATCTTATATTTATTGCTTTTAACTATTTGCTTATCTAAATTATAATCAAATCTAACTTTTATCAAAATCAATGCAGCATCTTTGATTTTGATATTGTGATGCTTAGCAAGTCTCTTTATAGTTTTAATCATCGTTAACGTACTCCTCACTGTCAATGATTATCTCAAGCCTTGGATTGCCTTTATCCACACTAGCTTTTAATATTAAGTTAATATTAAAAAAACTATCATCAAATATAATCCCTGCTTTTACTAAACCATCTAAAATAAATTTGCCTGAATAATTATCAGGATCTCTGCGGGTCTTGTCTTTAAAGTAATAAAATAAAGTAAGCTTACATTGCTTAATCGGCTTATATGGCTTATTTTTAAGTGTATAAAGCCTTATTATCTCCGCCCACTCTTTTTTGCTTTTTGATAAGCAAACCTTTGATTTTTACCTATAAACTGGTTATTTGACGGTGGTATAAAAGGTATTATGTAGTCAAACCTCATTTAATCCACCTCTCTTTTATAACTTTGCATCTCTGGAATGTTTTCGTGT
>JAKQEK010000019.1 GCA_029558535.1 Bacteroidota bacterium | reverse complement strand
GAATCCAACAGCGAATTTGGCAATATACTTTTTAGCCATATAGCTGAAAAACAATGCTAAAGCAATGAGAGCATTAATATTTTTCATAACATATCTAACTATACAACAGTGTGTTATAACTTATCCACAGCATTTTTTTTGGAGGACTGCCTGGCAATTGTAAGATAAAACAAAATATACTATTGCTGTCTCCTATTCTCCTTTCCTAAAGCTATTAATCTAGCGTTTATCATACCTTAATCAAGCGTTTACTATTAACGCTTGATTAAGGTATGATTAACACTTGATTTATGCTCTCAATATAGGGCAAAAAGCGGTGTCTGAGTTGATGCTCAAATGTTGGTGTAAATTCCAACTCATTTTTTTACAGAAGCTTGAAAATTTTTCTTTCACGAATTCGGTGGTTTCATTTTGTATTACTAACATAGTGGTCTCCTAATGTTTAATTGATCCCGGAATTGTGAGACCGCCATTTTTGTAAGGCCTATTATTTCAAATTATTATAATAGTTTTCTGCCCAATAATTGAGTTATCCACAGGGTTAATTCAGAGTTATTTGAACTATTTTCAAAATTGAGACACAAAGTTCGTCTCACCCCCAAGAAAATGCTTCTATTAAAGTATTATGGGCTTTAAATGGCATAAAATTCTCGCTTGCTGATTTTGGTTACGAAAAGTTTTGAGAAAAAATCCACTATCTCACTAAATAACAAAATTAATACTTTGGACATTTACACCATATATCTAACTATACAATAGTATGTTATGAATTATCCACATCGTTTTTTTATGGGAATGCCTTCAAATTTCTCTTTGCCTCCAAAACCAGAAGAGGATATTCAGGAAAATAGAGATAATTATTCTTCTTTTGCACCCGCAAGCAAATTTCTGAAAAAAAGCCACTCGTTAAAAAAAGGTTGACCGGGAGGTCAACCCTCCTGTATTAAACCCTCTCAGCCATTTAATACAGCATAAATGTTCCTTTAACGATTCTTTAATGGCGTTAAGACATCGTTAAAGAATCGTTAAAGGGTCATTAAAGTAACTAACGGGAAA
>JAKQEK010000505.1 GCA_029558535.1 Bacteroidota bacterium | reverse complement strand
GCGATGGAAAAAGTCAGAAGAACAGATGTTCAAAGAACTAGTGTTTTTGTTGAAACGAGAATAACTCACAAAACGAGTTATTTCCCGTTCCAACAAAACATCATTATCATTATGTTAAAAAAATTCATAGTCTAGAGCCTTGTTTATTAGTGTTTATCAGTATTATAGCCTAAAGAAGCAAGTTGGTTTCTTCATTTACCCCAATTCTAAATTACCTGAGGAAAATCAGCTTGTTTCTTTTAGCAATTGGCCTACAAATTGTTGTATTCACGGGTTTACATTTGCAGTTTTTAAAATTAAATAGCAATAATGCGTTTAATATTTCGTTTAGAAAATAAATATATGTGTATACAAGTTATTTTTTTTTATAAAATCAGTTTTTTCAGAAAGTTTACAAGATGAGATATATTAGTTTTTTTATTATTGTCGGAATATCAAGTTTTTTTACTTTTTGCAAGAAGGATTTATTGTCTTCTGATCCATCTCTTAAATTGCATTTCAGTGCTGACACTGTGCTGTTTGATACTGTTTTTGCATCAATTGGTTCTTCAACAAGATATTTTAAAGTTTATAATCGGAATAATTCTGATTTAATAATTTCTTCAATAGAGTTAGCAGGTGGTTCAAGTTCACCGTTTAGAATAAATGTTGATGGTGAAGCAACAGAACATGCCCAGAATGTATATCTAAGAAGAAATGATAGCCTTTTTGTTTTTGTGGAAGTTACAGTTAATCCTATTAATGAAAATGCCCCATTGCTAGTATTGGATTCTATAGTATTTGAAACAAATGGAAATATTCAGAATGTTAAATTATTGGCTTGGGGACAAGATGTACATCTTTTCATTTCCGACACCCTTTTTTCTTCTACTATATTTACTGCTGAAAAACCATATCTAATATACAACTATCTATGGGTTTATCCAGAAGTTGAACTAATTATTGAATCGGGTGCAAAGTTGCATTTTCATAACGGGGCTTGGCTGTTCGTTGATGGTAGATTAGTAATAAATGGTCAACCTGTAAATCCTGTTACTTTTGAAGGGGATAGGTTAGAGCCATTTTATCGGGATAAACCAGGGCAATGGGGTGGTATTTGGCTGTCAGAAAAAAGTCATAGCAATACTATTAACTGGGCTGTAATAAAAAATGCTATTGCAGGTATTAATATCTATCCTTATGCTAACCCTGATTTTCATACGCTTTCAATTAATCACTCAATTATTAAGAATATGAGTTATATGGCAATTGATGCAAGAGGTGCAAGAATTGATGCAGGAAATAGTTTGTTTGCCAACGCAAAAGAAATGTGTATTTCATTAGCTGGCGGTAAGTACCGCTTCACCCATTGCACCATTGCAAACTATTGGGGTGTGTATGTTAATCGGACTGGCCCTGCTCTGCTTCTTGCTAATTATTTCTTATATCGTTCGAATACAGGTGAAATTATACTATCTGAACATGGTATGGAAGAAACCTCATTTAACAATTCAATAATTTATGGCACAAGGGCAAATGAAATAGAATTAATCAACTCATACTACGGTCAGCAAATAAATGCGTCTTTTAATTATCGTTTTGAAAATTCATTAATTAGAGTTGATGAATCATTTAATTATTCAAACAGCAATAATTTTTTAAATATAATAACTGATAATCCAAGTTTTATTGACCCTTACAAAAATAATTTCGAATTAGACACGCTTAGCCCTGCAAAAGATTTTGGTGCTATCAACTTTGCATTGGAATACCCATTTGACTTAAATTATAATAGCCGTTTGGAAGATGATGGTCCAGATATTGGTTCCTATGAAAGAAAAGAGTTACAAAACTGAGAGAATTATTCTTAAATATACATTCTAAAAACTTAAGTAATTAAATTACTGCTGGTAATAAATAGGACTCTGAGCGGTGCGCAGCACCCAGCGATGAGTCCATGTTGAACTACATCCCATGGTGAGGGTACTGCTATGTACTTATCGCCGTTTTTTTTGAGGTTATCAGGAAATATAGCCTGGCGTTCTTTGATTTTCTGCAGGTATTTTTGATTATAGAAGCCGCCAGATCTTTCAAACTGCAGCGCAGCGAACCCCGCAGGGCTCGGCGAAGCCAACCATTAGACAAGGCATTTATTTCTAATGGGGCTAAAGCCCTTTTTTGTTACTTCTTTTGTCCGTCGGCTCATCCCGACGAGTCGGGACGACGGCAATATGATGTGAAAAACAGGAGCTAATCATTTTGTCTGAATAGTTCAGGGGTTGAAACCCCTGAATAACAATGTAGAAAGTGGCATAATTAAATGTATAATATAATTCTATATAATGTCTCTTTACGGGCTTTAGCCTCAATAATTAGGAAGGCTACCCCCGACAGGGTTCCAAACCCTGTCAGGGATCAAAAAGTTTTATCCCATGAACGTTACCATGTGGCTTTCGCCACGCCGGAAAGATTTTAATTTTACTTTCCAACGTCCGCAGGACTTGGAAACGTAAAAATTACCATTTATCATAAACCTGTCAGGTCTTTCAAGCTGCAGCGCAGCGAACCCCGCAGGGCTCTGCGAAGCCAACCCCGAAGGGCTAGGGGAAGCCAACCCCTATGCCTTGGGGGGAGAGACTCAAGGCTTGACTCTAAGTCAAACCTTGAGTGTGTGGCAGGGCTTTAGCCTCATTATCTCCCCCATAGTTTAACCCTCCCCCCCTATCTTCCCATAAACCCCACGGATTGCGCTACCGGCAGGTATGGCCGGGGAGATTTACACCCCCAATGCCATAAAAGTTATTAACATGAAACAAACATCACTTGACTTGTAACCTATGTCTTTGTAACTTGCAAGGAATTAAATAGCTAAAGTTATAATAATACGACAAACGGATGTAAGAGAAGAATAACTTTTGTGTACATATTGCGAGTTGTGTGCTATGCTTGAAGAAAACCTAGACAATACTAAAATTATTAAACTATGATAGATAAAGTTAGAAAACGACTAGATAATGTCAAACTTTACGGTTGGCAGGTTTTAGATTTAAAAAATTGTGGTTTAAAAGAATTCCCTGTTGAAATATTCGAATATCCTGATATTAGGACAATCGATTTAAGCAATGATTCATATTGTGATGACAATATGAAAAATAAAATTAAAGATATTCCAAAAGAAATTTCAAAATTAAAAAACTTAATAAAACTTAATCTTTCAGATAATAAGATAAATTCTATTCCAGAAAGCATTACCGATTTAAAAAAATTAAGATATCTTGATGTATCTTATAATAATTTAACACACCTTTCAGAGAAAATTGCAAACATGCAAAGTTTGCAAATCTTGAATCTTGAAAATAATCCATTTGATTTTTTACCACCTGAGATAGTTGCAAGAGGAATTGAATCAATAAGAAATTTTATTAAAGAACTTAGTGTCAAGGATTTTCTGTTTGAAGTGAAATTAATTCTAGTTGGTGAGGGTCGTGTTGGAAAAACATGTATTGCTAATGCCTTGATAGACGACAATTATCAACTTGATGCTATGGATAGTACTGAAGGAATAAATATTGACAGATGGATTATTCCAAAAGCTGAAATTTCCATTATTAATTCACATATAACAAGAGACTTTCAAATAAATATTTGGGATTTTGGAGGGCAAGAAATATATCACTCAACTCATCAATTCTTTCTAACTAAAAGGTCAATATATCTTTTAGTAACTGAATCGAGGAAAGAAGACAGATATGATGATTTTTATTATTGGCTAAATATAATAAAACTTTTAGGGGATAAAAGTCCTGTGATTATGGTCTTAAATAAATGTGACCAACCCACGAAAGAACTTCCTATTAAAGACTTCAAAGATATTTTCAGCAACATTGTTGATTTCGTAAAAATAAGTTTAAAAAACGATTATAGAGATACCTTTAATTCTTTTAAGTCAAAACTTATTGAACGTGCTTCAAATTTGCCACATATAGGTAACCCTTTACCAAAAGTTTGGGTTGATATAAGGAGAGAAATTGAGAACATGAAACTTGATGGTATAAATTATATAACTGAGAAAGAATACCTTGACATTTGTAAAAAGCATTACAGAAGTGAAGAAAGTGCTCTCTTTTTAAGTGAGTATTTTCACGATTTAGGTGTAATTCTACATTTTAAAGAAGACATTGAATTAAAAGATATAGTGTTTTTAAATCACGAATGGATAACAAAGGGTGTATATAGTATCTTAGATGACCGAAAAATTATTTCTCAAAAAGGGAGATTTGATAACGATGATTTAAAAAGAATATGGAATTCTGGTGATTACAAATTCAAAATGAGAGAACTCCTAGCCTTAATGAAAAATAGGAAGTTCGACTTGTGTTTTGAAATGAAAAATGGTGAGTATCTAGTTCCTAGACTTTTACCAGTTGATGAAATTGAACATACATGGGATTCTTCCCCAAGCAATTTGAAATTTGAATTACGGTATAAATTTATGCCTAAGGGAATTTTGGCAAGACTTATCGTTAAACTATGCAATGATATATTTGAGGATAAATATTGGAGATATGGCGTAATTCTTAAATATGAATCAACTAAAGCGATTATTAAGGAAAAGTATTTTGAAAATAAAATAACTATTGAAATTTCTGGAAACTATAAAAGAGAGTATCTTTTTAACATAAGAAAAACGATTAATGAAATCCATAAAGATTTTAACAGAATAGAAGTTAATGAAATGGTTCCATGTAATTGCTCTCATTGCTCTTGCGTTGAAAATCCAACATTTTATAAATATGACTTGCTTAAAAGATATGAACTAAAAGATATAAAATTTATTAGATGCAGCCTCAGTTTAGAAGAAGTTAATGTATTTGAATTGACAAGTGATGTTATAAGCGGACAACTTTCAAAGGATAAAGTAGTATTTTGTGAAAACAAAAATGCTGAAATTTTAAAAGGAATAGGTTTAGATAATATAATTTTTTGCCCTGAAAGAGATAGTGCTTCAGTCTTTATTCATGCTAAAACAACCCTTGATAGGTTTGGTCTAAGAGATAGAGACTTTTTAACTGACTCAGAAATATTAAAAATTAAATCAAAATATCCAAATTACTATATACTAGAATATTACTGTTTTGAGAATTACTTGTATCATCCAGATAATATTGAAGAATTAAAAATACAAGATTTCAATAAAAATGCTTACATACAAGAAATTGTTAGACAAAAGAATGCAAACAAAAATCAAATTATTTCAAATTATAAAATGGCAAGGAAATCATATCAGGAATTTAAAATTGAATCCGAGAATTTAAAAATTAAAAAAGATGAAAATGAAATTATTAAATATTTAGAATCTGATGATATAGAAATTTTTTTTAAATCTTTTAGCATGAAGGACTATTTCAACAAGGATATTATTTCAAAATATAACCTACAACCTCAAGAATTATCAAAAACCAAATGGTTTAAGAGTAAAATGAAAATTATTTTGGATTTAACTAAATAAAGCACAGCACACAACTAGAGACGTAACAAATTTGGTATGAATAAGTTATAGATTTAGATCGGCACACAGGAAACATCTTAATAAGGGATAAATCCCATGCCCCGTTCACCAAAACTGGTTACACCCCCAGCCGTTACCTCTTAATACCCCCTCCCCCCTAAAACAGCTCATTCACCTCCTTTTTCAGAAACTCAATGGCCTTGTTGGTGGGGTGCTCCTCCAGCTCAACCAGGGTCTCCAGTATCAGCTTGCTGAGCAGTATGGCCGGCTGGTTGGGCTCTACCTTTTCGGAGCAGGTGTTAATCAGCTTTATCACGTTCTCCTTGGCATTCTTCACAATGCTCCACGCCTTGTTGCTCATGTAGAGCTGCTGCGAGAGGTTGTGCTCCCACTCGGTGCGAATGCCGGTGAGCAGGTTGGCCTGCAGTTTCTTGGCCGTGAGGTTGGGCTGGTTTACCCTCACCAGCGACGACTCGGGCGAAATCCTCTCCAGGAAAAGGACTATTCTCTCGTAGGCCTGCAGCCTGATGGGTGTTGATATCTTCTGCCTGTCGGCAGAAAGCTCCGCTTTCCGTCGGTTCGACTCGGCCCGCAGCAGCCGTTCAGTGGCTAGGAACCCCGCCAGGAACACGAAAAACGAGGGAAGGACAAGCTTCAAAATCTCGATGGCCATAACCTGTTATTTAATATTTAACAATGCGTTCGGAATACCCTAAAAATAGTATAACTTTATCCTTTTTTAAAACATAAAGGTATCGTTTTTTTTAATTAAAATGCTCGACATGGAGAAACTATCAGAGAGAATTAACAAGCTTGCCGTTTCCGAGACTCTTG
>JAKQEK010000504.1 GCA_029558535.1 Bacteroidota bacterium | reverse complement strand
CGAATAATAAATATCAATGGTAATGTGCCTATAAGCCCAAATTGAGCTAATAAATTCATCCAAAAAAGATGAGCATTCCCCTCTTTCCCTGTTCCAATTATGGGTGATCGGAGAAAATCTAATAAATTATACTTGATTCTTGATGCTCTACCTTCAATACCTGTGGAGGCCTCATATTCATAAGTAACTAATTCAAATCCTTCCGTAAAACCAATTCCAATTTCGTTTAACTTAATGCTAACTTCTTTATTGGGTATGATATCGGAAAAGCTAAAGAACATATTGCCTATAATACTCTTGGGAGTCACTATAAAGATACCAAGTAAAATACAAAGAATAACCATATTTGATCTTAGTCGTTTCCTTCCTAAAATTGCTAAAAATAAAAATACTATTAATAAAAGGAAAGGGGCAACAATAACTGCCATATAAGAACACACAATAATAATGATTATGGATAGTAAACTATTAAGTGGAATATTTTTTCTTTCTGCTAATTTAATTTTATATTGATATACTAATAAAGGAATTAAAAATGGGAGAGATGAGAAAAATGTAATATCTGCTAATCCAAATTTCCTAACTTGATAAATTAATTCATAAGAAAGCTGCTCTTCTGTTCCTCTTACTACTCCAGGATTACGATAGATGATAAAAATACTTGTTAGGCAAAGAGTAAAAATAACAAGAAAAGAAAAATTAATGAGTTTTTTTAAATCATCTCGCCTGGAAGGATTTGAGTATTTCTCAATTAATAACACAGAAAACGCCAAAGGTAAATGTTGATCTCTCATCCAAGCAAATCTGCTTCTTCTTCCCAAACCCCAAAGATCATAATGTCCCAAAACTTCCAGTAACAAATATATTAGTATGTATAAATATACCCAGATCATAGTAGGAGTAAACATAGATGATGAATCAAAAAATATTGAAACCAGGAAGAATAAAAATACCCATACTCTAATATTTAATATATTCTGATCTGCAATTCTAAATGAGTAATATTGAGGAATAAAATTAGCAAAAGAGAACAATATTATTATATATGCAATGATAAGCTCAATACGTCTGATACTCAATATTACCTCTATTTACTGGAGTATATATATTGTTATCATTTTTCAAATATCCATAATAAGACAATATTAACAGCCCTGTTGATTACCTGCTGCAATTGCTTTCTGCTTGTGATATTATTTGTTCCATATACCATAAGCCTTTTGATTAACGAGTAAAGAATACTGTCTTACTTCAAAGTATAAATTGGGTAGAGAATTGGCAATAAACAAGGCAATTACTAAACCAGTAGCTCCCCAAAGAGTTGACAGATACCAGGCAAGAGGGAGAAAAATAACTGTTTTTGCCGGGGCAATTATCGTCCCCAGTTTTAATTTCCCAAAACCATTAAGAAACATTGAAAAAGGAGAAAAAAAGACAACAAACATATTATATAATGTCAAAGATAGGGATAAATGCAAAGGGATAATAACTTTATCCTGTATCCAAATATGAAATGCCCATTTTGAGACAAGAAACAAACCAAATATTAAAATGCAAAAAAAGCAGGCAACATACTGAATTTTACGCATATTGTTTTTTATCCAGTTAAATTCATCCTTATAATAAGCATCTGTTACTGCAGACCAATAGGGAGTGATAATAATCATAAAATAAGAAATCGGAAGAGAAAAGTATTTATAAGCAATGTTATATATAGTTACTTCTTCGGGATTAACTGCTTGAGTTAAGATAATATTTGCTGTGCTAAATAGAATTAACCCGCAGATTTGGCCTATAAAGAATTTCCATCCTAAAGAATAAATATCTTTAAGATATTTTTTATCTGATCCCCTCAAAGATGGTTTGTAAATTCTATAACCTTTTCTAAATAATAAATAATGTGCTATTATTAATACTAATACCGGTGGAATGGCAATAACAGCACTCGCCCAAAAAAGTGAGTTTTTTATGTAATGACCTAAAATAGGTATTAAAATTAGAATAAGTGCATTGGAAACTGGTAAAAAAACATCTGACAAAGCCGGCTTTTGCAGTGCTTTTAGCATAACTGTTACAAGTTGAAGAACAAATCTTGAAGCAAAAACTGCAGTAACCATTAAAACAGTAATTGTTAGTTCTTTTTCGGATATTAAAGATGTATTTAATATTTTCCCCCAATTTAATACCAGAATAACGGGCACAGCTATCAAAAAAACAGAAAACATTATAGCACTCATTGAAGTATAAGCAGTGCTCACTAAACCCTTTGCTCTATCCTGATCATTTATGGCTATTGCTTCTGCAAAACGATTCCTGAAACCATGCCCAAGACCAAGATCAAAGATAGACATCCAATCCAGAATTGAAGCAATCGTAAGCCATACACCATATTTCTCTGAATTGAGATAAGCTAAAAGAATAGGAACTTTGATTAAGCTCAGAATTATTGATATTGCCTTTAATACAAAGGAAGCAGCAATGTTTTTCTTTAAATTCTGAGACCTGGGATGTCCACTGGTAAAAAAATGTTTTATATGAAGCCAAATATTTGAAACTTTTAGATTAGTAATATTATCATTTACATTCATAATTACCTTACTGATAATCCGCCATCAACTATTATATTTTGTCCAGTAATCCACTTTGATTCATCAGAAAGAAGAAATAGACATAATGAAGAAATATCTTTGGTAGATCCCAATCCCATAGGATATTCTTGTTCTATCCTATGAAATTCTTCTTCAGATATTTGTTTTTTTAGGTTATCAGTCATAGCAGTATCAGCTAGTGTACCAGGTGATATACAATTAATTCTTATCCCTTTATTAGCAAGTTCCAGAGCTAATGCTTTTGCACCACCAACTAAGGCTGATTTAGATGCACAATAAGCAGTAAGAGCAGTGTCTGCTAAAACGCTCATAATTGAGGCAATTAATACAATACTCATACCCGAAAGATTGCTATAATTTTTTTTTGATAATAAGCGAATGAATTCAAAAGCAGAAATGGTATTTACTGAAAAGATATCAAGATACATTTGATAGTTCATAGCAGATATTGGTAAGACAATTTGGTATCCTGCCGAATGGATAAAACCATCTATTTTACCGTGCTTTGTTACAATGCTTTCAATTATATTCTGGTATCTTTCAAAATCTTGAAGATCAAGAATACTAATAGAATTATTGTTATCATTAAGTTGTGCATATATTTCTTTTAATGACCTTTCATTTCTACCCAGCAAATGAACTTTTGCGCCTTCTTCATAACAGCGAAATGCACATTCTTTTCCTATCCCTGAAGATGCACCGGTTATTAAAATATTTTTGTTTTGTAATCTATTCATAATTCCTATCAAATTTCATAGATATTTAGTAAAAGTGTATCTTTTAAATTAACCATCACAGAACCCCAAGAATATCCAACTCCAAAACCGCTTAACAGAGTTTTATTTGAATCCTCAGATTGTTTTAATTCAGAACAAAGCGTAAGAGGAATAGAAGCAGAGCTAGTATTACCATATTTCCCTAATGAATAAAGAAATTTATCCTTAGGAATTTTTAAATTCTTTCTCATAAATTCAAGCATATAACGATTCGCTTGATGAAATACAACTCTGTCTGGGAAACCGCAT
>JAKQEK010000503.1 GCA_029558535.1 Bacteroidota bacterium | reverse complement strand
TGTATATGATGCGTTAAAACTTTTTGCGCAAAAAGCGCGGGGCTCGCGCGGGCGAGATCCCGAGGAGCCGCCGCGGGGCGGCGGTGACGAGCGTCCACGCGCTTGTTGTCTGATGTGCCGCCCGCTCCCGCCCGAGGCCATGGATGGCCGAGGGCGATGAGTGTTTAATAATTGGAAGACATAAAATTATAAATTTAGATATAGTTTAAATTACTCGAACTTTAGCGTATGGTCCAAAAGCAGAGTATGAAATTTTAAGTTCGGACGGTGTTTTGATATCAGGTAAATTAAAAACAATAATTCCTTCAGCGGAAATTCCCGGATTGAGTTTGGTTAATTGCTGCCTTTTATATTTTAAAGCAGCATACATTGTGGCCGTGCTATCTACATCATATTTTGATGTGCCTCTCATAATAGTAAAAATACTTGAATTAACATACATAGGCTGATCACTATTATTTTTTACTGAAACGAAAACAATTAAATAAATTCCGCTTCCGGCCTCTGTTGAAAATTCATTTAAATCTTTGATTGAATTTACATATTCTGTGCTTGCAACTATAACTTCCATATCTTTTAATGTTACCGGCGAGCCCATTTCATAACTTTTAATATCTTTTGTAGATACTTTGCCAGAGCCGCCATTAAATGCAGCAATTATAATCATAAAAACAAACAATATTCCTACAATTTTTAAGCAACCAAAGCATCCCGGCATTTTACTTTGCGATGCTCCGCAATGAGGGCATTGAGAGGCGGTTGAACTGATTTCTTTTTGGCATTCTTTACATAATAGAAGTGACATGAAATTCCTCCGATGACTTAATATTATTATACATGTCATTATCTAACTAATTTAAAATTTTGTCAAGTGTTATTTTAAATAAATTTAAAATAATAACATAATAACTGTTTTAATTTTGTTAAATTTCGATCAACAAAAAAAATAATTTATAGGCCTTTTTTTAGTTGTCTTAGATATTATTATCGTGTAAATTATACAATATTAGATGACTTAAAAAACTAAATTATGTTTGTGCCTTCAAATTTTAAGTAAACATAATTTTATATTACTATTAATTAATGAGTCCGCTCTGGAAAGTCAAAAAATGGCAAAAATATGCCCGAAAACTATTGAAAAATCGTTATTAAAAGTTGAAAAATCGACTCATTTATCTATGCTAAATAACCTGTTATCTCTCGGCAGAAGATCATTTAATCATTTTTGTTTTAAAATCTCTAAATAATGAGTGTTATCAAAATTTTCCGAGTAATTTAATGGTCATAAAATTTTATTTACATCATACTAGGGCTGGAAAATAAATTTTTCTTATTAATTTCTTGATTTTTATTACAAAATTATGAAGCATATAAATCGACGTTCTTGTTTAATTTTATGAAAATTATAATTAAAAACTAGCAAGTTAATGTGCGGAGCGCCGGCCAGGGAAGGCCGGCGCCGGCGGGCGGCATTTCAGACAACGCTGGCGTGTGGCTGAAGTTCGGGCGCCCCAAAAACGCTTGCGTTTTTGAGGGCGGCCGAATTTGGTTGAGCCCGCATGGCCGAGCGCGCCACAGGGCGCAGCTCGCGCGGGCGAAACCCGAGGAGCCGCCGCGGGGCCGGCGGCGACGCAGCAGCCACACGCATGTTATCTGCCGTCGCGCACCTGGTAAGGCGCCCGCCGAGATTTTAATACACATGAAAAGGATGGTGGGGATACGGTCAACTTGATTGTGTTGGGGTGTAGCACTTTCTCTGCCCCGGTCCCCGCCGGAGCCATGGATGGCAGAGGCGGACCCCGGTTTAATATCCGGAGATCATAAAATAAAACAAGTTACTTTAACTCGTTTTGTTTTTGAATAATGAATTTTTCTAAGAGAGGTATAAAAGTTTCAGCGCGATTTATTTGAGCTTCGGTGGATTCTTTTGTAGCGGAATAATAGTCTTTATAATCGCTGTCGTTTCTTACACGTTCAGCTTTAATGATGGTTTTCCCGATTTCTTTGTCGATTTTATTTGTTAATACATAGTTTTTGACGAAGTATGATATTACGGATGAATGTTTTTTTGCGTCAAATTCATCTAAAGCGAGTAATGATCTTACCGCGTGAAACATTGCATAATACGAGCAATTTAATGCTTTAGCGAATTTATTGATTTCAAGGAGTTTTATTGCGGTGTCAAGTTCTTCTTTTGCTTTTTCAAGTCTATAGTTTGAAAGGTTAATTTTTTCGTTAAGCTGCATAAAGCTCTATACCTTCGTTTTCAACATTTTTGAAAAGCGTTTCAATTTCAATGTTTTTGTAATATTGTTTATCGTT
>JAKQEK010000501.1 GCA_029558535.1 Bacteroidota bacterium | reverse complement strand
TAGGGCTATGATTGTTATTAGTTTATTCTCGCGTTGGCAAAAACCGTGACACCATGAGGGAGTCCCCGGCGGTAGCGGGGCAGGCCGCACCGCCAACCACTTAACGATCCTCTTTAGCCAGAAGATTCTCGCGGTGCGGAGTGGCAATTGCATATACCGCCTTGTTAGGTGCTGGTTATGTTATTTTTTAATTTGTTGGTCTTGCAGGGGAGGAGGTCCCGGTATCTACTTTCTATGCTTTACGATTTCAGTTTATGATTAACCACTTATTGTCGTCATTATCACACATAGCAGGTTAAGTGACTATAAAATTGCATGTTATGCGTTACTTTATAAACTTGCACCTAACGGCCCGGCGGTATGTTTTGTTTGCGCGCCCCGACTTTAGGAGGGGTTGGCGTGGTTTTTGCTTTCGTGGTGCAGAACAAAACATACTGGGTATTATTAATTTATCTTTTTATACGTCATGTTATAGGTTAAGAGCAAAAACCATGACAAGCAAATGAAATATACCGACCTGTTAGCAAAAGTAGATTATTAATATTGATTAAATTGTCTTGAATTTATTCTTAACCTGTTGAAAATAATTTAATTATTGAATAAGAAAAAGGAATCCTTTTTGTCTGAATCTCAATAATCTATATTTACTAGGTTTATTCCGGTCAAACATATAATCGAAATCGTTTATCTGATAATGAATTTCACCATTTACGTCTTTGATAGCTGGTTCTATTCTAATTGAAACACCATTGTCTATATTAATATCTGAGCAAAAATGCAGGATTAGATTATCAAGATATACTACAAAGTTATTTACTAAACCCTTAATGCGTTTTATATGAGCCAAATAAAGTGTAAAATGTATTAGTCCGGAGTTGATAGTGATATGCGACTTTTCAAGGAAGAATTTCTTTTTATGAGGCAATAAATACTCATCAATGGACTGTAAACTATTTTGACTATCATAAATTTTAAGTTTATGATAAAATTCTGAAAAGAAAAGGATTAATTCGAGGACAATATTCTGAGCATCTTCTCCTTTGTAGTCAAAATAATAAAGTCTACTATTCTCATTTGGTTTTTGCTTTTCAATTGCTTTGGAATAAAGTTCAGTAATAGCCGCTATTGATTTTTCAAAATCAAGCATTTGTGTTATTCTTTTTAGAATATTCTTTTCTTCCGTTTTTAATTTACTGTACTCTTCGAAAAACTCTGCGCGCGAAACCACAAAGGCAATGGTTTTATGGACTACTATTGGCATATTTGCAAGTCTATTTTAATGAATTAGTTAGTTGTTTCTAGATTGTCTTCCAAGAACAAACCTTCGTTTTCCTTGTTGGCACCATAATTTGTTATCCTCTGTTGTATAGGGGCGGATTTCTCCACATTCGTTTTCCATTAGAACTGTCGATACAAATAGTGGGCTTTTAGGAATTTTAATCCTTTCTGCTTTAGGATTTCCAAAGATGTCCTTTTTAAAATTAAAACTGAATTCTATGGCAAGCTCCATTTCAATTACTGATAAATAATAGTCAAAATAGTTTTCTAAATGATTGTTTATTAATTCTTGAGGTATCTTCCCTTCGATCAGCTGATTTGGATAAGCAGTTTGGAAGTTTTTATTATTTTCTCTTCTGTGAACGGTTATGAAGTCAGTTTCTGCCAATGTTTTAAGTATAGAAGCTTTATCATTATCAGATCCGGCGAGATAATATGGTTTCATTAGCCAATTGTAACAGAAATATCCACGATAAATCAGAAGTTTACTGTTGTTATTTCTATGTCTGTAATCATATGCTTGAATTTTGGCTATTAATAGATTATTGTCTTGCAGCAGGCCTCTATTTTTGCTAACGTTCGGCGGTATGTGGCGTTGGCGCAGAGTCGCGGTGGCGCGTGTTTTTGCACTCGTGATGCGCTGCAGGGTTATGATTGTTACTTGTTTATTCTCGCGTTGGCAAAAACCGTGACACCAGGAGGGAGACCCCGGCGGGAGCCGGGGCAGGCCGTGGCGCCAGCCATGAAGCCTTCCTCTTTAGTTACCCAATTGTCGCGCCACGGAGCGCCAATGACATATACC
>JAKQEK010000497.1 GCA_029558535.1 Bacteroidota bacterium | reverse complement strand
TATGTATATAATTACAATAAATTCGATATTGACGAATTGCAATTGACGGAAAATTTTATATCTTTGTTAGTAGAGAAAAATAAATTAAATTTGACAAAATATGAGAAGTAAATTTGGCAAAATAAATATAAGAGATATAGTAAGAGGAACTATTTACTCATTCTCCGCATCTGTAGTAACGGCACTTGCAACTGGCGTACAAACAGGAGAAATAAACGTACAGGCGATAGTATTAACAGGCGTAAGTACTGCATTAGGATATTTGTCAACCAAACTTTTGCAAAACGAAAACGGGGAGTTTAAGGCATGACAAACGAAGAATTAATATTAGGCGAATTACGTGTGTTGCGTGCTGAAGTTCGCACGGATATTGAGAAAATTCATGCTAAAATAGACCTTGTGCATCAACAAACAACAAAGACAAACGGGCGTGTTACATCGTTGGAAAAAATGCAAGATGCATGTCCGGGAAAAGAGGCTTTAAAATTCGTTACAGAGGCGAAAATAAAGGAACAAAAACCGTATCAAATCGGACAGTTTATTTTAACGGTAGGAGCAACAGCAACGATAGTACTATTGTTTATAAACATATTCACAAAGTGCAGTTAAAATTTCACATACGGTTATTTGCGTGGCATTTCTACTATCATAAGAAATTAGAAGTGTTTTACAATCGTTTTCATGCGACATTTAAAAAGGGAATATTTGACATATATATATTTAAAATATGGATTTAACCGAAAATTTTACACTTGAAGAATTAATAGAAACTCGGCACGGGGAAAATACGCCAACAGCCGAACACATAGAAAATCTTAAACTATTAGCAGCTAAAGTGCTTCAACCTTTACGTAATGCAGTAGGTCAAGTAGTCGTAAGTTCGGGGTATCGAAGCGAAAGAGTAAATAAAATAGTTGGAGGCTCAACAACTTCACAACACTGCAAGGGCGAGGCAGTAGATATTATATGTAAAAATAACCGGGCTGCATTTATATACATAGCGAACAATCTACCTTTCGACCAATTGATTTGGGAATACGGCAACGACAAAGCACCGTCGTGGATTCACGTATCATTTAAACGTACCGGCAATAGAAAACAGATTTTAAGAAAAAAACATGGCAAAGGATATGAACCATTTAAACCTCCGAGAATATGAAAACAATCGACTTAAAAGACGTTAAAACAGGGGACATATTGATGACTTCAAGCAATTCCAAATTGTCAAAAGCAATTCAATCGTTTCAGAAATTAGAGGATAAGCATTGGGGCATGTGGTCGCATAGTGGCATAATATGGCTCGCATACGGTCGTATAATGGTTATCGAGGCACAGAAACGAGGCATCTGCATAACCCCTATTGAACACTATTTAAAGCCTGAATTTAGCCTTATGATACTTAAACCTCATTTACACATTGACGGCAGCGAAATGGCTCAACAGATGCTGCCTTATTGCGGAAATACTGATTACGATTTTTTCAACCTTTTATTTTCTCAACCTATAAAGATTCTATTCAAAAAATGGATAGGTGCTAAAAAACAAAAAGCCCGTAAGTTCATTTGTCATGAGTGGACTGCATTCTCTTACAATCGGTATTTTGAGCCTCGATACGGCATAATATACGCAAACGAACTTCAAGTAAACGCAATAGACTTATGCAAGTCAAAATTCTTTGATAAATTTATATTAAATAAGTAAAATACAGTTTGCCAACATATCCGAAAAGTTGAACTACCCCGAAAGTATTTATATTTTTGGGGTTTTTATTTTATTAACTTTCAATAACTTACAAATTATTTTCACTTTTTTTATTGAAATAGTTTGCAAAATCAAAATAAAGTTGTATATTTGTATTGTATTAATAATTAAAAATTACAACGATGACAACTTTAGCAAATACAACAGACAACAACGCAAAAGTAAAAGCTTTAAAAGCACTTGAAAACACAGTAGGTAAAATATTTTGGGCTGGAAATAACACACACGACAACTTAGAAAAATGCCTTGTAGGTTTAAATTTAGATAGTACAAATTCTGGTTGGTACAACCCTGTTGCAGTAAAAATAAACGGATTAACAGGCTATTATATGGTAAACCAAGATGGCTCTTTATTTTGCGAAGCCCGTGTAATTAAACAAGAAGAAAAAAAATACCTTATCGAATACCTTACAAATGAAGGTTGGAACAAATTCGAAAACTTATACATCCAATTTGTAGATGAAAACTAAAAAAGAAACAAGGGGCGGCACTCGACAAGGTTCGGGTGCTAAACCTAAATACAACGAACCGACCAAAACAATCGCTTTTCGTGTGCCGATTTCAAAAATTGAACATGTTAAAAGTGTACTAAAAACGATGTTAGATTGCTGGGCTGTTAAATAATGTATCGGTACTATGTATATACTAATCATTAATTACATGACGCACATCATACTTTTTCTGTCCGATACACAACAAAAAGTAGCAACATATAATAAATAAGTAGCTTATTTTCAATAGCTTACAAATTATTTTCACTTTTTATGTAAAAAAAATCAATAAAAACTTGACTTACTATAAAAAATAGTTGTATATTTGTATATCAATAAGACGGTAATAAAGTATAAATTAAAAAAAATAAAGTTATGAAAACAAACGATATGAAAACGATGTACACAAATTCAGGCGAAAAAGTTCAAGTAACTGACGAGAAAAGAGATATAGGACACGGAGAACAAGTAAAAGTTATTTACTCTGATAATTCAGAAGGTTGGGAACATATAGAAGATTTGCAGGAATAATTTTTAATTAATATGAAAAACGGTAAAAAACTTCTTCGCTCGATAAACAAAGGCGAAATAATAAATATTGAAAAGCTCGGAAATATTAGATGCCTTGCAAGTAGATTGAAGTCTGAAGGCTTTGAGTTCAAAATTAAAATAAGTCTACGTGGTGGGTGGGATATTAAGAGGATTAGATAACGACTACTTGTAAGAATAGTAGCCGATTTTGAAACAGCACTGCACCCCGCATATTTTTTATTGCGTGTTGTATGCTGTTAATTATTGGGGGTGTTGAGCGAAAAGCTACCTATCTGGAAAGCTCTGAAAGCAGCAATGCAAAGTCGAAGTCGAATGGTAGAACTAAGGCTGAGGTAATGGCGTACTGGTGAGTTCGAATCCACCCACCCCCACGAATGCGGTTCAACTCCGCTCGCTGACCCGAGATTGTGGTAAATGCCAAGTGATAGTTCAATTCTATCAATCGAAAGATGCTGGTGAATGTGGCGGTCTTTTTTAATAGCATACAACGTATTGGGCTATGTGCAGTTGCCCTTGTAGAAACTTTAAATATTGCACTAAACTTAATTGGGCAATTGCATATAACCTGTGTTATGCCACGTTTTAAAATTAAAATTATGATTTGGAACATTTTTAAAAACGTATTTCTTGGATTGTTTGGGGTTGCTGTAATTGCAATGGGTTTAACAATAACATCACATTTTGACAAAGGATTGAAAGATGATAATTTTTTACTCGCCTATATGTCAATTACATGGGCTTCTTATATTGTTTGTAAGGCATATTCAGAGTATTATCGCTCCAAAAATGGGGTATAACTTGTGTTATGGCTTCGTACTTTTAATCGAATTTTAAACTTTTAAATATAAAAAATATGTTTTTAGACGACCAAATTGTAGAGATGGTACTGGAAAGCAAACCACAGGAT
>JAKQEK010000493.1 GCA_029558535.1 Bacteroidota bacterium | reverse complement strand
TGTTACGTTTTATCTCTCGATATACTGTGCTTCTATCAACTCTTAAAAGCTTTGCTGCTTCACTTTTAGTCTTTCCGCATTCTAAATATGCTTTTAATGCGTACCTTTGTTGTAATGTTAAATGCTTCATCTCGTTTTTTTAGACGAAAACAAAGGTCGAACATTTAATTTAAGAGAGAAAATGCTTTAAGGCTTTTCTCTCTTTCTTTCATTCCGCTACGCTCCATTTCAGAAAGAGAGAAAAATCAATCTCTGTTGCATTTACTAATTGAATTTATCCATTAGTATAAATAATCAACGTGTTTTAATGTGGTATTGAATTGTTTGTATCCATATATTGCAATACTTACAATTTTAGTGTTTTCAAAATATTTTATATAAATTTGAATTTTATTAAAAAATTAATGATTATCTTTGAAAAAAAATAGAATTATGAGGAAAATATACTTGATATTGGTTGGAATAATTATAATGGCTTCTTTTTTAAAGGCACAATCCTTTGAATTTGTTAACGATAGTGAAGAGGTGATATCCGGAACCACAATTGTAATTCCCGTAACACTCAACGGAGAGGCAGAACCTCATTTTAAGGTAAAGAACATTACGAGTACGCAGGTTTCAGCAAGAATTGAAAAATCTTATATAGTGGGTCCTGCTGAAGGCTCAAATAATAATATGTGCACCCCTATTACCACACTTAGTCCATCAGGAGCTTGTGTTACAGGTACAACAACTCCGGTTTTTATTCTATCAGCGAACGAAATAAGCGGAGAGGCACATATCTATTATGAGCATGGTTCGAATCCGGGAGTTACAACAATACAGTATAAAGTATTTAATGTTGATAACGAATCAGATTATAAAGTGTTGAATATAACTTTTTCAACGCAAACATCTGTTAATATTGCAAATAGCAAGAGTTTTAGTGTTTATCCTAATCCTGCAGTAAATGAAGTTGTTATTGAGCACAATTGGGGTAAGAAAGCTGTTATTGAAGTATTTGATGTTTTAGGTAAATCAGTATTAAAACTAAATTCTAATTCTACCGATAGATTTGTTATTGATTGCAGCAAGTGGGATAATGGTTACTATTTCTGCCGTCTATACAATGAAGGTAAAGTAGAAAAAACAATTAAACTAGTGGTAGCTCATTAGAAAATATTTATTTATTATCTTTAATCCCGGTTTTTAATCGGGATTTTTTATGGCTGAACACAATTTATTGGGGAAAAAGGGAGAAGAGATTGCGCAGAAACATCTAATCTCGCAGGGATATAAAGTTATTTCGATTAATTGGATGTTTAATCATAAAGAAATCGATATTATTGCAAAAGAAGGAGAAGTTCTTGTTTTTGTTGAAGTAAAAACCAGAACAGAAAATTTTTGGGGTAATCCCGAAGAATTTGTGAGTAAAAAAAAGCAAAAACTTTTAATTAGCGCAGCAGAATCATACATAAACGAAATTAACTTTGTTGGGGAAAGCAGATTTGATATCATTTCTATTTTGCTGACCAAGGAGGAAACACACATTGAACATATTAAAGAAGCATTTTATCCATGATTACAATTAGAGAAATAATTAAAGCAAGGGAAAGAATAAACGATTTTGTACACGAAACACCAATACTGAGATCGTCAAGAATAAACAAAATATGTGGATGTAATATTTTTTTTAAATGTGAAAATCTGCAAAGGACGGGATCTTTTAAATTCAGAGGAGCTGTTAATGCAGTGGGGATGTTACTGCCGGAAAAGTTTGAAAAAGGAGTTGTTACTCATTCTTCCGGAAATTTTGCTCAAGCCTTAGCTTTATCTGCAAAACTATTCAATATTCCTGCGTACATAGTTATGCCGGAAAATTCATCTAAAGTTAAGATTGATGCTGTTAGAGAATATGGCGGAAAAATAAGTTTTTGTACTTCTAACCTCGTCTCTCGTGAAACAAAATGTAATGAACTGATTGTGCAAACTGGGGCTGAGTTCATTCATCCTTACAATGATTACCGAATTATTGCAGGACAGGGAACATGTGCATATGAATTTTTAAATCAAAATAGAGAGTTTACAGATGTAATTATAGCTCCTGTTGGTGGTGGAGGTTTGTTATCAGGGACAGCTTTAGCAACAAAATCTATTTTAAACAGGATAAAAGTAATAGGTGCCGAACCTGAGAGGGCGGATGATGCTTTTCGCTCATTTCATTCAGGTTATATAATTCCACAAACAAATCCTCAAACGATAGCAGATGGATTATTGACTTCGTTAGGAGACAAAACATTTGATATGATTAAGGAATATGTTGATGATATTGCTTTGTGTACAGAAGCTCAAATTATATTTGCAATGCAACTGATTTTTGAAAACTTAAAGCTTGTTGTCGAGCCTTCAGGAGCAGTACCTTTGGCAGTAATAATAAACAATCCTAAATTATTTGATAATAAAAACGTTGGGATTATTTTAAGCGGAGGGAATGTTGATATTACTCAATTTAAATGGAAATAAAAATGGGCGAAAGCCCATTAAAATTATTTTACAACCGCATTTGGATCATTGTATAAAATGTTTTCCCATTCGGCATAGCCTACAAATTTTTCAGAATATTCGTCCAAAAATATTCCGGTCCAATCGGCAATATTTGGAGAAGAAACCACACCATCACCATTAGTATCGCCTTTGTAATCATCATCTTTAAATGAAGTAAAATACACACCCTGGCCTTCATGATTTATTAGTGATGTTTCGCCTGACAGAATAGTTAATTCTGCATCTTGAACAAACTTCAACACTACATTGTCACCTAATGTTAGTATCTTTCCTATACCAATTTGTGTGCTCGAAGATGTCAATACAAAAGCAACTTCGTCTTCAAGCCAAGAGGTATTTTTATTAATATTCCCTGACACAAATATCCCGTTGTATTGTGTAGTATTGTTGTCCCGTGAGAAAATATTGGAGTTATCTATATCAATTTCTGATTTTATTGATAAAGGCAAAATGTTGTTATAAAACGTGTTGTTTGTTATAGTGGTTTCAGAATCTGCACCATCAGCATCCAATGCTCCTATATAATAATGACTTGAAACGCCTCCTCTGTTATATGCAAAAGTGCAATGATCAATGGTTGACATAGATCCGGCCGAAAGACGCAGAGTGCTTAATTCAGTGCCAAACCCACCATATAAAAACTTACAATAATAAAACTCTGATCCATGTGTTCCGTTCATATCAATATTTCCCCAATCTCCTGCAGCAGGAATGGTTACCCCTCCGTCTCCGTTGCTGTCTCCACCATGACTATCATCAAAGTAAGATGTAAATATTATTGGCTTTTCAGAAGTCCCTTGAGCAAGTATTTTCCCCGAACCTGATAATGTTACAAATTGATAACTCTGAGGAAATTTGACAACAGTTCCAGCTTCAATTGTTAAAACGTTTTCAATATAGAAATCAACTTTGTTGATTACATAAACTTTGTCAGCAGTCCATGTTGTAGGACTCGTTATGTCTGATGTTACTTCAATAACTGTCTCAGAAGGATCAGGGCCATTGGGATCACAAGACGAAAAAGTCAATCCCATTATTATTATACCTATTAATATTATAGAAATGTAATTTTTCATAATTTTATTTTTAACTCGTCATTTTTGCAAATATAATGCCTTATTTAATTATAACTATATATCAATAGCTATAAAATTTAGTTATTAGCTTCTAATTTTTCATAATTTGTCAAAATTATGCCTTTTTTTTAGAAAATTAGAATTAAAAACAGAATAAAAACCAGCACATTTGCCATCGAATATTTAGTTATTAACACAAAAAGATGTCTTGAAAACAGAAAAAAATAAAAAAAATCAATAGAGGTGTTGTTAATAAAAAAAAATAATCTACCTTTGCAGTCCAAAATTTTATAAAGTAGTAGAAAATTAAATTTATTAGGTTTTATGCCAACAATACAACAATTAGTAAGGAAAGGCAGACAGGTAACGATTGATAAAAGCAAATCGCCATCACTTGATTCTTGTCCGCAACGCAGAGGTGTTTGTACCAGAGTATATACTACAACACCTAAAAAGCCGAATTCAGCAATGAGAAAAGTGGCCAGAGTAAGGCTTACAAATCAGAAAGAAGTAAATGCTTACATTCCGGGCGAAGGTCATAATCTGCAGGAACACTCTATCGTTCTAGTACGTGGTGGCAGGGTAAAAGATTTACCGGGTGTAAGATATCACGTTGTTCGTGGTGCTCTCGACACAGCAGGTGTTGATGGTCGTAATCAAAGACGCTCAAAGTACGGAACAAAGAGACCTAAGAAAAGTGCTGCAGCAAAAACAAAGTAATACAAAAATTTGAAATAAAATGAGGAAATCAAAACCAAAGAAAAGAACTATATTACCAGATCCGAAATTTAATGATTCGAGAGTAACTCGTTTTGTTAATGATATGATGTGGGACGGTAAAAAATCAACTTCATTCAAGATTTTTTACGACTGTTTAGATATCGTGGGTAAAAAAATGAAAGATTCTGAAGATGCTCCTTTAGAAATTTGGAGAAAAGCCCTTGATAATATTACTCCATCAGTTGAGGTAAAAAGTCGTAGAATCGGTGGTGCAACTTTTCAGGTTCCAACCGAAATTCGTACTGACAGAAAAATTTCAATAAGTCACAAATGGATGATCTCATTTGCTCGTAAGCGTAGTGGACACTCAATGGCTGAAAAGCTTGCCGCAGAAATTCAAGCTGCTTATAATTCTGAAGGTGCTGCTTTCAAAAAGAAAGAAGATACACATAGAATGGCTGAAGCTAATAAAGCTTTCTCACACTTTAAGTTTTAGTTCTTAAAATGAGTGTTAATCTTGTAAATACTAGAAATATAGGCATAATGGCTCATATAGATGCAGGTAAAACTACAACTACTGAGCGTATTTTGTGTTATGCCGGGGTAAATTATAAGATTGGCGAAGTACACGAAGGAACCGCTACTATGGACTGGATGATCCAGGAGCAGGAAAGAGGTATAACAATAACATCTGCTGCAACAACTGCGTACTGGAATGTTGATGACGAAAAGTTTAAAATTAATATTATTGATACTCCCGGACACGTAGATTTTACTGTTGAAGTAGAACGTTCATTAAGAATTCTTGATGGTGCTGTGGCTGTCTTCTGTGCAGTTGGTGGTGTAGAACCTCAAAGCGAAACAGTATGGCATCAAGCCGATCGTTATAATGTTCCAAGATTGGCATTTGTAAACAAAATGGATCGTACAGGTGCTGACTTTATAGGAGTAGTTGAACAGATAAAAGAAAAACTAGGAGCAAAACCATTAGTAATACAATTACCTATTGGTGAAGAAGAAAATTTCTCCGGAGTTATTGATTTGATAGAAGAAAAAGCATATCTATGGGACAAAGACGACCAGACTTTAGGCGTGGAGTATAATATAACAGACGTGCCTGAGTATTTGAAAAACGAAGTATTTGAATATCGTGAGAAATTAATTGAAACAGTTATTGAAGGTGATGATCAATTACTTGAAAGATTTTTCGAGGATAGATCAAAAATTACTATAAAGGAGTTTAAGTCACTATTGAGGAAATTAGTGATAGATGGTAAATATGTGCCGGTATTATGCGGATCAGCATTTAAGAATAAAGGAGTACAGCTTTTATTAAATGCTGTCTGTGATTATTTGCCATCGCCTGTTGATGTTGAAGCAATCGAAGGACATAATCCCAAAACGGAGGAAATCATTTATCGAAATCCTGATCCTAATGGACCGCTTGCCGCAATGTGTTTCAAGATAGCATCAAGCTCTTTCGTAGGTAAATTATCTTATGTAAGAGTTTACAGTGGGCAGATGAAAACCGGACAGATGATATATAATATGCGTAGCGGGAAAAAGGAAAGATTGACTAGAATTTTCCAAATGCATTCAAATAAACAAACACAAATCGAAACTGTTGAGGCGGGAGACATTTGTGCAATTGTTGGGTTTAAAGATATAATAACAGGCGACACATTATGTGACGAACACAAACCTGTTGTTCTTGATAAAATGCAGTTCCCCGAGCCTGTGATTTCAATTGCTGTTGAAGTTTATTGTCAGGCGGATGTTGAAAAGCTAAATAGTTCCCTTGATAAGATGGCAGA
Organism: Bacteroidota bacterium; assembly: GCA_029558535.1. Lineage (GTDB taxonomy): Bacteria > Bacteroidota > Bacteroidia > Bacteroidales > ML635J-15 > Bact-19. Next base: position 5,923 of record JAKQEK010000493.1, on the reverse strand, counting down.
GGAAGATCCAACATTCACAATAAGATATGATGAAGTTTCGGGACAAACATTAATTAATGGTATGGGGGAATTACATCTTGAGATAATTGTTGACAGATTAGTTAGAGAATGTGGATTGAAATTAAATCAGGGTAAACCGCAGGTAAATTATAAAGAAGAATTCCTTGATACCATTAATAATTATAATTACATTTTCAAGAAACAAACCGGTGGTAAGGGCAGATTTGCTGATATTACTGTTAATATTGGAACTGTTAATAATAAGGATGTTTCCGGTTTAGTTTTTATTAATAAAATTACTGCAGGAAAATTGCCTAAGGAATATATTCAAGCAGTAGAAAAAGGTTTTCGGGACGCGATGATGAATGGCCCGATTGGAGGCTATCCGGTTTATAGTCTAAAAGTGGAATTAGTGGACGGGTCTTTTCATACCGTAGATAGTGATCCTTTGGCTTTCCAGATAGCTGCAAGTCTTTGCTTTAAAGAGGTATCCAGAAAACTCAAGAGTACAATTCTTGAACCTGTTATGAAATTAGAGATTTTAACACCTGATGAATATCTTGGAGATATAAATGCAGATTTGAATCGTCGTCGCGCTTCTATTGAAGGAATGACACATAAGGGTATTCACAGAGTTGTTAAAGCAAAGGTGCCAATGTCCGAGCAATTCGGTTATGTTACAGCGTTGCGTACTTTAAGTAGTGGAAGGGCTCTATTTAGTATGGAATTTTCACATTACGAAAGAGTTACCGCTGAGATATTACAAGAATTGATAAATAGTAGAAAGTTTATTTTTTAATAATAATAAAACAAGTATGAATCAAAAAATTAGAATTAAGCTGAAATCTTACGACTACAATCTGATTGACAAATCAGCAGAGAAGATTCTTAAAACAGTAAAAACAACCGGTGCTGTTGTTAGAGGTCCTATTCCACTTCCAACACACAAACGTATTTTTACTGTGAATCGTTCAACATTCGTAAATAAAAAATCCAGAGAACAGTTTGAATTAAGTTCATATAAACGTTTACTGGACATTTACAGCACAACATCAAAGACAATAGATGCCTTGATGAAATTAGAACTTCCAAGTGGAGTAGATGTGGAAATTAAAGCAAGTTAAATTTTAAAACAAATTGAAATGCAAGGAATTATTGGTAAAAAATTAGGTATGACTTCCATTTACAGTGTTGAGGGAAAGAACATTCCATGCACTGTTGTCGAAGCAGGGCCTTGTGTAGTAACACAGATCCGTAATAAGGAAACTGACGGTTATGAAGCAGTGCAGCTGGCTTTCGATGATATTAAGGAAAAGCATACGACCAAAGCAATGAAAGGTCATTTTGCGAAAGCAGGGACAGGCCCGAAAAGGAAAGTTGTTGAATTTAAAGATTTCGGAAAGATTAAAAAAGGTGAAAATTTTGAAGAAGTAGTTGTAGGAGACAATATCACAGTTGGGATTTTTGTCGAAGGTGAATGGTGTGATGTAATCGGAACATCTAAAGGAAAAGGTTTTCAGGGCGTTGTTAAAAGACACGGATTTTCGGGGGTTAATGATGCCACTCATGGTCAGCACAACAGACTTAGAAAACCGGGATCATTAGGAGCATCTTCATGGCCATCAAGAGTATTCAAAGGAATGCGAATGGGTGGACGCACCGGTGGAGATACCGTTAAAATGATAAGCTTGAGAGTGTTAAAAGTAATTCCGGAAAATAACCTTATTCTTATAAAAGGTTCAATACCGGGATCAAAAGGTTCATATATAATTATAGAAAGATAATGAAAGTATCAGTATATAATAAAACGGGCGAGGAAACCGGAAAGAAGATAGAACTAAATGATTCAATCTTTGCAATTCAACCAAATGATCATGCAATATATCTTGATTGTAAACAGTATATGGCTAATAAACGCCAAGGTACACACTCTTCATTGCATCGTGGTATAGTTTCCGGAAGTACTAAAAAATTGAAACGTCAGAAAGGTACAGGAACGGCTAGAGCTGGAAGTATTAAGAATCCATTATTTAGAGGTGGAGGTAGAGTATTTGGACCTGAACCAAGGGTTTATAACTTTAAGTTAAATAAAAAACTTAAAAGACTAGCTCGTAAATCTGCTTTAACTTATCGTGCTCAGGCAAATAATATTTTTGTTGTTGATAACCTCATGTTTAATGACATTAAAACCAAGAATATTGTTGGGCTTAAAAATAATTTTAAAATTATTGATAAAAAAATTCTTTTAGTTGTTGCGGAATCAAATAAAAATGTATATTTGTCTTCTCGAAATTTAAGAGACGTAAACGTTGTAACCGCCTCAGAATTAAGCACTTACGACATTATGTGGGCTTCGATTTTGATGATTGAAGAAAGGTCTATTGACGTTTTTGAAAATTATTTAGATTAAAAGAAAGAAAAAATGGATATTTTAGTTAAACCGATAGTAACCGAAAAAATGACGAAACAAAGTGAAACTTTGAATCGTTATGGTTTTATTGTGGATAAACGTGCTGATAAATTGCAGATTAAAAATGCGGTAGAAAAAATGTATGGTGTTAACGTTAAATCCGTTAATACTATTAGATATAGTGGAAAGAATAAAAGTCGCTATACAAAAGCCGGATTGCAGAGAGGTAAGACCAACTCTTTTAAAAAGGCAATTATCACATTGGCACAAGGAGAGGTAATAGATTTTTATAGCAACATTTAAAGAATAGAAATGGCTTTAAGAAAATTAAATCCGACAACACCGGGTCAAAGATTCAAACTGATCAGCGCATTTGATGATATTACATGCACTGTTCCGGAGAAATCTTTGTTGGTACCAGTTAGAAAATCCGGGGGAAGAAACAATCAGGGTAAAATGACCATGCGTTATATTGGTGGTGGTCATAAAAGAAGTTACCGTATAATTGACTTCAAAAGAGAACGTGATGGAATGAAAGCAACAGTAAAAACTATTGAGTATGATCCAAATCGTTCTGCTCGAATAGCTTTAGTTGTTTACGAAGATGGACAGAAAAGATATATTATTTCACCCAATGGTTTACAAGTAGGGCAAATACTTGAATCAGGTAAGGGCGTTGCTCCAGAGCTAGGCAATACATTGTTCCTAAGCGAAATTCCGTTAGGTACAGTAGTGCATAACATTGAGTTAAGACCGGGTCAAGGAGCCGTAATAGCACGTAGTGCCGGTTCTTATGCCCAATTGGTTTCAAGAGAAGATAAATATGCAATTATGAAAATGCCTTCTGGTGAAACACGTAAGATATTAGTTACTTGCAAAGCAACAATAGGAAGTGTATCAAACTCAGACCATGCTCTTGAAAGTTATGGTAAAGCCGGACGTACAAGATGGATGGGCAGAAGACCAAGAGTAAGGGGTGTTGTTATGAATCCTGTTGATCATCCTATGGGTGGTGGAGAAGGAAGAGCATCTGGCGGACATCCTCGTTCCAGAAAAGGCTTACTTGCTAAAGGTTATAAAACTCGTGGCAAGAAAAAAGAATCCAATAAGTATATTATAGAAAATAGGAAAAAGTAAATAGTGAATTATGAGCAGATCACTTAAAAAAGGACCATTTATAGACTTCAAATTAGAAAAGAAGGTAGTTGCGATGAACGAAAGCGGCAAAAAGACCGCTATTAAAACTTGGGCAAGAGCTTCGGTTATTCCGCCTGATTTTGTTGGACATACGTTTGCTGTGCATAACGGCAATAAATTTATTCCGGTTTATATAACCGAAAATATGGTTGGACACAAATTGGGAGAATTTGCTGTTACTAGAACTTTTAGAGGTCACGGTGGTAAAAAGAATAAATAATAATTAGATACTATGGGTGCAAGAAAAAGAATAAAGGCAGACAAGGTAAAAGAAGAAAAAAGCTTAAACAGCTTTGCTATTCTTCGTAATTGTCCCAGTTCTCCGCGTAAAATGAGACTCGTGGCAGATCTTATCAGAGGTATTGATGTTGACAGGGCTTTAGATATACTGAAATACTCATCTAAAGTTGCTTCTCGTGATATAGAAAAATTGTTGTTATCAGCAGTTTCAAATTGGCAGGCTAAAAATGAAGGTAAAAGAATGGAAGATGCCGGACTGTTTGTTAAAGAGATTTTTGTAAATGAAGGGCGAGCACTAAAGAGAGTAAGACCTGCACCTCAGGGAAGAGCTAATAGAATCAAAAAAAGATCTAACCATATAACTTTAGTGGTAGATAGTAAAATGGAAAAAGAAGTTGTTAACGAAAACGAATAATATTCATGGGACAAAAATGTAATCCGATAAGTAATAGATTAGGTATAATCAAAGGATGGGATTCCAATTGGTTTGGAGGTAAAAAATATGCCGATAAACTGTCAGAGGACGCCAGTATCAGACGTTATTTAAATGCTCGTTTGGATAAAGCAAGTGTTTCTAAGATCATTATAGAAAGATCTTTAAAGATGATAACAATTACAATTAATACGGCTCGTCCTGGATTTGTAATTGGTAAAGGTGGCGACGAAGTTGACAAATTACGTGAAGAATTGAAAAAAATCACAAATAAGGATGTTCAGATAAATATATATGAAATTAAGCGTCCTGAACTTGAAGCTGAATTAGTGGCTAATAATGTTGCCCGTCAGATTGAAGGTAAGATCGCTTATCGTCGCGCAGTTAAAATGGCTATAGCTTCAACTATGAGGATGGGTGCTGAAGGAATAAAAATTCAGTGCTCAGGTCGTCTGAACGGTGCAGAAATGGCTAGAAGTGAAATGTACAAAGAGGGCAGAACTCCGCTACATACCTTAAGAGCTGATATAGATTATGCATTAGCTGAAGCATCAACAAAAACCGGTTTGCTTGGCGTTAAGGTTTGGATTTGCAGGGGTGAGATATATGGTAAAAGAGATTTATCTCCAAATCTTGGAAAATCAGTGCAAGGTAAAAAAACTCAAAACACTGAACAGAGAAATAATAGGAAAAGAAAAAAATAATTTTGAAAAGATAGAGCTATGTTACAGCCAAAGAAGTCAAAATACAGAAGACAACAAAAAGGTAAAATGAAAGGTAATGCCAAACGTGGTAGCGATATCGCTTTTGGTTCATTTGGGATTAAAGCTTTAGAAGAATCGTGGATTACAAGTCGTCAGATCGAAGCTGCCCGTATTGCTGTTACAAGATATATGCAACGACAAGGTCAAATCTGGATACGAATTTTTCCAGACAAACCGATTACTAAAAAGCCTGCCGAAGTGCGTATGGGTAAAGGTAAGGGTGCTCCCGAAGGATTTGTTGCCAGAGTTACGCCGGGTAGAATACTTTTTGAAGCAGACGGAGTAACATTCGAAACTGCTAAAGAAGCCTTAAGATTAGCTTCTCAAAAGCTTCCTATAAAGACAAAATTTGTTGTCAGACATGATTATGATTATAACGAATAAATCGGTAAGTGATGAAAAATAAAGAAATTACAGGGTTAACTACCAAGGAAATTGTTGAGAAAATTGATACTGAACAGCTTAATCTGACAAAACTTAGAATGGGACACGCTGTTTCTCCTTTGGAAAATCCTCAAAGATTGAAAGAGGTAAGAAGACTTATTGCTCGTCTGAAAACTGAGCTTCGTAAAAGAGAATTAACCGGTATTAAATAAAGGTTGTTATGGAAAACAGAAATTTAAGAAAAGAACGTATAGGAATTGTTGTTAGCAATAAAATGGATAAATCTATCGTAGTGGCTGTTAAAAGAAAGGAAAAACACCCCAAATACGGTAAATTTGTTAATAAAACAAAAAAGTTTGTTGCTCACGATGAAACAAATATGTGCGATATAGGTGATGTAGTTCAAATTATGGAAACACGTCCCTTGAGTAAAAATAAAAGCTGGAGATTAGTTAATATTATTGAAAAAGTTAAATAGTCATGATACAACAGGAA
>JAKQEK010000492.1 GCA_029558535.1 Bacteroidota bacterium | reverse complement strand
TCGCAACCGTTTCGAGTTTGTGTTGTCAGCAATTGTGTATAATATGCGGTGTTCGATCACCCAGACCTGTTAGCAGGTAAAAAGAGACTACGCGTCGCTGTGCGTAGCATAATCTTTGATTGCCAAAGAACATTTTCCACTGATTTTCTGCAAAGCTGTAGTGAATTTGAAAAAAATGACGTGAAAAATGGCTCAACAATTTATAATTCCAATTTTTCAGATGTCTCAGATTAATATTTTGGGCTGAAATTTATGAATAAATTCATTTTAAAGAAAATAAACGGGCTAGATGATGCAGTCCTTCAATCAATTCGCCTTTATGATGTCGATTTTTATGAATATAGAAATATAAACATTGAACAGAAAAAAGAATACACAATTAACAGAATCAAAAACATTTGCAGCAAAGAGAATAATATTGCATTTGCTGTTTATCGGCAAGGCAAGCCTATGGCAATTTGGGCAATTTATAAGGATGACTTTGATTCAGACATATTTGAGATAAATATTTATAAAATTGCCTACTTTATAATACTCGAAGACAACACTTCTTTTTGGGATGGAATTATTTCGGCCTCATTGGATCATTTAGCATATCAACTTCATCATAATAATAAAAGTTCTTATTTTTTAATTGGGCTCAACACTAATTTGCTAAGGAATCCTATAATCTTTAACATTTTAGTTCGAAAAGGATTTCATTATATCCATACTCTTCTCACATACCAAATGCAGAAAAATGAATTTGCGAATCTTAGATTGCCACATTCAAGTGGATTCAATATAAGAGAAGCCAGAGAAGAGGATGTTGAAAAAGTCATGGATTTGGCTAAGAGGTCATTTAAATATTCTAGATTACTTCTTGATCCCTTCTTAGATAAAGAGAAAGGCAAGAATCTGTTAGCTATTTCTGCAAAAAATTCAATTTTAAATGGATTTGTCGATATTATGTACGTTGCAGAAGTTGAGAAAAAAATTGTTGGATATTATAGCGGTAAAAAAAAGATGATTAAAGAATTCAATTTAGGGTTTGGTGAGGGAGTAATATCAGCTGTTGATGAAGAGTATCGAGGATTAGGAATATTTAAAGATTTAAATACAAATTTGCTGGGATGGTTTTACAGAAATACTGATTTTGCAGAGCTGGGAACCTATATTGCAAACACACCAGTCCACAAAACATGGAATAATAATGGTTTGTCCATAGTAAGAGGTACTCATCAGCTCGCATTTTACATCTCAGCAGAAGATAAAAGGTATAGCGATAGTAAAAAGGAGAGTTATTAATCACGAGTCATATTTTTAAAATTTACTATTCGCTGACAGAGGAAACCTCGTTGAATTTTCTAAGGCTATTCTTGACCATGCCTCTCGTTGAAAGAGCAAGAAAATATCTTAATAAAGGTGGCATAAGATCTAAAAAGCTAAAAAAAAACATAGTAGCCATTTTTATTCGCAAAGGTATTGGCATCGTTGTGAGTTTTATAACCGTTCCAATTTTGATGAATTATTTAGGTGTCACAAATTATGGGATTTGGCTCACGATAACATCGTTTATTAACTGGTTCAATTTTTTTGATTTTGGCCTCGGAAACGGATTGCGTAATAAATTGCCTGTGGCTTTCAATAATAATGATCACTTGAGTGGGAAAAAATATATAAGCAGCACATTTGCTACATTAACTATAATATCTTCTGGATTGATTATACTGTTCATCTTATTCTATCCTTATATAAATTGGGGAGAATTATTAAAATCTTCATCACATTTATCACTTGATATTAGCCATACCATTTTTATAATATTTATTTTGTTTGCTATTCAATTTGTTTTCAGGCTAATTTCTACGATCTTGACTGCAGATCAGCGCCCGGCTGCTGCTGGTTATCTAAGTACTTTTGCAAGCATAATTTTTCTTGCGCTTATGCTGTTATTGTCAAAAAAAAACCAGAGTTCAATTGTATTAGTAGCATGGGCTTTTAGTATTTCTGCAATCCTGCCTTATATTTTAGCGACATATTATTATTTTAAATCTGATTATCGGCCTTATATGCCCTCATTTCGATACATAGATTTATCATATGCTAAAGAGATCTTTTCTTTAGGCGCGAATTTTTTTATTATACAGGGGTGCGCGCTTATTTTATATTCACTAAATAACTTTATTATTTTAAGGATGATCGGACCTGACGCAGTACCGACATATTTTGTAACATTTAAATATTTTAGTATAATTATTATGATAAATAATATGGTTACGCTCCCACTATGGTCCGCTATCACAGATGCGCATATTAAAAATGATTTGGATTGGATCAAGCGCATAATGCATATATACAAAAAATTGTCAATTTATATTATTTGTTGTGTGTTGATTATGATAGTGTTATCAAATGTAATTTATAAAGTGTGGATAGGGGATAAATTAGACATTCCAATTCTATTGTCCATTATGATGGGATTAAACACATGCATAACTGTGAGCATCACACCATACATAAACTTTCTAAATGGCATTGGAAAAATAAAGCTTCAGCTGATTTCTGCATTAATTTCAGCTATTTTGTATGTTCCATTAGCAGTATTGTTGATTAAATATGCAAATTTAGGCATTTATGGGATTATGCTGACTACATTGATTTTTAATTTGCCATCCTTTGCCATTTATTATACACAATATAATAAAATTATCAATTTTAAAGCCGAAGGAATCTGGAGCAGGTAAATGCTAGAACTAGTTTGGTTTTGCGCATATCCCTTGGGTGAATTGAAGTCTTGCTTGCCATTTAAGGTTGATGCAACTGATGAACACCCAGCGACTTGGCTTGTTTACTTAAAAGAATATTTATTGTCAACGAATTTTCCTTTAAAACTACATATCTTTTGCATTTCCTCCAAAATTAGTAATGATATAATTATTCAAGAAAAAAATGTTTACTATCATCTTTTCAGAAGCATTAAACTATCTAGTCCCAAGATTCTAAAGTATTTTTTGAATGTTATTTTTAGTTCTTACCTTTCCACTAAAATACTAGGGCAGGTGAAAAAGATTAAGCCATCAGTTGTCACGCAGCATGGCACTGAAACACAGTTTCGAGATCTGATCAATCGTTGCAATTTCCCAGCCCTCATTTGGATTCAAGGTTTGATGGCTAAGGTTCTAACTGACGACTTTTCACGTGGAGCCATAATAAGAAAAAAGATTGAAAATAAAATTTATGCAAAGCAAAAATATTTCGTTGCACCCACCAGAGATATGCAAACTTACATTTTTGGTATAAATCCGACTGCGAAGCTAATCAACCTGTATTATCCAATCTCAAATATTGCTTTTCAGTTATTTAATGAAAAGATTGCTAAAGAATATGATATAGTATTCGTTGGAGCAATCATTAAACGGAAGGGAATTGAAGATCTGCTTACCGCAACTGCTAAAGTGAAGCTGGTTTATCCCCAAATAACGATTAAGATCATCGGGAAGGGTGAACCAAAGTACATAGAGATAATTCAAGAAAAGATCAAGGCTTTGGGATTATTCTCTAATGTTATATTTATGGGGTATCTGCCGAAGCATGTGGATGTACTCATTGAAATTAAAAAAGCTAAAATATTTGTTTTGCCAACCCATGTTGATACGGGGCCGCGTTCTATTGCCGAGAGCATGGCAATAGGGACTCCGGTGATTGCAAATTGCATTGATGGCATTCCGGATATGATTGAAAATGGGAAAACTGGACGATTAGTAAAAAAATACAATACTGATGAACTTGCCACTGAAATTATCAACTTAATGAATAATATACAACTGCGAGAACGGTTGGGTACTGAAGCCAATAATGAAGCCAGAAAATTATTCCAAGGGCAGAAAATTGCAGAAGATTTAATCAAAATTTACTCCGATTTAAGCCAATCAAAATATGAATAATAACCATTTTTTACTTATGATGAAATAAAGTAGTAAAATATTTTTTGAAATATTTTAATTTAGACGTCACTGAAAAATATTTTAACAGATTATAAATAGGGCTTCCTGATTAAATCATAGTTCTTTGATTAATTTGCAATTAAAACTTGACTATTATGATATTTATGAATATAATATCGGCAAATAGTCAAAATAACCTTGCAGATTGATTATGATAAAAGAGACCAACTTCAAGCAAATTCCCGTCGAGGAATTCAAGACGCCCTTCGAAAAAGGGCTCGATCCCAAGAACCGCTGGGTCATTCTGGCCCATGTGATACCCTGGGAAAAACTGGCGGAAATCTATACCAAGAATTTCCACAAAGATTTTGGCCGACCGGCGACCAAAACACAGATCATCATCGGCGCGATCATAATCAAGCACTTCCTGAAAAGCTCTGATGAAGACACCATAGAATTGATCAGAGAAAATCCTTACCTGCAATATTTTTTAGGTCTCTCCGGATTTTCTCACAAACCTGTTTTTCATCCGACCCTTTTTGTCAAAATCAGGAAGCGCTTGGGGCCGGAAGCATTTGAAAAGATGTCGGGTGAATTTTTCACCGCCGTCAATGCACTCAAAGCAAAACAAAGTAAAGGCAAGAAGAAAGCGGCAACTGCCGGTGAAAACAAAGACGGCGAAGAAAAACAACACCAAGGTCAGCTGATTCTGGATGCGACCGTTGCGCCTGCTGATTTCAAATATCCAACAGACCTGGATTTATTGAACACCTCCCGTGAGCAAAGCGAAAAGCTGATTGACCATCTGTGCAAAAATCTTGATGGCATTGAGAAACCCAGGACTTATCGCCGCGTTGCCCGTAAAGAATATCTGATCTTAATCAAACAGAAGAAAAAAGATCACAAGAAAATACGCAAGGCCATTCGCAAACAGCTCAATTATCTTCGTCGTAACATAAAATCGATCAATACGTTACTCGATCTCTGCAAGGCTCGGGATCAGTTGGTCGATTATCAGAACTTGCATATCTTTTGGATCATCCAGGAAGTATACCGGCAGCAGAAGCAGATGTATGACCAAATAAGCCACCAAACCGATGATCGCATTGTCAGCGTCTCGCAGCCTCATGTCCGGCCGATCGTGCGCGGCAAGAGTGGTAAAGAGGTTGAATTCGGGGCCAAGATTTCTGCCAGTCTGGTAGACGGATACATCTACCTTGATAAGATGAGCTGGGATGCATTTAATGAGAACAAGGATCTGAAAAAGCAAGTCGAGAATTTCAAAGAACGGTTTGGCTTTTATCCGGAAGTGGTTATTGCCGACAAGATCTATGGCAGCCGTGAAAACCGGGATTACTTGAAAGAACATGGGATACGCTTTTCAGGCAAAGCTCTGGGCCGCCCTCCGGCGCTGACTGAAGAAAACGCCGAAGAGCTTAAAAAACGCCGCAAGAAATTTCGTAATGAACAAGCTAAGCGCAATGGCATTGAAGGCAAGTTTGGCGAAGGCAAAAGAAAATACAACCTGGAGCGCATCAAAGCCAAAACAGCCATGACCAGCGAGAGCTGGATCGCGACTATCTTTCTGGTGATGAATCTTGCCCGCTGGCTGCGGGAGTATTTTTTTGTCTTTTTTCAAGATGGTCTTCAAGTCGACAAATGGGTCAGTTTTCTGTTCCTG
>JAKQEK010000490.1 GCA_029558535.1 Bacteroidota bacterium | reverse complement strand
CCATGTCATGTACTCAGTACGAGTAAATGGAAAACCCGACAAACTGATTGCAAAATAAAAATTCCCGTCTCCATCTTTCTCAAACGTTACTTTTACGGCAGTAATATTAATCTGACTAATATCAAATCCCATATCCGATATACTGTCCAATTCGGCTTCGCCCATCATATCTATCATATCGTTCAGATCAACGACAGTATCATTAATAACTGTTTCCTTTAATTCCCAGGTACCTGTAATTCTTTTTGTAACACTTAATAAAGAAAACGCCGGACCTTCTTCATATTTATTGCAAGAAGAAAATATAATTGCAACTGACACAAAAACGAACAACAAAATGTAATACTTTTTCATATTTTTATATTTAGCATTACAAAAATACAAAAAATACTTAAAAAACACCCTTAATAATTTAATAAAATACTGAATTAGAATACAATGTGAAAATCATTAACGTATAATTATTTCTCCACGATAAACCTTATAGATTATCAATCAAGCTTATTTTATGATTATTATAATTCACTCATAGCTTTTAACAATCCAACTTTCCAATTTTTCACGTAATTATCCCTTTCATAATAAGGGTTTTTATCAGTCAGTTCTATAAAATAATTCAACAATCCATCCCAATTCTCAAGTTTACCTTTATTAAATAATTCCCAACCAATTTCGTCAATCGTCCAATTTGACTTAGCTGAGTTTCTTAACATAGAGGTCGTTATCCAGTTGCTTTCATTATCTTGCCCCCCCCTTGCGATTGGAATCAAGTGATCAATTGTTGGAAACAAATCCCAATAAATCATGTGAGTTTCCGACATTTTCCAATTTCTATTGTATTTAAAAATATCTGTAAACTCTATTGTCATAATCTTAATTAGTCCCGGGAATAGCAATTTATCACCAGAATATCTATCAATGAATCCATCCCTTAAAAATACTTTACACATTTGATATTTTGAATATTGTCTTTTCTGAGGCTTATAATCATTGAAAGGATAATTTTTATTTGCAAAATCAATGCATGCTTGCCTTTTGTTATTCAGTAATAATTCACATACATTTTTAATTATTAAAGCTTTATCCATTTAAAGAAAGAATTTTAAAGAAAACATAATAACTCTTTTATATCTTATTAGACAAAAATAGTATAAATCTATATTAATTTTAATTCAGCTAATTTATTAAATGTAATTTAGTTAATTTGCTACAGTATTAACAACCCTTTAACACTTTTAACAAATATATAAGATAATAATTGCGTTAATGTCTTGACAAAATTTACAAAAAATGATAATTTCGTGCCTTAATTACAAAGTTTAAACTTAAACTGATTGATATGGATACTTATATTGACATTAAAGAGTTAAATGAAAAAATTGAAAGAGAAAGTTCCTTTGTTGATATTATCAACATTGAAATGAAAAAAGTAATTGTTGGTCAAAGACATTTGCTTGAAGGCTTAATGATAGGACTTTTGTCTGATGGTCACATTTTACTTGAAGGTGTTCCGGGACTAGCAAAAACTTTGGCGATAAACACACTTGCAAACACTATTAGTGCAAAATTCGCCCGGGTTCAGTTTACACCCGATTTGTTACCGGCAGACTTAATAGGTACTATGATCTACAGTCAGAAAAAAGAAGAATTTATAGTCAAAAAAGGTCCTATTTTCGCAAATTTCATTCTCGCAGATGAAATAAACCGTGCTCCGGCAAAAGTACAATCTGCTCTACTGGAAGCTATGCAGGAAAGACAGGTAACTATAGGAGACTCGACTTATAAAATGGAATTACCATTTCTAGTTATGGCTACGCAAAACCCTATAGAACAGGAAGGCACTTATCCTTTACCTGAAGCTCAGGTTGACAGATTTATGCTTAAATTAAAAATTGACTATCCGGAATTTGAAGAAGAACGAGCAATAATAAGAGAAAACCTTACGGGACAAATGCCAAAAGCAAATTCTGTAATTAAACCCGAAGATATATTAAAAGCTCGAGAAGTTGTTCGACAAGTATATCTCGACGAAAAAATTGAAAAATATATCCTAGATATAGTATTTGCCACTCGTTATCCTGAGAAATATAATATAGACAAGCTTTCAGGTATGATTTCATTCGGCGGTTCGCCACGTGCTTCTATAAATCTGGCTTTAGCAGCCAAAGCATATGCATTTTTAAAACGAAGAGGCTATGTTATTCCGGAAGATGTGCGCGCAGTTTGTCATGATGTACTTCGTCATCGTATTGGTTTAACTTATGAAGCAGAGGCAGAAAATATTACATCTGAAGAAATCATAAGCAAAATCCTCAATTCTGTGGAAGTTCCATAAAATTATTAAATCAGAAACCGAAATAAGAAAAAAGATAAAAATCGGAAATTGAGAGAATAATTGCAATTTAAACAATTATGGAAGCAAAAGAATTACTAAAAAAAGTCAGAAAAATAGAAATCCGTTCGAGAGGATTGTCAAGACAGATTTTTGCAGGGGAATATCATTCTGCATATAAAGGAAAGGGAATGGCTTTTAGTGAAGTTCGCGAATATCAATACGGCGACCCCGTAAAAGATATTGACTGGCATGTTACAGCACGATTTAATCATCCTTATGTAAAAGTTTTTGAAGAAGAACGCGAACTTACTGTAATGTTGCTAATTGATGTAAGCGGTTCGAAACAATTTGGTACTCAACAAAAATTCAAACAAGAGCTCACGACTGAAATAGCAGCAGTAATTGCATTTTCGGCAATTCAAAATAATGACAAAATCGGCGTTATTTTATTCTCCGACAAAGTCGAAAAATTTATCCCTCCTCAAAAAGGACGAAAGCATATCCTGAGAATTATTCTGGAACTATTGAATTTCGAAAGTCAAAGTAAAAAAACTGACATCACACAGGCGTTAAAATATTTGACTAACGCTATTAAAAAAAGAAGTTCGGCATTTATAATTTCGGATTTTGTTTCTCCTGATTTTAGCGATGCCATAAAAATTGCAGGAAACAAACATGATTTGGCTGCATTACGAGTTTATGATAAATTCGAACAAAACTTACCTGATGTTGGTCTTGCATATTTTAAAGATTCAGAAAACGGAGATTTAAAATGGATTGATACAAGCAATAAAAAGGTGCGTCAAAATTATAAAAAATGGTGGAATGAACAATATGAGAATGCCGCTAGTAAATTTAGAAAAGCAAAAGTTGACTGGGCGGATTTATGTACTGACGAAGATTATGTAAAACCATTGATTAATTTATTTAAAAACAGATAATTATGAAGATTCATATTAAATCGTTTTTAATAATTCCTCTCCTTATGGTGCGGGTTTTCTTATTTGCACAGGAAATTCCGGTAAGCATAAAGGTACTTAAAGATACTATTATAATCGGAGAGCAAACTGAACTACAGATTGAAATACAAGTCCCAAAAACTAACGAAATTATTTTTCCGGTATTCAAAGATACTATCTCTAAAAATATTGATCTTATTAAAGATTCAAAGCCAATCATTAATGAAAGTGACGAAGGGTTGAAAACTTATCAAAAATCATACGTCTTTACGAGTTTCGACACAGGATTAAATTATATTCCGCCTATAAAATTAAAATATGTAAATAATTCTGATACTAATGACATAAGCACTGCTGAATCGCAGATTTTTGTTAAACCTTATGTACTTCTTGACACTATTCCTGTTGATACAATTTATGCTAACAGAGCAGGCTTTATAGTATATGGAAAAGACGGCTTTAAAAAAGAGATAGAGCAATACATTCCTGATTCCATTAAACAAAGCCTGAGTGAAGATAGTCTTAATATTTTGAAAAATTCGATAAAAGAACAATTACTCAATTTATTTTCATCAGAATTAACACAGCACACAGGATTGTATAATCAGGAAGAAATTATAAAAATTGCCGAATCATCAGCTCAAAAAATGTACATCGTTGACAAATCCGGAATTCTTGACGAATACATTGTAGCAGGGAGTGTTGATACTGTTTTTGTTCAGGAATATCAACAAGTCACACAAAATCAGCCATTATTTACTTTATACCGTATCAAAGACATTAAAGAAGATTTATACAATACACCTTTTAACCTTGCCGAGTTTTGGTATTATTTCAAAAAATATTTTAAGCAATACTGGTGGATAATTTTAGTCGCTATTCTAATAGCAGCAGGACTTATATATTTTCTGATGTTTTACAAGAAAAATAAGAAACCAATATTTATGAGAGTAAAACCCAAACTGCCGGCACATGTTATTGCATTGGAAAAACTAGAACAAATAAGAAAAGAAAAAATCTGGAGTCAGGGAAAGATTAAAGAATTCCATGTTCAAATAACAGATGTTATCAGAGAATACATTGAAAACAGATTTAATATCTATGCAGTTGAAATGACTACTTCAGAAATCCTTCAAGCTATTAACAATTATACAAATACAAAAGAATCCGAAAAACTTAAATTACAACAAGTACTCGAATTGGCAGATGCAGTGAAATTTGCGAAATACAGGTCTTTACAAAACGAAAATGATCTTTCTTTAAGCAATTCATTCGAATTTGTTGAAAACACAAAAGAAATAATTGAAGAGCAATCGCAAATTAAACAAGCCGAAGCAGAGATAGAATTAAGTGATGATACTACTATAAAAAACACTGAAGAAAATGAGTAATATCGAATTTGCAAATAAAGAATACTTTTGGTTGTTTACAATTCTAATTCCTGTTATTGCATGGTATATATGGAGATTGAAAAAGTCTGCTGCATCAATGAGTATCAGTACATTAAATGCATTCAAAGGTACGGGGAAGCCAATTAAATATTATCTGAGACACTTACTTTTTGCATTACGACTGATTTCTTTGTCGGCAATAATTATTGTACTTGCAAGGCCTCAAAGCACAGATAAATGGGAAGACCGTAAAATTGAAGGCGTTGATATTGTAATTGCGCTTGATATAAGCGGAAGTATGTTAGCAGAGGATTTTAAACCAAATCGTATTGAAGCTGCAAAAGAAATAGGGATGGAATTCGTGTCAAGCCGTCCTGATGACAGAATGGGGCTGGTTGTTTTTGCAGGAGAAAGTTATACTCAATGCCCACTAACGGTTGATCATGCAGTACTTCTTAATCTATTCGGTGAAGTTAAAAGTGGCATTATTGAAGACGGAACAGCAATAGGTATGGGTTTGGCAACTGCTGTCAACAGATTAAAAGATTCTAAAGCCGTAAGCCGTGTTATAATTTTATTAACTGACGGAGTAAATAATATGGGAAATGTTTCTCCTTTGGCTGCAGCAGAATTTGCCGTTGAATATGGCATAAGAGTATATACTGTGGGAATAGGTAAAAATGGTATGGCTCCTTATCCATTTCAGACTAATTACGGTGTCCAGTATCAAAATGTAGAAGTGAGAATAGATGAAGAAGTCCTAAAAACAATTGCCGAACAAACAGGTGGCAAATACTTCAGAGCTACAGACAATAATAAACTCAGAGAAATATATAAAGAAATTGACTCACTCGAAAAAACACAACTTGAAGTAAGGTCATACTCCCAACCTCGAGAAGAATTTGGAATAGTGATGTTGATAGCTTTGGGAATTTTAATTTTAGAACAAATATTAGGTTTAACAATATTAAAAAACACTTTTTAAGATATGTTCAGATTTCAGGAACCTAAATATTTATGGCTTTTATTACTAACATTAGTAATAATATTACTATTTGTAATTGCAGTATATATCCGAAAAAAACGAATTAAAAAAATCGGGGAATTAAAACTGGTGCAATTACTTATCCCCGATTACAGTCCTGCACGCAGAATATGGAAACTAATTTTAATTTGTCTGGCAATTTCATTTATGTCCATAGCTTTAGCAAGGCCACAATTTGGCTCAAAGTTAAAAGATGTTACACGTCAGGGGGTTGAAATTGTTGTTGCTCTTGATGTTTCGAACTCCATGCTGGCTCAGGACATTAAACCCAATCGTTTGGAAAATGCCCGCAAATTTATCGAACGAATAATCAGCAAACTACAAAACGACAAGCTGGGCTTAGTAGTTTTTGCCGGTGATGCTTTTGTGCAAATGCCAATTACAGATGATGTAAGATCGGCAAGATTATTTTTATCAACGGTAAGCACCGATATGGTTCCGGTACAAGGAACGGCAATAGGTAAAGCAATTGATTTGGCAGCAAAATCATTTACTAAAGATGAAGATATTTCGAAAATAATAATCCTTATTACAGATGGAGAAAATCACGAAGATGATGCTGTTGCAGTTGCTAAAACACTTAAAGAAAAAAATATTTTAATTTTCACTGTCGGCATGGGTTCTACGGGAGGAGCTCCAATTCCTACAAAAAGAGGCGGTGGCTTTATGAAAGACCGTAACGGAAATGTAATAATGTCTATTCCTGACGAAAAAACCCTCATTGATGTTGCTGATGCAACCGGTGGAATATTTGTAAGAGCAACGAATTCTGCTGATGCTTCAGATAAAATACTGGACGAAATAAGCAAATTGCAAAAAGGCGAAGTCCTTAAAAAAGACTATTCTGAATTCGATGATCAATTTCAGATAATGGCATTTCTTGCTTTATTATTGCTGATTACTGATATTATTATCTCTGAAAAGAAAAATGATGTACTCAAAAAAATAAATTTGTTTAAAGAAAAATTTAACTCAAATGAAAAATAACGGTACAAAATACATAAATATGCAATTCTTGATTTGTTCTTTAGCATTTATATTGGTTGCGACATTAGGATATTCTCAAGAAGAACGAAAGATAATTCGCGAAGGGAATAAATTCTATAACGACAAAAAATATGATGAAGCAGAGTTGAACTATAATAGAGCTTTGGAAATTAACCCTGACACAAAAGAATTATATAACAACATAGGGGCATCGCAATATCGTAACGGAAAATTTTCTGATGCAACGACAAATTATGAAAATTTTCTAAAATTTGCAGGTACAAGGAAAGAAAAAGCAGACGCATTTTATAATATCGGAAATTCCTATTTGCAAGCAGCTGAGTATGATAAAAGTATTCAGGCATACAAAAATGCATTAAAACTTGATCCCACCCATGATATGAGCAGGTATAATATGGCAGTAGCTACAAAAATAAAGGAAAGTGGTGGCAGTGGTCAAAACCAGCAGCAACAACAACAGGACAAGCAAGACCAACAGAATAAGGATCAACAGAATAAAGATAATAAAGACGAACAAAAAGATGAAAATCAACAGAATAAAAATAAAGACGAAGAAAACAAGGACAAGCAACAGGATAAAAAACCCCAACCTAAAGATAACGAGATGAGCCGCGAAGAGATGGAGCAATTTCTGGAATCCTTACAGCAAAAAGAAAAAGATGTTCAGGATAAAGTAAAGAAAGAAAAATTTGAAGCTCAACAAAGGGTTGTTGAGAAAGAATGGTAATATCTATTTTCTACCAATACTGTAATATTTGAACCCCTTAGCTTTCACCTCTTCAGGATCATAAATATTTCTTCCGTCGAAAATGACTTTTGTTTTCATTTTTTCGAGTTCGGGATAGTTCAGTACCCTAAATTCTGTCCATTCAGTAACAAGAAATAATGCGTCAGCATCCTGAATTGCCAGATATGGATCTTCAGAATATGTTATCCTATCTCCTATCCTTCTTTTAGTTTCTTCCATAGCTACCGGATCGTATGCAACTATTTTAGCTCCATCTGCTACCAGTTTATCAATTAACACCAATGAAGGAGCTTCTCGCATATCATCGGTATTAGGCTTAAAAGATAACCCCCAAATAGCAAACTTTTTGCCTTTAAGATTACCGTCAAAATGCTTTAATGCTTTATGATACAGACTTTCTTTCTGTCTATCATTAACATTCTCAACCGACTTTAATATTTCCAATGAATAATTATTTTCATCGGCTGTTTTTATCAAAGCCTTAACGTCTTTTGGAAAACAAGATCCACCATATCCTGTACCTGCATATATAAAGTAAGGACCTATTCTTTTATCAGAACCAATACCTTTGCGTACAGAGTTTATATCAGCGCCAACAATTTCACAAAAATTTGCAATGTCATTCATAAATGAAATTTTTGTTGCAAGCATTGCATTGGCAGCATATTTTGTAAGTTCTGCAGAGGGGATATCCATGTATATAATTGGATGTCCATTTAACACAAATGGTTTATATAATCTGTCAATAATACTCTTAGCATCTTCTGAATCTGTGCCGACAACAATCCTATCCGGATGCAGACAGTCATCAATTGCGTCACCTTCTTTTAAAAACTCAGGATTAGAAGCAACATCAAATTTAAGATCAGAATTTCGCTTATTCAATTCTTCTTGAACCGCTTTTCTTACTTTTTCTGATGTGCCGATAGGAACTGTACTTTTTGTTATGATAACCATGTAGTTTTTCATCTTTTGGCCTATCTCACGTGCTACAGATAAAACATATTTTAAATCTGCGCTGCCATCCTCGTCAGGTGGCGTTCCAACTGCAATAAAACATGCCTGAGCATCCTCAATGCTTTCCGACAAATCAGTTGTAAAGCTCAATCTGTTTTTTTCCAAATTTCTCCTTACCATTTGCTCAAGACCCGGTTCCCATATCGGCATTATACAATTGTTCAGCTTCTCTATCTTTTCAGAATTAATATCAAGACAGGAAGTAATGATTCCCATCTCAGCAAAACAAGTCCCTGATACCAATCCAACGTATCCTGTGCCTATTATCGAAATTTTCATAAATATCTAAAATTAATTACCACAAAAATAACAATTGTTAAGTATCTGGCAATGTTATTTGTCATTACAGAAACAAATTATTAGCATTAAAAATTCCACTAACTCCTCAACATTTTTAAATTCATATTCAAAATATGTCATAATTTATAATTTTCAATGAATTATTTATATATTTATTATTCTGAGTGATTAAATTTATATACTTTTGTTAGAAATATGTTTTTTATAAGTTTGTAGATTAAAACTTCTAATCATCAGAATTAAGATATTTTATGAATAAAGACACATATTCTATTAAAGAACTTGAGATTCTGAGTCAAATCAAATCCCCGACAATTAGAGCCTGGGAAAGAAGATATAATTTACTCCATCCTACCCGTACTGAAACCAATATACGCTTTTACGACAGTGATGATCTCAGAAAATTATTACAAATTGTTTTCTTAAAAAACGCAGGATATAAAGTAAGTAAAATTGCTGATTTATCACAAGAAGAATGCACCAATTTATGCAATAAAGAGATATTTAAAAACGAAAATTCATCATCAAGTGTTTTTGAGTTACTTATCAAGGTAGCTGAAAAAGATGTAGATGGATTTGAAAAGTTATATGATCATTATCTTGAAAACTCATTACATTCTGAATTCATCATTGATATACTTGAACCTCTAATTGATAAAATTAAAAATCTCTGGCTGTCGCAAAAAATAGATTCGTGTTTTGAAATATATATGCTGAATCGAATATTTGTAAAAACCCTTGTTGCTGCTGAAAAAGAAAGAAAGCAAGGACGCCAGGTCAATGAAATTCTCATATTTCAATCCGATAAAGATGTTTTCCCCATTAACTTAAGCCTAGTTTATTTCCTTGCAGCTGTTAAAAACTATAAAATTCATTACTTTTTTAATCCGGTGTCATTAAAAGCAATAAAGAAATTTAAAGGAATGTATGAACCTGATATAGTTTATACAGAGTTTAACGAAAAAACTGCAGAATCATTAATAGAGGATTATTGTAATACAATTGAAGATGTATTTCCAGCATCTAAAAATATTATATCAGGTAAGATAATGTCAAAAAACTGGAAAAAAATTCCAAATAAGGTATATTATATAAGAAGTTTGAATGTCCTAAACCAGACTTTATAATAAATTCATTATCTAATCCCAAATAGAACCGGATTTTTGATAATCCAAAGAAATTATTTAGTTTTGCATAAACAAATCTTATGAGTATGAAATTATTAGAAGGAAAAATAGTTTTAGTAACCGGTGCTGCCCGTGGTATCGGAAAAGCAATTGCAATTGGATGTGCAGATGCAGGAGCTGATATTGCATTTACAGATGTAGTAAAAGATGAAAACTTTGTAAACCTGGAAAATGAACTTAATTCGAAAGGAATAAAAGCAAAAGGTTATGTTTCTAATGCAGCCGATATGAATAGTTCAGCACAGGCAGTTGAAGAAATTCTAAAAGATTTTGAAAGAATAGATGTTTTAGTAAATAATGCAGGGATTACAAGAGATGCTCTACTTATGAGAATGACTGAAGAGCAATGGGATTTGGTAATTAATGTAAATCTTAAATCTGTATTTAATCTGACCAAGGCTGTTCAAAAATCAATGCTAAAACAACGTAGTGGGTCAATTATTAACGTTAGCTCAGTAGTTGGAGTATCGGGTAATGCAGGCCAGGCTAATTATTCAGCTTCAAAAGCAGGTATTATTGGTTTTACAAAATCTATCGCGAGAGAACTCGGACCTAGAAACATACGTTGCAATGCTATTGCTCCCGGTTTTATTGAAACTGAAATGACAAAAGCTATTCCTGAAGAAGCAAGATTGGAATGGGCTGAAAAAATTCCTCTAAAGCGTGCAGGCCAACCTAAGGACGTTGCTGATTTAGTCGTATTTTTAGGTTCAGATATGTCATCGTATATTTCGGGACAGGTAATAAATGTCTGTGGTGCAATGCTTACATAATTACAACTTTGACAATATATTTTGAATATCCTTCATATCTTATAATAGTAGCTGCGGTTATAGCTGGTGCTACTTCCTTTTTATTATATTATAAAGACAAATTATTCGCAGAACTTCAAAAATGGAAAAGGTTTTTGATGACGGGATTAAGGTTTATGTTTATTTTCATAATCCTTTTACTTCTTCTTAATCCAATTTTTAAAAGCTCAGCAATAATTATTCAAAAACCTATTGTTGTTTTTGTTCAGGACAATTCTAGATCAATCATTCTAAACCGCGATTCGTCATATTATAAGACAAGTTACAAACAAGATGTCAAGGAACTTTTAAATAATCTAAAAGAATCTTATGATGTAAAATATTTGCAGTTTTCCGAATTTACATCAAATGATTCTATTCTTAATTTTGATGGAGAAATTACTGATATTTCATCTGTTTTTCCCGAAGTTATAGCACGATTTTCAGGAATGAATCTAGGAGCAGTAATTATTGCCACTGACGGCATTTATAATAGAGGCGTCAATCCTGTTTATGCAAATAATATCAATTTCCCTGTTTATTCTATTGCTTTGGGTGACACAATCAGTCAGAAAGATTTGATTCTTAAAGATGTAATGCATAACAGAGTTGCTTTTTTAGGAAATCGTTTCCCTGTGAAAATTTTTATCAATGCCGAAAAATGTACAGAAAAAGAGTCTGAAATAGTTGTTCGCCGCGATGACAAAATAGTTTATTCTGCAAAATTTCCTATTCCGGAAAACTCAACGTCTACAAGCCTTGAGTTTGAAATATATGCCGACAAACTTGGCATTCAACAATACGATATCGAAATAAAACATCTTAAAGATGAAATAAGCTATGAAAACAACCATAAAACATTTGTCGTAAATGTTATTGATAACAGAAACAAAATTCTGCTTCTGGCAAACTCACCTCATCCGGATATCGGAGCTCTAAAATTTGCCTTAAAGGACAATCCCGATTTTGAACTTAACATACAATATATCAATGAACTTAAAGTAAATATTAAAGATTTTGATTTGGTTATTTTACATCAAATACCGTCTAATCAAAACAAAGCCACAGCAGTATTTACCGAAATAGAAAAATATTCTATTCCTACACTATTCATATTGGGGACATCTTCTTCACTTGAGGCATTTAATGCTCTTAAAAACGGCTTGGAAATTAAAAATCTCAGCAACAAAACTGATGATGCAACTCCGTCATTCAATAATTCATTTCTTGCATTTGACCCTGGTGTAAATACAGATATGTTTTTTAAAAATCTTTCTCCCCTTAAAGTGTTTTTTGGCGATTATATTTTTCAGGGTGAATCTAAAATATTTTTATATCAAAATATTAATGGAGTAAAAACATCTAAGCCATTAATTGCAATAACAGAAAACAACAAAGCAAAAACGGGTTTTATAATGGGTGAAGGGATTTGGAGATGGAGAATGGATGACTATAAATACAATTCGGAACACACAGGGTTTACAACCCTCATAAATCGGATAATTCAATATATAATAGTCAGACGTATTCAGGATAAACTCACAGTAGAAACAAAACAGGTTTTCAATGAAAATGAACCTGTCATTATAAATGCATCCTTTTACAACGAAGCCTACGAGCTTGTTCCTAATATGGAAGTCGTTTTAAAACTTAAAAACAAGGCAGGTAAAGAATTTAAATATACTTTCAGTAACTATGGCAATTCATACAGGCTTGATTTAGGGAGATTGCCGGTTGGTATTTATAACTATACGGCAAGCACTAAATTTGAAGACAAAGAATATACAGCTTCCGGAGAATTTATTGTTCAGAAAATTAATTTAGAAGCTTTGGTTACAATAGCCGGACATAATATTCTATATCAACTGGCTGATATGACAGGCGGAAAGGTATTTTATCCTGATAATATGGCGACAATTCCAAAAGTATTGGACAATGCTTCAAATATTACAAATATTGCCTATACACAAGAAAAGCTTCACACAATAACGGATTTGTATTTCTTATTCTTTATTATTCTACTTTTCGCTGCATCTGAATGGATTCTAAGAAAATATTGGGGTGGGTATTAATATTGCTAACCCAAACAAAAGCACTTAACAATTTTTAGAAGTATTTATTATACAAAGCACCTGTGCTCTCCTCGCTCAATCTCACTCTATCTAAAAAATGGTTTAAGAGCAACTATATTTTATTAATCAAATAAAACAAACTCAAGACTGTAGTTTTTTCCCGACTTGTCCCTTCGAATTTTAGCACAGTCTTAAGTGCTTGAATATCTACGATATACAAATTAAAACATATGTTTTTGCCGCACTAAGACAGTTCTTGAAAAATATTTCAAGTAAATAATAGCTGGTCAACAGCTGACAAAATTCGCTTTATTTATTTATATCAAACTTTTTTTCTATTATATAACTAATTAATTTTCAAGCAATATTTTTTAGTTTTTCAAGTCGTTTTTCAAGGTTTACAATTTGTCTTTGCTTCCAACTTATTTGATTTTCAATTATTAAAGAAGAGTTAAATTC
>JAKQEK010000489.1 GCA_029558535.1 Bacteroidota bacterium | reverse complement strand
GAATTTGTTCCCGGAAATTCATACCGGCAAATAGATGGACCAAAAAACTTTTCGTTCCCTTTATAATCTATACATTGCAACCAGTAATAATAACTGCCTGCCTCATTTACACTTGTATCTGTAAAAACATATAATTGTGTTGAAGTAGTATTTGATGCTGTAATTATTGGAGAAATAAGTTCCGCGGTTGTAACATCATCCTCATTGTTTCTATAAATATAATACCCTAAAAGATTTACTTCCGATTGCGTTACCCACATCAGTTTTATCCTGTTCTGATAATCCAATTCTGCTCTAAAATTGGAAAGTTCCACTGGTAAAGTATCTTCTGAAGTTATAAACTGGATAGAATTTTCGGGTGACTCAGTTGTGTTATACATAGTCGCAATTCCTGAACCATTAACTTCAAATACTTTTGCATAATATGCTGTGGAAGATGATAAACCCGAAACAGTTACAGAATTTCCGGTACCATTATAAACAACCTGCTGACCTTTACTGCCAAAAACAGAATTCGGCTCTGGATCAGTTCCATCTTCAGGAGCTATAATATTGTTATTTGTACTCAGAATTACAATTCTTTTATTCCCATTACCAACAGTCCAAGTTAAATCACAAGAATTAGAAGTTACTGTTTGATTGCTAAAAAATGATGCCTGAGTAGAAGGACTTGAATAAAGCTCGTTAGAATATACGATGTTATCAACGAAGCAATTGGCTACATTATTATTGCTTCTTTCTACACAAAACAAAAAAGAATTTATATATGCGTCATTTGCAATATTTGCCTTTGGTAAATTATATATTTCCCCATTAATCCATAAGTGCATATAGTTTTGAAGAAGAGTGTTAGAAGTTCCATTTTTGTAATAAGTTTTCTGATAATTTGTATTATTTCCCCAGACCTCTACTAAATAATTTGTCCCTTGGCTTATGGGATTGCCAATTAATGTTCCCCTATCTGTTGAACCCCCATAAAGATACTGCGTAATGATTGATCCTGATTCTCCAAAAGTAAATGACAATATTGTAAAATCATAATCCCTTTTATAGCTTGAATCCCCTGTGAAACTACTATTATTATTAGTACCTACAACAAAATAACAAGTTCCCGAATTAGCAGTATTTCCACCCAAAGAATCACCAAGAAGAAGGTTAAATCTTATATAAAATAGCTTAGAATTGGGATAATTATATATAGATGCCTTATTGCATTTACCAAGATGTGATGCTACAATTCGTAATTCTGAACCTGAACCAAAATCGGATAATCCTGGATTTTCCAGATTGATACTACCACTATAACCTATTTTAACAATATCATAACCTGCTTGGGGTTGAGGTAAAAAATCATAATTGCTATGTCCAGTAGTAGAATAGGATTTAATTTCCGTTCCAAAGTCATAAATCCATGGCTGAGCAAAAAGAATACCAGCCACCAATAAAAGCCCCAACACAATTACTAAAATCTTTTTCATACTTCCCCTCAATATTTATTGCTATCTTGCAATATCTATCATTATTATCAATAATTAACCTTTTATAATCCATAATGATCCTGTCAAGCAAAATTTTCTGCCATTCGTGTAAATGTTACTATTTGGTTCTTGTTTTAACTCACAATTTTGAGTTGGTGAAGTTTTGACTCTAAAC
>JAKQEK010000486.1 GCA_029558535.1 Bacteroidota bacterium | reverse complement strand
GGCAGATTCAAGTTTCAAATGCGACACTCCCATAATTTCTGTTTATAAAGTTATAAAATATATCTTTAGGTGATTTGTAATTTAGCTTTTTGCGAGGTCTTTTATTTATTAAACACTGTATTTCAGTTAGTTGTTTCTGAGAATATTTTGTTAAATCTGCATCTTTTGGAATAAACTGTCTGATTAATTTATTTGCATGTTCAATAGCACCTTTTTCCCACGAACAATATGGATGTGCAAAATAAATTGGTGCTTTTAATTTCTTAGAAACGTTTAAATGTTCTGCAAATTCACTCCCATTATCAGTTGTTATAGTATGAACAAAGTTTTTATAAGGAATTAGCTGGCTGATAAGCGTTTTAGCGAGTTCTTTAGCATTTTTTCCAGCTGGTAACTTCTTGATAAAAACTAAGTTTGTCAATCTTTCTGTTAGTGTTAAAATTGCTCCTTGCTGAAATGCTCCGATAATCGTATCCATTTCCCAGTCACCAAAACGTTCTTTATTGTTTACTACTTCTGGACGTTCATCAATAGAGGTTCTATCGGCAATTGGATAATGCTTTCCTACGGGACGTTTACGGTATTTAAGCCTGTGTCTTGTGAATTGGTATAAATCACCACCATTTGCTTTATCGGTTCTTATATGTTGGTAGATTCTCTCTACACTTACCATGTTAATATCATGGTTTTCACAATAGCCAACAATTTGCTCTGGAGACCAATATTCTCGAAGATGCTTTTCAATAAATCGCCTACAATGTTCATCAAATGTTCTATATGCTATAAATCGATCTTTTCTTTCACAAGCATACTTGTGAGCAAGCTTAGCTGAATACTTCCCTGTTTTGGTTTGATTTCGATTACACTCTCTGTAAAGTGTTGATCGATGAACACTTATCTCGTTAGCGATGAAAGTTTTTGATTTTCCAATTTTTAAATACGCTTCAATAACGTATCTTTGTCCTAAGGTAAGATGACTCATAATTTTGCAACTTTTGGTCGAGGACACAAAATAATGAATTTTTTACCATTCAGGTGAGAGGGCTTTATGCCCTTTCATTTGAAAAATTTAATTATTTCATGACCATTTGTCGCATTTACTAATTGAACTTACTA
>JAKQEK010000483.1 GCA_029558535.1 Bacteroidota bacterium | reverse complement strand
GAACACCACTTTCATGCTGCTTTAAGACACTAATAATTTGTTCTTCGGTAAAATTCTTCTTCATATTCTTCCCTCCTGGATAATTTTATTATATCATCCAGACTAACTTTGAGGGTGGATCAATTTAAAGGGAGAAGGTCAAATGGCCTAAGTTTAAACATGATTAAAGATTCCTTTACAAAAAGATTATTCCGTTTCTAAAGCAGTTAATACTAAAAAACGTTGACAAGTTTCCGAAAACAGATACTATAAAAAATAATCAATTCCATCAACTCGATCCACGTGGAGACGGTGGTATTAATGTCACGTGCAAACCCTTGAAAATACAGTGTATCAGAGTGACATCCATAATGACCACTCGGCCTAAAGTGTGTTTTGCGTTTGTGGAAACATATCGGCAGATAAGAAAATGAACTTAGGGTTGAGTGGACGGATTTGATAACATCTGTAGAGTTGTGATGAAAGGCTAGATGTTAAAAATAGCCGTACAATGAAGATGTTATTATTTGATATAAACAGAATAAAAGTAGTATAGAGCCGACAATAAGCGGCACAGGAAGTCGAGTCAATAAAATTCTGATAAGATATGATTTTAATGAGGGTGAGAATATGGATTGGGTTAAACAGTTGAATGAATCAATAAACTATATCGAAGAAAATCTTGTGGGTGAAATATCCTATGAAGTAATATCAAAAATTGCAAGATGTTCTGTTTATAATTTTCAAAGGATGTTTTCTTATATTGCAGATAAGCCATTATCTGAGTATATAAGAAATAGGCGCTTAACGATGGCAGCATTTGATTTATTAAACAGCACAGACAGAATAATTGATATCGCAATTAAATATGGGTATGAGTCCCAAGATGCGTTTACACGCGCGTTTAAAAATTTTCATAATGTACTTCCTTCAAGTGTCAGAAACGAAATAGTTCAGCTGAGATCCTGTCCAAGACTCTCCTTTCAAATTTCAATAAAAGGAGAAAATCATATGAATTATCAAATTGAACAATGGCCTGCATTTTATGTAATGGGAATCTCGCACAAAATAAAGACATCAACTGCATTTCAAGTTATACCGAAGATATGGGAAGAAGCATGGAAAGACGGAACCATGCAAAGGTTCATAGAGAATTTTCCGGATTACAGACCTGCTGGATTTCTAGGAATTGCTGCTAGCGGACAATGGGGAGATTCTGAAGAAATGAACTATATAATTGCTGTCACAAGCCATGTTGATATACATGAATGTAAACACATTCCTGTACTTGAAGGAATGCAGGAATTCTCTTATCCTGCTGCAACATGGGCGATTTTT
The DNA here is from genome assembly GCA_029558535.1 of Bacteroidota bacterium. Lineage (GTDB taxonomy): Bacteria > Bacteroidota > Bacteroidia > Bacteroidales > ML635J-15 > Bact-19. Next base: position 1,364 of record JAKQEK010000483.1, on the reverse strand, counting down.
GAGGCTAATGGAGAACTACCTGACGCAACGCAGAAGGTATACAAGCAGTTTTATACTGAGTGGCTTCCTAATTCGGGCTATGAACTGGCTGATATGCCAGTTATCGAATGTTATATGCAGGAAAACCGTCAGGAAGTTTGGATTGCAGTGATAAAGAAATAGAGAAGTCGGAGCAGCTATGGAATATTCATTTAAGTCAGGCCATTATAATGAAGGGAATAGGATATTTATAAAAGTACCATTCAATGTTTGGGAACTTGTGGTAAGAAAGGTAATATACCTATTGAAGCTGTTATTGAGAATATAACCTTTGAATGCAAGCTAATCCCAAAAGGAAATGGAGAATATGTGCTTCCATTAAACAAGGATATCTTTAATAAATTCAGCGTAAGTGATGAATTCAATGTTAAATTTACTATATTAAAACAATTAACTAGAATAAATAATAACAGCCCATATAGTAAAGAAAATCCAATAAGGCACATTGATAGTTTCAATTACTTGAAGCAGCCCTCAATTGGCAGTTGTGGGCAAACATGCCTAGCTATGCTAGCCGGTATTTCCGTTCAAGAGGTTATAAAAATAATGGGGAGTAACAAATGGCAGGCAAGTATAAGTAAAGTACTTGAAACCCTTGACTATTTTGGCCTTTCATATAATATACCTGTCTATACTCATGGAAAAAAGGTAAATTTACCAAAGTGTTGCATAGTAAATGTAAGTGGCAGCGACAAAAATCATTTAATGGTTTATTATGATGGCCTTTTTTATGATCCGGTTTCAAGAGTTACAGATGATTATGATTATGAGAACGTAATCAACTTTATAGAGATATATGATTAATCAATGAATAATTATGGTGAGCTTGTAAAAAATACTTGCTTAATATTAATTTGAATTCCAATAATGTATATTGGGTTATTGTACAAACTCCAAGGCTTCATATTTTTCGGGTAGATATGTTCCCTAAAACCTCAATACTATTGATATGTTTACTCAAACCTCGAAAACGCTTAAAAACGGTTGATATGTTCCCATGGACGCTGACATCAATAATGAATACTCAACCCACGTTGAGTGTGTTGTGTTAATAGAGAAAATATAGGTTGAAAGATTTACAAGTTAATATTTTAGTGTATTTAATTCCTTTAAACTATTAGTTTAGAGGAATTTTGCGCTGAATTGTGCTATTGCACTTTAAATACAACCCCAAAACGGTTTGCTGTGAATGATAAAATTAAGGAGACCAAAAACGAGCGTAAAAAGGATACCACCTTTTAATAAAAAATAGGCCGATGTGATAATATTATGTTTGTTGATGAAGCAGACATAATATCACAGGAGGTCAAAAAATGAAGAAGGAG
>JAKQEK010000453.1 GCA_029558535.1 Bacteroidota bacterium | reverse complement strand
TTACTATCTTTGTAACATAAAATATTTTATGATTGATTTTAGTATAGTTATTATTACATATAATGAGGAAAAGAATATCAAACGTTGTTTGGATTCTGTTAAAGGGTTGACTGATGATATTGTGGTAGTAGATTCAGGTTCAACAGATAATACTAAAGCTGTCTGCGATAAATATAATGTGAGATTTTTTGTAAATGGTTTTGTTGATTATAGTTCTCAAAAAAATTATGCAAATTCACTTGCTAAATATGACTATGTCTTGTCACTTGATGCTGACGAATGTTTAAGCCCTGAATTAGCTGCCTCAATAAGAAAAATAGATGAATTTGGAAATAACGTAGCATATACTTTTAACCGGTTAAATTATCATTGTGGTAAACCTGTCAGGTTTTGCGGTTGGTATCCCGATAAAAAAGAAAGATTTTGGAATAGACATACAGGTCAATGGTCTGGTGCTATTCATGAGAAGTTTGTATTTGAAAAACAGCCTGTTTTTGTACATTTGAAAGGTGATTTATTACACTATACATACAATTCAAAGGAGGAACATCTCAAGCAGGCTGAAAAATTTGCATTATTAAATGCAGAACAGGATTTTAAATCCGGTAGAAAAGCATTTTTTCTGATGCCTTTTATTGCTTATGTACTGAGATTCTGCTCAGTTTATTTGCTTAAATTAGGATTTCTTGATGGAAGAACAGGGTTATTTATAGCAAAAACAACGGCTTATGCAACCTTTTTAAGAAATAAAGAGTTATACAGATTGTGGAAAAATAAAAGTTAAAAAAAGTTTAAATATTAAAATAATTTCTATTTTTGTGCAACAAAGTTTATTAAATGAAAAACAAATATTAATTTAAATTAAAAAAGTTATGAGAAAATTTACAATTTTAATGGTTTTGATTGCTATGACTACCTATGCAATGGCTCAGGTTCAGATGAGTTATTCATACGAATCAAGCAAAAATCAGGTTAAAAAATCTGATATAAGAACAGCCAAAGAAACTCCGGTTTGGCAGGTTACTTTTGAAGAAGAAACTCCGGTATGGGTTATTGAACAGTTATCAGGTATTAAAACTTGGTCAGTTTCGGACACAACTCCAAGTCATGGCTTTACTTCAACAGCATACGGAGGTGAAGTTCCCCCATCATGGCTTTATATGGGTTGGAGATACGTTCATGATTATTCAGAATCAGGAGGAAATTTTGCATGGATTGACGGTATTTCTGCATTATTGGGAGTTGGTGATTATGGAATGGAAATTTCTTCAAGTGCAATAAGATTCGACAATATTGATTTGACTTCGTCGAACAATCCTAAACTGACATTCTATCAGAATTATAAAGTGTTCAATTCTGATGAGTGCTACATCGATTTTAGTACAGATGGAGGAACAACGTGGGAAAGTTTGAGAATAAATGAAAAGGTTTCTTTGGGCGGTGTTAATAAATATGGACCAACTTACCACGAATTTATTATTACCGATTATGTTGCGAATGCTTCTAATGCTTCTATTAGATTCAGATGGCTTTGTACTGATACCAATGTACAATATGGTAGTGGCTATGGTTGGCAAATAGATGATATTGCAATTGTTGAGACTCCTGAAGTTGATCTTAAGCTAAAACAGTGTAACATGAGTTATTTTAGTTATGGTGATTATGCTGATCCTGCTTATGCAGCTTACAATGTATATCAAATTAGCGGTTATTATGGAAATATTCCACTAGCTCAGTTAGATTCAGATTACGCTAATGCATGGTTTAACATAATTGTTGAGAATAAAGGTGTTAATACTCTTACCCCTAAAACAAAAGTCGAAGTTTTTAATCCTGAAATGACTAGTATTTTTTCAAATATTGTTGATGGAATGGAAATTGCTACTAATGCAATTGATACTGTTGATTTAGTAGAAACTGAATTTGCTATGAGTTCGGATTTGATTATTGGTAAATATACCGTTGTGTATAGTGTGACTGCTGATGGTTTTGAGGATGCAAATCTAGATGATAATGTGGACACGGCTTATTTTTACATTACTGAAAATGTCTTTAGTCGTGACGTAGAAATGCCTGATAATAGACATAGCTTAAATAATAGTTCACTTGGAGGAATTGATACGGAACAGTTTGGGCACACATTTATGTTTTTGAATAGTGCTGAAATAACATCAGTTGATGTTTTTATTGATGAAAATACAACACCTAGTACAGCATTTATTTTACATGCATATTATTATAATTCTGGAACTTCTTTATGGGAAGAGTTAAGCGCTTCCACTTTAATATTTATAGAAGAGGAAAATTTAGGACATTGGTTAAATGTTGTATTTACAGATTCATTTGAAGTAACTGTTGATCCTACTGAAGGCTCTAATGAAATATTGGTTACTTTAGAAATGTATTATAATGGCGATGATAATGAGATTTGGATAGGTTATGACAAATATCGTTATGTAGATGGTCCATATAATCATGGGTTTTATACTAAATATACAAGTGAACCTGACACATGGTATTATGGAGGTTTAGACGGAGGTTTAAGTTTAAGGTTAAATTTTAACGATTACACTATTACAAATTCAGAAATGCCTGTAGTTGAAAGAAACATAAATATTTATCCGAATCCTACATATGGAACATTAAATATTGAAAACGTTGAAGGTTGCAATATTCAAATTCTTAACATGATGGGACAGGTAGTTGAAAATATTGAAAAAGCCAGAATGGTTAATTCTGTTGATATGAGCAGATATGCAAACGGAACTTATTTCGTTAAAGTTATCAATGGAAATGAAGTTTCAACACACAAAGTAAATTTGATGAAATAAATTCATTCATACAATTAAAAAAAAGAGGCTCCTGAAAATGAGGCCTCTTTTTTTATATCAAGAAGAAAAAAAAACAGAAGTAAAAAAACAAATATCAAATAATAAGTAACTAGAGAACTCTGCGTTTTCTGTGTCCAGTTCGGATAAACTCACTGCACAGCTCTGTGGTGAAAAGAACCAAGAAGTCACTAAGATCACAAAGAAAAAATAAATGGAAATATTACAAATCATAGAGAGAACAGAATTCTAAAAACAGCCGAAAAAAAATCCTAACACTCCTTTATTCTGCCATTCATTACATAGTCTATTACAAAATCATCACTAATATAATTGTCATAACTCATACATACATCAATTGCAAAATCTATTGCTACACGAATAATTTTACGCCAGACGTCATGATCTAGATTATCTAAATCAGCAGCATAAACATTTTCTTTTATTAAAGCATAAATCAATCCTGCCGAAAAGTTATCCCCTGCACCAACAGTAGAAACAGGGTCAATTCTAGGGACATCAAAAACTTTATGAAAATCACCTGTAAATAAGTTCACGCCATATTTATTTGCTGTGTAAATAAGATTAATACAACCGTAATTATTAACAATATCTTTTGCTGCATAAGCAGTCGAAGACTCAAAAATATTTTGAAAATCTTCGTTAGAACCTTTCACTATAGTTGATAATGAAATGTTTTCATAAATATAATCAATCACCTTATCCCTTAGTTTAATATGTGCTGGTCTAAAGTTTGGGTCATATATTATTAAAGCTCCGTTTTCTCTGGCTTTTTTCATACATGCAACAAAATCTTCTCTAACCTCTTTTTTTATTGAAGTAAATGATCCGAATAGGACAATATCTTCATGCCGAACTTCCGGAAAAGTAATTTTTATTTCATCGTCCGTTCTGATTTTATAAAAACTATAACTCGGCTCGTTGTGATCGTTTAGAAATGCCAGTAGCATTCTCGACTTTGCACCATTGTAAAGCGTAAGATATTTTGTTGAGACATTATTTGCAGCTAAAAAGTCTGCTATTATATTGCCAATAACATCATCTGCTTGATCGCCAACCACATACACTTTTTCGCCCAGCTTACCCAAAGACACCGCGGTATTTAATACAGGACCTCCCGGTCTTGACTCAACAGCTTTACCATTTTGGAAAAGAATATCATAAACTGTTTCGCCTATACAATATATTTTACGCATAATTGAAATTTGATATAAAATATTAATTCACTAAAATATGAGAAATTTGTGATTATCAAATATCTTTGTGAAAAATAATTTTATGCGAAAACTTCTTCTGGTTTTTTTATTGATACCTTACTTCAGTGTATTTTCACAAACACAAGAAAATCAATTTCAAAATGTACAAGGTAATTACTTGGGCATCTCTGCAGGTTTGGCTACAGGCGTAATGCGAGATATTGTAACATCACCTTTGTTTTATACTGCATTTATGCCGGCTGTCAATATTGATTATAAGTTATACTGTCCCAAAAGTATTTTCAGTGTAAATTTTGCAACACTCAACGGGCTGTATATGACTTTAACACATGATGACGTGTATTCCGCCACAGGAAATAAATTCGATTTTGATATCTCATACTACCGACTTTTAGAAACAAATTCAGGTAACGGGTTAAACAACTATCTTGGTGTGTCAACAGGTAATTTCTCAGAGTTGTATATGAATAGTTCTTTTATGAATGCAGGTTTTACTTTTAACAATTTTACAGATTTTTCCCTAAACTTAAAAACGGATTGGAGAATTACAAAACCCGAAAAGCAAAAGAAGTTTTTATGGTTGATAAAATACACAAGCAAAGAGAAACAGTATCTATTATCAGGTAAACTGGGCATTCCTGTTATAAGTCTGATGTACCGTCCATCATATACAAATCCTGGCAACTCAACACTTAATAATGATGTGCTATTTCAAGGCTATTCCATGAATACTAAAGTTTTTTCAGGATTAAGTACTGATATTTCAATTTCACGAATACTTCAAAATGGAAATATGGTACGATTTGGTTATTATTGGGATTTTATTACATCCGGTAAAAACGCTATTAATCGAATTGATATGTCGCACCATATTTTCACAATAGGACTTATTTTTAAAATAAACTGATTAAAGATTATAAAATGAAAACAAGACTAATAATATATATCGCAATTTTTGCGGTAATCTCTTTTTACTCATGCGAAAAAATTGCCTTCGAGAAAAAAACAGAAACAGATTCTCTGACTACTTTTAATTATTTGTGGAATGAAGTGAATACGAAATATGGTTTTTTGGAATATAAAAATATTGACTGGGATAGCATCTATGTTGTTTATAGACCAATGGTTGGTTCGGACATCAGTGATGACAGTCTCTTTAATATTATGGGGAGCATGCTTAATGAACTAAAAGACGGTCATGTTAATCTGTTTTCTCAATTTAATATTTCTAAATATGATATCACTTTGCTAGGTCCGGTTAATATCAACGACAGAGTGGTTAAAGAGAGCTATTTAAAATCAGATTATCAGATAACAGGCTCTTTTAAGCATAATTTTATCCATGACGGAAAAATCGGTTATATCAGATATTCCTCATTCGATAATTCTATGATAACTGATTTTGAACTGGATTATCTGGTTGATAAATATGCGCAAACTGAAGGTTTGATTATTGACATAAGACAAAATGGCGGAGGGTACCTGTCAAATGTATTTAAGTTATTGTCAATATTTACTTTTGAAAACTCAAAAATATACGAAACTCAAGTGAAAACTGCCCCAGGGATAGATTGTTTCTCATTACTTGAAGAAGTTACAATTAATTCTGAAGATAGAAAAAAATATTCAGGTAAAGTAGCAGTCCTTACTGATAGAGGCTCTTATTCTGCATCATCATTTTTCTCTGTTTGCACTTATGCATATGATAATATAATTCTTGTTGGAGATACTACCGGCGGTGGTTTAGGCTTACCAAACGGAGGACAATTGCCAAACGGATGGACATATCGCTTTTCGATTACACGTACAATTGCTGTTGATGGTGGCAATTATGAAAATGGTGTCCCACCTGATTTCACAGTCATCCTCGATACAGATGCTGCTGAAACCGGTATTGATAATGTTATTGAGTTTGCTGTGGATAGATTGTTGGAGTAGTGGTCTGATTTTTGTCAACTTCAATATCTAAAAATTTAATATGAAAAATCTCATAACTTTAATAGTTTTAATACTACTATCAATATTCGTATGCGGACAAAATGAATCAGCTATTTGGGAAATCCCATTTAAAGATTTGATTGTAAACGACTTTAACCAAGATGAAATAGTTGAAACTGAAGGAAGGTTACTGCAAATTATCCCTACCGGTAAAAGACGTCAATCTTATGTATTTGTTATAGGAATTTTTGAAAATCTTACAGAAGTAAAAACAATTTCAACTGAAAGCGGAAATGAGACTGTAAGTTTTTCTAAAAAGGAATACAAACCCGTAGAATTTGAACTTTGGTTCGATGATGGTGGTGACAGTTTATTGGATTATTTGGGATGCAATGTTAATTTCCCTGATAAGTTTATAAATGAAGACGATTATCTGAAATATAACAATCCTGAATATCAACCATGTATTGGTTCAGTTTTTAATATTACCGCTGCTAAGAAATCAGATGATAATGGACTAAATTACTTTTTATTGAAAGTTGAGAAATAGAAACAGATTAGTATTAAAGTCAAACATAATACTCCGTGATAAACTTGCGATGTATTATGGTTTGGGGTAAAAAACTCTCTTAGTATTTGATCTTGTAATTTGGAGTTTATCATAACCATTATCATTTTTTTCTCTCCCAAATCATTATATCTTTGCAACAAAAACAGCAATGAACTACGAACAACTATTTGAGCAAATTAAATTAAAGAAGAGTTTTTTATGTACAGGTCTTGATTCTGATTATGAAAAATTGCCAAAGCATTTATTATTGCAAGAATCACCGGTTTTTGAATTTAACAAACAGATAATTGATGCAACAGCAGAGTATTCGGTTGCATATAAGCCAAATCTTGCTTTCTATGAGAGTCTTGGTGTAAAAGGCTGGCAGGCTCTTGAGAAAACAGTGGATTATATCCGTGGCAATTACGCTAACATTTTTATAATTGCAGACGCTAAACGTGGAGATATAGGTAATACATCAAAACTTTACGCAAAAGCTTTTTTTGAAAACATGAATTTTGATGCTGTTACAGTAGCTCCATACATGGGTGAAGATTCTGTAACACCATTTTTGTCTTATAATTCAAAATGGGTAATACTGTTGGCTCTAACGAGCAATAAAGGTGCTGATGATTTTCAGTATTTCAAAGAGAATGACACCCTTTTATTCGAAAAAGTTCTGAAAAAATCTCAGGAATGGGCAAATAAGGAAAGAATGATGTATGTAGTTGGGGCGACACGTGCAGAGATGCTGCAGGATATAAGAAGAATAATTCCTGAACATTTTCTTTTAGTTCCCGGAGTTGGTGCACAAGGTGGCAGTTTGCAGGAAGTTGCAAAATTTGGTATGAATGACAAATGCGGACTTTTAGTAAACTCTTCCCGTGCTATAATATTTGCCGATAACACTGAAAATTTTGCTATTGTTGCTAAGCAAAAAGCTAAAGAAGTTCAAACTGAAATGGAAATTCTGTTAAAACAAAAGGGCATTATTTAGTTTTACCCACAATTCTCTGCCAATAAGTCAGAAATAAATAATTTGCACGAATTGTGACGTGCTGTAAACAAAATGTATAACTTTGCATGATGACAGAAGTCACAGATTCAAAAACAGAACTCAAAAAGATGCTGTTGGCAGCAGTAATTCCGGGTAGTTTTCTGTTTTTGTGCTGGATGATTTATCTTCTTGAGTTTAGCCTTAATATAAGCTTATCATCATACGGTTTGAGACCTCGGGAGTTTTCGCAATGGTTTGGAGTTCTTACAATGCCTTTCTTACATGGCAGCCTTGAACATATTATAGCAAACACTACCAGCTTTTTAATTCTCGGTTCACTATTGTTTTATTTCTATAATGACAATGCAATTCAAGTGTTTATTTGGTCGTACATTTTAAGTGGTGTTTTCACCTGGATAATTGCCCGTAGTAATATTCATATCGGAGCTTCAGCAATGATATATGCATTTGCAGGTTATTTGTTTACAGCAGGAATTATTAGCAAAAACATAAGACACATGGCTATTTCGCTAATTGTAGTTTTCCTTTATGGGAGTATGATATGGGGAATTTTTCCGCAAAATACAAATATCAGCTGGGAAGGACATCTGTCGGGCTTTGCAGCAGGTATAGGACTTGCTTTTATGTATCGTCCCCCAAAACCTGTTTCTGAAATAGATGAGTTTGATGATGATTGTTGTGATTATACAGAAGAAGAGAATATAAACATAAAATATCATTTCAAGGATGACAATGACAAAAAGTAGATGCAGAAGAATTACAACAATATATTGCCATGGAATGATTATTCGACATACGTAAAAAGCATTTTCGGTTGCAGAGTACAAAAAATTTCTGTTGATGCAGGGTTTACTTGTCCGAATAGGGACGGGACATTAAGTAGCGAAGCTTGTATATATTGCACAAATGAAAGTTTTAGCCCTTTTTACTGTAATCCAAAATTGAGTGTTAGTGAACAATTAAATAAAGGGATAGCGTTTTTCAGTCCAAAATATAAAACTCAAAAATATCTCGCATACTTTCAGTCTTATACCAACACTTATAAAGATGTAAAAACACTAAAAAAGCTTTATCTTGAAGCTCTTTCTGTTGATGGTGTAATAGGATTAGTCATTGCTACGAGACCGGATTGCATAGATGAAAAAATTCTGACTATGCTCAGTGAAATCAGCCGAGACAATTATATCAACATTGAATTTGGTGCTGAATCAACAAACGACAACACTTTGAATTTTATAAATCGCAGTCACTCATGGCAGCAAACCATTGATGCAGTAGAACTAACTAACAAATATGGCATAAATTCAGGCCTTCATATTATTTTAGGGCTTCCCGGCGAAACTGAAAATGATTTTTCTGATCACGCTAAAAAGATATCTACATTGCCGATAAAGACTTTAAAAATTCACCAGATGCAGGTTTTAAAAGGGACGAAGCTTGAATCTGTCTTTAACAATAATCCCGGAATTTTCTTTGACCTGAATCTACATAATTACAAAAGAATTATAATTAATTTTTTGGAATTGCTGAATCCTGAAATAATAATTGAACGATTTACCAGTGAATCTCCAAAACATTTGTTGATATATCCGGACTGGAAGGGGAAGAAAAACTTTGAAATAAGCCATATTGTTGCAGCAGAAATGAAAAAACTCAATTCTTATCAAGGAAGACAATATAATAATGGAACTGTTTAACTTTCATACTCACAACAAAAGCGAAAACTACGGAATAATAAATATTTTTCCGGGTGATGAAATTATTGCAGGCAAAAGATATTCGTGTGGTTTACACCCCTGGAATTATTCAGAAAACTACGACAAAGACTTATCAAAAATTGAAGTACTAGCAAAAGAGAAAAAATTAGTAGCTATTGGTGAAACAGGTTTTGATCCAAAATCGCCCGTTGACATTGAGTTGCAAACAAAGATTTTTCTAAGACATGTTGAAATAAGCGAGAAATACAATTTGCCACTCATTATTCATTGTGTAAAGTTTTATAATCAATTAATTAAAATAAAATCACAGCTTAAGCCCGAAAATGTTTGGATAATTCATGGATTTAACGGTAAAATAACCATAGCAAAAGAACTAGTAAAAAATGAGTTTTGTTTTTCTATATCCGAAACAGTATTACAAAATATTGAAAAAGCAGAAAATCTATTCAAAATTATTCCGACTGAAAACCTTTTTCTCGAGACTGACGACAAAAATTCAGATATTGAAAGTATTTATAATTTTGCTGCAAAACAGTTTTCTATGTCTTTGTCCGATTTGAAAAAATATGTAGAAATAAACCTCAAAATCATGGGAATATGAGTTGGTATGAACGTACAGAATTATTGCTTGGTCCTGATAAGTATGACAAATTAAGAAATTCAAAAGTATTGGTTTGTGGACTTGGAGGAGTTGGCGGTGCCGCTGCAGAGCAACTTGTCAGAGCAGGGATTGGAAATATTTGCATTGTTGATGCAGACATAATTTCTGAAACAAATATCAACCGACAAATTATAGCTACCCATAAAAATATCGGAAAAGCAAAAACCGATGAGTTTAGCAAACGCTTATATGAAATTAATAAAGAATTGAATATTGAAACTAGAAATGTTTATTTGCGTGATGAAATTTTAGAACAGACACTTCTCGAAGGTTGGGATTTTGTAATAGATGCTATTGATACACTTTCGCCAAAACTAAATCTTATCCGAATATGTTATCAAAATAAAATTCCATTGGTAAGTTCAATGGGTTCGGGTGGTAAAACCGATCCGAGAAAAATTAAAATAGATGACATATCAAAATCGAATAATTGCGGACTTGCCCGGATGTTGCGTAAAAGACTTCACAGATTAGGCATTTACGAGGGCATACAAGTTGTTTATTCCGATGAAATAACTAACAAAGAAACAGTAATCGAAGAGGAAAGCATAAATAAAAAATCGAATGCCGGTACCATCAGTTATATGCCGGTAATTTTCGGTTGCATGTGTGCTGCTGTTGCAGTTGAGTATTTGTGTGAACAACAATGATGTTACAGCAATTTATTAAAACTCTTACATACATTATTATAAATTCTGTCTTCCAGATTTTCAGAATCTGCCTTGACAAACTTTTCGCCTGTAATTTTTTCGTAAAGTTCAATATACCTGTCTGATATTCCTGCAACAATTTCTTCAGTCATTTCAGGGACTGTCTCCCCGGGTTGTCCTTTGAAATTATTAGCCATCAGCCACTCGCGAACAAATTCTTTTGAAAGCTGACGTTGATTTTCGCCTTTATCAAATCTCTCCTGATAGGAATCCAGATAGAAATATCGTGATGAATCCGGAGTGTGAATTTCGTCAATCAGATATATTTTACCATCTTTTTTGCCAAATTCGTACTTGGTATCAACCAAAATCAAGCCCATCTTTTTTGCAATTTCCTGTCCGCGGGCAAAAAGCTTTAGTGAATATTCTTCTAATTTTACGTATTCTTCTTCATTTACATACCCTTGTGCAATAATTTCTTCTCTTGAGATATTTTCGTCGTGCAAACCGAGTTCTGCTTTTGTTGTAGGAGTGAGAATAGGTTTATCAAATGCCTGATGTTCTCTCATTCCATCAGGAATCTTAACCCCACAAATTTCTCTTGCTCCGTTTTTATATTCACGCCACGAACTTCCGGTAAGATAATTCCTGACAATCATTTCGACAGGATATGATTCGCACTTATGTCCAATTGTTACCATAGGATCAGGACTGTCAATTTTCCAATTTGGAACAATATCGGCAGTTGCGTCAAGAAATTTTGAAGCAATCTGGTTTAAAACCTGCCCCTTAAACGGAATTCCTTTTGGTAAAACAACATCAAATGCCGAAATCCTATCAGTTACAACCATAACCAGAACATCATCATTAATATTGTACACGTCTCTGACTTTGCCAACGTAGAGGCTTTTTTGATTTTTAAAACTGAAATTCGTTTTTGTTAGTGCTCTCATAAGATTATTTTTCATTTTTTTCGTATGCATCCACAATTTTACTTACCACTTTATGTCTGATAATATCACTCTTGTCAAATACTACAAAAGAAATTTCCGGAATTCCTTCAAGAACTTTCGAGGCAGATAGTAAACCTGAATCTGACTTTTTTGGAAGGTCAATTTGAGTAAGGTCGCCTGTAACAATAAATTTTGAGTTCTCGCCCATTCTTGTCAGGAACATCTTTAACTGAGTATAGGAAGCATTCTGAGCCTCATCAAGAATAACAAAAGCATCGCTTAAAGTTCTGCCTCTCATAAATGCCAGAGGAGCTATCTGAATGACTTTTTCTTCCATGTATTTTTCCAGCTTTTTGTAAGGAATCATATCAAGCAAAGCGTCATATAAAGGCTGAAGATAAGGATCGAGTTTTTCGCGAACATCACCGGGTAAAAACCCTAAATTTTCACCTGCTTCAACAGCCGGTCTTGATAAAATAATTCTCTTAACCTGCATTTCTTTTAATGCCTGAACGGCAAGTGCAATTGCAGTATAGGTTTTACCCGTTCCTGCCGGACCAATTGCAAACAGCAAATCATTTTTCCTAAATTCATCTACCAATACTTTTTGATTCTTTGTTCGGGCTTTTATCGGTTTACCATTTACACTATATAATAACACCCCGTTTTCTTCAGACTGCAAAACTGTACCATCTCCATTATTTAATATCTCCTTGATGTCATTTACATTTAATCGGTTGTATTTATGAAAATGACTAATTAAACCATTCAGTTTTTCTTCAAAGGTTAGTATCTCATTTTCATCACCGACTAATTTTATAATATCACCACGTGCAATAATTTTTAATCTAGGGAAGTGTTTCGTTAGTTCTGTCAGATTGACTTCACGTACTCCATAAAATTTATTCAAGTCTTCAATTTCGATCAATATAGTTTTTTCGGTCATCTGATAAATTAATAATAGATTTGCAGTAACAAATAAAACTAATTTTTAACTTTAAACTGTGATTTTTTTTTGCGAGTTTTCAAAAATTTTTAACATTAAAAATTGGGACGAATAATAACATTTACAACTGACTGGAACAACAGCGATTATTATATAGGCGCTGTCAAAGCCTCTATTATTGCTAAGGTTCCTGATATTGTTTTTGTTGATATTAGTCATGATATAGAATCTTTTTCTGTATCTCAGGCGGCATTTGTTTTAAAAAGTGTGTACAAAAAATTTCCTGCTGGCACAATTCACATCATCGGAGTTGACAGCGAACCCGATATAAATGGAAAAATTCTGGTAGCAAAATATGATTCGCAATATTTTATTTGTAACGATAATGGTTGCACAGGTCTTATTTTTGAACACAAACCCGAAATTGTTGTAATTATTGAAACTGGTTTTGCCTTTGATGGTTGTTGCTTTACCGAGTTGACTGTCTTCTCAGATATTGCAGTTTACATCAGTAAAAATGAGAATCTGAAAGATTTAGGCAATGTCGTTGACGATGTAAACAGATATACCGGATTGACAGCCCAAATAGAACCGGATATGATAAATGGAGAGGTTATTTACATAGATTCATATTTTAATGCAATTACAAACATTACAAAAGAAATCTTCGAAGAAAATGTAGCTGGAAGAAAATTTGAGATTTTATTAAACACCAATCTATTAAAAACAGACAAAATACATCCTTCTTACAAAAGTGTTGATAAGGGGGAACTTGTTTGTATTTTTAATTCGCTGGGGCTTCTTGAAATAGCTATCCGTGAAGGAAAAGCTTCGCAATTACTCAGTTTAAATAGAAAATCTGCTATTAGAATAAGATTTAAATGATAAAGAAGTATTCAATACTGATAATTTTTCTAATAATATATCATACAGCTAACTCCCAGAAACAGATTTTAGCAGAAATAAAGCCTTTTGCCGGATTTGTAGCTCCACATCGTATTGGAATGGAACCTCTTGCTCAAAAATACACTTCTGGTTGTGAAATAAACATACTTTTTCGGAATACAAATCCGCAATTTTTTAATGCAAAATATAATTTCCCATACAAAGGTGTAGGAATAAGTTTCGAAAATCTGGGCAATCCAACAGTTTTAGGCAATGCATATTCAATTTATTCCATTATGGATTTTATTATTGCCGGAAATTCAGCTTTTAGCTTCCACACAAGATTAAATCCGGGACTTGCTTATTTAACAAAAAGATATGATAGATATTTAAATCCTCAAAACATTGCTTTAGGGACACATTTGTGCTTTTATTTCAATTTTAACCTTGCAGGGAGTTACCATTTTGAAAAAACAGGATTGGATTTAAAATTGACAGGTGGTTTAATCCATTATTCAAATGGTTCGGTAAGAAAACCGAATCTGGGACTAAATCAGTTATACATGGGACTTGCAATATCTAAAGAGATAGCAAATTACGAAAATCTGGATTACAAAGAATACTCACGCGAAAACCTCAGTCCACATGAGTTTTGGGCTATGGGAACTTATACCGTATCAGATGAATATTCAATACAACCCGAAGGTCGCGGAGGAGGTTTTCCATGCAGTACAATTGCCTGTGGATATAACTATCAATATTCGGGAATTGGAAAAGTTGGAATTTCGGCTGATTTATTCTATAACAGTAACCTTTTTTATTATTTTGATACTAATTGGAATGTTTTAATAAAATACTACGATGAAGTTTCCGATATTTTAAGAAGTGGCGTAAGTATTGGTCATCACCTGATATACAACAGACTGGAGTTAGTCACATTTGCCGGAGTATATTATTATAATAAAGTAAAACCGGGAGATCGTTTTTATACTAGAATAGGTGCGAGATATTATGTTTGTGATTACATCTTCGTCAATTTAAGCATAAAAGCTTTTGGTTTTAAAGCACATTATATTGAACCGGGAATTGGATTTTCGTTCAGAGGGAAGAAGAAATAAAATTTTATAATCCCTTGATAATCTTATATACTTTATTTTCAGTTGAACTTTCAATTATCAAAAAGTACATTCCTGCAGGCAAATTGCTAATAAGATAATCTGCAGAAATTAAATAGTCTGATGAAGTGCCTTCAGCTAATACTTTTCCGGTATAATCAGTTAACTTCATTGTTAATTCCTTTCCACTTTCAGAGTTTTGAACATATAGCTCGTCTGTACATGGATTTGGATAAATACTTAACTGATTTACTAAAATATTATCACTATTATCGGTAGAAATAATTTCAAAACTTACATCGTCAATATAGATGGCACTACCTCCTCCTGACTCAGCTTCAATCACAAATCGAAGATTATTACCTTGCAAAGAATTTGGATTAATTGTAAATGTGTGGGTTTTCCAATCCTCTGCAGTGGGAGTATATGTAGTATATGATGAAACATAAGTGGATGTAATTGACGAGGCTGAAAGAACGTATTTAATCTTTAGTGAATCACCACAGGCCGTTGAAACATAAAACTTCAATCGGTCAGCGTAATTTGACTCAATTCTGCCATAGGCTATTTTCATGCTAACCTGTATTGTTTGATTGTCATCTTCAATATAAATATTTGGCAGATATATTTTATTTTTTGTACCTACATCATTGTATTTATTTACAATTTTTATGGATTTACCACTATATCCGACTGAGGTCTGCTCCCAATGCTTTTCTCCTTCTTCAACCAGATAAAAATCGTTGTCGCTATTACCGGTAATAAATGGAAAATTAGCAGTCTCAAAACTTTCAGTGTAAGGTAAAGAAATTCCATCAATAGGATCATAAATTCTTATATAGTCAGCAATTAATTTTGAATCAAAATCAGTAGGATTTTCAACATAAAGCTGAGCATCAAATAGACCTTTTTCGTTATAAACAACTACAGGATCAGAATCATTCGAAGACGATGGTTCTCCACCTTCAAAAGTCCAGTTATAATAACCGATAAAATCTGTATTGTAAGTAAGATTATTATATTGAACAGTAAAGCCTTGACAACCCAATTTTCTGGTTGCTTTAAAGTCCGCAATTGGAGCACATATTTGAGGTTCATATCCGTCATTTGTACCGGTAGCAATTAAATTAGCCGGAGAATGTAAATTATTCCTTCCTGAAACGCTTGAATTTAGGGTTGCTCTCATCACATTACTTTGTCCTTGAGTAAACATCTTATAGCAGTATGAATATTCCATAAAATTCTGGACATTATCCAACGAACCACAAGTAACCGCATACAAATTACATGAAGTATGACCTATTGTATTAGGAGTATCTTCAATTCCATCGTCAATATCACAATTACTTGGCACTTCCGGGTCATTAGTACTTCCCCACGGATGCGGTAAATTGAGATAATGGCCTGCTTCATGTGTAAGAACACTCCCATGCCCCATAGTACTAGTGCCTGTAACACCAACATAATCGTGTATTAAAATAATTCCATCTCTTCCATATGGTGCAGTTCCAGGATAATAGGACCAACCTGCGGCTCCACCACCCAAAGAATTAACTGTCCAAATATTTAAATATTTATCTGATGGCCAACTAGGTGCAGCTTGTTTAGCCTCCTCGCCACCACCATAAGTAGTTTCTGATACTGTTCTTGTAACTCCTATTGTACAATCTCCGTTTGGATCAATTCTAGCTAATCTAAACTCGATGTGTGTGTCGGCTGCAATGCTTTTAAACGCAGGATGAATTGTATTTGTATCTGAACGCTGAAGTCTGTAGTCTGTATTCATAAAATCTACTGCGGCTAAAATCTGTTCATATGAAATATTCTCAACTCCATAATCATGAACAACATGAAAAACAACAGGTATAACATATATTTCATCATCTTTAGGGTTGTTTTTAATATAATCCTGAACAAATTCATCAAGCTTTTGTCTTTCTATAAGAATTTCAGGATTATTTTTTAGCAGTTCCCAATACACCTCATCTGTTGCACAATGCCATGTCTCGTCCTCTTGAGCAAAAAATGAAACGGAAAAAAACAACATCACAAATAAAACAAGTATTTCTTTCATTTTTCTTTTTTCAAATAAACAAATAATACACTAAATAAGTTGCATCAAAATAAATAATTTATACTTATCACATAACTTCATATAGAACTATTGAACAATAATTTTTGTATTATAAATTTCGGAATCTGTAATCACTTTAATAAAGTATATACCTGCTGAACTTCTACCCAAATCTATTTCAAATCTATTCTCTTTGGGATTAAAAGTAAATATCTTTTGACCAATATTTGTATATACTTCAATTCCTAGTATTTCTGATTCAGACTCAAAATAAACCTTACCTGTAGTAGGGTTAGGATATGCTTTTATATCATTCAATATTGGCATTTCAAGTCCTACTTGATTTGTAACTGTCAATTCAACCGGTATTACAAGATTTTCAAGATTTGTATATATCCTCAGATCACAAGTATAAATCCCCGGATTCAAACCAGTGCTGTTAAAATTAAGAACAATCTCATCCTCATTGCCAATTCCTAAATCGCCTTGTAATGGATTAACAGTTAACCAATTAACTCTGGGACCAAAATTAAACATTTCAATGGAGTCGTTTACCTGATGAGGCTCTGAACCATAAATTTCTCCTTGCAAAGTATAATATATCGTCATTTTATCCTGAAAATCTTCTGAAATATGTCCAAAAACTGTGGCGTGAGCATTTTCATTTGGGGTTATAAGTCCCCAGCCATCCCCATTCTCGCCGAACCATGTAAATTCTCCTCCATCTCCTGGTTCCCCACTAATTAATAAAAGTGTATCTTCAGATTGATCTAAGAAATGAGTAAGTGAATCAATAATAAATCCTGAAGGGAAAGTCATATTTATACTTTTGATCCATTCATTATCCGATGACATTGCACTTGCAGTGAACAACCATTCAACGGTATCTCCTGCATAAAAACTATCTTCAGAACATGACATACTTGATCCTGCAATACTACGATCACTTCTTAACCAAGGGACATCATCAGTAATTTGAATTTCATAATTAATAATTCCTCCTCCA
Organism: Bacteroidota bacterium; assembly: GCA_029558535.1. Lineage (GTDB taxonomy): Bacteria > Bacteroidota > Bacteroidia > Bacteroidales > ML635J-15 > Bact-19. The sequence goes on along the minus strand of JAKQEK010000453.1, from coordinate 55,808 downwards.
ACATTTGAAATATTAATTGTTTCAGTTCCTGTTTGTCCCAGATTAAGCGTTTTTTCAACCTCGCTATGACTAACCAACAATTCGGGATCGGCATCAAATATTGATGGGAATTCAATATAATCAATCCAGGCACAATCCGAATTTGTACTTACAGAAACATCTTTACTATAAGTCCATTTAAAATTGTGTATGCCGGCTGACACCGAATAGGTATTCTCTGACCATTCAATTTCTCCTGACCATGAACCCTTTTCATACCCATCTATATAAAATTTAAGAAAATCATAATTCGTTTCAGATGATACTTTTTTAAAGAAACTTATTGTTCCAGACGAAACAACCTGCAATTCTATTGCTATAGTTGAATTTTCATTATGGGTTATACCTCCTGATTTTAAACAATATGTTCCCTCATAAGGCAATTCTGTAGTTATAAACCACGGTTCATCACCATAATATGCCCAATTATATGTATCAAAACTATTTGTTTCCCAATCCTCAAGTATTTGATCTACGGTGATATAACCTGTAATATCTTTTTCGTAATTGTTTGCCCCTTCGATATGAAAATTTAAAATAGCAACGTGACCGGGAGGGCAATCGGAATGTGCAGTAAAGTTAAAATATGCATTTATACTCTCCCCTGCAAGCAAATCTCCTGATTCATCATAATTATCATTTATTGAAATAAAAGGATCTGAACTGCTTACCGTTACAATCATATCATATAATTCAGACCCTCCCGCATTCTCAAATACATAATAAACATCACTGGTTTCGTCAATATCAAGGCGATTATTGTCAAAGTCATCAACAAAATATTCTGCAATTGCAATATCAGCTGTAAAAACAGGATATATAATATCAAATTCCCAAGTGTTTTCGACTGCTTGTGCAATCAAATGCAAGTTTATCTCCTGTCCGTTATAAAAATTATAATTTGTATTAAAAACAAATGAATTACTTATTTCCATTTCCTGAAAAGCAGTCAAATCTCCCACATTCTGCGTATTATCCGTAAAAACTACATCAGGATTTTCGCAAGACAATGTCAGTACCAAATCATGAATAGTCTCTTCAGTAGCATTTCTTAAATCCAGATTCATATTTACTGTTTCTCCCCATTCGATAAACTCATCATCAAGAGTAGATACCTCATACTCAATAATAAGTCCTTCGGTAGAAATTGGTATTGTTTTACGATTTATTAAACCGTTTGCATCAGTAATTTTAAAATTAAGCGGATATGCTAAGAGTTCAACGTCTGGGACTGCGGTTAACAAACCTTCTTCGCTAAGACTAAAAAAATCCGGTGGAAATTTAGGCTCAAAAGTATAACCAACACTAGAGATAGGAGTTGAAGAACCGGATAGAGGAGTTAATATATAATTCCCTAAATCTCCATAAGAAACTCCCGAATTCCAAACTACAGAAGGTGCCGGACTGCAATTGTTGTAATAAATCGTAACAGTTCCATCGCTTTTCAGTTTAAGGCTTACATCTATGTTTGTACCTACCCATCTAATAATATAATTGTCTGCATCCTGTGAATAATATGTGCTACATTCAGTGGTGGAGTAAAAGGCAGCAATCCCTTTTCTGTTCAAAAATCTCACAGAATAATTGCTAAGTGAATTATTGTTATATGGTAATGAATACGTTTCTCCGGAAAAATCAATCAAACCTGTGTTTGTTAAATAAAAATAGTTGTAAGTTTCGCCATAAAATGGAAAATCGAAAGGAAGATTTATTAAAGTACCGGTTAATTCTGTTGTTGGTACCGGAATAGCAGTACTTATTTCAGTCATAGTATAATCCTGATCAAATTCCCACCTGTAAGGAGAACTACCCCCCGATGCTTCCATCTGGTGCGAATACTGATGATAAACATTTGCAGTAGGCAAAACATCTGTAGTTATTTCAGGTTTATTAAAAACCGGAGTATGATTTACAGAAACAGTCGTTACCGAATTATGAATTATCGAGACATTTACGTCACCAGACACATATTCCACAGGACTACCAGAAGTATAATCAATAACGGAAAAATTCCTGATATAACCGGATCCCCATCCTTCCGGATCTGTTTCGTGCACCTGAAAGAAGAATTTAACAGGAGTAGCAGAAGGAATAATATTTAAAAATGGAGTAATATCTAATCCTAATTCAATTTCTCTTGATGCCTCATCACTAGCCCCCTGCATTCCAAGTTCACCTCCTTGATAATCAACTATAGGAAATGTCATATAATAATCAGGTTCTGAAGCTGAAAGGTTAGTGCTGTAACCTGCAATAATTTTAATTCTCCAGCGATTTGTATAATAGATACGCACTTTAGCAGTTAGCGAAGGAGAATATTCTTTTATGGGAAATAAAACATTTACTGTATTGTTCCATATTCCACCTTCAGTAGATGCAAGAGCCAGAGTTCTGTACATCATCCATCCGTTATATGGGGTACTGTAAGTATTACACATTTTAAAGCCTCCGATCTCCCAGTCCCTTACATCAACAATTCCATCGTCTGTAATATCAATATTGTTGGTATATTGTCCATCTCCGTTATAATCCCATCTTATTGAATCATTATAACCTGTAATTGTCAAACCATGATTTGGTGAAGCTCCCCAACTGATACATACCTTTTCACCGGCATGCTCTGTTCCATCCGGTAAATTTGTGGATGGGTTTTGATACTGAGAGTAAAAAAAGGCTATTCCTCCAACATCAGAACCATCAAGATGATCATTTAACCAGTGTTTTAACGTTAGAATACCCTCTTCGGTGTTACATTTTATAGCTTTGGCTTTACTAATTCTATTATGCATCCCTGCATAATAAGAATCATAACCTGTCATCCACCTCTTTTCGCCACCTGTATTATGAGCTCCTCCATAAGTCTGCATGTTGGGACTTCCAACTTTTTTGAGAAGAAGCATACTGTGATAATAACTGGCACCACTATAGCCACCACCACCATTTTCCCAGTTCCATGCAAAATGAGTAGGATACTTGTTTTGCACCAGACTGCCGTCAAGACCTCTTACCCGGTTTATTTCATAAGTAAAGCCATTTGCTACACAGGCAGCCTGACCGCAAGAGTATAAATCCTGCAAAAACAATCCCGAATAACATGTTTGAATAGTGTTATCAACTTCATAAGGGATGGATTTGTTTTTATAACCAGATGGCAATTTTAACTCTGGTAATGAAGAGAGTTCTAGGATTTGTTTGCTGGATAATACCGGCAACTTCGGCTGATTAGTTTTTTCTTCAATTTGAGAAAAAATGTAAAAAGAGAAAGCTGAAAATAAAACGCACAAAATCAATCTTTTCATAAATTCGATAAATTATTTTTTAATAAAACCTGAAGTGTAAATATTAGTTCCTGAGATAAAATTGATGTGATACCTCCCGTACTTATAATCATTTATGTTCAATATAAAATTATCTAAAGCAATATTATTATATGACTCTATCAGTCTTCCAAAATTATCATAAATTCTAATACTTGCTTTTTCATAATTTATATCATTTACTTGAATAATAATTTTATCGCTGGCAGGATTGGGATATAATTCTATTACTTTGTTATTGTTAAAATTACAAATTTCGATATTTGTGTTTAAATCATAAATCTTAGAACAACTAATACCATTAGCATCAGTCAACTTGATTTTAACAGGGTAATGACTATAATTTCCAATTTCTCCATAGATAATTCCGCTTTCGGTGATAAATAATCCCTGAGGCTTTGGATAAGATTGAATCTTTAAACCTGTATTTATTGCCGGAACGTTATCAAGATAAGCTAAAATATGATTCACTTTATAACCGTATGAAATACCACCTAAGTTTGTATATCTCTTACTTAAATAATTCTGCCCGTATGTAAATTCTACACTGCCGTCAGAGATTAGATTACATCCAAAATGTACAGATGTCCATGATTCGGCATTCTGCTCACATTCTTTCCATCTTATTTTAACAGTATCTTGAACAAATTTATACCAAATACCATCTGATTTTGAGGGATCACTGACAAGACTATATCTGGCTAACGGCGCAACTACATTTTCGTTTATAAAAAACGGATACAGATATTCTCTAAATTGATTCCAGTTAAATGTAGTCGAAAATGGGAAAATATAGCCGTTTGAATGAACTTTAATTTTTTGTGTAGTAGTATTATTAAAAGGAAAGGCAAAAGGAATATCAAGAGCCAATTCTCCATCAAAATAGGTGTCAGGAGTAAGTTTTGTCCCTTCAAATGCATCATAAGTACGATTAAATTCAGTAACCTCAAAATAAGGTACAAACTCCCAAGTATATGGCGGAGTTCCACCATCAAAACTCAAAGGGTACCAAACGCTTGAATTTTGTGTAAATACCGGCAACGCATTAGTTAATATTTTCGGGGCATCAACACAATTCATGCAAACATTAAGTGCAATTTCAGTAACAGAATTGTTTACCAATTCTGTCGAAACCGGAAATAGAAACTCATTTGGTTCAGAACCTGAATAGTCAATTATTGCAAACTCTTCCAATGCTCCTTCATTCAAATTTTGTGGGTCATATTCAATTATTTGAACAAAAAATCTTGCACAGTTATCTGAATTAAAGTACTCTTCAAAATTTGTAAGATCCAATCCTATTTCTATTGTTTTATCGCTTTCTTCGGAACCGCCTTGCATATATAAATCCCCACCCTGAAAATTTAAAATCGGAAAATCCTGAATATATTCATATTCATTTGATAGAGTATCTCCTGTGATACCTATTTTTAATTTAATATTAATTCTGCTCGGATAGGTAATTTTTATTCTTGCTGTCAAATGAGGACTGTAATTAATTAATGGTTTAATAACATGTACATTACTATTTAGTATTCCTCCCTCCTTGTAAGCATCGGACATAGCTTTATACATAATCCAGCAATATCCGTCACCCTGCCAGGTTGGACCATAGCTTTCGGCTAGTTTAAAACCTCCTTTTTCCGAGTCCCTTATATCAATTATTCCATCTCCATTCAAATCAATGTCAGTTGTATATTGTCCGTCATCATTATAGTCATAACAAATATTATCGTCAAAACCCACGATAGTTCTTGCATGAAGTGCATCGTCCCCACACTGAATAATTGTATAGGCTCCTTCATGAGGGGTACCTTGCGGTAAAAAAACAGCCCCTCCTTCTGCAATATTAGCCAAAAAAGTCGCAGTTCCGCCATAATCACCGCCTTCTATATGATCATATACCCAGGATTTTAGCGTTAATATTCCTTCATCAGAATTAGTCTTAATTAAATAGTAATCGGAAATTCTATTGTGCATTGCCTGATAATAATTATCATATCCGTCTAACCATAAAGAGCTATCTTTGTAAATATCTGCCGGATTGTCCAGAAGCTTTGGAATTCCCAACTTTTTCATCAATTCCATTGTAATTATATAATTATCTCCAAACCACCCATGTCCACCATTACCGAAATTCCAAGGAAAATAAACAGAAAAAATATTTTGTGGATTTTGAGAACTTAAATCTTTCTTTAAATTTGTTTCATAACTTAACATATAATATGATGCGGCGACTTGATTACAAACCCAGTGAGTTTGTTTATATATTGGTGGCCAATAATCCGAACCGCTTAAATCGAATGCCTCAGGCAAATTCTGTTCGTAATATTCTAATCCATCTTCTGTCAAACTAAAACAATTGTTTTCGAGTTTGTAATAAGATTGTGAAAACAATTGAAAATGGAAGAAAAAAGCTAACGCAAAAAGTAAAACCCTAATCATATTTTTTTTTGCAATATAGCACTTTTTAAATTGAATAATGATAATTTTACAAAATTTAATACTTATGTGTTTTCATGCAATATAAACTACTTTCAGAATACAGACCAACAGGTGATCAACCGGATGCAATTAAACAACTTACTGAGGGTATTTTAAAAGGTTTAAATCATCAGACTCTGCTTGGTGTAACCGGTAGCGGGAAGACTTTTACGATTGCAAATGTTATTGCTAACCTGAACAAACCAGTACTGGTATTAAGTCATAATAAGACACTGGCAGCTCAATTATATTCAGAATTTAAGGAGTTCTTTCCTGAAAATGCAGTTGAATATTTTGTTTCGTATTATGACTACTATCAACCGGAAGCCTATATGCCTGTTACTGATACTTATATTGAAAAAGATCTTTCGATAAATGATGAAATTGAAAAGCTTCGTTTGAGTGCAACTTCTGCGCTACTTTCCGGAAGACGAGATGTAATTGTTGTTAGCTCTGTTTCATGTATTTATGGTATTGGTAATCCGGAAGATTTTCACTCAAATACTCTGGAAATCAGCAAAGCTCAAAAATATGGCAGAGATATTTTGCTTAGACATCTAGTAGATTCACTTTATTTTCGTTCAGACATTGAATTTAGACGTGGAAGCTTCAGAGTTAAAGGCGATACTGTTGATGTTTTTCTTGCTTATCATGATATTGCTTTAAGAATTGTGTTTTGGGACGAAGAAATTGAAGAAATATATTCATTTGAGCCATACTCAGGCAACAAAATCGAATCATTAGAAACAGCGAAAATTTATCCTGCAAACATTTTTGTTACCACTAAAGAAAGAATTAAACAAGCAATAATTCAGATTGAAGATGATATGACCGCTCAGGTTGCTTATTTTAACAGCATAGGCAAACCTCTGGAAGCAAAAAGGATTAAAGAAAGAACTGTTTATGATCTTGAAATGATTCGAGAACTAGGACATTGCAGCGGAATAGAGAACTACTCTAGATATTTTGATGGAAGAACGCAGGGCTCACGTCCGTTTTGCTTAATTGATTATTTTCCGGAGGACTTTATTACAATAATTGACGAAAGCCATGTAACTGTTCCACAAATCGGAGCTATGTACGGTGGTGACAGATCAAGGAAAGAAAATTTAGTGAATTATGGATTCAGACTTCCGGCAGCAATTGACAATCGTCCATTAAAATTTGTCGAATTCGAGTCACTGATGAATCAGGTAATTTATGTAAGTGCAACACCTGCTGACTATGAATTGGAAAAAAGTGGTGGTGTAATTGTTGAGCAAGTAATACGGCCAACAGGATTGCTGGATCCTATAATAGAGATAAGAAATTCATTAAATCAGATTGATGACCTGATGAACGAAATAAATGTACGAAGTGAAAAAGATGAGCGGGTTTTGGTTACGACTCTTACCAAAAGAATGGCTGAAGAACTAACAGCATATTTAAGCAAATTTGAAGTCAGGTGCAAGTATATTCATTCAGATGTTGATACTTTAGAAAGAGTACAGATACTCTCTGAGTTAAGATCAGGCATGTTTGATGTATTAGTTGGTGTTAATTTATTACGTGAAGGCTTGGATCTTCCTGAAGTTTCATTGGTTGCAATAATAGATGCTGATAAAGAAGGGTTTTTACGTTCTGAAAGAGCACTGACACAAACAGCAGGTCGTGCAGCCAGACATCTGAACGGAAGAGTAATTATGTATGCCGACAAAATAACAGGTTCTATGCAGCGAACTATTAATGAAACAAACAGAAGAAGACTTAAGCAATTAACGTACAATCAGGAAAACAATATTACTCCTACTCAAATTTTTAAAGCTCAACGTGATGTCCTTGGAAGAAAAATAGAAACTGATTATAAAGAATACAATGCAGAGATTGAAACTAATATTGCAGCAGATCCTGTTGTTAAATATATGACATCAGAAGCTTTACAAAAAGCTATAAAAAACACGAAAAAACTAATGGAAAATGCAGCCGCAAAACTTGATTTCATTGAAGCTGCCCGACTGCGTGATGAGATGTATGCTTATGAAAAACTTTTAAAAACCAGAAAGTAATTGTAGCTTTATTAAAATTCTAAACAATTTTGCTTTAAAGGTATAATTTGTAATTAGTTATTAAATGCTTTACCTATTCCCATTTCCCATTTATATATTTTCCACATTTGGGACATTTTCCTGCGAAATCTTTAAGGCTTACTTGATATCCGTTACGTGTAATTATCTTTTCTCCACAATAGGGGCAAATAGTATTGGTTTCAGTGCCATGAACATTACCAAGATAAACATATTTCATCCCTTTTGATTTCGCAATTCCGGCAGCCGTTTCAACAGTTTCAATACTAGTGGGTTTTAAATCCATCATTTTATATGAAGGGAAAAATCTGCTGAAATGAAGTGGGACATCTTCAAAACCATTTTCAATCAACCAATCACACATTTGTGATATCATTTCCATATTGTCGGTGTGTTCGGGAATAACAAGATTTGTTATTTCAAGCCAAACTCCGTTGTCTTTTAATGTAATAAGAGTGTTTAATACCGGTTGCAAACTACCTGTTGTAATGTCTTTATAAATGGAGTCATTAAAACATTTAAGATCAATATTTGCAGCATCAATATATGGGATCAGTTCGAGAAGGGGTTCTTGATTTATATATCCATTTGAAACTATAATATTTTTAAGTCCTGCCTCATGTGATAACTTTGCCGTTTCAAGCATGTATTCATAAAAAACAGTAGGTTCTGTATATGTATATGATATTGACTTGCAATTATTTTTAATAGCAGTCTTTACAATTTGTTCAGGTGTTGCTTCAATATATTCTATTTTTTCGGGATTCCCCTGTGAAATGCTCGAATTCTGACAATTTTTACAATGCAGGTTACATCCGGCTGTGCCAAACGATAATGTTGTACTGCCTGGTAGAAAATGATATAGTGGCTTTTTTTCTACGGGGTCAATATGAATTGCTACAGGTCTGCCGTATGTCAGTGAAACTAATTCTCCGTTTGAATTTTTACGTGCATTACACAATCCGGTTTGCCCTTCACCCAAAACGCAAGCATGAGGACAAAGTGTGCATTTTACTTTGTTGTTGTCTAGCTTTTCGTAGTATTTAGTTTTTTTTTTCGGAAATAGACCAAACTCTTTTTCAGAAAAAATTATTGCTTCATAAATATATATATCAGCATCTTTCCATCCGTCATAACCTATTCCGGCTTTGTCGCGTGAGCAGTGCCCGAGAAATTCTTCCAGGGTCCAGCCTGTTTCTGTAGCAACCTGTGGTAAGAACGTCCCTCCACGACTGCCTTTACTGATATATATGCCATGTTTTCCCAGAACAATTTGTTGTACTGAATCAATTTTAACCATTGGAGTCAGAACAGATATTTCAATGTCTATTTCATCTAATTCGTCTTTTTTTACCGGAGAAAAGCGATAATCATTTATTGCAGCAGAAACAGCCATTTCGACAACAACCTGATAAAGCGGGATATCAGGCTCAAAACGACCGATACAGCCACGTAGATTTGAATTTTTGTGCAAGGTTACAAATGCACCGCAGTGTTCATTCAGGTTGTCAGTAAATGTAAAATCAGAAATATCAGGTTTTTTGTTTTCTATAACCCTTGTCTCAACTGTAAGTCTTGCAAGTTTTAGAAGGCTGATCTTTTCTTCATCACTTAATGTATAAGTTGATTGATTTTTTTGTGTGAGTGAAATAGACCAGTAGCCTACAACCCTGTCATGATCACCATATTGAGAATCGCCCGAATTTATATATTGTATTTGATTATATTCATAATCATTTTGTGCCATGTACATAAGTGTTAAAACTGCAGGCCATGCACAGCAGTATGTTGCAAGATTACTGATTTTCTGTTTCTGATTTATAACATTGATCAAAGAATCGGGTTTGCCGCTGCATATTGCATCAGCAGTTAATTTGTCAGCTTTAAGAGCATCCTCATAAGTAGGATAATGTGAAAAATCTGTTGATACAATAAAAATATTTTCTTCTGTAAAATATGGTTTCAAAATACTTGCAATTTCTTTTGCTGTTGTAGCCCCATCACTTCCTAAAATGACAGGTACTATTTGAAAATCATTATTTAAGTGAAATTGCAAAAATGGCAATTGTACTTCGATACTATGTTCAGATTTGTGTGCTTCGGGAATATATGAAAATACTGAATTGTTTTTAATTAGTTCGTTACATAATTCAGTGTTTACTTTTACTTCTCCCAGTAGTGTTTCGTAATTACCTATATTATAAATGGACGCCCCCTCAAAATATGTTGTATGACTTGAGGCAATAATAAAAATATTTTTATATGTTTTATCCGGATTTATTTGATTTATTGCAGAAGCTGCCACCTCACCGCTAAATACATATCCTGCATGTGGACTTATCACTGCAACAGCGTCTGAATTTCTTGGCTTAGCAGGTGCAAAAAGATGAATCAAATCATTTGTTAGCGTTTCTTTTGATCCGGAATAAAATTTCCCGGCTACTGCAGGTTTGCGATTCATAAGGCTATCGGTTTTTGAAGATTGGGAAAACATTAAAAAGTTTGACGACAATAACAATATTGCCACAATGCACAGATTTAATATTCTCGTTTTAATATTCAGCATTTAATGAGTTTGTTTTTACAAATATAGGGAAAAATAATAAAATCACATGACTGATGTAGAATATGGAAAATTATTGCGACAATTTATTTGTCATAAAATTATTGTGGGATATATTATAATATATAGAAGGAGAAAAGAATTGACATGTAAAAATAATGAAAAGAGAAATTTATAATTAAATTTGATTTTAAAATTTTTTAACCCAAAAATAAAGAAATTGGAAAATAAATCAGGTATACACAATAGGAAGGTACTACGCCTTAAAGGTTATGATTATTCCACTGTAGGATATTATTTCCTTACAATATGTTGCCAAAATCGTGAATGTTTTTTTGGTAACATTGAAAAAGGGAAAATGATTTTGAACGACGCTGGCAAAATGGTCGAAAAATGGTATTTTGAATTGGTAAACAAATATCCCGATAAAAGGTGCCACGAAATGATCATAATGCCGAATCACATGCATTGTATAATTGAAAATGTATTAATAGCCCACGATACATTTAAAAATGAAAATATCAATTCAAATGATACATTTCAACGGGACGCCCACGAAGGGACGTCCCTTCGTGGGCGTCCCGTTGACGAAAACCAATATTTCGCCAATGACAAAATTGACGACGATGAAAAACGTGGGTGTACCATTGATGAAAACAACGACCACAAAATGCCCCTATCACAATATGGAATGCAAAACATAATTTACGGCGCATCAATTTCCGATGTAATGGATTGGTTTAAAACAATGACAACCAACGAATACATTCGTGGCGTAAAACAATTCGGTTGGAAACGGTTTAACAAAAAATTGTGGCAGCGAAGTTTTAATGATAAAATTGTCCACACAGATTATTCCTTATCAAGAATCAGAAATTACATAACCAATAATCCCACCAATTGGGGAAAGGATAAATTCTTTGAATAAAATACAGGAATAATTTTTAACCAGAAAATATGTCAAGGCACTCTCACTTTCCCATATCCACCAACTTCTCCGCAAATACCTTCCAACTTAAATCTTCTTTTAACTGTTTAATATTGCCAACAAATGTATCAGGTGAATAATTGTTGAAGTAATTTTGGATTGTAGTTTTTATTGTTTCTACATCCGGTGTTGGAGCAATAAGTCCGGTTTTTTCGTGTTGGATTATTTCGGCAAGTCCTCCAACATTGGTGGCAATCATGGGAAGTTCGAAATGGTATGAGATTCCGGTAATCCCGCTTTGGGTAGCGCCCTTATACGGTAAAATGCAAACATCGGCAGCAGAAAAATATGCAGCAACTTCGTTGTCTGAAATGTACTTTACATGCTTGTGAATATTCTCTTTGTTGGGATTTGCATTGATTAGAACATCATATTTGTCGAAATTGCCATAAACTTCGCCTGCAATGACAAGCTGATAGGACTTGTCGAGTTTTCCAAATGCATCAATAAGCAAATCAAGTCCTTTGTAGTCTCGAATAAAGCCAAAAAACAGTAAAGTTTTTTTGTTGGGGTCAAGATTCAACAACTTTCGGGCTGATGTTTTATCCTGAATTTCGCCAAAATGATCGTATAAAGGATGAGGAAGCAAAATTACTTTTGCATTTGGCAATAATGATAGCAAATCGTTCTTTACCTTTTCCGACATCGCAACAAAAGCATGATTGCGTTTTAGAAAATACTTTGTAAAAGGTTCATCAAAAAACTTTTTCTCGTGTGGTATTACATTATCAAGAATGGTGATTACTTTTGTATTTTTTTTAAGTTTTCCTGCAACATACCCCAGCGATGGACCAAAATACGACATCCAGTATTTCATTACAAGCATATCGGGTGCAAAGACTTTAATTTTAGAAGCAGCTCCCGGCCATGTTAACGGGTTTGCTGAATTAAGTATTCTTTGAGCTTCTATTTTCTCAACTAAATCACCTTCTTTTACAAACTGAGTTTCGCCCGGAAAAAGAAAATTTGGATATTGAGTAGTAAAGGTAAAGGCTTTAGTAGTATGACCTGCTTTTTCGAACTCGCGTATTACCGAAGCGTTGAACTGGGCTATTCCGCCTCTATATGGGTAAAATGTTGATAGATATGCTATTCTCATCGAAAAATTTGATTTACTATTTGCCAAAATTAGCAATAAAAATAAATAAAAACTTGTTTTTTATAGATTTCTATAAATGATACAAACTGTCTTTATTGACAAAAAAATAAAAATCTAAAAAAAATTAAACTGTAAATTTGTTTTTAATCTGTGGCTAGAATTATTTCTTATAAAGTTTCAAAATCTCATTAAAGACAGTTTCAGGCTTAAGATCATTCATACATGATTTTTCGCGTTTGCAAGTATTGCCGTAAAAACACTCACAACCGGATTCGGGCTCAACTATTACTCCCCTGTTATAAAGATAGAATTCGTGTTTGTTGAAGATGTTGTTCATTAAAACCATTTTCTTTTGCAAGGCTGTAGCAATATGCATCATCATCGAAACTTGGGTAACAACTATTTCACAACCGGCAGTAATAGCAAAAAATTCTTCTAACGAATATGTCCCGGGATACCAAGCTTTTGTTTCGTTTGACAGCATCAAGTTTTTATCGTTTTCTTGCGGACCGCCAAGTACAACAGGATAAAATCCATTGTCCTGTAACTTTTTAATAAGTTCAATCCATGACGTTTCAGGCCACAATCTTGTGAGCCATCTGTTTCCACATCCTGTATTTAACCCAACAACAGGTTTATTTCCTGACTTTTTTCGCATTTTTGACATCCAATTATTGGCAAGCTCTTTATTATAATTCAATAAGTACTCTTCGTTATTAAAATTTAAATGACAAATCTCGAAAATCTCTTCCATGTAATTCTTAGTATTTGTCTGAGAATGATGGTCGAAATATCCTGTTATGAGCTTATGAGCTGCTGCCGGCGTTGCCGCATCAATATGATTGTTATTCCATATAAAACCATACTTTTCTTTTGAATTTACATCAGCTAGTAACATACAAGCTTCTTCCTCTTTGTCGAGATTTATTGCAATATCAAATTTTTTGTGAGTTAAAACATATAAAGATGTTTCGTTCCATTTATAGATGTCATCAATCTTTTCTTTGGGCAACACCTCCGGTGAAAGAGTTAACCATGTAATGTGACAATCCGGATAAAGATTTTTGTATTTAACAACCAAAGGAGTTGTTCTGATTACATCTCCCATAGCTCCAAGCTTGATAATTAAAATCTTTTTTCCAATAAGACTATAAAATTTGCAATTTTCGCAGTCAACTTGGTTGTCTTTGTTTGGTTTACAAGGAATTGTCCCTTTGAAGTGTTTGCAATCGTATTTAACTGAGATTATATTCATAAATCGGGTTTTATGGACACAAAATTAAGAAAAAAACGGAAATGCAAAAGATAAAGGTGTTAACAAGGGATAAAATATTATTTTCATTTAGTAATTCACTTATTTTTATTTTTGTATTTTTGAGTACTTATGAATGAATTCTAAATAGGTTATTTTGAGTGTTTATCATTAATTAAAAAATAGAAATGAAAATTCTTATAGCAATTACTATTACAGTTATTTTAGCTTGTCTTATTACTGGATGTAAAAAAGATAATAATGGATTTGAACATGGTCCGCTACCAGTAATGGGGAAGAAGTATGCGTGGGTTTGTGGAGAACCTGACAGTACAGGTTATGGTATGTTACTGTTTTCAAAAGATGGAGGCGAAACTTGGGTTAGACAAGGTGTCGGTACTCCTGAATTTTTTGGTGTGAATTTCCTTGATATTTGGGCAATAGATGAAAATACGGTTTGGGTGGTAGGTGCTGACAATACAGTGCTAAAAACTACAGATGGCGGTCAATCGTGGATAAAGGTGGATTTATCTTTCAATCCATCTAATCCAGCGTTGTATTCAATAAGCGTTTCAAATAAAACTAGTGTATGGATATCGGGAGAGAATGGGACTGTTTATAATTCAACTGATGAAGGTAACTCATGGACCATGTGCGATACGACTTTTTTTGATAAAGCTTTTTTACAGGGTATTTGTGCAATTAATCAAAATGAAATTTATGTTGCTGGTGGAATTGATTTAGGAGGTTCGATGAGAGGTTATATTGCATATACATTGGATGGTGGAGTTACATGGGATACCGTAACTCCTGAAAACAACTTTAATAGATATGAATGGATTGGAGTTTGTGCATATGGTAATTCAATTGTTGTTTATGGAAGTACATCTCATTATATAGTTAGTATAGATGGCGGAATTACGTGGGAAAATGATTCTATTCCCAATACTGGTGGTGGATTTGGTGGAGCTGATATTAACCATCTCATTATGATTAATTCACAAGTGTGGTGGGGAGCATTAGATTTAGGGCAAGTATATATTACAAAAGATGGTGGAGCAAATTGGACACAACAGCAAACTGTTGGAATAAGCCAGTTTTTTATGCTTGGATTTGATGCGTTTGATAATAATTGCGCTATTTCAGTTGGAGCACAAGCCGGTTTTGTAAATGATTGCCCTATAATAAAAACTAGCAATGGTGGTGTTTCGTGGGAACAAAAATACACATCTACAAATGCATCACTCCATAAAGTTACATTTATAAAAGATTGATTATTATTATCAATTGATAGTATTTAATTGTAAATAGTATTTTAAATCATTTTGAACATATTTAAGATTGAGAAACTCAATTTTAAGGATTATTTTAGTAAACACACAATTGCTTTCGAAGTCATCTACAGATATATTGCTAAGGTAAAATTATTTTAAATATATCATTTCTAGTTTTTTGCACAAATACAAAAATTTATTGCCATATTTGCAAACCGAAAAATATACAAAATGACAGAAAAAATCCTTATCCTCGATTTTGGTTCACAATACACTCAATTGATTGCAAGAAGAGTAAGAGAATTAAACGTTTATTGTGAAATTCATCCTTACAATAAAATTCCGCAATTAGACTCAGGAATTAAAGGTGTGATTTTAAGTGGTAGTCCGTTTTCGGTTCGTGACGAAAAAGCTCTTAAACCTGATTTGGGGAAAATTAAGGGAAAATATCCTCTATTGGGAGTTTGTTATGGGGCGCAGTATCTGGCACATTTTTATGGAGGATTGGTTGCTCAATCAAATACAAGAGAATATGGTAGAGCAAATCTTGATTTTGTAAATTCAGAAAATGATTTGTTGAAAAATATAAGCAGCAATTCTCAGGTTTGGATGTCACATGGAGATACTATTTCTGCGATTCCGGATAATTATAAAATTATTGCCTCAACCTTAGATGTTAAAGTTGCAGCATTTCAGATATCAGGAGAAAAGACATGGGGAATTCAGTTTCATCCCGAAGTTTATCACTCGGTTGAAGGACAAATATTATTGAAAAATTTTGTTGTTTCGATTTGCGGCTGTTCTCAGAGTTGGACACCTGATTCATTTATTGAAACAACAATAACAGACCTAAAAAAGAAAATAGCAACTGATAAAGTCGTTCTGGGATTATCGGGGGGTGTTGACAGCTCTGTTGCTGCAGTCCTTCTCCATAAAGCTATAGGAGCTCAGCTTACATGTATTTTTGTAGATAATGGATTATTACGTAAAAACGAATTTCAATCTGTACTCGAATCCTATAAAGGTATGGGATTGAATGTAATAGGAGTAGATGCAAAAGATAGGTTTTACAGCGAGCTAAAAGGAGCAACTGAACCTGAGATGAAAAGAAAAATTATTGGCAGGGTATTTATAGAAGTTTTTGATGCAGAAGCGCACAAAATCGAAGATGTTGTTTGGCTTGCACAAGGAACAATTTATCCCGATGTAATTGAATCAGTTTCAGTTAAAGGACCGTCTGCAACAATAAAATCTCATCATAATGTTGGAGGCTTACCAGACTTTATGAAGTTAAAAATAGTTGAACCTCTAAATCTACTTTTTAAAGACGAAGTACGAAGAGTAGGCAAAGCTTTAAATATTTCAGACAGTATTCTGGGAAGACACCCATTCCCGGGTCCGGGTCTCGGAATTCGTATTTTGAGCGATGTTACACCCGAAAAAGTCCGTATCTTACAAGAAGTTGATGATATCTTTATTCAAGGATTAAAAGAATGGAATTTATACAATGATGTTTGGCAGGCAGGAGCGATGTTGTTGCCTGTTCAATCAGTTGGAGTAATGGGCGATGAAAGAACATACGAAAATGTTGTTGCTCTTAGAGCAGTGCAGTCAACAGATGGTATGACCGCAGATTGGGTCCATTTACCCTATGATTTCCTTGCAAAAATTTCAAATAATATAATTAACAAAGTAAAAGGAGTAAACAGAGTCGTTTATGATATAAGCTCAAAACCTCCTGCAACAATTGAATGGGAATAAAAAACGTGAATTTCAAATTTCAAATTTCAAATTTCAAATTTCAAAACGCGAAATCTGAAATCCGAAATCCGAAACCCAAAACTCAAAACATAAATATTGTATTTTGTTAAATTTTAATCTCAAGAATGTTTTACAATAAACTTACTTATCGCGAAAAAATAACTTTCAGAGCACACTTTGTATTTACTGTACTCGAAGGCCTTGTTTTTGGTACATCGCTGATGAATGAGTTTGTTTTTCTGCGAAGTCTGAAAGGAACAGAATTCCTTGTTGGTTTACTGTTTTTAATTAGCATGGTGGTTTACATTACACTTATTTTATCAAATGAAATTACCCGCAGAATTGCTAATAAAAAGAAACTTATTAGAATTACAGCTTTAATTACTCGGCTTCCTTTACTTTTGTTTTTGCTATTTCCTTCAGCTATCACTCAATCCAATGCCAGTTTGGTACATGCAGCATTTCTGGGAATACTGTTTTTCTACTATCTTGGAACAGCCATTACACTACCAACAATAAATTTGTTACTCAAGCATAATTACAGGAACAATAATTTTGGTAAATTATACGGTTATGCAACATCGGCAAATAAAACAGCTACATTGGTTTCTACAATGATTTTCGGATTTTTATTAGACTCAGATTACTTTGCATTTCGTTGGGTTTATCCGGCAATTGGCATTTTAGGAGTATTAGGTTATTATGCATTATCAACAGTTCCTTTCCGCCAATCAGTACCTGTTATCAAAGAAAAAATATTTACGTCTGTTAGAAACTCTTTCGGAAGAATGATAAGTATTTTTAAAAACGATAAACCATTCTTACATTTTCAGATGGCATATTTTTCTTATGGAATAGCTTTTATGATTACGGCGACAGTTATAACATTTTTTCTCGAATCATATTTGTCGCTCAGCTATTCAGTAATATCAGGATATAAAACAATGGCAGGGATAGTGACGGTATTACTTATTCCGATGTTGGGAATTCTGATGGATAAAATTGATCAGCGTAAGTTTGGAACTATTATGTTTAGTTTTATGCTGCTGTATGTAACCGGAATAATGCTTACACAATTTTTTCCAATTAAGTTTTCAATAGGTGGTAACGAAATTTATTTAATGCTGATATTTGCCTTTATTAGTATGGGTGTTTTTAATGCTGCAGGGACTTTGTCATGGAATGTGAGTTCGACTTACTTTAGTAAAGATATTAACAAAACAGGAGACTATCAGGCTGTTCATATTACACTTACAGGAGTACGGTCTTTGTTTGCTCCGTTAGGAGTAGTAATATATAAACTCTTTGACTTTACATATACTTTTGTGATATCGATAGTTTTTCTTATTTTAGCACTCATAATTTTAAGGATTTCTCAAAAGCAAAAATATATTTGATATGGCAAAAAAAGAATTCTCATATAGCGAAGCACTGAAAGAGCTTGAAGAAATACTGGCTGAAATAGAAACAGACGAACCAAATTTGGATGTTTTAAGTGCTAAAGTTAAAAGAGCTACATTTTTGATAAAAGAATGTAAAGCAAGATTGCGAAATACTTCGGAGGAAATAGACAGCATTCTGGGAGAATGGGAGCGTGAATAATCTCCTGGTTGTTATTGAACAAACAGATATTATTTGCAAAATTGTTAATAAAAGCATCAATAAAAAATGCCTCAATTATACTATAAAATAATTAAAACCTTAATTTTGTAAGTTAATATTAAAATTATTGTTGGAATATTATGGGACTGAATAATATAATTTCGAAAATTTTCGGATCAAAAGCAGACAGAGACAATAAGGCTGTTCAACCTTTTTTAGAAAAGGTGTTGGATGTTAGTCCTGAACTTGAAGGGTTGAATAATGACGAGTTGAGAGAGAGAGTAGATGTGTTGAAAAATGGTATTCGGGAGTTTATTAAAGAAGATATGGATCAAATTGCAGCCTTGAAAGAGAAGGCTGAAAATCTTGATATATGGGAGAGAGAAGATATTTTTAATGAAATTGATAAGATTGAAGAAAATATCGATAAAATACTTGAGGATTATTTAAATGGAATTTTACCTGAAGCTTTTGCAATAGTTAAAGAAACTGCAAAGAGGTTTAAAAATAATAAAGAAATTATAGTTACGGCAACAGATTTTGATAAAGAACTTGCAACACATAATGACTTTGTAGATATTAAGGGTGACAAAGCTGTTTGGTACAATACGTGGGTTGCCGGAGGTAATACGGTAACTTGGGATATGGTTCACTACGATGTTCAGATAATAGGTGGAGCCGTTTTGCATTCAGGAAAAATTGCTGAGATGGCTACAGGTGAAGGGAAAACTCTTGTTGCAACATTTCCTGTATTTTTAAATGCACTAACGGGTAGAGGTGTTCATATAGTTACTGTTAACGATTATTTGGCAAAACGTGATGCCGAGTGGATGGGACCAATGTATATGTTTCATGGTTTATCTGTTGATTGCATTGACAAACATGAACCAAACAGTGAGTCTAGAAGAAAAGCTTATCAGGCAGATATTACATTTGGTACAAATAATGAGTTCGGCTTCGATTATTTGAGGGATAATATGGCTATTAATCCTTCAGATCTTGTTCAGAGAAAACATAATTATGCAATTGTTGATGAGGTTGACTCGGTTTTAATTGATGATGCGCGTACTCCTTTAATTATCTCCGGACCTACTCCTAAAGGTGAAGACCAGTTGTTTGATGAATTAAAACCACATGTCCAAAAACTTGTTAATGCTCAAAAAGTTTTGTTTAACGAAATATTTACAGAGACAAAAAAATTAATTGCAGCAGGCAATGATAAAGATGGTGGATTTAAATTACTTCAGTCTTTTAAAGCATTGCCTAAACATAAGCCTCTGATTAAATTTTTGAGCGAACAAGGAATGAGGGCTTTGTTACAGAAAACAGAAAATTATTATATGGCAGATAATAACAAAAATATGCATCTTGTAACGGATGAATTATATTTTGTTATTGATGAAAAAATGAATTCTATAGAACCTACTGATAAAGGATTTAATTTATTGTCGGGTTCTACTTCTGATGCAAATTTCTTTGTTTTGCCTGATATTGCCACAGAATTGTCAGCAATCGAAAAAAGTAATTTATCCGAAACAGACAGATTAAGTAAAAAAGACGAAATAATTAGAGATTATTCGGTAAAATCTGAACGTATTCACACAATAAATCAACTATTAAAAGCTTATACTCTGTTTGAAAAAGATGTTGAGTATGTTTTGATTGAAAATAAAGTTAAAATTGTTGATGAGCAGACAGGTCGTATAATGGAAGGTCGTCGTTATTCAGACGGTTTACATCAGGCTATTGAAGCTAAAGAAAATGTGAAAATCGAAGCAGCAACGCAAACATATGCAACAATTACTCTTCAGAATTATTTTAGGATGTATCACAAACTTGCTGGTATGACAGGAACTGCCGAGACCGAAGCCGGAGAATTCTGGGATATTTATAAGCTGGATGTTGTGGTTGTCCCAACAAATAAGCCTATTGTTAGAAACGATTTTGAAGATCTCGTTTACAAAACTACAAGAGAAAAATATGCTGCTGTAATTAACGAAATTGAAAAATTAACAAGCGAAGGAAGGCCGGTATTAGTTGGTACAACATCTGTAGAAATATCGGAACTTTTAAGTAAAATTTTATCTCGCAAGGGTATAAAGCATAATGTTCTTAATGCTAAATTACATAAACGGGAAGCAGATATCGTGGCAGAGGCTGGTTATTCTTCCAATGTTACTATTGCAACCAACATGGCAGGTCGTGGAACGGATATTAAGCTAAGTGATAAAGTGAAAGAGGCAGGAGGTTTGGCAATTATAGGTACCGAACGACACGAATCAAGACGAGTTGATCGTCAGTTGCGAGGACGTTCCGGACGACAAGGAGATCCCGGATCATCACAGTTCTTTGTTTCTCTCGAAGATGATCTTATGCGTTTGTTTGGTTCAGAACGTATAGCCAAATTGATGGATAGAATGGGACTCAAAGAAGGTGAGGTTATTCAACATTCGATGATATCTAAATCTATCGAACGCGCTCAGAAAAAGGTTGAAGAAAACAATTTTGGAATTCGTAAAAGATTGTTGGAGTATGATGATGTAATGAATGCTCAACGAACAGTTATTTACAGGAAACGAAGAAATGCGTTGGATGGCGAAAGACTTGGTGCTGACATAGCAAACATGATGTACGATGTTTGTGTTAGCATCACTGATGAATATTTCGATTCAGGAGATTTGGAAGGCGTTAAGTTTGATTTATTTAGAATACTTTCAATTGAGTTAGATATTAGTGAGGATAAATTCCGTAGTATGTCAAGAGATGATTTTACGGAATATTTGTACGAAAAAGTTCGAGAAACGCATAAAAGAAAAACTGAAATAATTGCAAATCAGGCTTTTCCGGTAATAAGGACAATATTCGAAAATCAAGCTGCTAAATATGAAAATATTTTAGTGCCGGTTTCTGATGGATCTAAAGTTTACAATG
Organism: Bacteroidota bacterium; assembly: GCA_029558535.1. Lineage (GTDB taxonomy): Bacteria > Bacteroidota > Bacteroidia > Bacteroidales > ML635J-15 > Bact-19. The sequence continues at coordinate 34,435 of JAKQEK010000453.1, read as the reverse complement.
TTATTGTTAATTTCGAAAAAGCATATAAGACACAAGGCGCAGAAATCGTAGCTTCTTATGACAAAACGGTTGTTTTAAAGACTATTGATGATATGTGGAAAGAACATTTACGTGAAATGGATGATTTGCGTCAATCAGTTCAGTCGGCTTCTTATGAACAAAAAGATCCTCTGTTGATTTATAAACTTGAATCTTTCAATCTTTTTAAAACAATGTTGGATAAGGTCAACAGGTCTGTAATTTCTACTCTGATGAAAGGATATATACCTGTTCAAGGTGCCGAAGACGTTAGAGAAGCTCGTGTAAAGTCAAAACTTGATTTGAGTAACATGAAAGTGGGCAGGGACGATCCTGGATATAATGACCCGAGTAAAGGAAAATCAAAAGCTGACCCTGTAAGAGTGGAGAAAAAAGTTGGAAGGAATGATCCTTGTCCTTGCGGAAGTGGGAAGAAGTATAAACATTGTCATGGGATTAATTCTAATGATTAAATATAGTTATTTAAATATATAATAGATAAACAAGAGTGAATTGTTAAGAAAATGTTTTAAATTTGTAATAATAAAAACCTAAATTATGAAAAAACTATTGACTTTATTATTTTCCGGTTTTGTGATGTTTGGCGTTTATGCTCAGAACGTTACAATTGACACATCACAAATTGTTATACCGATAAAAATCGGGATTGATGGAGAAGCCGCAGTTTCTGATACCAGCAGCACTTTGATAATCTCTGAAGACCAACAAGCTAATATTGCTTATAACGATGGAGTTGAGTTTTATTCACAAAATCAGTATGAGGCTGCTATTCAAAGTTATAATAGAGCTTTGCAACTTAATCCTGATATGGCAAAGGCTTATTTTGGCCGCGGAGCTAGTTATATTCAGTTAAAGAAGTATCAAGAGGCTATAAGCGATTTGACAAAATATATTAAAACAGACCCAAATGATGGTAATGCAATATATTTAAAAGGATACTCGGAGTATTATCTTGACAAATATGATGATGCTCGGGCAAGTTTTAACTTGGCGATAGCTAAAGGACATAAAGATGTTAATATGTATTATTTTATGGGGGTAATGAAATTCAATGAGGAAAAATATCAGGAAGCTATTGACGAATTTACAAAAGCAATTGAGGTTGACCCGAAACACTTTTTTTCATATAATGATAGGGCATCATCATATAGAATGTTAGGAATGTATGATAAGTCTATTGCAGATTATAATAAAGCGATTGAGATAAATTCTGATATGGCAATGATATATAACAATTTAGGAAGTGTTAAAAGATTGAATAAAGATTATGATGGAGCAGTTGTCGAATATAATAATGCGATAAAGAAAGATCCTAATTATCATCTAGCTATAAATAATAAAGGAATTGCCTTGTACGAAGCAGGTAAATATAATGAGTCAATTGAGGCATTCAATCAGGCATTAAAAGTAAATAAAGATTATGCCTATTCTTATAATAATATGGGTTTGTGTTATTATAAACTTGGTGATTACAAATCCGCTGTTGATGCTTTCTCTAAAGCTATTAATATAGACCCTGATTATGCATATGCTTATATTCACAGAGGAAGTGCAAATGAAATGCTGAGGAAAATGGATGAAGCCTGTGATGATTGGGAAAAAGCTAAAGATTTAGGCTTGAGTGTAGCTGAAGAATATTGTTCAGTTTGTATTGAATATAAGAAATAATTATTTACTAATAATAAAAAAAGAATAAGTTATGAAAATCAAAATATATCATATAGCAATTTGCCTGACAATATTATTAGGTTTCCAGATGCAAATGTTTGCTCAACAGCCGGTTGTAATTAATAAGAAGGAATTTAAACAATCCAGCAATGGCTACAAAGATGCAATGTCTTCAATAAAGATTGCAGATGCGTATTATATTATGGGGCAGCCCGGAGCATACCGTATGGCTTTAAAAGAGTATTTGAAGGCTTATGAATATAATCAGTATAATGCGGAATTGAATTATAAAATTGGAGCCTGTTACCTATATTCTACAGAGAAACCTAAAGCTATTGATTTCTTACAAAAAGCTTATAAAGCAAAACCTGGAGTCGCAGCTGATATACATTATTTGTTAGGTTGGGCTCTACACCTTAATTATGAATTCGATGAGGCTATTAAATATTATCGAATGTTTCAGGTGGAGCAAGGAGATTCTGATTCTAAGAAATCTAAAGGAAAAGGAGACGTAGTGTTTTATGATGTTGACAAACGTATAAGAGAATGTGAAACAGGGAAAAAACTTGTTGCCAGTCCTATAAGAGTGTTTATTGACAATTTAGGTTCTTCTGTTAATTCAAAGTACCCTGATTACGGACCTGTTATTACAACGGATCAATCAGTTGTAATTTTTACATCCAGACGCGAAGGCAGTACAGGCGAACAGATAGATCCTAATGATCTTTTGTATTATGAAGATTTATATGTGGCTTATTTTGATGATACTAAAAAAGAATGGTCTCAAGCAATAAATATGAGAAGTTTAAATACTGATGGTCATGACGCCTCAGTGGGTTTATCTCCGGATGGACAAATTCTTTATACTTATAAAGGAGTTCCGGATGGAACTATTTTTGAAAGTGTCCTTAAAGGAGACAATTGGTCAAAACCCAAAGAAATGAATAATAATATTAATACAAAATTGCAAGAAACATCTGCTTCAATTTCTTATGACGGCAAGTTTTTATACTTTATTAGTGATAGGCCAAAAGACGGGCAGGGGAATTCCAGTGTTGGGGGTAAAGATATTTTTATCTGTGAAAAACAAAAAAATGGAAACTGGGGACCTTCAAAGGTTTTAGGAGCTCCAATAAATACAAAATATGATGAAGAGGGTGTCTTTATGCACCCCGATGGAGTAACAATGTATTTCTGTTCAAAACGTGATGGATCCATGGGTGGTTATGATATTTTCTATAGCGAAAGTGATGGCGCAGGAAATTGGTCAGAACCGATTAATATTGGTTATCCTGTAAATACTCCTGATGATGATGTGTTTTTTGTTGTTGCTGGTAATGCCAGATATGCTTATTACTCTAGTGCAAGAGAGGGAGGATACGGACTTCAAGATTTATACAGAATTACTTTCTTAGGCCCTGAAAAGATGATGGTAATGGGTACTGAAGATATATTAATAGCAAGTTCAACGGCTACAATTCAGCAGAAGGTTGAACAAGAAGTAGTTGAAGTAAAAAAGGTTCGTTTAACTATTATGAAGGGAACCGTAACTGACGCTCTGAGTGGTTTGCCGGTTGAAGCAACAATCGAAATTATAGATAATGAAAAGAATGAACTAATTACAACTCTTACTTCAAATTCTAAAACAGGTAAATATCTTGTTAGTTTGCCTTCCGGTAAAAACTATGGTATAGCTGTTAAAGCAGATGGTTATTTGTTTTACAGCGAGAATATAAATATTCCGGAAGCTACTGCTTACCAGGAAGTTACAAAAGATATTGTTTTAAGTAAGGTAGGCATCGGTTCAAAAATCGTTCTTAAAAATATCTTCTTTGATTATGGAAAAGAAACTTTACGTGAAACTTCATATCCTGAGTTAGATCGGTTAGTTACTTTACTTGAATCATATCCAAATATGACTATTGAAATAGGTGGTCATACCGATAACCATGGAAGTTTGAAACTAAACACAGATTTGTCGGAAGCTCGTGCAAAGTCTGTTGTTGATTATTTATTAAGTAAAGGAGTAAGTGCATCAAGACTTTCTTATAAGGGCTATGCATATTCTCAACCTATTGCTACAAACGACACTGAAGAAGGAAGACAGCAGAACAGACGTGTTGAATTCAAAGTTGTAAGTATTAAATAATTTATTAATATGAAAAGAATATCAGCATTTATTTTCGCTTTAATTATTGTTAACGTAATTGTATCGCAGGTTGATGTTAAATTTACACCAGCTAATTTCCCTGGAAAATCGGGTGAGGTTAAAATTGCAAAAAAGCAAATAAAAAATGCTGATATTCTTGTTTTTAATGAAAACAATTTTGAGGAAGGAATGAAATTGTATAAAAAAGCCTATGAATTAAATCCAAATAATTCTGACCTGAATTTTAAAATAGGCTATTGTTATTACAATACTACTCATAAATATGATTGTTTATATTATTTTGAAAAAGCATGGAAATTGAATCCTAAGGTTGATAAAAAAATATCATATTATCTCGGGCGCGGTTATCACTTGAATTATAATTTTAATGAGGCTATAAAGTTTTATAATGAATATTCTGCCGGATTAAAAGTTCAAACTGAGATAGATGAAATAAATAAGTATATTACAGAGTGTCGGAATGGAAAAGAAATTTTGAAGGATACTACGAAAGTAGAAATAATAAATCTAGGAGAAAATGTAAATACCGAATATCGCGAGTATGGACCTATGATTACAGCAGATGGGTCAAAAATGTATTTTACTTCAAGACGTAAGAATACAACAGGAGGTGCCTTGTCAGGTGATGGAATGTATTTCGAGGATATTTATGAGACAACAAAAACTGAAAATGGGTGGACTAAGGCTAGAAGTGTTGGAACGCCATTAAATACAAAAATGCACGATGCTGTAGTTGGTTTGTCTCCTGACGGACAAAGACTATTCATTTATATGGATCAAAACGGTGGAGATATTTATGTTTCAGAGTTGAAAGGTAGTAAATGGTTAAAACCCGAAAGCATTTCATCAAATATTAACAGTAAACATCATGAATCGGCAGCGTGTATTTCATACGATAACAAGACTTTTTATTTTATTTCCGATAACCCTGCTTTATCAATGGGTGGAAGAGATATTTTTTATTCAACATTGGATAGTTACGGAAATTGGTCACCACCGACTAATATCGGAAATAAAGTTAATACGCCTTATGATGAGGTAGATATATTCCTTCATCCTGATGGTCGAACAATGTATTTTAGTTCGAAAGGGCATAATACAATGGGAGGGTTTGATATTTTTCGGACGACAAAAAATGCTGAAGGACAATGGACAACTCCAGTAAATATTGGATATCCAATAAATACTACTTTGGACGATGCTTTTTTTGTAACTACCGCCAGTGGGAAAACAGCTTATTATGCTTCTGTTCGCCCTGAAGGATATGGACTGCATGATCTCTATGAGCTAAGGTTCGCAGCGGATGAAGTTACTCCTATTGAGGACAGAGTATTAGTTACTTTGGTTAAGGGGACAGTTAGAGATGCAGTAACGACTTATCCTTTGGAAGCAAATATCGAAATAATTGATAATAATGCTGATGAAATTGTTTCAACTTTTGTTACCAACTCACAGACAGGTGCATACATCGTTAATTTACCGTCTGGAAAAAATTATGGTATTAATGTCAGTAAGGATGGTTACTTATTTCATTCAGAAAACTTCAATATAGCAGATACTGCGGATTATAACGAAGTGGTTATAGATATTGATCTTCAAAGAATTGAAGTTGGAACAACTATAGTGCTTAAAAATATTTTCTTTGACTACGACAAAGCAACTTTGAGACCTGAATCATTTGCCGAATTGAATAGAGTTGTAGGTATTTTAAACAAACAACCAAAATTGAAAATTGAAATTTCTGGTCATACCGATAACAAAGGATCAATGGAATATAATAAGCAATTATCAAAAGCCAGAGCAAAAACAGTTGTTGATTATTTGATTGGTAAGGGTATTTCTGCAGACAGACTTACATTTGAAGGGTATGCTTTTGAGAAACCAATTGCCACAAACGATACTGATGAAGGAAGACAACTTAACAGAAGGGTTGAGTTTAAAGTATTAAGCAACGACTAGTTAAATTCTGTAACCTAAATCACGGGTTATGGACAGCAAAACAGAATATGAATTCCCCAACTGAATATCATTGTAATTGTGATAAATTGGGAAATCATATATTAAAGAAAAATTCCATACCATATTTAGATTATAATTTATCTGTGGTCCAAGATAAAGAGAATTACTACCTGATGCAACCACCGGATTGTTGTTAAGCAAATTTCTGAATTTATATTCGTGTCTGATCTGCAAAATTACTGTTATATCCTTTGTAATCTCAGTATATCTGTTTGCCAGATGTTTTGATAAAAATATTGAAGTAGTATATGCGTCTCCAAAACGATATCCCATTCTGTTTTCATTAAAATTATTTTCATATCTTGAAAAAAGTATAAAACGGGCTGAAATATTTTTAAATTCTTTGACAAAAAGAGCCTGAAAAATTGAACCAAAATTTCCTGTTGAGGGTTGTATGTCAATAGGCAAGGTTACTCCGTTAACAACTTGAGGTTTTAAAGAAAAAGGGACTTTTAATCCTCCTGACATTGTAAATTCCAACATTTTATCAACATTTTTATAAATGTTAAATTTCCCTGTAAATATAGCGTTCGAAAATCCAAAACCTTTTATTGTATAGTCGAAATGTCTGTAATTCTGAGTTTTATTAAAAAAATATCCGGCTTCAACTTCTAGAGTAATCCTTTTTCTTATTCCATATCCTATGCTAAAACCTGTATAGTTGAAATTGGCATTTGAAATAGCAGCCGGATAGTCATATGAAATTTTGTTGCTCCCTTCGAAATATTGATTTGAAAAAGAAAATTTATGAAAAACTAATACTCTTGTTATTCTATTTTGTAATACACCTACATTTGTACTTCCTGCTATCGGATTGCCGGGAGATGCGAAACACTGTGCATAAGTATCTTTCCCTTGCATTAATAGAGAAATTGCAATTATTATAAATAGAATTATACTGCTTTTATTCAGGGTCACTATGTTAAAGTATAAAAATTAGCTATATCTTTTGACGTTATTCTATAATTGTTACTGTAATATCTTTTGATTTAGTGTTATTATAAGCATCTTTTACTGTGCAAGTTACAAGAATATCCCCCGATAAGCATGGAGAAGGAGTGAGTGTTACTTCTACACCACTCCCTAATAATGCACCTGCCGAAGCAGTCCATGTATATAAAATATCTTTTCCACTTGCTGTAGCTGTAAATGTTACAGTTTCTCCGACTGTAAGAGTTTCTTTATCTGCAGTTAATTCAGTAAAAACTAAAGGAATTTCTTCTTCAGTGGGCTCATCACACGATGAGAAAAACGCATTTAAGCTTAATATAAGTAATGAAAGAAAAAGCAAAAATTTAATATTTTTCATAGTACAAAAAGTTTAGTCTTTTACACATCTAATTGGATAACTGTATAACTTATTGAAAGTATCATATCTTCCTACGCCTGCATGACCTGATTGCCAGCATCTTCGATATGCAAAAGCAGTATTACTTCCTTCAGTTGATGACCATATATATCCAAATTCGTAACCTCCAAGTCCCTCTAGGTACATAAACCCACCGCTCGAATTTCTGACTCCTGACAATAATATTTCAAATCCTGAACTTCCACCGGCTTTCATTATAGTGCCAATTTCTTCAACTGTTCCACGCCAGGTGTTCTCTAGATTAGCATCTGTAGGAGTCATTCCTAAACTAATCTCCAATGATTTTATTTCTGCATCGCTAGGTATATGCCAACCTTCAGGACAAATTCCCTGCGAACTTTGAGTAGTAAAATAATTCATAGCTTCGTTCCACTGATATAGTGCTCCGTAAGTGTCACAATTACTGCTGTTGTCTGCATAGCAGAATTTTTCAATAACTGAATTATCCGTAGCATTCACTGCTCCGGTAAGCATAGTCCCAATATTTAAATTCGCTGCCATCCAGCATTTGCCATCCAGTTCTACTGTTGGGTAAGATTGCCCGTCTCTGATATCAAAAAGGTCATTTCCGCAAACAAATGAATTGTCAACAAAGCCAATTGATACAAAATCTTGTGTAAATCCGCAATCATTAAAAATTACCCACCTTAGTTCATAAGTCGTTCCAGCAACTCCCGTAAATGAAGTTGTGGGATTATAATTATCATTTATCGAACCTCCTGACCCCGATGTAATTGACCAAAAACCTGTTCCAATTTCAGCTGTATTTGCATTTAAATTAGTACTTGTCCCCACAATTCCGAGTTGATCTTCTCCTGCGTATGCAACAGTCGGATCAGGTAGTACATTAATGAAGGCTGAGTCTGTATAATAAGGAGGCAAACATTCAGGATCAATAATTTTTAGTCTAACATAAATTGGTGTTTCTCCAATTATTGAATGAGTTAATTCTGTTTCCCCTATATAATCAAACCAATAATCGCCATCAAAAGAATATTGCCATTGAACTTCACCTGCTATATAGTTTTGAGCATTAAATGTGAAATTGTCTCCAACACAATATGTTTGTGCAGATGAATTTATAACTAATGAAAACAAAATTATAAAAAACAAAAAATATAACTTAATACTCTTAAAGATCATGGCAATTGCAATTTAATGAATCTGTATAATTCTGTTTTTGTTTCACTTTCTATAGATATATAGTATATCCCTTCACGCAGTTGTTTAATATCTTGCTTGATTGCATATTCCTGATTGTAACTTCTTATGTCAATATCACAAATAAATTTACCTGTAACATCAAGAATTTTCACTTTACTGATTTTATGAAAATTATCATCAAATTTTAATTCAATGCATTCATTTGCAGGATTTGGAAATATGTTAACTAAATTATTGTTAACTTCAGATATTCCTGATGTATGAGGGCAGGCAGGTATGTAGAAATTGATTACATGTTGTGATTTCAGTCCCATTCCTATCATCAAAAAAAACAATATTGAGAAAATTGAAAATCTATTCATAATAAGACACTTTCTTAAGCTATGCTGCTAAATTACAAAATTTTATTTAATCCGAAAAGTCTAAGTATTATTTAAACCTTATTTATAATAATTGATAGAATTGAATTATATAGATTAAATTATTCTAATGACCCAATTGTTTTTTCTACTTCTTTAAGTATTTCGCAAGATTTAACCAAGTTTTTCATTTTTGTATGATCAGGATACAAAGGTCTGTCAATATCTAGAAAATCAACATGAGTTCTAACAACTTCCCATGCTTTTGTGGTACCAGTTCCAAACTTTTCGATTTCTTCTTTTCTAAAATCGAGAGCTTGAGCTGCTGCCATAAATTCAATTCCTAGAACTCCATAAGCGTTGTCAAGAATCTGGAAGTTTTTAATCGCAGTATTCATACCCATTGAGACGAAATCTTCCTGATCGGCAGCAGCTGGAATAGATTGAATACAAGCAGGTGCGGATAGAATTTTTTGTTCAACAATTTGCATATCAGCAGTGTATTGGCTAAGCATTAACCCCGAGAACATTCCGGCACCTTTGGTAAGGAATGCAGGTAATCCAACGCTCAGAGCAGGATTGTTCAACCTGTTCATACGTCTTTCGGATAATACAGAAACCATTGTAATAACATATCCTGCCATATCCATTGGTACCGAAACCGGGCAACCCTGGAAATTTGCACCAGAAAGAGCAAGATTTTTGTCGGGGAAGAAAATAGGATTATCACCTACACCATTAAGTTCAATTTCGACCTGTGATCTTGCATAAGCAAGAGCATCGTGAGCAGAACCGATTACCTGTGGTGTTGATCTCATTGAATATGCATCCTGAACTTTGCATTTTACTCTTCCTTCTTTTAGGTCACCACCCGAAACACATTTTTCGATTGCAAGTGCCGATCTAATAGCTCCTTTAAAACCTCTTACCTCGTGTAGTAAGGCGGTATATGGTTTCATGTTTGCCCGTAATGCTTCCAATGACATAGACGCAGCAATTTCAGCCTGTTTTAACCAATTGTTTGCATCGTGTAGAAAAATTGCAGACATTGCAGTTAGTACATTTGATCCGTTTATTGTTCCCAGTCCGTCACGTGCTTTAAGTCCGGGCACAGGAATACCGGCTTTTTCCATCGCAACTTTTCCGGTAAGCAGTTCGCCCTTGTAATAAGCATGACCTTCACCCATCATAAGAAGTGCAATCTGTGACATAGGGGCCAAATCACCACATGCTCCAACTGAACCTTTCTGGCAAACGAAAGGAGTTACCTCTTTATTAAGCAATTCAACCAGAGTTTGTGTAATCTCTAACCGAATACCACTGTTACCATGAGCATGAACATTGATACGTCCAAGCATAGCACCTCTGACATATTCTATCGGAGCAGGATCTCCTATTCCGGCAGCATGATTATATACAAGATATTTTTGAAATTGTTTTACTTGTTCATCATCAAGAACTACTTCAGAAAACTCTCCTATTCCTGTATTTACTCCATACATTATTTCATGAGCAGAAATTTTCTTTTCCAGCATTTCACGACACACTTTAATTTTTTCAATTGCTTCCGGGGCTAGTTCTACTTTGCGACCATATCTGGCCACCTCCACAACATTCTCTATTGTAAGACCGCTTCCTTTAATTACTAATGGGTTCATAGGTTTATTTTGTTTAGTTATTTATATGACTTTATAACCACTAAATTAGAATTATTTGCTGAAATCTTGATTTAGTTTTTATTAAATGTTGTTAACAATTTCATTCTTTCATGTAAACTGAGTTTTTTAAGCTGTGTATCAGGGTTTATTTTTGCAAACTATCTTTTGTAACATTTAATTCCAAAACTATTTAGTTTTTTTTGATGATTGAAAATTGTTATTTTCAACAGAATTGTTTCTATTTAAACACAAATGAATTTGGAATTATACCTACCGAGAAAGAGTCAATACATTCAGCTGATGAATTATATCGGTAAATTACCCCCGATTGCATATAATCAACTGCGTCAGATACATATAGATCTGAATTATAAGGATCACATCCCAGTGCATAGAAATTATGTCCATTAGAGTTTATATATTCTTCTTCAGGCAAATAGTTCTGGTTAATTGACATCCTGTAAATATGATTATTGATGAAAAAAATCGTATCACCGGTTCTGTTGATTTTTAAATCAATGGCCTTACTGCCGGTTTGAAAAGCTAAGGTTTGTTCTACTTCAAAAGTATTTGTGTTTATTTTTAATATCCCTGCTTCACCATAAAACGATGATCCATCGTAACCCCCATCACACAAAACCCATAGTTTTTTGTTATTATCAAGCACAATTTTACGTGGTTGATTTAATACCTCTATTGAGTCCACAAGTTTGTCGGTCAGCGTATTAATAATCAATATTTTATTATCATAAGACCAACTGTTGACAAACATATAATCATCACAAAAGACAAGTTGTTCTGATGAATGCCTATAATATGTTTCCGAATTATCATTGATATTAATTGTATTTGTTACAGAATATGTGTTAGGGTCAACAATATAAACACATTTGCTGTACATGTCTGTTACATAAGCTTTATTTGGGTTAATAAACTGCATATATCTAGGCGATGTTAATCCTGTAATCTTTCCTTTGTATTTAAAGTTGTTTATATCAATAGCATAAATTTTCCCACTGTTATTTATAACTATCCACGCTGTCGAACCATTTATCGTGAGACATTGTGCCACATCTCCCAAAGGAATTCCATTTGCCTTTAAGAAAACTGTATTTTCAATAGTTCTATTGTTTTTATCGTAATATGAAAGAGATGCATTACCGTACATGAAATTCCCTTCACAAACAATAAAAACTCCATCATTACTTGTATTAAACTCTGTGATTGGATGCATATTATCTTTCATACAACCATAAAAAATAAATGATGTAGTAATTACAATAAATAATATCTGTATTGTTCTTTTCATTTAATTATAATATCCATTTTTTTATTTTATTTGAATTTTATTAATAATTGCACACCATAATTTCTTCCTGGCATTGGTTGCCACAAAATCGATCTGTATGATTCATTAAATATATTGAAAACCCTTATATTCAAATCAAGCTTGAAGTTTTTCATTTCAAAAATTTTCCCCACAGCCATGTCATTCATAAAATACGGATAGATGCTTACTAAGACTCCCGGTTCTGCTGCAGAGCTTGTATGTCTTTCGCTGTAGTAATTCCATTGGTAAGAAATGTAAAACTTGTGGTATTCAACACGTGAAAATACATTTGCGGAATGTAACGGAATATATGGTAATTGTTTACCGGCTGAGTTGTCATTATTTATATCTGACTGAGTTTTATTTTGTGATTTTGTGTATGCATAATTGGCGTTATGCGAAAAATAAAAATCAGAAATCAGATACTTTAAGTTTAAATTACAGTCTGCTCCGTAGGCTGTTACTTTGTCAACATTTGCGGGAGTCCAGTAACCCATAGAGGTTGGTCTCCACATAATCCAATCAGTAATACTACTGTAGTTTATACTGATTTCTGATTGAATTGCAATTCTGTCTTTTTTTATCAGGTTTTGAATTCCTCCATCAATACTATATCCTTTTTCAGGTTTTAAATCAGGATTCCCTCCCGGAGAAAAATACAGGTCGTTAAGTCCGGGTAAATTGTAATTTCTTGCACATGATGCTTTAATAATAAAATTCTGGTTCAAATAGTACTCAGCAAAAACTGATGGAATGAATGGACTTAGTTTTAAATCATAAAAATCTTGTCTTAACAGAACCCCTAAACGAAAATCTTTTATTTCACCGGTAAACAGTGATAATATAATACCTCCTTCTTGCCTTGTTGTATCATAAGTCTCATTATAAATTTGTTCTAGTGAATTTACATTATGATAATTGTAATTTAAACGACCTGTAATTTCCGTTTTGTCAGTTATCTTATATTTGTTAGACAATGAGTTATATGTTGAAAAAGAGCGACTTGTTGCAGCAACTACTTTGAGATAGCCTAAACCATTTATATAATTCTCGCTTTTATAATCGAAGTTCTGGTAGTTCCCACCATGAGTGAATTCAATTTTTGATTTATTGCCGTACCAAGTATATTCGGCAGAATAAACAACATGATCACCGTTTTGCCTATTTATAATACTATTAATACCAACTTCATTTGTTGTAAGTCCGGGAACGCCACGGCTTGATTGCTGATACCAACCCTTAAAAGATAAAATGCTTTTTTCACTTGTTCTAAAAAATAATTCTTGAACAAAACCTTTTTTAGTATAATCGGCATTTTGGCGAAATTCTATACTGCTATTTGTGATATCATAATTGTAAAATGGGAAGTTGTTGTCAGAAGAACTTTTGTAAATCTTTGTAACAGATTGAATTGTTTTATTTCCTATATTTAATTTAAGCTGATTGTCGTAAGTCGAAAAACTTCCCACTGAGCTTGCAAATTCACCCCTAAATCCTTTTTTCCATACTGGCAGAGTATTTAATTCAATCAATCCACCAATAGCGTTAGAATTTTTACTCAATGAAGCTGATCCATGATACAAAATAATATTGTCGGCAATTGCAACCGGAATTTGCGACATGTCAACCATGCCAAGCATTGGTGAATTCAAACTTACATTATTCCAGCTAACTTTTGTATGAGAGGCATTCGTACCCCGAAAAGAAGCGGTAGATAAAGAACCTTTTCCATATGATTTTATAAAAACCGGACTGTTTTCAGATAATAAGGTTGATAAATCACTTAGAATTTTATTTTCAATAATCAGGGAATCTATTTTTATTATTTTTACTCCGGATTGATTAATGTCTTTTTTAGCAAGTATGCAAATCTCATCAAAAACTCTTATGCTGTCAGGGAAATAAATGTCCTGAGTAAATCCACATATTGGAAATAAAACAAACAAGATTATATTTTTAAAAGTTTTAATCAAGTTTTATAAATTTTTGTGTTTTAATTTTATTGACTAATAAATAAATACCAGAGTTGAGGTCCGAAATGTCAATAATTGTATTACCATTTTTACAACTTATTTCTTTTATTATTCTACCAGATAGGTCAGCAATAATAAAATCGAAATCAAATGCAGTTGTCAGAATTATAAAATCTTTCGCAGGATTTGGATATAACGAAAACTCTGAAAAACTCAGATCCGAAACATCTTGGGTTGTATTTATTACGCCAACCGCATCGCAATCAAATCCACATGTTGCAAATGGCGTAGGCCAAGCATCATTAACAATATTTCCTTCTGAATCATAGTTGGCATATTCTGGATTAATACTACCAACTACATCTACTAATCGTATATGAGTAATATGATTTTTGTTGACAATACTTCCTTCAATATCATTTAGGTCGAAAGGTACTCCATAGAATACAGGATAAATTCCGGCAAAATTTTCAAATAAATTCCATTCAACTGTAGCAAAGGCATTAATTTGTTGGTCATATTGACATGAAGAAACAGAAGGAAATCTTTCGAAGTTTATTCCATCACTGCTGACTTCAACAAAAGCGAGTTCAACAAATGCATTAATTGTCTGACTCGGAGGAGAGAATAGTGCATTTTCAAATACTGCAAAATCATAACCCTGACCATCAAAAATTGAATGTTCAAACTCTAAAGTAATCATCCCCCCGTCTCCAAGGCTTATGAATTGTCCGTCTGCCTTACCAAATACATTTTCTGTGGTTCCACTCCATGCGTAATTTGAAGTTGTTCCGCTTTCGGTATATGTAAAGGCAGTATCTGCAATGTTTATATACCCACGTTCAACATTAGCAGATATTGCCCATGAAACTATGATAGACGAATCTTTGTGTATTGCATTTGTCCCTTCAGGGAAATTCTGAGCAATACAAATTTGTACCGATAGCATTAAACAAAATATCAAATAAGCATTTTTCATTATTTTACTATCTTTTGGGTTGAATGAATATTTCCATTTGTGGTATTAATAATATAAACGCCATTAGGCAATTGTGACATATTTATGGATGTTAGATTTGTTTCCGGATATGTTTCTAACAATAGTTTTCCGGTTATATCAAATATTTTAACATCAGTGATGATGACTTCAGATTCAATTATTAAATTGTCAGAATTAATATATAAATCAGGTTTAGAAATATTGTTCTGACTAATTCCAACTTCATCAACCCACACATTAACAATTCCGGTATTCTGATTACCTAAAGCATCGGTAACCGTTACAGTATAACTCGTGCTTTGTTGTGGCGTTGCTATTGGCGTTTGCGAAAGATAGTTATCAAGACTTGATGAATTGCTCCATTCAAAAGAATATGGCTGAACGCCACCACGCACAAATGCAGAAATCTGTGATGATTGACCTCCACTTATGTAATAGTCTTCCATTATTTCTGTTTCCATAGGAGGAATTCCTTCGGGACATTCTTCACCAACATTGTCAATACAGAAATATGCTGGTGTGTTTACGCCGTAATCTCCCTCATCACTTGAGTAAATATAGAACAAAAGGCTATCCGTATCTTCAGCCCATGACATGTCAATATATGTCCAGTTGTTGAATTTAAAATTTAGCTCGGGATTGTCGAAACGATAATCTGCCATAATTATATCAGCTGTGGTAGCATACCATGAAGTAGTGCTGTATGCAACAATATGTAGCTTTAACCAATGATGACCATTTGAATAATAATTGTTGTCTGCCATGTATAATGATGAATATGCATTAAGCGAAATAAACATTCCCGGTATCATTTCAGGAGCAGTTTCAAGGTCTATTTTTAAAATTGAGGGAATGGGTTCATAGTTGTTTTCCCAATCTCCCATTATATATGACACTGCGTAGTTTTCCGAAGACCACACTCCTTCACCTGAAGCCGATGAAAACTCGTTTTCATAAGAAAAAGTTGTTATGTCTGTTTCATTTGTATAGGCGAATCCATTCCAGGAACCAATTCCTCCTCCCCAGTCAATATATGTGTTGTAGAATTTTAAATAACCACTGCTAAAACTGCCGCTCATATCACTGCCATTCCAGTGAGATTCAGGTACAAGAATTAATTCTTCAAAATCTACAATGTTTTGAGCAAACAACAATGAAGCACCGCAAAATAATCCAAGTAGGATTAGAACTAATTTTTTTTTCATTTGAAATAAAATAAAATTAAACAATAAAAAACAACTCGGCGTCAAAGTTTGTAAGCTAGAGGGATAAAAATCATAAAAATTCTCATATCAGCTTTTGTCCCCGAAAGCTTTTAACAAATGACTTCTATCGGCAGGTCTTCTGACTTACTCCATGTTGCATTGCCTTCCCATCAGCCGCTAAGCTAACAGTGACTTGTAGATTGCAACATTTTTAAGAGCTTACAGCAGCGGGTACTGTACAGGATTTGCACCTGTTTCCCTCTTAGTTCCAGCTTTGAAAGCTGAAAAACCAATATCAATGCAAAAATAACTATTTTCTTTTGAGTAAATACATATGTGAATAAAATGTTTATAATTATTACAATATTTATTGCTGCATTATGGTTCTGTTTTTGATAGGAAATGGAACGAATTTCTATAAACAGAATTAAATAAAAATTAAAAAAATGTTAAGATACTTGAGGTTTATGATTGTTTATTAACTTTGTAAAATTAAATTTTTTATCATGCATATAAGATATTTTGGATTAGTTTTAGTTAGTGTTTTTGTTTTTTCTTTCAATGCCTTTGCTCAGGATGTAAATTCTGAAACAAGGAAATTTAATAAAATGCTGTCATTAATAGATGCAATGTATGTTGATTCGGTTGAACTTGATGAATTAGTTGAAGTTGCAATTATTAATATGCTTAAAGATCTTGATCCGCATTCGGTATACATTAGTGCTGAAGAAGTTGAGAAAATGAAAGAACCTCTCGAAGGAAGTTTTGAGGGAATTGGTGTTCAATTTAGAATAATGGATGATACCTTGCTTATTGTTGGTGTTATTAGTGGAGGCCCTTCTGAAAAAGTTGGGATAATGACCGGCGACAGAATTATTGTTGTTGATGATGAAAATATCGCAGGCGTTGGAATTGACAATACAGGAGTGGCTAAGCGACTACGGGGTAAAAAAGGAACAGTAGTAAAAGTAGAAATCCTTCGAAGAGGAGAGAATTCTCCATTAGTTTTTAATATTACACGAGATGTAATTCCAATTTACAGCATTGACGCAAGTTACATAACAGAAGATAAAGTTGGTTATATTAAACTTAATAAGTTTGCCAGAACAACTAAACAAGAATTAGATTCTGTGTTTTCGATTTTTGTTAAAGCCGGCGTGAAAAATATTATTTTAGATTTGACCGGAAACACGGGAGGATATCTAGATAAAGCAGTAAGTCTTTGTGATGAGTTTATACAGAATGATAAACTGATTGTTTACACAGAAGGTGCAAAAATGCCACGTACTGATTATAAATCAACTAAAGAAGGACGTTTTTATAAAGGCAAACTTGTTGTTATCGTTGATGAAGGTTCAGCTTCAGCTAGTGAAATTGTTTCAGGTGCTCTTCAAGATTGGGATCGTGCTGTAATAGTGGGTAGACGAACTTTTGGGAAAGGTCTTGTTCAAAGAGAAATGCCTTTGACTGATGGTTCTGCAGTTAGATTGACTATTGCCAGGTATTATACTCCTACCGGAAGGTTAATTCAAAAACCATACGCCGATGGCTATGATGAATATGCTGACGATATTTCAGAACGATTTTTACATGGAGAATTTTTATCCAAAGACAGTATTGTTTTTGCCGACTCTTTAAAATATGAAACACTCATATATAAAAAGACTGTTTATGGTGGTGGAGGTATCATGCCTGATGATTTTATTCCTATTGATACAACTTTAAGATCGGATTATCACATAGAATTGATTAGAAAGGGTGTGTTGTTTAATTTTGTATCAAAGTATGTTGATTCTAATAGGGAAGACCTAAAAAATAAATATCCGGATATTGAAACCTTTAAAAAGAAATTCGAAGTTAATCAATTGGTTTTAAATGAATTAAAAGATGCTGCCATTGAGGAAAAAATCAATGTGGACTCATTGATCCCGGCTACAAATGAGCAAATGAAGTACTTGCAGATACATCTTAAAGCTTTAATAGCAGGAGATATTTGGAGAAATAATGAATTTTGGATGATTTACAATGATATCAATCCATTCTTTTTACGTGCCGAGGAAATTATTAACGATGATAAACTTTATGATTCATTGTTAAAAGGTAAATAATGGATTCTGTCTTCGCATGGATAACTCAGAACTGGGTTGAAATTCTTGCTTCAGCATTAGGATTACTGGGAATATTTTTACAAATTCGTCAAAATCATTGGTATTGGTTAACTTCAATTATAATGGTTTCATTATATATTGTAGTATTTTATAACACTCGGTTTTATGCAGATATGTCATTTCAATTTTATTATCTGTGTATTAGTATTTATGGATGGTATTATTGGTTAAGTGGGAGAAATAGTAAAAATGTTGAAAAGATTATTGCATATAGATTAAAAAATGTTCAATGGTTATATACAGTTTTGATATCTGTTTTTATTTTTATCGCGATTTATCTAATTCTTAAAAATTTCACAAACTCTGATGTAGCCCTTGGAGATGCATTTACAACATCACTGAGTTTTGTGGCAACCTGGTTACTAGCAAGAAAAATTATTGAGAATTGGTTATTTTGGATTGTAATTGATTTGGTTTCAGCAGGATTGTATGTTTACAAATCTCTATACCCTACTGCGATATTATTTGTTGTTTTAACTGTTTTAGCTTTTGTCGGATATTACAGATGGAAAAAATTTTTGGTAAATGACTAAAACAAATAAAATAGTTTTAACTGGTCCGGAATCTACTGGAAAATCTACACTTACCAAACAACTGGCAAAGTGTTTTTCTGCTCCGTATGTGTCTGAAATAGCAAGAGAATACATTTTAAATCTGAATAGGGCATATACTTATAAAGATGTTGTAAAAATTGCTGAATTGCAGTTGGAAATCGAAAACAAAATCATGAATTCGGATCACGCTTATGTATTTTTTGACACCGATCTGATTATTACTAAAATATGGTTAATGCATTGTTTTGGAAAACGTCCCGACTGGCTGGATGATGCTATTAAAAACACTGCTGCTGATATACATTTACTTTGTTATTATGATTTGATTTGGGAACCTGATCCATTACGAGAAAATCCTGATATCAGACCTCAGCTTTATGAAAAATATAAAAGTGAAATAATTTGTTTTGGTTTGGATTACGAAGTTGTTAAAGGCGTTGGAGAAGAAAGGTTTGATAATGCAAGAAAGATTTTCCTCAATTATTTCAGTACTAAATAATTTGATAAAGTTGCAAAGCTATATATTAATAGGTATGATAAGTATGCCTTTCTGAAAATTTCCTATATTTGAATAAAATTTTGTAAAATGAATATTCTGGGAATTTCCTGTTATTATCATGATTCGGCAGCCTGTTTGGTTAAAGATGGGGTATTGGTGGCCGCTGCTCAGGAAGAAAGGTTTAATAGGATAAAAAACTCTTCAGACTTCCCTATTAATGCTATAAACTATTGCATTCAGAAAGCAGATATAAGTTTCAATCAGATTGATTATGTAGCATTTTATGAAAAACCATATCTTAAATTTAGCCGAGTTGTACAGGATATTGTCGCAAAATTTCCATTTTCTTATGGGTCGTTTGTACGGAATATGCCGCAATGGTTGCAAGATAGGTTGATTTTGCCGGCAGTCCTTAAGCGTGAATTTGCTTATAAGGGAGAGGTTTTTTTTATACCACATCATCATGCTCACGCTGCCAGTTGCTTTTTAGTTTCTAATTTTGATGAGGCTTGTATTATCATCAATGATGGTGTGGGCGAATTTGCTACTTCAAGCATTGGATATGGGAAAGGCAAGGAGATATTTATAACTAACCAGATTAATTACCCCGATTCTTTGGGGTTGCTCTATACAACAATTACAACTTTTCTGGGTTTCAAAGCTAACAGTGGCGAGGGCACAACAATGGCATTAGCGAGTTTTGGAAATGTTACATTTGTTGAACAGTTTGAAAAAATAATCCAAATTTCTGACGATGGCAGTTACAAATTGAATCAAAAATATTTTTCTTTTAACAGAAGAAAAAGGATGTATTCCAAAAATTTGATAAAACTATTTGGACAGCCGCGAAAGCAGGGAACCGAATATACTCAGAGAGATAAGGATATTGCAGCAACTTTACAATACTTCATCGAAAAAGTTTTGATTAATCAAGCAAATAATTCATTTAAGTCTTATAATTCTGATAATCTCTGTTTAGCCGGAGGGGTAGCTTTGAATTGTGTTGCAAATCAAAAAATTCTTGAACAGACATCATTTAAAAATGTATTTATACAGCCTGGTGCAGGCGATGCCGGTGCTGCAATTGGCGCAGCATTTTATACTTATAATATTATTCTGGGCGAAGATCGTAAATTTGTAATGAATCATGCATATTTTGGACCTTCGTATTCTGATAAAGAAATCGAGATTGCAATTAATTCAAATATGCTGCAATATATCAAATATGACGATGATGAGTTGTTAAATATGGTTTCAGATAGAATTATATCAAATAAAACTGTTGGTTGGTTTCAGGGTAATCTTGAATTTGGGCCAAGAGCTTTGGGTAACAGATCTATTTTAGTTTCGGCTCAAAATATAAATATGGTGGAAATTTTAAATAGCCGTATAAAACATAGAGAGTGGTTTAGACCATTTGCTCCAATTGTAAAAAAAGAAAAAGCAGGTGATTATTTTAAAATGTTATCTGATTCTCCTTTTATGCTGCTTGCTCCGGAAGTATTGGAAGATAAAAAATCCGTAATTCCTGCAGTAACTCATATTGATGGCACAGCAAGAACCCAAACTGTTGATAAACAGCATAATCCATTATTATGGAAATTACTTGATGTACACGAGAGTAAAACGGGAATACCCGTAATTATAAATACTTCGTTTAATCTTAAGGGCGAACCCATAGTTTGTAAACCCGAAGAAGCTATAAATGATTTTTTAAATTCTGAAATGGATTGTTTGGTTTTAGGTAATTATTTTATTGAAAAATAAGTGAGAAAACCGAAATATATATTAATTCTATCAGCTGTCGTAGTTGTATTTACGGTATCTTTTGCACTAATAGGGTCATATTTTACGTCGAAAATTCCATTTATTTCTACAACAGGATTCTATATCGATGGGATTGATTATGATGATTCGGATTTGATTTCGACTTGGGCAGAATCTGTTATTGGTAAGAATAAAAGGCAGATTTATTGTTTTCAGCAGTATCGATCTTCAACTGATTATATATATCAGGACTGGCGAAAAGATTTTAGATTTGTTCTAAAAGCAAATATTGTTTATATTGAAATGCCTGATAGTATTTGGGATAAAGTAAATACTATCTGGTTTAAGACAGGTCAACATGTGATAATGTATGATAAAAATGGGATGCTTAATAATTGGATTTGTACTAAAACAGATTCTTTAATTAGGTTTACTTCTGGAAAATCTCAAATCCCGACCAATAGTTTTAAAGATGGTTTTAAATCCTTTTGGGAAACAAAAATGTTATATATTGTTAAGGTTAAGTATTTAGTTATTACAGCCTTAATATTGGCGGTTTTCCTAATAGTATTTCATTTTAGAAATGAGCTATATGTGTTATTAAAGAGGAATTACCAAATATTGAGGAATAAAATTAAAAAAAATAAATCTCTTTGGTCAAAAACATTTGTGGTTATCGCAGGAACAATTACAGCTTTTATTCTTATCGAAGCAAGTTTAAGGATTTTGGGATATTTTCATAATAAAGAACATATTTTAAAAAACTATGAACTTGCTACTAATGCTGAAAATATGGTTATTTGTCTTGGGGATAGTTTTACCGAAGGTATTGGATCAACAAATGGTAATACCTATCCTGAGGTTCTCGAAAGATTAGTAAATTCCGAATCTTTAGTTGAATATAAGGTGGCAAATTTTGGGCAATCAGGCAAAAATACTACACAAATTAAAGATGAATTCTTTAGATATCTTGATAATCATACACCAGAAATGGTAATTTTGATGGCCGGATCTGCAAACTATTGGAATTATTACGGTTTTGAAGATCGTAATAAATTCATTTATCAGTTAAGGACATTCAAATTAATTAAACTTATATGGGATGAATTGTTTGAGAAAACCAAATCTTTTGAATATTATAGAACCTTATTTTATACAGAAGATGAATACTTGAAAAATAGGGACAAATTTTACCAATCAATTACTAATGATTCAAGTGTAGTAAAATTAAATGAAACAATAGATTCGTTGAACTTTTTTTGCAACAGAGATTTGATTTTTAATAAAATACTGTATAATGACACCATAAGTTTTGACTCTATTTTTGTTTCTGAGTTAAATGCAGAACTAAGACAATGGTGTTATATTGCTAATTTGGTGAATGGCCAGAATATTGATATTGATTGTTTTGAGACTAAATATTTTCGTGCTTTGTATTATTATGCAAAATCATTTATGGTTAATAAGGAATTAAAAAAGAAATATCTATATCTATCAGTTAACGAATTTCCTTATTTAGAAGATGTATATTATCAATTATTAAAAAGCTATTATATTTTGCCGGTTTTACCAAAAGATTTTGATCAAAACCGAGTTTGTATTGTTGATAGTTTGGATTATTACAGATTTAAGCTTGGTAAAGGAAATGATTTTATAAATATTAGAAAGACTTATATAGAAGAAGATTTAGAATTGAGCATTGAGACAAAAAAAATAAATAATTGGGTTAAAAATGATTTGGAAGACATTATAATAAGATGCCATGAAAAGGGGATTAAAGTCATTTTAATGACTTACCCGTTTAAATCTGATAAACCTTTTTATTGGCCTGTAAATGATATTATTAGGGAGCTTTCAGTATTATACGATATCAAATTAATAGATAATTTTGAAATATTTATAGATATTGAAAAAGATAATGAAACTTATTATGTGTCAGATGGTCATTGTAATGACAGAGGATATAGAGTTATTTCAAATGAAATATATAAGTTGCTCAAAACTGAAAAATTGTTGAAAGGTTTGAATAATACCGATGCTGAGTAGGATTTATAACATATTGCCGACTTTTTTGCAAAACCTTGTTGTGGATATTCATAAGGATATAAGGTTATTTATTTATTTTTTTACTAATCGGCGAAAAATAAAAAGATGTAAAGATATTGATAAAACAATTTTAGCAGATTTTAACAAATCAAGGAAATATGGACCGTTGAATAAAATTTGTTATGCTCCTTATACAAGTATGTTTTTTTCACGATCCGGATTAGTTTCGCCATGCTATGCAAGTTACAATGAGAATTCATCGCATATTAAATCGAGCAGTATTAGAGATATTTGGTTTGAAGGATCATTTAATAAAATAAGAGAGCAACATAAAACATGCGATTTGTCTAAAGATTGTAAATTTTGCAAAGAGATTATGGATGTCGGTTCATACGGAAGTTTATTAATTAATAAATATGAACATTATGCTTTCTCGAAATCGGAATATCCGGTTATTATGGAATTTGAATTGTCTAATAAGTGCAATCTTTCGTGTATAATGTGTGACGCCAATTTGTCTTCCGGAATTGAAAAAGGTCTTGATGGAGCGATAACAGGAAATTTGCATTATCATCAAAAATATTTTACAGAACTGCGTGAATTCATTCCGCATTTGCAATTAGCGGAATTTACAGGTGGCGATCCATTTATGATTGATGAATACTATCAAATTTGGGAAATGATTGCTGAAATTAATCCTAATTGTCATATTTTAATTACTACTAATGCTAATACTATGAATTCAAGGATAGAAAAATTACTTGAATCACATAAGCATATTAACTTCAATATTTCTATTGATTCATTGCAGAAGGAGAATTATGAAACAATCAGACGCAATGGGAATTTTGAATTGGCAATGGCGAATATTAATATATTTATTAATTACTGCAAGCAAAATAGAACTCAAGTAAATATATTAGTATGCCCAATGACTGTTAATTGGTCAGAAATGCCTGATTTTGTCAATTTTGCTAATGAAAAGCAGATTTGTGTTTATTATCATACTGTCGTCAAACCACAAGAATTATCTTTAAAATTTTTAGAAAAAGTTGAATTAAACAGAATTATATCTGAATTAGAAAATAGAAGCTTTAGTACAAAAACTAAAAAAGAAAAGACTAATAATGAGAATTATAAGAACCTTGTTGGATTGATAAGATCATGGATGCAGGATAATAATTCTGCTACAATAAGTGAATCTGTAGCAATGACTGATGACCAACTAATACTATGTTTAAGACAACGTATTGTGTATAAATTTCCTACCCTGTTATCAAAGTTTGAAAGCTTGCTAGACAGATTAAATATATCTGAAGAAAAAACTAAAATTTTAAAAAGACTTGTGGAGATTAACGATAAAGATTTTTTTGAAAATTTAGAAAATAAGAGCATTGAAGAATTATTCTATATTTGTATTAATATGGTTAAATAAGAACTAATTGAAAAAATACAAAATAAGTAATATTAAATGGTATTTGTCAGTTTCGTTCCGAAAACTCAGAAACCAGATCCGTTTTAATAATCTTAATAAACATATTAGTGAAGGGTTTGTAAATAAAGACATTCTTATAAAGTATAATAAAAGCCGTGTTACAGGACCGGAACCTTGTGTTTGTCATGCTCCACTACGAAGTCTGTATTTCGATATACATGGTAAGGCAACGGCTTGTTGCTTCAATCGTACTTATATTTTAGGTCAATATCCTTATAATGGTATTTCGGAAATTATAAATGGGGAAAATCGTACTTTTTTGCAAAATCAGTTGTGTAGGCAAAATTTTATGTATGGTTGTCAACATTGTCATAAATTAATAGATGCAGGAAATTTCGAAGGAGTAGAAGCGAGGCTTTATGACAATCTTAAGAACCAAAAAAACGTCCCTTCCGAAATTGTATTTGAATTAGATAATACCTGCAATCTCGAATGTATTATGTGTCATGGAGAGTTCTCTTCTTCAATTGCAAAAAAACAAGGTTTGTCAAAAATTCAGCATCCATATGACGATGAGTTTATTAGCCAGATTAAGAATTATATACCATATCTTAAAGTGGCGAAATTTCTTGGTGGAGAACCTTTTCTTATTAATATTTATTATAAGTTATGGGATCTGATTATTGATTTAAATCCAAAGTGTAAAATAATTCTTCAAACGAACGGTACAATTTTTAATGAAAAGGTCAAAGATTATCTTAATCGCGGTAATTTTTATATAGGTATTTCTGTTGATTCTTTGGATAAAAGGAATTTTGAGCACATTCGAAAAAACGCCATTTTTGAAACTGTTATGAATAATATTGATGAATTTATAAAAGTTTCAAATAAGAAAGGTAACTTTGTAAATATTTCAGTGTGCCCAATGCAACAAAATTGGAAGGAAATTCCTGATATTGTTAAGTTTTGTAATGCAAGAAATGTCTTTATTTATTTTAATACAGTTTACACAGAAGGTTTTGCTATTTCGGAACTACCAGAAGAAAAACTTTTTGAAATATTAACTTATTACAAAACATCCAAAATTGCTGCAAAGTCATATATAGCTAAACGTAATTCGAGATTTTTCAGGAATTTTATATCAAATGTCGAATCATGGTATAATGTTAAAGAAATTGAATCGAGGTTCACTAGGAAAAGACATTTATGGAATTATAATAAATTGCGTGAAGCTTTGATTTTAAAATTAAACGAAGATGAGTCGGCCATAAAAGTTCTGGATGAAGTAATAGATAAATCTAATACTGAATTTTATCTTTCGGATGAAAATGTTCAAACACTAGATAATACTAAATCTGAAGATATTATTAATGCTTTAAAAACTGAATCAAAGGACAAAATAAGACACAGAATGTTGAGTTTTGTTGAGAAAGGTAAATTTGGCGAATAGCAAATATTTTACTATTCAATTTCTATTAGAGCAATCAAATCATCTTTGTTTACGAAGTCACCATGTTCAACAAAAATTTCTTTTAATTTGCCATCAAAATCAGAAACAATTTCCTGATAAGTATGGTAAGATTCTAAATAGCCAATTCTTTTTCCGGCATTAACTGAATCTCCGCATTTCACACATTCAGGATCCAATAATGAGGATAATTCAAAGTAAAGTTTACCCATGTAAGGGGAACGAATTTCTTTAATCTTAGGATTGGAATTAGTTTGATTATTAGACTTTGAAGTTTTTTCAGAAACTTTATTTTTTAATCCTTCTAACTCTTCAGTAAATCTTTGTTTTGCAATGCCATCTTTCATATCTCTATACTGTCTGTCATGCATAGCAAATTCAAATAATTCTTCATCATTTTCTCCCGTATCCCATCCTTTTTCTTGCATCTCTTTACGAAATTTATCTAATTCGTTTGGATATGCATCCTGAGGAACGCCGGTATAAAACTCTTTATTTTGAGCTTTGGCAATTTCAATAATTTCAGGGGCAAGTGGTCCGGGTAATGTTCCTGCTTTACCTAAAATCATATCCCAACTGTTTTTGTCAATCATTTCCCATCTGTTTTTACCTTGAAGCAAAAACATAACATTCATTAAAGCAATATTTTTTACATATTGACTAAATGGTGTAACAAGTGGAGGATAGCCTAGCTTAGGCCACACATATTGAACTTCTTCGAAAAGCAATACTAGTAAATCATCAATACTTAAAGGTTTATTCCCACTATTTATTAGTTGCTGATTAATTCCGGCATGAACACCTTCTAGGTCTGCCATCATGCTTCCCATCATACCACCCGGCAGTCCGCAACCAACTAAAAGTGAAGACATTTCTCTATTTTTAGAATTAATCCAATATCCTAAAAATTCATCAATAAATTGTTGATTTAATGTTCTTGCCTGCATGTAGGCTTTCATATTAATGTTGGGAACAATAAATCCTGCATCTTTTAACATTTCTCTAATAGTAATTACATCAGGGTGTACTGTTCCCCATGATAAAGGTTCCATGGCAACGTCAATATAATCGGCACCGGCTCTGGCTACTTCCAACATTGAGGCAACTGAAAAACCCGGACCTGAATGACCATGATACTGGACTATTACATTCGGGAACGATGCTTTTATTTCATGTACCAATTTTCCCAATAAAACCGGACGTCCTACACCGGCCATATCTTTTAAGCATACTTCGTCGGCCCCATAACTCATGGCTTTATCAACCACGCCCATAAAATACTCTACAGTATGTATGTCTGAGTGTGTAATGCTTAATGTTGCTTGCGAAATCATCCCCGCTTCTTTTGCATATTTTATTGACAATTCAAGATTTCTGTGATCATTAAGCCCACAAAAAGACCTTGCAATATCAACGCCTTGAGCTTTTTTTACTTTATACATTAGTTGTCTAACGTCTGCAGGTACAGGGTACATTCTTATACCGTTCAAGGCCCTCTCAAGCATATGAGTTTGAATGCCAGCCTGATTAAATGGTCTTGTCCACTCTTTAACTACCAAATTTGGATTTTCTCCATATAATAAATTAACCTGTTCAAATGCTCCTCCATTAGTTTCTATTCTGGCAAAACAGCCCATGTCAATAATTACCGGAGCTATTTGTTTCAATTGATCCAAACGTGGTACATATTTACCACTGGACTGCCACATATCTCTATATATAAGACTGAATTTTATTTCTTTGGCCATGTTCTACAGACTTAATAATTTAAGTTTCAAAAATAAATATTTTTTAATATGTATAACAATTAAAAACCTCATTTGATTAGTAAAATGAGGTTTTTTTAAATTAATTATACTTATTACAGTTTATTTGGTAATAATCAGCTTTTCAACAGCAATAACAGCATCAGATTTGTATAGATTTACGAAATATATGCCGTTATTCAAATTTTTAACTTCGATTTCCTGAGTTGCTAAAAATGATTCGAAAATAATACTACCTTTTATATCACTAATTTTAACCAAAACATCTTCATAATCACTGTTTTTATAACTAATTACAAAAACATCTGAAGCAGGATTTGGAAAGATTGTAAATATATCATTATATGTAGAATTTGAAACAGATACGTTTAATTGTACATTTTGTGATACAGTTTTCTGACATCCAATATTATCGGTAACTTGAACATAGTAGTCTCCATAGCAAAGGTTTGAAAATGTGCTTCCAAACTGTGATATGGGTGCTTGCCAGAAATAATTATACGGTTCTATTCCGTTTGTTGCAAATGCACTTACTTGTCCGTTGCAGGTCCCATTGTCAAAATTTGATGATGTTGTTACTTGAATATTAGAATAAACTATCGAAATATGATCTTGCATATAGTTGTCACATGCATCGTATATCTTTACCCAATAATCGTTTTCGCCAATAATTGGATTTACAGTAATACTTGATTGATTTGATGAATTGCTCCATAGAAAAACGGGATTAGGTTGATTTGATTCTGCACTAAGAACAATTGGTCCGGGATCAGAACAAAATTCCATATTACCTTGTAAAATACCAACAGACAAATCAACAGATGGTGGATTTGGCAGTGTAAATTCATATCTTTGGTAACAACCTATGGCGTCAGTAACAGTTACTTTATATGTCGCAGGGCAAAGGCTTGGGAATGTGCTGAGTGTGGTGTTATGAACACTGTCAGGAAAATACTGAAATAGAATATTCGCATATCTGTATTGGAATGGTGGAAATGCTCCTTCCATGGTTAATTGTATGGAACCGTCACACTCATTAAAACAAGAAGGTGGAATTATAGTGTAATTTGCTAAATTTATATCAGAAACACGAATTGTAACTGAATCATAAACTTCATTGCCGCACTGGTCGGTCATTGTTAAATAATATGTTGTTGCTCCTACCTGAGGAACTATTGTTATTGTTGAAGTCGTCTCGCTTGTACTCCAGTAATAATTTACTAGTGGATCTATGTTGCATTCCCCTACCAAATCTAATGTGGCAGGAACATCTGTTCCACAGAAATATGTTTCCATATCTTGGATGCCACCTTTAATAAACTCAGCATCATAAATCCAAATAGTGTCATAAACAGCTGTTGATTGATTACCACAGGGACATGCAGTATAAAATGCTACAATAATTGTCTCGTGTCCTTCTTCTGAACCATCATTAAAAGCAGAATAAAATATTGTATCTGTCATTTGACCAACAGGTAGTGTGATTGAAGTTGGAAAGTTAGTAAAGTCGGTTCCCTCAGTGGCTGTAGAAGCACCATCAACAGTTACCAGAATTGTGATTTCCTGATCTGCAGCAGAGCCCTCTTCTCTTGCAATTACATAAAAATTCTCGCAGCCTTCCCATAAATCTGCTTCACCCCCAACCTGAGCAGAATTCACAACACTAATAGACTCTCCGGAAACAAAACTACCTGCTTCAAAAAATACTCCTGAATCATAAGCGGAGTCACCTGCATCGCCAACAGCAAGTTTGATATGGTATGTTTCGCATGCCTGTACTACTGCAAATGCTTGTAAAACGATAGTATTACCATCATATTGAACAGCTCCATAGTATGAACCGGCAGAAGTAGAGCCTGAAGTTGGAGTTGCGGTATAAAAATTATAATTATGTACATTATCAATTGTTACAGGTTGATTGTTGGGAAGTTTTGCAATGTTTATGGAATTATTTGAATATGGACCACTAATACCGGGACCTGATAAGAAAAAACCAAAAACATCATTAAAAGAAGTATTTGCATATTCAGGAAATTCTTCTGAACCGAATATATAATTAAAAATTACAGTATCTGTTGCTGGTATAAAGTCAAATTGTACAACAGTTGCGTCATATATTGTATGTCCTGGGCAAAGTAATGCTAAATCAGGATCAGATCCACTGCTGAGAGAGCTGCCTAAGCTTCCCGATGAGTTAGGACCTTGTGCATTTGCAATGTTTCCCGATGCTATTATAATTCCAGATTGAAATGGAAACTGGCTCGCATTTTTCTTAAAATATCCATAAGCACCGTTGCTATTAACAGTAACATTAGATACTTGAATACAACCATTTATTAAAGTATCTTCAACTAGGTTTTGTATGCTCAAACCGGATTGAGTGGAAATGGTTGTTTGAGCCAATAAGTATGTGCTTGATAATGAGCAAATTAAAATAAATAAATACTTTTTCATATAGCAATGACTTTAATTACAATGTGTAAATATAATTATAAATATAATATAAACTTTTATTATAGACGTTTTTTTATTATAAAACGTTGTTTTATTAAATCAAAGAATCTATTTTTGTAAATATATGAAGAGATATTTAGCTTTGGATATTGGTAAAAAAAGAACTGGGATTGCCGTAACGGACACAAACAGAATAATCGCCGTTGCATTAGAGACTATTGCTACTAATTTGTTAGAAGTTTTTCTTAAAAATTATATTGGAAATAATCCGGTTGAGAAAATAATTATTGGCATGCCTGTCCAATTAAACAATACACCTTCCGAATCTGTTAAATACATTGAACCTGTATTAAACAGGTTAAAAAAGGTTTTTAATGAAATTGAATTTATTTTTGTTGATGAACGTTTTACTTCAAAAATTGCGTTTCAGACAATGATTGATGTAGGTTTAGGAAAAAAGAAAAGACAAAATAAAAGTACTGTTGACAAAATTAGTGCAACTCTTATATTGCAATCTTTTATGGATAGCGAAAAATTTAAATCTTTATGATATTACCTGTTTACTTATATGGTCATCCTGTTCTGAGAAAAAAATCAGTAGATATTGATAAAAATTATCCTGAATTGGATACTTTGATATCGGATATGTTTGAAACGATGTATCGCGCTGACGGAGTTGGATTGGCTGCTGCACAGATTGGTAAAAATATTAATTTGTATATTGTGGACGCATCTCCTCTAGCCAAAGACGAACCTGAATTAAAGGATTTTAAAAGAGTGTTTATTAATCCCAAAATTACTTTTAATACTGAGGAGACAATAGCTATAGAGGAAGGGTGCCTTAGTGTACCTGATATTCATGAAAGTGTAAAAAGATCTTCAGATTTGACAATTGAATATTTTAATGAAAAATTTGAGAAAGTAACGGAAAATTTTACCGGTTACAGAGCTATTGTAATACAGCATGAATATGATCACCTTCAAGGAATAATGTTTGTTGACAAAATTTCTCCTTTAAGGAGGAGAATGTTGCAAAATAGACTGAACAATATTTCGCGTGGTAAGGTTTCGACATCCTATAAAGTTAAATTCTAATTATTAAGTTTAATTATGAAAGTTAAAAACGTATTTGTTTTGTGCATTATAGTATTAGCAGTCTTTTCATGTAAGCCTTCGAAGAAAGAGTTGACGGAACAGGAAAAACTGAAAAATGAAATTGTTAATATTGAAAAGGAATTATACAAATCAGAAGAAATTAATGAAGAATTAGCAATTCAAATTATTGAAAAATACATTGAATTTGTTAATGAATATCCAAATGACACCATTGCACCGGATTATTTATTTAAGGCTGCTGAAATTTCTATGAATATTGGTGAATCAGAGGATGCAATTGCATTTTTGACCAGAATAGAGAAAAACTATAAAAAATATAGCAATTATCCTGCATGCGTTTTTTTGAAAGCATTTATTTTTGAGAATAGTATTGGAGATATTGCAATGGCTCAAGAATATTATTCATTATTTTTGAAAGATTACCCGGACCATATATTAGCTAAAGATGCTGAAGCTGCGTTGTTATTTTTAGGAATGAATGATCAACAGTTGTTGGAACTATTTTCTGTGATGAATAAGTACAATTAATAAATTTTTGGAATGTATTCTGATTTATCGGAAGAAATAAAAAAGTATCCGTTTATTAGAATAACTATCCCATTTATTGTTGGGATTGTTTTATCAATAACCACTTCTATTTCTTCAACAATTTGTGCTTTTGGCTTTTTTGCAGTTATAATTGTTTATACAATTTTTCATTTTTATAATAGATTTTCTCACTCTGTATTAATCGGAATATTGATAAATCTTATTTTTATTTTTACGGGTGCTTTTCTTACCTCAATTAAAGGGGAGTCTGCTCAATCTTCGTTTAATAAAATTAAGGAGGGTTTAATTATAGGAGAGATTGATAGAGATCCTCGAATTGGTGAGAAAACAACGAGCCTTGAAATAAGCGTTTTGGCTGTAAACAATAGCAATATTTGGAATTCTGCTAACGGTAAAACGATATTGTATATTGAAAATAGTGATGAATCTGCAAACCTTAAACCCGGAGATAAATTAATATTTAGTCCGAAGTTAAGCGAAATTGAAAACAAAGGTAATCCTGAGGAATTTGACTATAAACAATATTTAGCATATAATTTAATTTTAAGCTCAGATTATCTTAAATCGGATGATTGGCAATTGTTATCTTCGGAGAGCGATTTAAGTGTAAGTCACAAATTTATGCGTTTTCGTCAGCTATTAATAAGTAAACTGGAAAAATACGGACTTACAAATGATGAGCTTTCTGTTGCTTCTGCTTTAGCCTTGGGATATAAGGATACTTTAAGTGATGAAATTCGTCACGCATATTCATCATCAGGAGCAATGCATATTTTAGCTGTATCGGGTTTACATGTTGGTATAGTGTATGGTATAATTATTTTTTTACTGTCATTTATAAAAAATAAAAAACTAAATTTTACAAAAGTAGTTCTGACAATTGTATTAGTTTGGTTTTATGCTGTTTTGACAGGTTTGTCCCCATCTGTTTCAAGGGCAGCTTTGATGTTCAGCATTATAGCTTTAGGGAAATTGCAAAAACATGGTTCAGGTTCTATGAACGCTATTGCAACTTCGGCATTCATTTTATTATTAATCAATCCGTATAATCTTACGAATATTGGATTTCAGTTGTCTTATATCGCAGTGATAGGTATAGTATTGATTTATGAGCCAATTTACAGAATATTTGAAGTTAAAAACAAGTTTCTAGACAAAATATGGTCATTAACAGCTGTATCGGTTGCTGCCCAACTGGCAACAGCTCCAATTTGCTTGTTTTATTTTCATCAGTTCTCAAATTACTTTCTGTTAACAAACTATTTATTGATTCCAATATCTACAATAGCCATTTGGTTGGTAATATCAGTATTCATCTTTTCGGGGATTGATATTGTAGCATCTTTTCTTGCTAAAATACTTACATGGGTTATAAGAGCAATGAATCACATAAGTTTGGGAATTGAAAATTTACCTTTTTCTGTAAGCAGAGATATTTATATCAGTTTACCTCAGTTGGTATTTTTATATCTAGCAATAATTTTCTTTTTTGTCTTCTTTTTCCAATCTAAAAAATACAAGCATTTTGTAATTGGAGTACTTTCAGTAATTATTTTCGCATCAATAAGTTTGTTTGACACTTTAGCGAGCAAAGAACAAAAATACTTTATTGTATATAATATAAACAAAACAACTGCTGTAAATTTAATTGATGGTAAAAGTAACTTACTATTTGCCAATATAGATTCTGTATCAATAAAAAATATTGAATTTTCAGCAAAAAATAATTGGCTTAAAAAAGGTTTAGATAAAGAGAAATATATCGATTTATCTTCAGGTAAAGAATCCATTTTATCAAATATTTCAAATATTGACAAAGCCAACATATTCTACAAAAAGAAGTTTATATCATTTGATGAAATTAGAATTTTTATACTTGATGATAGCTTTGTCCCATTAATTTTAGATGAAAGCTTTAGTAAAATTGAAGTTGATTATATTGTATTAAGCAATAATCCACAGGTGAATTTATCAGAAATAAATGAATACTTTGAATTTAAAGAAATTATTATTGATAGCTCAAATAGCTTGAAATCAAGTGAAACATGGACTGAGGAAAACTTATTGTTAGATTATGATCTATATAATGTTAAATCTAATGGTGCTTTTATTATAAAAATATAATTTATAAATAATTTTTAAAATCAATATTTAATTTATCTGCAACGTTTTGGAGAGTATCTTTGTCAAAATTTATTTTTAATTGCTCTAATGCTTCTTTTCGGGTAATAACTCCATCACGAATTAATTTGCTGGCTTCGACATGATAATGTGTATAACCAAAATACTTCATAGAATTATATACAGATAGAAAATTTAAAAGACAGTTTGTCGAACCAGCTGGATAACTTAATTCAGGAGTTTTCCAGCCAAGTTCTTCTTTTATTGTTTTTATATATTCATCGGGTCTGTATGGCAGAAACCAGTGAGGAGAAAGTACAAGTGATTTGTGGCGTTTTTTTGCCCGATTTAGTACTTCTTCCATACTTTTTGGGAAATTTTTATATTGAGGTAAACCGTTAAGTTCATTCATTAAAAATTCTCTTGTGCTGTTTGCCATTGATTTAAATTCAGCATCATGGACATTACAACCGCATTTTGACATGATTTCCTGTTTTGTCGATTGTCCTTTTGTCCAACCTGCAATAATAATAGGTAT
>JAKQEK010000435.1 GCA_029558535.1 Bacteroidota bacterium | reverse complement strand
AATTGCCTATTTTTGTTAATTCATCTTGTGTCCAAACCCTGCAAACGGGATTATGCGGACTGCAAAAGATAAATAATTTCGCCTTTTTCAATTTCTCTTCAAAGTCCTGCCAGTCAATGTTATAAACTCCGTTTGAATTTACCAGAGGAGAGGTTATAAGTTTTCTTTTATGATCAATAACAGCATCATAAAAAGGACGATAAACCGGGGTCTGAATAAGAACTCCATCACCTTGTTCAGTTAAAGAAAGAACAGCTAAAGAGAGCGCAGGAACCAAACCGGGAACAGCAATTATCCAATCCTTTCGCACTGTCCAGTCAAAGCGTCTTTGCTGCCAGGAGATAATTGCTTCATAAAAATCATTCGGGTGCAAGTTATAGCCAAAGACAGGATGCTTTATACGGTCTGATAAAGCAGAAATAATCTCATCCGAAACTGAAAAATCCATATCTGCAACCCATAAAGGTATAAGCTCACTTTTGCCAAACAGCATTTTCAGGGCATCGTATTTATAGCAACCGCTATTACGACGGTCTATTATTTCATCAAACCGGCTCTGTTTCATTTTCTCCCGCCAGATTTCTTAAATGGTTAATCACTTTACCTAATAATTCATTTAATTGAGCTTGGGGTGCAAAGTCAGCCAGGTTAAGCAAAATTTCCAGGATTTTAGGAAAGGAAGCTGATGTTTTGAATATCTTTTCCCTGTTTTTATCCCTGTATTTCAAAATAATGGCAAAGGATATTTGTTTCGTCAAATCAATAGCAGTTATATTTTCATAAGGAATAATGAGTTTGGGCTTACCTAAAAATCCGAAGCAAATTCTATCTTCATAGAATGTTACTTTATAGAGAGAAGTAAGTTGTTTGAATACTGAATCCAGAGCTATAAAGAGAATTATCAAGGGTAATACCTTAAAAAACATTGGCGTAGTTCCAGAAACGAATTTTACAAAGAAAAAGATGGCATAAATACATATTGCCAAAGCAACGAATAACATAATAAATCGCATCCAGGGAGAATAACGATAAGTAGCAGGTAATTCGTTACGGATTGATTTTACCTTAATTTCACGCGGCATTGGTATTCCTTCCAAAGTTTTTTTATGCTGTCAAGAACAACTTCAGGCAGGGGAATAATATCAAACAGATTATGCTTATCCTGTTCGCCGTGATAATCACTTCCTCCTGTCATATATAGTCCATTTTCTGTTGCAATATCAATAAAATTGTCTATTTCCCATTGATAGTGGTCAGGATGCCAGACCTCCAAACCGTCAATGCCAATTTTAATAATATCCTGCAAATAAGATAATTTTGCAAGTTTTCCCGGATGAGCAATAACCGCAAAACCATCTGCCTGATGAATAATAGAAATAACATCAGCAACAGAGACCTCAGGTTTGGGAACATAAGCAGGTTTATTATCCCCTATGAATTTATCAAATGCCTCATTTTTAGTTTGGCAAAACTTATTATTAACCAGAACCTGAGCAATATGAGGACGCACAATTAATTCTCTGCTTCCGGCAATGGCAATTACTTCTGTTAAAGATATTGGCATTCCCATTTCGGCTAAAAGTTCAATCATTTTTTTAGCGCGTTCTTTTCTACCTTTCAAATACATCTCTGTCATCGCTCTTAATGCCGAATTATTAAAATCACAGCCATAAGCCAAAATATGCACATCATCTCCTTCATAAAAAGAGCTTATTTCCATTCCCGGTAGAATTTTTAGAGGTGCAATATTTTCCGGAATTTGGGTATAGGCATCTGCAATATCGTGGTCAGTTATGGAAATTAAATCCAAACCAATTTCCCGGGCGCGTTTTATTAGTTCCTTAGGACTTATGTTTCCATCAGACACATTAGTATGTAAATGTAGATTAACCCGCTGAATGTTATTTATTTCTTTTACTATCATAATTCAATTTTCCCGGTTGACTTATTTTAGCTCTCCTGAAAATAGTCAATGTATTTTTTGTGCAGGAGAATAAGAAATGGAATACGACCCCTTAAAAAACCGTCTGGCAAAAGCTATGGATATGTTTCCTGCTTTACGCAAACT
>JAKQEK010000409.1 GCA_029558535.1 Bacteroidota bacterium | reverse complement strand
TCGCAGAACCCGTAAAGCCTTTATGCTCACAATTG
Organism: Bacteroidota bacterium; assembly: GCA_029558535.1. Lineage (GTDB taxonomy): Bacteria > Bacteroidota > Bacteroidia > Bacteroidales > ML635J-15 > Bact-19. The sequence continues at coordinate 31,784 of JAKQEK010000409.1, read as the reverse complement.
TGCCTTCGTAATCTCTCTTCCAAGAAATCACCGGTATATCCAATATAATACCTGTCTAATTTCTTGGAATAAAGGATATAAACTTTAAAATCTTGTTTTTTCATACTAACAAAAAAAAGTCGTATTATACGACTTTTCTGTGACTGATTGGGGATTCGGACCCCAGACCCCTTGCTTAAAAGGCAAGTGCTCTACCAGCTGAGCTAATCAGTCTTATTTTTCCCGTTTGGGACGGCAAAGATATATTTAATGATTGTATTTTACCAAATTTTTTAAATCTTTTTTTTAAAAAATTTGAATTCTTTCAACAGTCAACAGTAATAGTAAGGCTCAAGCAATGTATTACATAAATTTAAACATCCTTAATAATTCAAACATAACAAATTTTTGTATGTTTATAAAAATCCTCAGTTTAATCTCATTCAAACAAGCAACTATTTTCTATTTTCAGCGTTTAGAGAAAAAACAGATTTTTTTTTATCATTTAAAAAATTATGTTTAACTTGCATAAATATTTGTTTAAACAAAAACACTGTATTTAAAATGAAAAAAATTACTATTCTTATCATTAGCTTTACTTTGCTATTACTAAGTTCTAACTTATTCTCACAACAAAGTTTCGGAGGTCTTCCAATAAGCTATACAAACAAGAGTTTAAGTACAAATGTTGACAGGATTGTACTTCCACAACCCGATATGGAGTTGATAATGGAAGAAGACATGAATGATGAAAAGAACGGAGAAATGTATAAAGTTGGTAGAATAATTCCGGTTTCTTTATCTGTAGAAAACTCAGGCACCTGGGACATTTTACCTGACGGAACTCAAGTCTGGCGTTTACAAATCTCATGTAAAGATGCAAAATCACTGACTTTACTTTATAACAGATTTAACTTACCCGAAGGTTCACAACTCTTCCTTTACAACAATAATCGTCAGCAATTATTAGGCTTCTATGATAACCGCACTAATCCAATTTATACCGAAAGATTTTCTACCAGAATGGTTGAAGGTGAAACGACTCATTTAGAGTTAGTTCTTCCTCCATACTTAAGTGTTAATGATGTAATTCTCGAAATTGGCGGAGTAGTTTATAATTATCGCGGCGTTGACCATTTAATTGGTTATTTTAAAGATCTTAAAGAAACTGGGTTTGGTGATTCCGGAAGTTGTAATGTAAACATAAATTGCCCCGAAGGTGCAAATTACCAAACAGAGAAAAAAGGCGTTGCAGAGATTTTTGTTATAGACGGAATGAGTGCAGGATTTTGTTCCGGAACATTAGTTAACAATACTGCCAACAATGGTACACCATATTTTTTAACTGCAGATCATTGTGGAGGTGATGTTCCTGCCGGTGATTTTGCACAATGGCAGTTTTATTTTAATTTCGAGTCATCGAATTGCACAAATCCTGGTACCGAACCTGCATACCAAACTGTTACCGGCTGTACTTTCCGTTCAAGAGGTCCACAATCAGGAGGAACCGATTTTCTACTGGTAGAATTAAATACTACTCCTGCAAATATTGCCACCATAAACGGCTACTACAACGGCTGGGACAGAACGACAGTGGCAAGTTCTGCAGGTGTTTGTATTCACCATCCCGCAGGAGATATTAAAAAAATATCTACATATACTGCTGCTCTTACTATTGTAACTTATAGTGGATGTTTGGCAAACTCACATTGGCATGCAGTATGGGTAAATGCCGGAACAAGTTGGGGTATTACAGAAGGAGGTTCATCAGGATCTCCACTATTTAAAGGCTCAAACAAACTGGTTGTAGGGACTGAAACCGGTGGTGCTTCTTACTGTGGTTGTCCTGCAGGAAGTGCATGGGACGAATATGGTATGTTCAGTCAACATTGGGAAGCTAATGGAACAGCTGATAACCGCAGATTAAAGCCTTGGCTCGATCCAGGAAATACAGGTGCTACAACATGCCCGGGATACGATCCAAACTTGACCGGATCTGCTCCGGTCGCTGATTTTGTTGGAAACCCTACAACTGTTACCGTGGGCGGAACAGTTAATTTTACTGACCTGTCAACAAATACACCTACTTCATGGTCATGGACATTTGCCGGAGGTACACCTCCAACCAGCACTGCTCAAAATCCATCAATAGTTTATAATACTGCCGGTACTTATAATGTTACACTTACCGCAACAAATGCAAGTGGTAGCGATGCGGAAACAAAAAATTTATATATAGAAGTTGTTGCAGCAGGTACTGTTGCTGCAAATTTCACTGCAAACCCAACAACATTAACAGAAGGAGGAGTTGTAAACTTTACAGATCAATCATTGGGTAGTATAACAAGTTGGAACTGGACATTCCAGGGTGGAGTTCCCGGAACCTCAACAGACCAAAATCCAACAATAAACTACCCAGCAGCCGGAGTTTACTCAGTCACCCTTACAGTAAGTGACGGAACAAATTCAGACCAAGAAATTAAAACAGGGTATATCATTGTTAATAGTTTATCAGGAGACCTAGATGCTGCTTTTGTAGCTTCGGCATATACTATTACCGCCGGGAATTGCATAAACTTTAATGATCAGTCAACTGGAACTCCTACATCATGGAGTTGGAGTTTTCCAGGAGCAGCTACTATTACTTCTACAAATCAACATCCAACGAATATTTGTTACAATACACCCGGAATTTACGATATTGTTCTTCAGGTTCAAAATGCAACAGACCAAGATACTTATATTTGCGAAGATTGTATAACTGTAAATCCTGACCCATCTGTTCCAATAGCAAACTTCGAAGCAAACATTACAACTATTCCTGTTGGCGGTGTCGTTCATTTCACAAACCTTTCTGAAAATGGACCTTTTAATCAATGGGCATGGGTTTTCGAAGGAGGGACTCCTACCGAATTTAATGATTCCGCACCTCCGCCAATTGCTTATATGCAAGTAGGTCTTTACGATGTAGAATTACGTTGTCGTAAAACAAATAATGTTCAGGATATAGAAATAAAACATGATTACATTAAAGTAATACCTGCAGGTACGGTAGCACCTCAAGCAGACTTTACTGCAAATTATACAGTAATCGAACCGGGCGAATCAATCAATTTCATTGACCTTAGCTCAGGCAATCCATTCCAATGGAACTGGCAATTCCCCGGAGCAGTAACAGCAACAAGCAATCAACAAAATCCTACAGGAATACAATATAATAACGAAGGTGAATATACTGTTACTCTGACAGTTGCAAATAATCTGGGCAGCGATATCATGACAAAGGAATTATATATTAAAGTATCTCAAGAAGATCCATGCACGGTAGCACCTTCTGTTGCTTTTAATGCTAATCCCAGACTTATTGCTGCAGGACAATCTGTACAGTTCCAGGATTTGTCAACAGGCTATCCGACATATCACACATGGTCATTTCCTGGAGGAACACCAAGTTACAGTAACGAAGGGTCTCCAACAAATCCAATCTTATATAATACACCGGGTATATACGATGTGAAATTAACGGTTAACAATAGTTGTGGCGCAAGTTATATTACAAAAGAAAATTACATCTATGTATTTAGTGGAGCTGTTCAATCATATTGTGACACTCTTTCTACTATCAATCAGGGCGAAGTTGTAGAAGCTAGAGTACCTCCGGGAACATGGGGATTTTTGGCTGGACATAACGGGTTAACAATTAAAGAATATGCAAATTATTTCGAATCCCATACTTTTAGTCAAGTAAAGGCTATCTTAGTACCTGTCATTTATGCAAATTATGGTGCTTATTCGTCAAAAGTGAGATTTTTTATTGCTGATGGAAATTATGCTACTCCGGATACAATTCTTGGATATAAGGATGTTTATATAAGAGACCTTGTGGCTAATCAGACAAACTTAATTACATTTAGCAGTCCTATACAAATAGATGGTCCATTTTATGTCGGATACAAAATTACTTATGTAGATGCAAACAGTGACGGTTATAGTGATGATATGTTTGTTGTAGGTATGGCAGCTCCGAGAGCAAATATTCCTGCTTATAATCAGATGTACTTTAAGAAATCAAATATTTGGTACACTACTAACGAATATTTCAACTTCAGCTCTGCTTTACCACTTAAGCCAATTTCTTGTCTGGTAGATATCGAACAACTGATTGCTGAAACAAGCGTGAATGTTTATCCAAATCCAAGTACAGGTTTCGTGACAATTCAATTAACTGATGAAAGTATTCACAGTTTTAGTGTTGAGATCTATGATGCCTTAGGAAGAAAAATTATCAACGGAAATTCCGGCATTGGTTCCAATGAATATGTCACTGATTTAAGTGCTTATCCTGAAGGATTATATATAATCAGAATAAATTCAGGTGAAAGAATTATTAACAAAAAATTATTATTAACAAAATAATAAATATCTAAGTTTTAAAAACCTCTGATTATCTTTGCATGATTAGAGGTTTTTTTATGCACGGATTATATAAAATATTTTTGCTTCTTTCTTTCCTATTTTTATTTTGGTCTTGTAACCAAAATGCTATAAAAACACCACAGGGAGAACTGATTAAAAACAAATATTCTCAAAATTTTGAAATTTACAGAATAAATGAAGGTTATATATTGAAAGTTATAAATCATTATAATGAATCTGAAACCGACACAAATGACTATCTCCTATCATCAAATTTACAGGATGTTAATCAGAATAATAACATTATTCATATTCCTGTTCAGAAGGTAGTTTGCCTGTCAACAACGCATTGTGCTTTCATTTCTACACTTGGAGATATAAATAGTATCAAAGGGGTCTCGGGCAGTAATTATATATATGAAAACACATTAAAAAACTTAATAAGTAAAAATGAAATTGTTGACATAGGTTATGACAATCAACTTAATTATGAAAAGATAATTTCTCTTAACCCCGATGTTGTATTTGCTTATGAAATAGACAAAACGGGGATATCAGCACTTCAAAAAATTGAAGATGTAGGAATTCCGGTAGTAATAATAAACGACTTCGTTGAATCAGAACCTCTTGGAAGAACCGAGTGGATTAAATTTTTCTCATGTTTCTATGACAAATTGGAATATGGAATTCACTATTTTGACAGTGTGGAGATAATTTATACAGGTCTGATTACAGAAATAGACAAAATTCAAACTGCAAAACCTAAAGTTATTGTTGGACTTCCATGGAAGGGGACATGGTGGGTTCCGGGCGGAAATTCATTTTTTGCAAACTACATTAGCGATGCAGGAGGAAAATACATTTTCGATAATAACAACAATAGTGAAAGCATCCCTTTAAGTATAGAAGAAGTTTTTTCTCAGGCAAAAGAGGCAGATATTTGGTTAAATCCAAACGACATAAGCTTTAAATCCGATATCCCTGAAATTGATAATCGTTTAAAGAGTTTTGAGCCATTAATAAATGCAGAAATATTCAACAACAATAAAAGAAAAGATAAAGACGGCGGTAATGATTTCTGGGAATCGGGCATTGTTCATCCCGATATTGTTTTGCGGGATTTATTTCAAATATTCTATCCGGACAGCAACGAAAACCGTAAATTATTTTATTATAAACAACTGTATTAGGATATTTTATGAAAAGTTTTCATTTATCAATAAAGTTCATAATCATTATAATTATTCTAATATGTTTGTTGTATTTGGATTTCATAACAGGTTTTGTAAAAATACCATTTAACGAAATACTTAAATACTTTTTTAATCCATCAGCTGTCTCAGAAGAATACTATATACTTATAAAAGAATTTCGCTTGCCTAGAGTAGTAGTTGCACTTATTGCAGGAGCTTCATTATCTGTGTCAGGATTACTTATGCAAACAATTTTTCGAAATCCTCTTGCAGGACCTTATGTTTTAGGTGTAAGTAGTGGAGCAAGTCTGGGAGTAGCTCTTGTTGTGATGGGAGGATCAGGAATTGCCCTAAAAGCAGGACTTAATCCGGGGTCACATGTAGTACTTCTTCTGTCGGCAGGTTTGGGCTCAGCACTTGTTTTATCAATTATTCTCGCTATATCTTCAAGGGTCAGAGATATATTGTCTGTATTAATTACAGGTATTCTTATTGCCGGAGTTGTAAGTTCTGTTGTAAGTATATTACAATATTTTGCCACTGACATAAATGTAAAATCTTTTGTAGTTTGGACAATGGGCAGTCTTCATTCTGTCTCATTTAGTGATATAACGGTTTTATTTCCTTTAGTGCTTTTAACAACAATTTTTATTTACATTTTCTCAAAAAAATTAAATTTATTATTGGGTGGCGAAAATTTCGCAATAAGTATGGGGGTCAAATTCAAGTCTTTAAGAATTATTAGTTTTATTACAGTAAGTATATTAACCGGTGCTATCACAGCATATTGCGGACCAATCGGCTTTATTGGGATAGCTGTGCCACACATAGCCAGATGGATTTTTAACACCTCTGATCATTTTGTATTAATTCCTGCCTCAATAATTATTGGTGGAATTTTCATATTAGGAGGAGATATTATTTCGTGTTCTTTTACAGAAAACGGTATTTTACCTATAAATGCTATTACTGCAATTCTAGGAGCTCCGTTTATTATTTGGGTAGTAATTAAAAACAAAAGAACAATGGTATAATGAATAAAGTTTTAATACATACAGAAAATTTAGAGTTCGGGTATAAAAAAGCTCTTACCGATCCGGTCACTTTAGATGCAGCGGTAGGAGACATTATATGCGTTATAGGAAGGAATGGCGCTGGAAAATCTGCTCTTCTAAATACCCTGTCCGGCATTTTACCTTCAGTTTCGGGAAAAATATATTTTAAAAATCTTGAGTTGAGCAAAACAAAATCAATTGAAAGACCAAAATTTATAAGTTTTGTACCATCAAAACCGGAATTTCTACTAAATTTAACAGTTTATGAACTTGCCGCTATGGGAAGATATCCATATACTAACATTTTTGATATAAAAAGCCTTTTAGATAGCAAGTTAATTGAAGATACACTAACGGAATATAATCTTTCTGAAATGAGACAAAGGCCATTATGGTCGTTAAGTGACGGAGAGAAACAAAGAGTAATGATTTGCAGGGCAGTTATTCAGCAAACACCGGTAATTATTCTTGATGAACCAACTGCTTTTCTGGATTATTACATAAGACAGAAACTTCTAAACGACTTAAAAGCATTGTCTATCGAAAGAGAAAAATGCATAATTTTTTCAAGCCATGACATAGAAATTTCATTGAAATATTGCTCGAAAATATGGTTCTTTAATAACAACTTAATAGAAACATACTCAAAAGAAGAATTTATAAATAAAAACATTTTAAAAGATTTGGTTACATATTGAAGATTATATAACAAAACGTGGATAAACAAAATAAATATTGGTTATCTTCGTTTTATCTCTCGAAAAGACAATTTGAAGAGCTTTTTCTCATAAAATTTTTAAAATTTATATTTATAAAAAATGTATCTTTGCAAAATGTTTAAAAATAGGTTAACATATTATATTTCAGCGGTAATCTTATTATTTACCTTTAACTCTTGCAGTGATTACCAGAAACTATTAAAAAGTTCTGATTATGACCTGAAGTATATAAAAGCTGTTGAATATTATGAGGCTGAAGATTATTACCGGGCACAATCACTATTTGATGATTTGAGAGGTGTTTACAGAGGAACTGATAAATCTGAAAAAATAAGCTACTACAATGCTTATTGTTCGTATGGATTAGGAGAGCTTTCCCTGTCTGCTTACTTATTTAGAGAATTTGCAAAATTATATCCGGCAAGTGAACATGTCGAAGAAGTTGAATATCTGGCAGCATATTGTTATTATCTAATATCTCCGGAGACATCACTTGAACAGATATATACTATAGCTGCAATATCTGAGTTACAATTATTTGTTGAAAAATATCCAAATTCAGAAAAAAGAGCTAACGCAGAAGAGTTAATTGATAAATTACAGTCAAAACTCGAAAACAAAGCATATAATAATGCCATGTTGTATTACACAATAATGGATTACAAAGCTGCCATAACTGCATTAAAAAATGTTCTAAAAGATTTTCCTGACACAAAACATCGTGAGGATATAATGTTTACAATTTTGAAATCCTCATTTCTATATGCTGAAAACAGTATATACTCAAAACAAAATGAACGATTTGAAGCAACAATAAAAGAATATTATTCTTTCGTTGATAATTTCCCCAATTCGAAAAAAATTAAAGAAGCGGAAAAAATATTTACAAATTCATTAAAATTTATAGAAGAAAAAAATGGACTTTAAAAAATCAGATGCACCTGTTACTACAGTAACAAGAAATATTTTGGAATTAGCAAAGAAAACCGGCAATATTTATGAAGCAGTGGTTATCTGTTCTAAATACTCCAATCAAGTTAATGCAGAATTAAGAAAAGAGTTGTATGAAAAACTTGAAGAATTCGCAACCTATAACGACAATCTTGAAGAAGTTCACGAAAACAGAGAACAAATTGAAGTTTCAAGGTATTACGAAAAATTACCTAAACCCAGTTTAATTGCAGTTGAAGAGTTTCTTCACGATAATATTTATTACACAAGAGTTGAGAACGCGACAGAACCGGAAGAATAGTTCTAAAAATTGGAAATAATTAAATTTTAAGCTCCAATGCTTGAAGGGAAAAGAATTTTACTCGGAATAACCGGCAGTATAGCGGCATACAAGTCTGCCATATTAGTCAGATTACTTGTTAAACAAGGAGCCGAAGTAAAAGTTATTATGACTCCACTTGCAAAAGAGTTTATTACTCCTTTAACCCTTGCAACATTATCAAAAAATCATGTACCTATAGAATTTTTCAATCCAGAAAATGGAGACTGGAATTCTCATGTTGGATTCGGACTGTGGGCAGATGCATTTATAATTGCTCCGGCAACAGCAAATACAATAAGTAAAATGGCTAATGGCATTGCAGATAATTTATTGCTTACCACCTATTTATCAGCAAAGTGTCCGGTTTTTATTGCTCCGGCAATGGATTTGGATATGTATCAACATCCGGCAACAAAAAAGAATATAGAAATCTTACAATCGTTTGGAAATCATTTCATCGAGCCTACTTGCGGAGAATTAGCCAGTGGTTTGTCGGGTAAGGGTCGAATGGAAGAACCTGAAATAATAGTTGAGAAAATAATAGAATATTTTCAAAAAAAAAACTCTCTGCTAAATAAGAATATTTTGATTACAGCAGGTCCCACATTTGAAAAGATTGATGCTGTAAGATTTATTGGTAATCATTCTTCTGGTAAAATGGGTTTCGCGCTTGCTGAAGAATGTGCTTCACGTGGAGCAAAAGTTTTTTTAATTTCCGGTCCGATAAATATCAGTGTCAATAATCCTTCTATCAGCAAATTTGACGTTATTTCAGCTGAGGAAATGTTTAATAAGTCCAAAGAAATATTTGTTAATAGTGATGTTGCAATACTTGCAGCAGCGGTTGCAGATTTCACCCCTGAATCACCAACTAACAGCAAACTAAAACGAAACGGAGATAATCTTCAGATTACATTGACTCCCACAAAAGATATTGCAGCTGAATTAGGACAGATTAAAAAGAAAAATCAAATTACAGTTGGATTTGCATTAGAGAAAGAAAATGAAACAAAAAATGCAATACTAAAACTAAAAAAGAAGAATCTTGATTTCATTGTTTTAAATTCACTAAATGATAAAGGAGCAGGATTTAATTCAGAAACAAATAAAATAACTATTATTGACAATAAAGAAAATATTTTTGAGTTTAATTTAAAATATAAGAATTTGGTAGCTATTGATATAATTGATAAATTAGAAGAATATTTAAAAAACACCAATACATGAAAAGACTAATTTCAGTTATTTATATTGTTCTGTTATCTATGACATTTTATGCTCAGGAGCTCGACTGCAGAATTCAAGTAAATCACTCACAACTGCAGGGAACAACCTATGATAAATTATTTCAGACAATGCAGCAAGAGTTATACGAATTTATAAATAATACCGCATGGACAAAACACATATATTCTAAAGATGAAAGAATTGAGTGTAATTTTTATATAACTATTGATAAAGAACTTTCGTCAGATGAATTTATGGGCAAAATTCAGATTACTGCTTCTAGACCTGTTTATGGAACGTCATACATGTCTCCAATATTAAATCATCTTGATAATAATTTTCAGTTTAAATACGTTGAATTCGAGCCCTTGCAGTTTAATGTTAATTCTTTCACAAATAACCTCACATCCGTAATAGCATACTATTGCTACATTGTGATTGGAATGGATTATGATACTTTCAGTCCAAATGGAGGCACTCCTTATTTTCAAGAAGCCGAGAAAATTGTTCAAAATGCTCAAGCATCACAAGAAGCTGGATGGAAAGCCTATGAAAATATGAAAAACAGATATTGGTTAGTAGAAAACCTTTTAAATGATCAATATTCAGGGATGCGTGATTTTATGTACGTTTATCATCGTCAAGGCATGGACAAACTTGCAGATAAGCCAACAGAGGCTAGGTCAAGTATCGAACAAGCGATTGAAAATCTTAAAAACGTACATCGTCGCAAACCTGGATCATTCTTGATGACTATTTACACTACAACAAAATGTGACGAAATAATAAACATTTTCTCTGAAGCATTTACTGATGAAAAAGCCAGGATTTACAATATAATGAAAGAAGTTGATCCGGCTAATGCCTCAAAATATGAGAAAATAATGAAAGAGCCTGAATTAGAGTAAAACTATGTTAATATCACTGTCCATAAAAAACTACTTGCTTATTGACAGTATTGATTTGAATTTTAAGACCGGGTTTTCTGTTATTACAGGCGAAACCGGAGCAGGCAAATCAATAATTCTGGGTGCTATTTCTTTATTGTTGGGAAAGCGTGCTGATGCAGAAATTATATTCGACAAAAGTAAAAAATGTATTATAGAAGCAACATTTGAAGGCTCTCCAAATAATATGCACGATTTTTTTGCTGAAAATGATATCGATTTTGAAACAAACATAATTCTTAGGCGTGAAATCCTACCTGAAGGAAAATCAAGGGCTTTTATTAATGATACCCCGGTAAATCTAACTGTACTTAAAAACATAGGGGAAAATCTTATAGATCTTCATTCTCAGCATGAAAACCTTGCTTTGGGTTTAATGTCCTATCGCACTCAGATTGTAGATATTGCAGCACACACAACTGATTCTTATAAAAAATATCAAAATAAATACAAAGAGTATATCAATTTAAATTCTGAGCTTAAAGGACTTCAAGACAAGCTGTCATCCTTATTAAAGGAAGCTGACTATTTCAAGTATCAGACAGAACAAATCGAAAATGCTCAATTAGGCGATGATGCTGAACTTGATTATCTTGAAGAACAATCATCAATGCTCGAAAATGCTACAGAAATTAAAACCGGCTTAAGTAATGCTCTTCAAACTTTGGGAGCAGAACAAATTTCGGCAGAAGCACTTTTGATAGAAACAAAGTCAATTATTTCAAAACTTTCATCTAAGTACAAACAGGGCAATTCTATTTCTGAAAGGCTTGAATCCGTAATTATTGAGGTACGAGACATTATTTCGCAACTAAATGAAGATATGGACAAAGCAGAAATTAACCCTGCGCTACTTGACAAAATCAATTTGCGAATAGATTTGATTAATAAACTTCTACTCAAACATAATGTAAAAAATATCTACGAATTAAAATTAAAATATGAAGAATTTCGTAAATATCTTAATAACGCAGATGAGATTGAGAAACAAATTGAAACATTAACACATAAGCGAGATAGTGTATATCTAGAAATAGTCAGCCAGGCAAAAGAACTTAGTGGACAGCGTTTTGGCTCGTTTAAAACTTTAGAAACTAAAATTACAGGACTATTAAAAGAATTAGGAATAAGTCATGCTATTTTTGAAATTCATAATAATTTAAGTTTAGAACCAAACATCCAGGGTTTTGATAATTTGAGCTTTTTATTTTCAGCAAACAAATCGGTTGCTCCTGCCCCAATCGAAAAAATTGCTTCAGGTGGTGAATATTCACGACTAATGCTCGCTTTAAAATCTGTTGTTGCAGAAGCAGCAGCTATTCCAACTATTATATTTGATGAAATAGACACAGGTGTTTCGGGAGAAATCGCGTCCAAGATGAGCAAAATTATGCATAATCTGTCAAGGAACTTTCAGGTAATAAGTATCACTCACCTTCCACAAATAGCAGCAATAGGTACTTACCATTATAAAGTTTATAAACATACGGACAAAAATAGAAGCTATACTAATATAAAACTACTTGACAATGAAGAGAGACTTAACGAAATTGCCTCGATGATAAGTGGTGAAAAATTAAGTATTCAAGCTATTGAAAACGCAAAAATCTTATTAAAAGAACAGAATTAAAAAAGCCCGACTTAACGGGCTTCATATAAATTATTCTGCTGAATTTTTCTCGAATTCTTCAATTCCTTTTTTCATAAATGAGATAAATTCCTCAGGATTTGAATTATAAGTCATTGGTTCAATCAAGACTTTCCCGTCAGGACTCATTAAAACATAAAAGGGCTGAGTATTTGTATTAAAATTAACTATTTGAATATCAGCATTTGCTTCGCCCAATTTTTTCTTTAGTTTCCCGTCATTTGAAGAAGTAAACCATTTTTCTTCAGGTAGCACAACTGTTTTTTCATCAACGTATAAAGCAGCCATTATTACTTTATTATTAAAATAATCGTTAATTGTCGGATCCGACCAAATTTCAGCCTGCATTTTTTTACAATTTGAGCATGAATGTCCTGTAAAGTATAGTAATACCGGCTTATTTTGAGACTTTGCACATTCAATTGCCTGTTCATGATTAAAATAACCGTTTACATTATAGGCCATATGCATAGATTCAGAATAGTCGGGGGTTTCGCATAGATAACTATCTGTTCCATTTACTTCTGATTTGCTAAGCAAATCAAACTTTTGTGCTGTTTTGGGAGGTAGCAATCCGGCGATAGACGACAAATTAGCCCCAAATATTCCGGGCAATAAATATAGTGCAATTGAAAAAGAAATCATTGCCACTATTAACCTGAAGAAACCGACATGTTGCACTTCACTATCATGAGAAAATTTAATTTTACCTAATAAATATATACCCATTAATATAAATATAACAATCCAAATAACCAGATACATGTCTCTGCTTATAATACCTAAGTGGTAATTCTGGTCAATATTTGAAAAATATTTAAGAGAAAATGCTAAAATGATAAATCCCATTACAACCTTTACGGCATTCAGCCAACCACCAGATTTGGGTAACTTTTTCATCATACCCGGAGCAATTGCTAATAAAGTAAACGGAAGGGCAAATCCCAATCCAAACCCAAACATACCAACAGCAGGTTCTAGGACATTGCCACTTGCAGCTTTAACCAACAATGCTCCAATTATAGGACCTGTGCAGCTAAAACTTACAATTACAGTTGTCAAAGCCATGAAAAATGCAGCAATCATACCTCCTTTGTCAACTTGCGCATCTGCTTTGTTAGCAAGACCTGAAGGGAGGACAAACTCGAACAAGCCAAACAATGAGGCAGCAAAAACAAGAAACAATAAAAAGAAAATTAGATTTGGAATCCAATGTGTGCTCAATACAGTTGTGAAATCAGCGCCTGCACTTGTTAATGATACAATTACTCCAACAATTGTATAAAGTAAAGTAATCGAAATACCAAAAATCATCGCTTTAAAAATATTCTTAGATTTTTTCTCAGATTTATTCATAAAGAAACTTACTGTCATAGGTATCATTGGAAACACACAGGGAGTCAGTATGCCAAGAATTCCAAATAGAAATGATAAAAAGAAAAACGACCATAAAGAATTCCCATCTTTTTCGGTATTGATGAAATTATTTTCGGTAACAATTACCGGAGTTTCTGCACCAGAATCTCCATTTGCAGCATTATTAATGTCTGCTCCACCATTTATTGCAAAAATCATATCTGAATTTAAAGGAATGCATGCCCCATCTTCAAAACATGCCTGACCTTCGAGCGTTCCGGTAACATTAAAACCCTTATCAGTCAGCACTTCTATCTTTTGAGTAAACTTTGCCGATTTATTGAAATATTTCACATTTATGCCAAATATGTCATCAAATTCTTCATGTGGTTCGGGACTTTCAATAACACTATCTATCAATTTATAATCATCAGATTGTTCGAAGGCAAAGTATAAAGGCATGGGACCTCCAAAATCAAAATACTGTGAATACAAATGCCATTTCTCCTCAATTTCTGCTTCAATTATTAAATTATAAACAGAATTATCACTCTCTTCAATAGAAAATTTAAACTTAACAGGTTCTTCGACCTGAGCTAACAATTTAGTAAAGCTAAATAGCGAAATCAACATAATTGTTGAAATCAGAAACATTTTAATTGTTTTCATATAGTTAAATTTTGAATTATCAGTATATTAATTCCTCATCATTAATATCAAAGAAATGATATTCCATATAAGTATATGACATCATCGGAACTATCTTAATTTTACATTGATGAGTTTTTTGCCATGTTTTTCGTACTGAATTAAAAAAGCCATCGTTTAAATAAGCACTTACAAATGGATGAGTCTTAATTGTAATTCTATTCAATTGTTTCTTTTTAATTGTGAATTTAAGAGCATTTTCAATTTCATCGGTCAGATTTATACTAGCTGCAATTTTGCCTGATCCTTTACAACATGGACAAGATTCGGATGTCTTTATTTCCATTTCTGGTCTGACTCGTTGTCTTGTAATTTCCATTAAACAAAACTTACTTAGAGTAGTAATATGGTATTTTGCTCTATCACCCTCCATGCACTCTTTTACTTTTTCAAATAATTTTTTCTTATTACCTTCGTCATGAATATCAATGAAATCAACGATAATTATCCCTCCCATATCTCTCAATCTCAACTGACGAGCAATCTCTTCCGCAGCAATCATGTTAACTTCAAAAGCATTTTCTTCTTGGTCTTGTTCTGAATTACTGCGATTACCACTATTTACATCAATAACATGGGCAGCTTCGGTATGTTCGACAATTAAATAAGCGCCATTACGCATTGGTACCGTTTTCCCAAAAGCTGTTTTAATTTGTTTCTCAATCCCAAAATGATCAAAAATTGGATCTTTATCTGAATAAAGCTTTACAATTTTTTTCTTTTCCGGAGCAATTTCGGTAATGAAATTTTTTATTTCTTCATACGCTGTCGAGTCATTAACAACGATTTGATTAAATGAGGAATTTAAAATATCTCTCAGTATTGCAGTGGTACGGTTCACTTCTCCAATAACTAAAATGGGAGGTTTTAAAGAAGGTAAAATAGTAAACAACTTTTCCCATTTTTCAAGCAAAGAATTTAACTCTCTATCTAATTCTGCCACCATTTTCTTTTCAGCAACGGTTCTAACAATTACACCAAAATTTTCAGGAGTTATACTTTCAATCAATTTTTTTAATCTGGTTCTTTCTTCAACAGATTTTATTTTCTGACTCACAGATATCTTTGAGGTAAAAGGCATTAGAACAAGATTTCTACCGGCAAGTGATATTTCGCAAGTTAATCTTGGTCCTTTTGAAGAAATAGGTTCTTTTGCTATTTGCACTAAAACAAATTGACCTACAGTAAGAATATCAGTAATCTTACCATTTTTATCAATTTCTTGTTCAGCGATGATTTTAGCAGTATTTACAATTTTCTGCTTTTTAGAAATCGCTATATGGAGGAATTTATTTAAAGTCTGAAAACCTGCACCCAAATCGAGGTAATGCAAAAAGGCATCTTTTTTATATCCAATATCAATAAATGCTGCATTAAGACCCGGCATAAGCCTTTTGACTTTACCTAAGTAAATATCACCAACAGAAAATTCTATATTAGCCCGCTCCCTGCTAAGCTCTATTAATTTTTTATTATGTAATAGTGCTATGCTTATTTCTGAATTACGGACGTCCAGATAGAGTTCATTCTGAAGTTCTTCTTTCTGCGATTCCACAGTAATATCTGGTTTTATTAATTAAATCAAACCTTCGGAATTAATCCAAAGGTTTGAATAACAAAATTTAAGAAAAAATGTTTATTTTTTCTTTTTATGTCTGTTTTTACGAAGGCGTTTTTTCCTTTTGTGAACTGACATCTTGTGTCTTTTTCTTTTTTTACCGCTTGGCATAACTGTAAATTTTAATTATTATCTTTAACTTGTAATGTAAATGTCTTTGATGGTTTAAATGACGGAACTTTATGAGCGGGGATCGTAATTGTAATATTTTTCGATATATTTCTTGCAGTTTTAGTTGCTCTTGTCTTAATAACAAAACTTCCGAATC
Source organism: Bacteroidota bacterium (assembly GCA_029558535.1). Taxonomy (GTDB): domain Bacteria; phylum Bacteroidota; class Bacteroidia; order Bacteroidales; family ML635J-15; genus Bact-19. Next base: position 15,377 of record JAKQEK010000409.1, on the reverse strand, counting down.
CTCTTAAATACACATTATCACCTTCAACCAATGAATTCTTAATTATATCCATAAAATTTTCAACCGTTTTCTGTACAATAAGTTTTTCTATTCCGGTATTTTTTGAAATTTCGTTTACAATGTCTGCTTTTGTCATTTTATAAATATTTAAAAATTAAATTTCTTTTAAGAGGTTGCAAATATAATAATTTTTTAGAAACCCAATCAGAAAAATTAATAAAGTTTGAAATTTTATTAAACAATTGAAATACAGGGTATTAAATAACCATATTTTAAACTACATGCCTTTACCTTGAAATACAATTTTAATTGTATAAATCATTATTTTAAAATCAATATACAAAGATCTGTTTTCAATATAAATAATATCGTATTTCAGTCTTTCTATCATCTGTTCAACATTTTCAGCATACCCGTATTTAACCTGTCCCCAAGAGGTTATTCCTGGTCTAACTGACAACAAATGAAAATAATGAGGCGCTTTTTCAGTTATTTGGTCAATAAAAAATTGTCTTTCCGGTCTTGGGCCTACCAAACTCATATCACCTTTAATAACATTAAAAAATTGTGGGATTTCGTCCAATCTTGTTTTTCTTAAAAATCTGCCAAATTTTGTTACTCTGTTATCGGTTTTACTACTTAAAGCCGGGCCATTTTTTTCGGCATCACAAAACATTGATCTAAATTTTAAAATTTTAAAACTCTTTCCGTTTCGTCCAACTCTCAAATGACTATAGATTACCGGACCGGGCGAACTCAATTTGACTCCCAAAGCTATTCCAACATATATAGGTATAAGGATAAGAATCGCCCAAAGACTCAAAAACACATCTAAAAATCTTTTTGTATGTTGCTGCCAAACAGGCATTATATGATGATTTATCTCAATCAGTGGCATTCCAAAAATCGAGGACATTCTTACTTTACCTATTAATATATCATACATATCCGGAATAACTTTTATGGGGACTTTAATTCCCTGTAGCTTATTAATTATATTTTTAATTTTACAATGTTCTCTTGATTCAATTGCTATTACAATTTCCTCAATTTTGTAATTACTAATAATTTCCTTAACATTAGAGATATGTCCCAAATTTGGCAAGTGCTTACCCAATAAGTATGACCCTTGTCTATCGACGTACACGAATCCGACAAATTTGAGACCTGAAGAAATTTTCTGAGTTTCGACCTCCTGCAATAATTTTAATGCCTTTTTGTTTGATCCAATTATTAAAGTATTAAACAATAACTTCCTATTATGAACTCTTTTATTTGTCCTTGTTGTTATTATAAGTCTTGGAACATATGTTAGAAAGAATTGTAGTGCAAATAAAATAAGAAACAACATGTAATATTGCTTGTACGTACCCACCCAGTCATCTAAAATTAAAGTAAAGAAAATAACGACAACACCAATCAAAGTTGTTAAAAGCGTTTGTCCAAGTTCCTGCAACCTTGATTTGCGATATGGTATTCTGTAGTATCCACTCAATAGATGAAGAAATATCCAAAACAAAGGTAATACAATTAGAGCTATATAGAACTTATTGTCAAAAGTCAGAGGGATTTCATAACCTAATTTTAAGGGTTCTACATATAGTTTTCTAAAAGAATAAAACAAAGTCCAAGATATTGCAGCCGCAATAAAATCGAAAAATATATATTTTATATTTTGTTTAGACTTTTGCATTATTGAGTAGAAATATAGATTAATTTTATATTATCAAAATAAATTTCTGTTTTTTCGTCCAAAGCATCTTCAGATCTTATACATGTAAAATAAAGCCTGAATTGAGATGCTGCAGAATTAATGACATGGTAGTTTAAATCAATATATACTCTTTTCCATTCATCAGTAGGTTTAAAGCCATACACACTTTTTCGTATTTCTGCAATTGCAGTACCATTGCTTTCTAAACAGAATAATCCAAAATCAACTGTATCTGTGCACTTAAAACTAATCTCGAGGAAAGCATAACCATTTTTTTCAATTTCATAAAGAATAGTACTTCTACATTCAAAATTTGGATGTTCATCATCTAAGGCAACATACATTGACTTGCCTTCCTGTGCTTGACTACCAGAGATAAGGGTAATTGTAGTATCACTTTCAGAGCTTATTTCGAAAGCAATACCAATATCTTCAAAGTCTTCAATAAGATCGAAAACTACCGGACGATATGAAAATTCAGGAACAATATTTAGGACTTCGCCTTCAACTAGTGTATCACTAATATAAAAACCATACATCATAGGATATATATCTCTATTTGAATCACTGCCAGAGTTTTTAATTCCCGGTTCTATTTGTATCGAATGAAACCCAGATTCGAGTACCGGAACTTTGAATGGCACTTCGAAAACACCTATTAACTTATTATTGACATACAGCCAACAATCTGTAATGTTATGAATCGAGGTTCCTTCTCCCGGTGAATTTATTACTACCCTAACAGTATCAACAGCAATATATGATGGTATTTTCTCAGGTGGATTTATTACTTCACAAGAAATAAAAAGCAACGAGATGGACAAACAAAAAAATAGTAAAACTCTAACCACAATAAACCTATATTCAAAATGTACAACTATATCAACGCAAATATATGTGTATTATTGCGCCGTTAAAAAAAAAATTACATATTGGTTGATAATTTGATCTTTTGCTTAATTATTCCGGCAATATCATAAGTTTTTAAAACTGATTCAATATTGACTTCAGGTGATTTATTATGCACTATTGACTTTGCAAAAGAAGAAAACTCATCGAAATATAAATTATTAGGTTTTACAGGTATTGGGTCAACAATTAAATCACCAATATTTTCCTGAAAGAGTTTTATTTCACTTCCAACATTGCGTTTTTTAACCTGCCATGCCCTATTTCGACACAAGTCGATACTTGTATAATCTCTCTCGCAGTAGAAACTTACTTCATGAGTATTTTCAGTTGCAATTCTACCCGCTGTTAGTTGAGCTACACTGCCATTCATAAATTCCAAACGCACATTAATTATGTCAGGACCTGCAAAATTTATCGAAGTAGCATTTGCATGAACATTTTTTAAATTAGATTTAATTACACTTAAAACGATATCTATGTCGTTTATCAACATGTCCATTAAAACCGAACATGCCTCCGAATCAAAACTGAATTTCCTAAAATTATGCGATTGAATAAATTTAGGGTTTTTGATAAAAGGGCGTGCTGACAAGAAAGTATTATTAAATCTATGATGAAAACCCGCTTGCACTTTAACATTGGCTTCCTCAATTATTCCAGATAATTTATTTACATCACTTCTATAATACTCTGCACTTGGTTCAAAAAATACATGTTTCGAATTCTTAACTAGATTTTCAACATTTTCAAGACCTGACAGTGGGGAAAGTGCAATAACTGCATCTACTTCTTTTAATAGTAAATCGGCCTGATTATAACTTCTAAGAACATTTCGATTGTTTGTAATAACTTCCCTATTATCGGGACTTTCAGGACAATACATACCAATCAGATTTATTTCAGGGACGTCCATTATCTTCTCAAGTATTTCATGTCCCATTTCCAATTGCCCGTATATTCCAGTCTTAATCATCTTAAGATTTTTTGTAAAAATACTTGTAATTCAATTCAATGAATGTTTGCCATTCTGCAACTTTTCAACTGTGTTATGTTAAAATGGCAATAATAAGTAGAATTTAATTTTAATCGAAATACTGAAAATATTTTGCATAATTTACAATCTTATTATATCTTCGCAGCCCGAAACTATTTGGTCTAGTAGCTCAGCTGGATAGAGCAACGGCCTTCTAAGCCGTAGGTCACAGGTTCGAATCCTGTCTAGATCACCATAAAAAATGCCTCTTTTGTGAGGCATTTTTATTGTGAACATACTTTAAAATTAAAATGTATATCTAACTCCAAGTGCTGCTCCCCAACCAAGACCTGCATTATCACCTAACAAATCCCACATTGGCCTGGCATCTAAGCTTAACAAGATAGGTACAGATAAAGTATTAAAATCGTATTCGAGACCAATTTGCCCACCCACAGCAATATTTATATATCCATCATCGTCTCCATCCTTGTATAATCCAACACCTGCGCCGGGTCCGACAAACCAATTCAATCCTGCAGTAATATTCCAGTCCCAATGATAAATTCCTATCAACATCAAGCGATTATAATCTGAATTACCGGCAAATCCCAAATCAAGCTCTAACCTATTTGCATTACCCATACCTTGCTGATAAGAAATTTCTCCGCCATAAGAAGAACCTCCGCCAAAACGTAATCCAATAGCGTGTGGATTAACTTGTGCTGTAGCCATTAGGCTAAACAATGTAATTACGACTAACGATAAAATAGTTTTTTTCATGTTATTCACTTTTTAAAATTAATAATTTGAAATTTGACACAAAATTATATTATTATAACAACTTAAACCACATTTTTGTTTTTTTTATAAATTTGACATTTTATTTTATGTTAAATTTTTATTTCAGCATTATTAAAAATATAAAACAAACTAATAATAACGGTATGAAATCAACAATCGTTTTTAAACTACTGATAATCTTTAATGTGTTATTATTGCTTGCATCATGTAATGGCTCCAACAATGGAAATAAGAAAGATAAGCCGTCATCAGGCAAATATGACTATTCGGGTGATAAGCTTATAATAACGGATAAAATAATGTATGACGTAACTATTGTTAATGACATAATAGGCGATAGAACCAAAAATAGTCCCGATTGGTTTTGGGAGAATTTACCACTCCCTGAATCCGATGAATTTGTTAAAACACTTTTAAAAGATGCCTATTCAGGAAAATTAAAATCATATTATTATGATATGACCGGTGATTATGAAAGTTTTGATGTAATTCCTCAATCAAAATTAAAAGCTTATATGGACGATGTAATGACCTATGAAATTGAAATTGTTGACACTACAGTAAAAAGGTATAAAACAGACATTATTAATATACCACTAGATTACAAAACTGTAAAAAAATTACGATTTCTGGAAGAATGGTTCATGGCTGAAGGAAAATTTCACAAACGTGTAATTGCAGTAGCTCCATATTTTGTAATAGAATATCCGGGTTTAGAACCAATTAATGCTGTATATTTCTGGGTTCTGTTGGATGAGCAAAAAACTCAGCAATAATGAAGACAAAATTTTATTAATAATTCATTTTAATATTTAAAGAATTAAAATTCATTATTAAATTTGTAAAACAAATTATGAAGAGTTTTTCACCAATATACAGTAAAGAAGCTATTGAATTCGCAACAGTTGCTAAGGAATTTGTAAACTTCATGGAATCTGCAAAAGAACTGTCTAAAGATAAATTTATAAGTACTTCTATTAAGATCCTTCCGCTCTTGTACTTAAAGGGAGCTCTTTTACCCAAAATTGAAGAATTTGATGATGAATATACAGAAAAGTTTATAGATGAATCTGCATGGTCATATATACAACAAATTTCTTCATCAAAACTCGATGATGATGATGAATATATTCAAGTTCAGGATGCCAGTATAGTGAATAGTGATGATTATTTAAATGTTGGACTTTCTGAATTATATGCAGATTTATATCAGGAAACCGGAGATTTAATTGGCTCATACAAAACAGAAAATGATCAAATTATTTTAGCTGCCCTGCACTATAGTAGATTTAATTTTGAAACTTACTGGGGAATAAGAGTCTTATCACTATTAAAAAGATTACACGAAATATATTTTAATACAGAAAAAGAATAAATTGCTATTCAAAACAAACATAACAGACGAAGAAATAAACGAATTACCACTATTTTCATATACTGGTGAAGTTGTTGTTGTTGATAATAAGGAGACATTCAATAAAATTAAACCTGAGCTTTTTCTAGACAAAATTTGGGGATTCGACACTGAAACAAAGCCATGTTTTAAGAAAGGATTATCAAATATAACACCTGTATCATTGTTACAATTGAGTAGTGCTGAAAAAACATATTTATTTCGCTTAAACAAATTCAAATTACAAAAAGAGGTTATTCGACTATTATCATCACCACAATACACAAAAATTGGTGTATCAATAAGGGATGATTTGAAATCGTTACAAAAACTGCATAATTTTGTCCCGGGTGGTTTTATTGAACTACAGGAATACGTGAAAAATTTCGAAATAACCGACATGAGTTTAAAAAAATTAGCTGCAATTGTATTAGGAATAAGAATTTCGAAAGCTCAGCAATTAAGTAATTGGGATGCAGACAGCCTAACGGAAAAACAAATCAGTTACGCTGCAACCGATTCGTGGATAAGTAGAGAAATATTTATTAAACTGAAATCTTCAAAAAATGATTAAACATACAATACAATATAGAATCATTTATGCCGATACTGATGCTATGGGTGTAATGTACTATGCAAATTATTTAAGGGTTTATGAAGCTGCACGTGGTGATTTTATGCGTAAAATAGGTTTTTCATTTTCGGAAATGGAAAAAAGAGGAATTGTATGCCCCGCTATAAATGTTAATCTGGAATATTTTCGTTTTGCAAAATTTGACAATGAAGTTACTATAATTACATCTGTAGAAAAAATTCCTGCATCAAAACTAGAATTCATACAAGAGATGTACGATACCGACAACAAAATAATAAACAGGGCAATAGTTACTTTGGGATTTGTCAATAGCGAAAGATTCAAAGCTGTTCGTTGTCCGGATTGGATAGTGAGTCTTTTTAAAAACCAATCTGAAAACTAAGTATTTTATTTCATTATTAAATTACTTGCATTTGTCAGGCTGTTTTTGTCATGGTCTTTGCTTTGCTAAGCAGCAAAGACTCACGCCAAAAACAATCTTCAACTATCTCCAAATATTGTATAAAAATAATGGACAACAAAAATTACTTCACCATTTCTAAAACAATTAAAATCTCGCTAAACATTTATTCTTTTATTTAGTAATTAATTAATACTTTCTTATCATATTGATATAATTTTTTAAATACATTTACGTTTTAATTCTTTTGAAAAATAAATTATATGAAGAGTATATACTTTCTATTATTTTTTTCTGTACTAATTTTTGCGGCAAATATTACAAATGCTCAAAAACACACTATCAGCGGTTATGTCCAGGACATGCGTTCGGGAGAAAAAATTTATAGTGCCAATGTGTATGATCTTCGCACAAAATTAGGTACTACAACTAACGAATATGGCTATTTTAGCTTAACACTTCCTTCCGACTCTATTGATTTATCCGTATCATTTGTTGGATATTCAGCCTTCACTACAAAAATATATTTACAATCAGACATAAAGTTAAACATTGAACTCGATCCATCTATCCAACTGGCAGAAGTTGTTATTTATGATAAGAAATCTGATGAAATGGTTAAAAGCACACAGATGAGTATGATAGAAATGCCTATAAATCAAATTAAGGCATTGCCTGTATTATTAGGAGAGGCAGACGTTTTAAAGTCATTACAGTTAATGCCGGGCGTACAGTCGGGAAGTGAAGGAACCAGCGGTTTGTATGTACGTGGCGGAGGTCCTGATCAAAATCTTATTTTACTGGATGGCGTACCGGTTTATAATGCTTCTCACTTATTCGGATTCTTTTCTGTTTTCAATCCCGATGCAATTTCGAGTGTGAAATTAATTAAGGGTGGATTTCCTGCCCGTTATGGGGGAAGATTGTCTTCTGTTATAGATATTCGAATGAAAGAAGGGAATATGAAAGAATTTCAAGGAGAAGGATCAATTGGAAATGTTTCCTCAAAATTCACTTTTGAAGGACCTATAATAAAAGATAAATCTTCATTTATAATATCAGCAAGACGGACCTATATAGATGTTCTTGCTGCACCAATTATTCAAGCTATTAATAATGCTGCCGGAAATAGCGGAAAATTCAGAGCCGGATACTATTTTTATGATGCAAATGCAAAATTAAATTACAAGTTTTCAGATAAAGATCGATTATATTTGAGCTTTTATGCAGGAAGAGATAAAGCTTATACGAATTCGGAAGACTCGTATGTCTATGACGACACAACAAATGTTGAGAATATGAAATTTGCTTTACTCTGGGGTAATATAACCGGAGCTCTGAGATGGAATCATGTTTTTACAAAAAAACTATTCGCAAATGTTACTGTAGTTTATAGTGACTATCTTTTTGATACAAGAGAACAATATATTCAAAAGAGAGGAGGAAAAGTAACTTCAGATTTTCTTTTTGATTATATTTCAGGTATTGAAAATGTCGGTGGAACAATTGATTTTGATTATAATCCTGCCCCAAAACACTCAATTAAATTTGGTGTAAACTACCTTTACCATACATTTAAACCGGGGGTATCCACTTACCAGATAACTGAGGGAGGGACACAGATAGAACAAAACTTCGGAAACCAAAACATTTATGCAACAGAATTTTACGGGTACGCAGAAGATTCCTGGGATATTTCCGGACTAATAAAACTTAATTTTGGTGCCCATTATTCAGGTTTTATTGTTAAGGACAGGTTTTACAAATCTATACAGCCAAGAGCCTCTTTAAGAATTTTATTAAATGAAAAAATGTCTATTAAAGCAGCATACTCGCATATGAATCAGTATATTCATTTATTGACAAACTCAACAATCGGTCTTCCTACTGACCTTTGGTTACCTTCAACAGATTCTATATTGCCGGAAAATTCGAAACAAGCTGCACTGGGATTTGCATATAATATTAATAATAACTGGGATATTACAGTTGAGGGATATTATAAAACCATGGACAATCTAATAGAATACAAAGAGGGAGCAAGTTTTTTCCAACTTTCACAGAACTGGGAATCTAAACTTGAAACAGGTAGTGGCTACGCATATGGGGCTGAGATATTATTGCGTAAGAATTTCGGAAAGCTCAACGGTTGGATTGGCTATACCCTTTCATGGTCGTGGAGAGAATTCGAAAATATTAATTTTGGAGAACCTTTTCCTTATAAATACGACAGACGACATGACATTTCTGTTGTTGCAATATATGAGCTAAACGAAAATATTGATTTTGGACTTACCTGGGTGTATGGTACAGGAAACGCTGTAACATTAGGAGTAGCTCGATATCAAAGTATTTTCAATTTTGATCCGCAATATAATGATTATTATAGTTATGTGCCGGAAATAGAATATTATAACGGAAGAAATTCCTACCGAATGCCGGCTTACCATCGTTTAGATGTAAGTGCGAATTTTCATAAAGATAAAAAATGGGGCGAACGAACCTGGAGTGTAGGATTGTATAACGCATATAGCCGTCAAAATCCATTTTATTTATATTTCGGATATGATAACAATAAAAGAGTGTTAAAACAGATTAGTTTGTTCCCAATAATTCCATCAGTCAGATATTCATTTAAATTCTAGTATTATGAAAAAAACTATAATTTTTTCAGCTATAATATTTCTTATAATTTGGGGAATTTCATGTGAGAAAACTATTGAAATAGATCTCGAAGATGCAAAAATTCGTCTTGTTGTAAACGCCGAAATGAACCCTGATTCTACAATTGCTGTAAATGTAACACGTAGTCGCCATATTCTCGACAATGCAGCTATTGAGGCAGTATCAAACGCTACAGTTAAACTATATGAAGATGATGTATTTATTGGCGACCTTGTCTATGAAAGCAGAGGTTTCTATAAAATTAACTATAAACCGATAATTGGGAAAAAATATAAAATTGAGGTTACTCATGAAAAATACGATGATGTTTACGCAATAACTGAAATTCCTTATCCTGTTGAAATAAATAAAATAGATACAATTAAAACATTTAGTGAATGGGGAGATGAAATTTATAATTTTTCGGTAAAAATAACCGATCCTGCCGTGCATGAAAACTACTATATGGTTTGTTTAAGAAACAGATATACTTATCAAATGTGGGATGACAACATTATTGTTTATGACACTTTATATGTAGGACCAGATACTACGATTGTTCATATTGAATACGGGGGTTACAGGTCTGCAGAGGCAATACAAAAATTATGGTTTGAATCAGATGATATGATTATTGAGGCTAATATTTATAATAATAATTCTGTCGTATTTTCAGATGAGTTATTTAAAGGAGAACAATATGCCTTAAAACTTAATATTTATAGATACAGTTTTTACGGAGATACAAACATGGTATATATTGATCTGTATTCAATTTCTCCAGAATACTATAAATATCTGGTATCATTCCGCAAACATCAGGATGCAAGTGGTGACCCATTCTCCGAACCGGTTATGGTTTTTACAAATATTGTGGATGGCATTGGAATATTTGGAGCAGCAGCAGTAAATACAGACTCTATTCAAATAATTAATGAAGGTGGCTATTATTACTACAAATAAATTTAGGCTTTTCAAATTATTTATAAAAACCGATATCAAGACAAAAATTCCCGTTTTTTCTTTTAAATTTGCATAAACTATCTATTATGTTCAATAAAAATGACATCCTATTTCTTTCGAATAATGGAATAAGTGAAGCATCTGCCCAAGAACAAATAGAACTGTTAATTAAGAATAACAGCTATTTATCACTTGCTTCACCTGCAACTCCTGACAATGGAATTACGATCGTTGAGAATCCTGAAAATCACATCAGTAATTTTGACAATAAATCTAAAAATTACAAACTTTGCAAATTTGTTCCTGCATCGGGTGCCGCAACCAGAATGTTTAAAAGACTGATCTCTTTTAATAAACAAGATTCAGATGCAAATTTAAATGATGGAGATTTTTATTCGGTTAAAAACAGTTTCAATCAAATCAAAAATTTCGCTTTTTATAAAACATTGCTAAAACATATTAATAGCAATAACGATAACAAAATACTGTCTGAAAAAATTTTGTATTCAGGCTTAGGTTATGCCGGCATTCCAAAAGGTTTGATTGAATTTCACAATTATCCAGATGGAGCTCGCACTGCATTCGAAGAACATCTTTACGAAGCAATTAAATTAGTCGGGAATAATGACAATATTGATCTACATTTTACTGTTTCTCCTGAATTTATTGATGATTTCAATCACAACTTAAAAGATATTATTAAAAAAACGGGATTTAAACTTAAAGTAGATTTTTCAATACAGGAAAAATCTACAGATACTATTGCTCTGTATGACGATGGAAGTCCTGCAAGAGATGAAAATGGAAACTTATTACTTCGTCCCGGCGGACATGGAGCTTTAATTAAAAATCTCAATAGAATTGATGCAGACATTATTTTTATCAAGAATATAGACAATTTAACACATGGAGATTATTTAGAAGAGACTATCCCTTACAAAAAACTTCTGGGTGGATTATTAATTGATATTATTGAAAAAAATCAAGTCATTTATAAAAATATTTCTTCTGAAAATTTTTCTGAATATATTGATAGCGCTGCACATTATCTTGAAACGAAACTCGGAGCAGATTTCAGCAAAACTAGAAATTTAAGAGAAGAGGTATTAAGATTTATAAATCGTCCAATAAGAGTTTGTGGGATGGTAAAAAACACAGGAGAACCAGGAGGTGGACCATTTTGGGTTTTAAATGCTTACAAAACAATAAGTCTTCAGATTGTTGAAAAAGCTCAAATAGATTTATCACTTCAGGATCAAAATGAAAAATTTAGGAATGCAACTCATTTCAATCCGGTTGATTTAGTATGCTATATTAAAAGTCCGGATGGTAAAAAATTTGATTTGAATAATTATATTGATAAAAACGCCTGCTTCATTTCAGAAAAAACACATATGGGTAAAAATATCAGAGTTATCGAACATCCCGGATTGTGGAACGGAGCTATGGCAAATTGGCTTACTGTTTTTGTTGAAGTTCCGCTTATCACATTTAACCCTGTTAAAGAGCTTAACGATTTGCTGAGAAAAGAACATCAACCAAAGACAGGAAAATAAAATGAATTTAAGTCCGCAGAGAAAAAAATCTCTCAAAAAGATACTTTACATAATTTTTATAGTTATTTTAATTTCAGATACTGGATATTCCTTTAAACAATATTTAGCAAATCCTCTTGACTGGGATATGGCCGGAGGGATTTTACCGGCCGAAAATGTAAAACCAATATTAAACAATCCTTTAGGTATAGATGCTATTCTTAATAATACTAAATATCCAAATCCCAATAGATTCTTCAGTCATTGGGCATTTTACACTTATTTTAACACAATGCCTTTTTTTCTTCAAAAATTCATGTCTCCTATTGCAAGCGTATATTGGTCATGTGCAATTGCGAAAATATTACTGCATATTTCATTTTTAGTAGTGCTTGGCATACTCTTTAGTGGTAATAATAAAATATTCTCATTCGGATTTTTACTCTTTCTAATAATATTAACTCCGCTCTTTCAGGTTTATGGATATCAAAATCACATGGGTATTGTTGACAAATCAAACACTTATCTGTTTTTTTACCCACTCCCTTTACTGCTGCTTATTTTATATTACATTCCTTTTGTATTTAATAATTATTACAGACATAAGATTAAGCTCAATGCATTTCTTAAAGTGGTTTGGATATTTCTTGCTTTTATTATTTGTTTAAGTGGACCCCTCAACCCAGGAATTAATTTGATAATAATCCTTCTTGTCATTATGCAGTTGTTTTACAAAAATCACAAAGAATACAGAGGGACGGGAATTGCAAACCAAATAATCAAATTTATTAAGAGAATTCCGGCAGATTATTATTTCTACTTCCTTCCCGTTTTTTTTCTTTCTGTTTATTCATTAATACTGGGAACTCACAACGATGTAAATGATTTATACGAAATACCTTTATCTGAAATTTATTTAAAACTTCCAAATGGTATTATTCACCAATTTACACAAAAACCAGGATTTCCAGTTTTGTTTTTTTTAATAACAATCAATATAATTCTACTTCATAAGGTTTTTCCTAAAGAAGAAAAATCAAGCCTTTTAAATAATTACTTTTGGATTCTGTGTTTCTGCCTGATTTACATATTTTTGTTACCGCTTGGAGGATACAGAGATTATAGACCTCACATCTTAAGGTATGACACTATTCTTCCTATTACAATTTTGATTTTTTATGTTTATGTATCTTCATCAATAGAGTTAATTAAAAAACTATCCTTAAAAAAAGACTTGCTATATATTCCTTTAGTTTTATTAGTTTCATTCATTTTTACCAACGCAGACAAAACTAATTTTAAAGAAAACCTATGCGAAAAAAAAGCAATTTTACAAATTGCCTCCTCTCAAGGGGATACTGTAAGACTAAACTGTGATTGTAATGTTTTATCTTGGAAAAAAGTAATGGACATTAATGAAAATAGACTAAACTCTGAACTACTTATGAAGTGGAATATAACAAGTCGCTTGAAGTATTTTTCAAATAACTATGACTAAATAATAATATTTTAGAATTGAGCTGTGTTTTTAAATCAAATTTATAAGATGTAATTATAAAAGGATTTGTATTTTGAATGTACTAACACTAAATTATCTTTTGTAAATTCATCACAAATTTATAGCTTTGTAAATAATGCAACTCAATTTAAAAAAAATACCTCTCTCTGTTAAAATCCTCGTCGGATTAGCTTTGGGAGTTATTTTTGGGATATTTGCAGTTAATTTTGGCTTATCAAAATTCACTTCAGATTGGATTTCTCCTTTTGGTGAAATATTCGTTCGCCTGCTCAAACTAATTGCAATCCCTTTAATACTTGTAAGTTTAATTAAAGGGGTTTCCGATTTACGAAGTACTGCAGGCTTATCCAATATGGGTATAAAAACAATCCTCTATTATATATGTACAACAGTTATAGCTGTATGCCTGGGAATATGTCTTGCTTATATTATCAAACCGGGAAATTTCTTCCCAAAAGAACAACAACAAACATTATGTGAGAAGTATTCAGAAAATGTTGAATCGCGTCAGATTGAAGCTGAAATCGTTAAAGAAAAAGGGCCATTAAGCTTTTTAGTGGACATAGTTCCTGAAAATATTTTTGAAGCTTCGACTCAAAACACAATGATGCTTCAGATAATATTTTTTGCAATACTGATTGGAGTAACTATTTTGCTTTTGCCAAGAAAGAAAACAAAATCATTCAGAAAATTTATTGATTCATCAAATTCAATAGTTCTTAAAATTATTGAAATTGTAATGTTATATGCCCCAATTGGAGTGTTTGCATTAATAGCTTCGGTAATCACAGATATTGCTGGAGACGACCCAAACGGCTCAATTTCTTTATTTAAAGCTCTTGGCATGTATGTAATAACGGTCATAACCGGCCTTTTTATTCTCATTCTTATTTTCTATCCTACTATGGCAAGTCTGCTTGGTAAAATTAGGTATTTAAAATTTACAAAAGCAATACTTCCTGCTCAATTAATGGGATTTAGCACAAGTTCAAGTGCTGCAACTTTACCGGTAACAAAAAAATGTGTTGAAGAAAATTTAAATGTAAGCCCCGAAGTAAGTAGTTTCGTTCTACCGATAGGTGCTACTGTCAATATGGATGGAACAAGCCTCTATCAAGCTGTTGCTGCGATCTTTATTGCCCAGGTTTTTGCCATAGATTTAAGTTTTGTTGAAATACTTACAATTATATTAACAGCTACACTGGCGTCAATCGGATCAGCAGCAGTTCCTGGTGCAGGGATGATTATGCTGTTAATTGTTCTCTCTTCAGTACACATTCCTGTTGAAGGACTTGCACTAATTTTTGCTGTTGACAGGCCTCTTGATATGATAAGGACATCGGTAAATGTAACAGGAGATTCAGTTATTTCAATAATAATCAATCGAGGACTTATAAAAAAGGGGAAACATACCTAATAAACATTTTTATTTTGTCTTCGTTATTATTTTTTATAATTTTGTCAGATATTTTCGGGGTGTGGCGCAGGCCCGATTTTTGAAAAAAATCAGTACTTCGCTTTTTTAATGTAAGGTTCTTTGATGTGTTAAAAATCATTTAACGGCATTTTTTTTCTAAAAAATCGAGGCTCCTCGAATCAGCCATATAGCTGATTCGGGATTGGTAGCACAGAATTTTATAGCAAATTTACTGATTTTTTAAATATTTTCGGGGTGTGGCGCAGTTGGTAGCGTGCTACGTTCGGGACGTAGAGGCCGGAAGTTCGAGTCTTCTCACCCCGACAAAAAAAGCAGCTTTTTGCTGCTTTTACTTTTTATTTCCGTTAAGTTTCTTCATATATTTACTCCAGAATGTCTTCTGATCGTCCTCGACTCCATAGCCGTAACCATAACCGTAGGTGTAGCCGTAACCCTTAAATCTTGCCATCTTCACATCATTGATTACT
>JAKQEK010000388.1 GCA_029558535.1 Bacteroidota bacterium | reverse complement strand
TAGGGTAGGGTTGTCAAGATAAATATATAACAATATTGCGAGATTGGAATTGTGCAATATGTATAGATGAGTTTATGTAAATTTAATAATTGTTTATGTAAATTTAATAATTGTTTATGGATAGATTAGATAATAATACCTTTGTTGAGTAGGCTTTCAATCTCACTTTGTTCGCTTGCTGTTGCAGTAGTTGACAAGTGTATCAAGTCAGCTTGTAGATAACCAGAGAACTGGTTAACCTTTGCTATCGTGTTAGTAGGCTTTCCAAATGTAATGCGCAAATTAGTTGGTTCAATGGTTTCCTGTCTAGCAAATATTATATATGGATATTGTGGCGCAAATTTTTCCACGTTGCTGACTATGTTACCCTTAGATACTACTGGTATAGCAGTAGCAGTTGCCAGGTTTGCGCCGGTCAATAAACTGTCCGTTGCTGCGCTGGGTGATGCTTGTAACGGTGCTGTTACAACATTTGACAATTCGTGTATCATATTGCTGGCCCATTGTGCATTATTGGTGCCTGTTATTGGTAACTTTATTCCTACTTGTCCTTCGAAGGTATTAATCAAAACACTATCTGCAAAAATGAAACATTTGCAGGCGCCGGTTGCAATGTCTATACCATATTTAATATTTAATGTTTTATTTATAATACTGCTTATTTGTAACTGTTCTGTTCCTACATATGGCAAATACAGATAACATTGAGTAAATGGTTCAAAATCCCTATAATCATTATATGCTGGTATATAGTCATAGGATCCCATATCAATAAGAGTATTATTATATATAATTTTAGCTACATTAGCATTTAAAGTTGCTTGATAACCACCGAAATATATATAACCGACTGGAGTAGAACTACATATATCTAATACATTTAACGGAAAATAAATTAAATCAATTACAAAATCCATTGGATTAGTACCATATAGCGATAATCCCTCCATAATTTGTTCAAAAAGATTTCCGCTAACGTCAAAAAGTAAGTTTGTTATTTCGCTTAGATTAGTACTGTTAATACCATAAATATTGTAAAAATGAGATCGTAAATAGTTAACTGGCAAATCGGTTGCTGTTTCTTCCGTCCCAATGTCAGGCATCGCATCGTTATCTTTTAAATCGTCATAATTTAGCGCATTATCTATATCATAGGTGTTATGTAAATAACCGTCTGCGTGGTCTGCCGAGTCAAAAATGGGAATGTTGGTGTCAAATAGAGTAACATTATATTGTATTCCACCAGTTACAATCATTTTATTAATAAAATCTACAATAGGAGGTGAATCAAAATGATCATATGTTTCCCCGTTGCTGGAAAATAAACCTGATCCTGTGCCAACTAAACGCAAATTAAAAGGATTGCCGATGCTGACGGTTGTTTGGTACAAAGCTAGTTTTGTGTCGCTAGGGTTAAATTGTAGAAAGTTAGATGCAGAACTGGATTCATTTACAATTTCTCCCTGTAAATTCGGTTGCGATAATATATAAGTGTTATAAATATAATAATTATAAGTGTATTCATTCGGAAGTTTGGACTTATAGTTCAAAGCATTTCCAATTCCCTCACCTGTCATTATATAGTTTTTTGCCTCTTGAACAGTTGAAAAAAAAGGAATATTAGTATCATAATGTAGATAACCATATTGTGGGTACCTAGGACTACCAACATGACCACTATACTCCCCTGTAGCTGCCACCCCTAAAGCACTATTTGTAAAATTTTCTGAATATGTAAAATTGCCGTTTTGGTCATAGTGGGTAATACTCCCAGTTAAAAATATTGTAAATTCCGAAAACGGACTATTTAATGCTGATACTCCCATCACACAATTAGGAGCAGTTTCGCCCGCCTTACTCCATAATGGGGGGATTTCTACAATATAAAATGCCATTCGTTCCCCGTGTGAGGGTCCGTGACTAAATGTTGCTGATTTTTCGGTGTTGGTTATCCCATTTATCCCTTTTTGAGTATATGTATAATTAAAATAAGGGTTTGTCAAATACTCGTCGGGATTTTCTTCACATAACGTAACCTCAAAAAGATTTGTTGCATTATCAGACATATTATTTACCTCCTATAATCAAAGCATAATTTGTAGTATTTTCAGATGGCGAAAAACCATTGCCTAGTTTTCGATAACTATATATTGTTTTACCTGTGCCAATTATCATATTATCTGCCATCATATTATTATAATTGCTTGCACTTCTTATGGCGCGGATTGTGCTTGTTAAAACATCCGTTTTAAAGGACATTAGCACGTCAACATGAAAAGATATTTGCATAAAATCGCCCATAATAATAGGTTCTTCGCGGTAATAATATCTACCAAATTCGGGAATATAGGCATAATTTTTATCTATTAAATCTTCGGTGTATTTAAACATCATGACTGGATTTTCGAGTGAAAAATCTTGCTTTATTTTACCTTCAACGGATAAAAGAGAAGATAAAACCTTAGTCAATCGTTCTTTTTCAGATCTGGTCTGATAAAAATTGATAACCATTATATCACCTCCTCATATATAGGAATAGTAACAACGTCAATAATAGAAACAAACCATAATTCAAAAAAGTTCATCAGAGACCAAAAAGAACATTCTGCGGATAATAGTTGAGTTGTCATTGTTACTCCAATATTACCTCCGCGCGTAAACGTATCTGTTATTGTATCCGATCCGCTGTTAACAGTACTATCAACGCCAGTATTAGATTTCGATATTGTACCAATATTGGTCGTTATAGTATCAGTTCCAGTATTGCTATTGGTTATTGTACCATTGTTATCTGTTGTTTTGGTTACTGCTGCAAAGTCCGAATCCTCAAAGCTGGTGTTTTCATTGAGTGACGTGCTATCTTCTGTTTGTTTTTGCGTTTGTATTAAGCCGTGTTGTGTTTCTGTGCTACCGTCTACTGATTGGGTAGTTGTTTCGGATTTGCCATTATTGTATGTTTCTGTTTTACCATATTCAGTTTCGATTATCCTTGTTTCCGTTCCGTCGACATTCCATAACGGATTATATTCACTCTCCCAAATTTTTAAAAAATGGATCCATTTTGTCTGGCATACCGTTTTAATAAAATCTGCTACATTAGTAGCTGTATAGTTCCCAACATAGTAAGTCTCTAAAATACTATCACATTTTAAACCACCAAATTTTTCCAAAAAATACTGATTGACAAGTGCAGTTTGCTCTGATGGAAATAGAGTAACTGTCTTAGTCTCTTCGTTCTCTGTATAAGTGAATGTACGCAACAAAGTCATAATATTAATAAAATCCACATTATCAAGTCTCATTTGCGACCTCCGTTTCTTTCTCTGTTATTTCTTCCGATGTTTTTTCATTTTCTTCCAGTTCTTTGTCCGTCGTTTTGAACTCTTGATCGCTGTTGGAAAGTCGATTCATCCAGCACTCGGATAAAGAAACATCAACACTTAGTTCAAACTTTTCATTGAGTTCTTTTACTGCTTTTTGTGCTGTTATTAAGCGCATATGCGGGATTATCATACTCGCATTATTATCTTGATTTACTTCGTCGACGGTCTGCTGTGCTAACTTTGATGATCCTTGACTATTCATGCCGTTGAGAGAGTAAAACCAACGGAACAGATCATCGCGAAACTTCGAAATATACTGTATTTTATCGGAATTATTAACGTCAGTCAAATTAACTGTCTGGATTCCTCTATTTCCATTTTCATCTGGTAATAATTGAGATAAAGCATTCGTGCTTAAAATGCTTTTAATTTTACCATTAAATATGCTATTTAATGTTTCGTCAATTACTTTTCTTTGTTTTTCATCCTCAGCTACTGGCAACGGTGATAATCTAGAATACAAAAGCAATGTTTTAAGTGACGTATCAACTTCGGAAAGCATATCGGAAAATATACCAATACTTAGATCAGGTGTAAAAATATCGTTATTAAGCATGACAACAATATTATTGTTATTGTACCAATCATCAAATTGTTTTACGGTTCCGTCTTCTGTCGTACATATTGCAGTTTGCCCTATACCATTAACATAAGGAAATCCACCAAAATCTACTTTAGAAACGATTAAATCGCCTTTATATTGCCAAAAAGCGCAAGCACCGTATAACAATCTGTATATTTCAATAAATTGAGTCCATACTGTTTTCGGAAATCCTTTGTATACAAACATACTGCAAAGAGTTGATAATAATAAATTATCATAGTTTTGTATTCTGTATGGTTTTTGTAACTTATCTTTCAAATCTGAATAAATCATGTTAATCCTCCTTTAATTTAATAAAGGCTAGGCCTATTGCCTAGCCTTAAAGTAAAAATGTTAAGGGTTTTCAGGTGCGGTATAATCTTCCAGTGTAAACACCAGCGCGTTAAGTGTCAAGTTATTCATATACCTATCGTTAAACTGATAGTAATAATTCGTTAAGTTTTCTGGTTCAAAAACCTTAGCTTTTACCTTTTTGCTGATGATAGTATGGATGATGGCCCACTTGTCACACATAAAGGCAACGATGCCACTCTGTTCTACTGCTGTTCCTTCGCTGCTTGTTTCCACGTCAATCTTCGTCACCTCGTCAAAAGCGTAGGTGTTAGATCCCTGCCAAAATGGTACACTTTGGAAGTTAGGCAACGCGGTCAGATCATTATGAAATGTATCCGCTTGCGCTACTCTGTTGTAGGCGTTCCAAAAAGCATCTACAATCTGAATCACCAGTCGATCATCAGGTGTAAATCGCTTTTTGCCTGCAGTATTAAACTGTGTATTCATCTTGCTAAAATATCCCTTAAAAAGGTTGATCGTACTAGCTCCGTGACGTAAACCATCTGCGCTATTCATATATGCTTCCACGGACATATTGCTTTGAATTGCAAGTGACTCCTGATATAACTGTACTAGATTGATCACATGAATTCCTGTTGCGCCATTACTAGCCGCATAGGCAATTTTCTCTGCCATAAAGTTATTCCGGTTCATAGCATCCATGTTTTCCATATGACAAATTAAGGCGTTATCTACCACTAGCAAAATATAATTTACAAATGACGATAATTCGCTGGCACTCTGAAAAGCCGTTTCCCATTGCTCGTCGGTAATTGTAATTGGTAATTGCCATGATACAGACTTACCGTAATACTGCGTCGATACTACAGGAACGTGCACGGTATAAGTGCCGACTGTAGAAGTCTGACCGATTCCAGATCCAAAATCTTTCCATGCGCTCGATTCTTCCACTTCTGGGGCCTCCGCACTAATCATCTGCGTAATTGCGCCATAGGTTGCGGAATCTTGAAAAAATAGATCCTTGTATTGACTTCGATAACTGGTGTCAGTGTACCAATTTTTCACTAATACGTTAACCAGTGATTTCGTAAACTGCTCTACTGATCCAATAATATCAGAACTATTGCCGGCATCAATAATTCCTTCAAGATCTAAAGTGCTTACCGCTTCCGCGCCGGTGCTTTCTGCTATTGCTTCATTTAGTACGGCTGCTACTGCATTGTTGTTTAAAGTTGCCATTTTTTAATCCTCCTTTAAAAGTTCGTTGACTCTTTTTTGTACTGCACTATAATCGGTTCCTAGTGCTTGCTTTCTTGCCAATCCATTACCATATTTTCCGGCGATAACATTTTTTGCTAAAATGTCAATGTTGATTGCGTGTCTTATGCTTTCTTCTGTTACTGTTTTAGTTGCAACATATACAGCGATATATCTTTTATTGGTATTAAAAGTATTGATAATATTGGATATGTAACTGGGTGCGGTTGCATAACCGCCATTTTTAATGATCGTGATACATTCCACCAATGTATCTACGGACAAGCAATCTTTATACCTTTTGGTTTCAAGTAAATCAAAATAATCAGCAATACTTTCTTCCAATGTATCATACGCGCGAAAACAACCGTTCACTTCTTCCAGATCTTTTCCGTTATAACATTCTTTTGTTGTGGCATTATACACCTTGCCTGTCCAGCTTTTTGTAGCCTTTATGCCGAAAACTGCATTTGATTTTTTCATCATAGTGGATAATCCCCATGCAGACTCTAAACATGCCATAACAATAGCGGTATGTAATTGCGCGGTTCCATAACCGCGTTTGTCTACTTCTGCTTTCACGATTTTACCAATCTTGTCAATAAAAGCTACTTTTTGAGTTAGATTAGCCAATTTTACACCTACTCTCTGTCTAGTTTTTCAACTAATTTTGTTAAAACTAAAGTGTTATTATTTACAGATTCCGTTAAACTCGCAATTTGAGTAAACGATTTATCGTAGCAGTATTTCAGGGCATAACATACTATTAAAAAGCTAACAACTGGAAATCCCACGCTCGATATTAAAGTACCCATGTCTTGCATTGTCATTTTTAACCTCCTTATCTTGAGTATAGCGGCACACATTTAATATATATTAAACACATGCCGCCTGGGAATGAAAAGTATATACTTAATAATAAACACTTTTTGTTAATTTTGTCAACTTATTATAAATATTTATTATTTTTGTAGATCTGTATATAATTTTTTAAAATACTACCAACTGAATTATCAGCGTAATAAAATTTGTTTTCTTTATATAATTGCCAAATTATTCTACAAAGCGATCCTCGTCCTACTCCATATAGCTGATTCCGTTTGGTTATATCATTATTAGTTAAGATAATATCACTATCTTTAATTTTGTTCGGGTTACATTCATGAACATCAGCTATATATCCTCGATCTATTGTTCTCCACAATTCGATTTGCAAATGAGCTGTAACGCAATCGACGAAAATATTTTTACAAATAAGTTCGTCATCGTCATTGTGCCAAATATGCGGTACACACTCAAAAGCCCATACCGATCCTTCACCTGTTATTGCCGATAACTTAGTATTATTAAAACCAAAAAACATTTTATTAATTTCGCTTTTAATTGCGTTTTGCCTCGTT
Source organism: Bacteroidota bacterium (assembly GCA_029558535.1). Taxonomy (GTDB): domain Bacteria; phylum Bacteroidota; class Bacteroidia; order Bacteroidales; family ML635J-15; genus Bact-19. The sequence continues at coordinate 5,410 of JAKQEK010000388.1, read as the reverse complement.
GCAATAATTTCAACATATATATTTGTGCCTTTATCTGTTTTAAATATTGCACTTTGTCCTTTATGTAGTTTCTTTATTTCCTTATGGATTTCCAATTCAACAAAATACAACGAGTTATAGTCTATTGTATTCGATAGCATAATAATTCTGGGCGTTTTTCTTGATCTTATTATCGTTTTTATTAGATCCATAAAATCAATAAATTCGTTCGGACGAATAAACTTGCCTTGAAATTCATCAAATATGATCCAATCACCTAATGGCGCATTATATGAGGACTTATAATTAAAATTGTTATCTATCGAAAGAAATTGCAAACATGGATCCGGAGCAGTTTCCAGCCTTTTTCCTTCCTCGTCAATATAGCAATAATATGCCTTGTGCCATAATATGTATATATTGTTGTATTTATCATTTGTGATATGTTTTATGTACTGGCCGTTATTGTAAGAAACTATTGTAGTAAAAATATTATTACAGTTCTTTGGTGCTACCATATCTTGTGTTTGTCTTATGTATTGTGTTACTGTTCCGTAAAGTTTATTTAGTATCATTCCGATTAACAAACATTGCGTTGTTTTTCCGTCGCTTCGTTCGGATAATAAAATATTTAATGCCACATTTTCCATCGGCAAAGTGCAAGGGTTGTAAAAATCCTTTGGGACTTTCAACTTTCTAAATTCTTTAAAAACCTCTTTCCAATCTATAATGATTCCGTGTTCTTCTTTGTTTTCATAGTATTTCATTTTTAAACCTCCTTATATAGTTTCTTCCAGTTCCCAATCAAATGATTCCTCTGCAATATGTAAACCTGCATGTAATTCTTTTGTTGTTTGCTTAATAATTGCACCGCCTGCAATAGGTATACTATTACCAGCTATATTTTCATAATGAGGTGCATCATTAATATAACTTATTATTGTACCACCACACTTTCTAAAGATAAAACCGTCTTTCAAATTTTCAATTTTAGATAGTTCCTCTTCTCGGCCTATTGCATTAACGCCAGCTATAACACTGTGCATCTCGCCATCTGCTGTTATATAACAGTAGCATTTTGCGTGCAAAAATCGAAACTTTATTATTTCTTCTTTTTCCAGTTCAAACTGATTGTAATAATACCGCTTTTGATCAGTGTCTATGTAATAGCCATTTTGTTCTCCGAAAAGTCTTTTTGCCTTGTTATAATCTTCAATGCGCTGTTCTATTTCGGGTGCAGAAAAATAAAAAATACTATCGGTATCCGCATATATGAAATTGTCATAACCTATCACTTCTATTAGTTCAAAAAGCTGATTCCTTGCTAGTGCCGTAGTATACGTTCCTAAAGCGTATTCCATGAACGAATTATAAGATTTATAATACTTTTCTATTGCTTTCTTAATATCTTCTTCTGTTATTTTCATTTTAGTCCATTCGCCGGTCTCGTCTCTTATATAAGTATCTCTTACTATATCGGTGGCAGACATTCCATAGATTCCGTTCAGCATGCCCTTCGAAATCATCATGCTTCGGTGATTTTCTATATATTGTATATTATCTTTCTTTATCCCTCTTGCCGTCATATCTTTTTCAACCTCCTTTAATTTTGACTTGTTGAAAAAAAAATGGTTTACCGTTTCTTTTAAATAATCTGGAAAACTACCTTTGTTTGCAATATATACTTCAATAATCTTATAACGTCCGAATGTATATTGCTTTAATAACCATTTTAAATCGTACTCATTTAATACCACCACCGAATAACCTTTATATGCAAGTATTCTTCCGTTGTCAGCTATTAATTCGTCAAAGTTTGATTCGGGATTTCTGAATTTACATTCTTGTGCAGTAGGTGCTGTAATGCCTTGCTTTATTAATAAGTTTTCGATATAGATTTTAACTAGTACACACTTTGACTTTGCAATACTACAAAGTTTTTCCAGATCCATTTTATAAGTAACTTGTTTATAGTTATAAAATAACACAAACCTGCTGCAGGGCGCTTGCCCTGCTATTTGTTGACTGGGGTAGTGACTAACAAAATCTCTATGTCTTATAATTCCTTCTACTGTTTGATTCATCATAAATCTGTTTCCGTGAGTATAACCGCCAGAGAATTCAGATCTTAACATTCGATACACTGGAAAAGTAGTCTGATTTTTCTGAAATGTATAATAATTTTGTCTGTCTTTTTGTGATTGTTTTCTTGCATATCTTCTTACATAACCAGTATTTGTCAACGGTATAGTGTCCAGTGTATCTCCGTGTATTTCTAGTTGTTTGTATATACATTCATCTAAAACAATTACGTCATAAAACATATATCGCCAATCATTGCGATAAAGTAAAGTTGTTGGGTATCTTATAATGCTATAATCTACTGCACCAGATAATTTCTTATGTTTTGTGCTTAATTCTTTTGCCCAGTTCGATAAACTTCTTTGTGATAGACGGTAAGAACATTTAAACCATAAACCAGCTATCTTATAGCTTATTATTTTATGACTTGCGATCGCTAAAAAATTTCCTTTTTCACCGAGTTTCAGTTCTAGCCAATCAACAAAATATGCAAAATCGTAAGACAAATTATGAACATATATAACTAATTCGTGCCTATCATCTAATTGATTCATATCAATTATTTTCAGTAGGCAATCAATAAAATCGGTTACATATCTTCCATAGACTAACAATCTTTCTTCTGGGTTATATGATGGATACGAAAAGCACCATTGATAGATCCAACAATTATCTCCGTTATTGCTTGTTTCAGAATCAAAAGATAAAAATTCTTTGCATAGACATTTTTCTTTTTTACCTCTTAACTTTTTCTGTTCAATGATCGCAGGTATGAAATTATTATATGATACCTTAGTATATTCCATTTATTCATCCCCTTTGTAAATTATAATAAATCTTCAAAATCTGTATTTGCTGCATCAAATGCGGATTGTCCGATCTCTGCAATTTCATTATTAATCCTCTCTTGCACTCCTGTCACCGACGAAAAAGGATTGTCGAACTCTCCACGTTTGGCCATATTGTTGACCTCATCAATGCTATTGATATTCTTTCTCAAAGTTTTGACTGCAACGTCAGATCCAAAAATTTCTGATAATTTCTTGAAGCCGTCACTCCAGAATGATTTGTCATAAACTTCGCGTGATACCGGTTTTCCACCGTTTTTTGTTATATTATCGTTAAAACTTGCATATGCTTTATCGTATTTTGTTTTTGTCCCTTTAGCACTCGCCGTTTTAGCATGTAAAAATTCGTTAAAATCGTAAACAGCGTTTTTCATTTGATTATATGTCATTCCTTTTGTTGGTCTTTCTATAACTCTAGTTTTGGTAGATTTTGCCATATATGTATTCTTTGTTTGCTTTTTATTTTGTTTTGCATCAAATGCTTTTGCCTGCATGTATCGATAGGCATTTGATTGATTATGGACACCGGCGCGTTCAATTTTTAACAATCGATCATTTACTGTTTTTGCCAGTGTTTTATATGCTTTTTCGATTTCCGATTTATTCAATTTATTAAAATCATAATCTTTGTTATATTTTAGATTTGCCATTATATAAAACCTCCTTAAGAAAAGTAGTATCTTTACACCTATCATAATATATACAACCTTGACAACTTTTATCATACATTGTTCTTATTTTGCAAATTTCAAGTTGTTCTGATTGATAATTTATACCTTTAATTTTGATGACTGCTGGATCGCGCATCTTATACCTCCTTTGTAAAATTTATTTGCTTTCCGTAAAATGTACTGATCGTATTTGGTAAGGATTAGTTTAACTTGCTTTCTCTTAATTCTTTGCAAGCGCGTTCATCTTCCATGTACCCGTGTTTTTCAAGCCATTTTGCAAATTCTGATTTGTCAAGTGTTTCATTTTTCCCTTTTTTCAATTCTTCATATCCCATTGGTGTATTTGACTTATAGATTAAATAGGAATTGTGTTTATGGTCATTTACAAGGACAATCTTAGTTCCATTGCAAATATTTCTACTATCTAAGGAACAACTAACACATATAATCATTGTTTCTCTTCCATCCACATCAATCTTTGACTTTATAATCATATATTTCCCTTTCTGCCTTAAAATGCTAAACTTCAACGAGCAATAGTTATATTCTTCTACCTTTTATAAACGCCCCGATATAATCAGGGCGTTTGAATGGTTACTTTCTTATTTTCCTGCCTTTTTATAAAGCCCCGATATAATCAGGGCTTTTGAATGGTTACTTTAACTCGAATTCGCGGTATGTTTTGCCGCCACCAATCGTTTTCTTTGCTTTCGGTGTTATAGATAACAACTTAATATCTTCTCCTACATTGTCAATTAATCGCGTCAGAAAAGCTGGTGTATTGTAAAAAATTGATGGATTTTCCGATGTTCTGATGAAGTAGTAATGTTTACCTTCTTTGTTCACTTCATATGTATCAATAATATGAAGTTTTACGTCTACTACGTCATCAAAACTGCCTTTGATGCACTTATCTAACCATTCGCAACCTCCCTTGTTGATCTCGCTGGCTTTTGCTAACACTTCTTCTTTCGTCATTTATTTATCCTCCTATGGATTATTTGTAGGCATATTGCCTATGTCTAAAGTAACACTAATTTATAACAAAAACAATTAAAATTCTATAAATTTTTCGTAAATCCTTTTATCTCTATATTCTGTATTTGCCATATGAATATTTCTAGAATTCCTGACAACTATTTAATTGTTAAAGATTATAGTAGTGTTAAGCCAACGAGTAGTGATAATAGCTCTTATATTAAAACCACTAAACTATATTCAACCATATTGGAAATTGAAATGATTTTCCAAATCATATTCCAAAACAAGTTGCACACATAAAAAATATGCTGCTAACATTGATACAGATGATTTGGGTGATTTTCTTCGAAAGCATTTTTATACAGAAGCATATTCTAAACATTGTTCTCTTTTTAGAAAACTCATAGCTTTATATGACTTTAAAAAGTATGCATAACGTAAAAGAAGGTGTAATCCCACCCTTTCAGATTTCCCATAGAGAAATCATCCAGTGTGTTCATACACCTTGTACTTTTCATTATATGTTGTTGCAAGATTAGTATACCACATTAGATAAATTTTGCAATATTTTTTTTGAAATTATAATACTTAATGAATCTAGGTATCAAAAAGGTATTATTATCTAATCTATCCATAAACAATTATTAAATTTACATAAACAATTATTAAATTTACATAAACAATTATTAAATTTACATAAACTCATCTATACATATTGCACAATTCCAATCTCGCAATATTGTTATATATTTATCTTGACAACCCTACCCTATGGTAATACTGCACAAGAGATTGTGCTACTGGCTGGACTTCTTTGGTAATACTGAACAAAAAAGTTTGGCCGCAATC
>JAKQEK010000377.1 GCA_029558535.1 Bacteroidota bacterium | reverse complement strand
GGCTCTGTTCTAAAGTAAGTATTGTAAATTGCCTATATTTTTAAACTGCTCCCAAGCTACTGATGATAACGAAATCATTACAGCAGCGTTTCTAACAGGGTTAGCTGCTTTTTCAATAATATCATTAACGGCATACCAATTCAAATAATTCTGAAGATATTTTGATGAAACGCCCTTAAAATCTTTGATCCATAGTTTCAAATCACTTGCTATTGAATTAACATGCTGCACGTGATATACTCCTCGCTTATATTCCTTAGCAGATGCTTTTATAGTATGATGTTCAATTTTATTTTGTTTTGCAAATGCAGTATAGCTTCTGTGAGCATCGGTACATAATATAGTTTGCGGTTCAAGTTTATCTTTTAATACAGATTCAATTTCATATGCAGTTACCCGACCTCGCTTGATGGCTTGTAAATGCTTGTTTCCTTTTCTGTCGGAACTTATAATCACAGCTATTTTATCTGTGCTAATTCCTCTCTTTTTAGATTCAAAAATGCCTTTTCCTCTTTTTCTTGGAGTTCGTGTCAAATTCTTTTCTCCTTTATTTGAAAACGTAAAGTAAATATCATCACTTTCGCAAATACCAGATAATCTAGTCTCAGATTGTTGCTTATTGAATGCCGAAAGGATTTTATGTCGCCAATCAAAGGCGGTTTGAATACATACACCTGTTTCTTTTGCACATTTTCTTATTGAATGTCCTGCTAAAAGTTGTGGAATATATGCTTTAAACAATTCTTTCTTCTTTAATTTTGAAGTTGCACTTCCTGTATTGGGTCTGAAATTCTTTTTGCAATCATTACAGATAAAACGCTGAACACCTTTAATAACACCATTTTTACGAGTTTTCTTGCTAGCACAATGAGGACAAGAACAACCATCGCCTTTTTTATTGCCTAATTCAATCTCCGTAAAATCATAATCATACTCCGATACGATTCGCAATATCTGAGTATATACTCGTTCTCTTTCAGCTTCTGATAGAGTCGAAATCTTCTGTTGTATATCTTTTAATTCCATAGTGTAAAGATAGTGCTTTTTTACTTATCTACAATAGAACAGAGCCAAAGATTTCTATAATCTTTTTACAATTTTCGTTTTATATTCCTTCTATGAGTTTTGACAGTTTCTACACTTACATGTAAAATCTCTGCAATTTGTTTTGATTGCAAGCCTTTTTCGACCAAAGCTTGAACAATTTTTTCTTTATTCGACAATTTTTGTGACGTAGTATCGTGATGATATTCATTCGTTACAGGAATAAGCAACAATATAAATTCATATTTTTTGGTATGTGGAACCGATTGAATGATGACACTTAAAAACATACGCTGATATGTTGCCTTAGAAGGCTGTAGCACACGAACTTCGGTTTTATAAATATAATGTTGATTATGAAATATATGATGCAATGCCTCTACAAAATTTGAATAATCGTCGGGGTAAAACAACTCGCTTAAAATAGCAGCTTTTTTGAATGCAATATCGGCATCGGAAACCGCTGTCGCTTGTTTAAATGCAGTATTGAACATGCAAGTGCACGACCTAAAATTAGTTCTCAAACTATTCTTACATGCGTCTATTTTGCATATATACACATTTTGGTGATGTATAATATCATCGAACACCATGATTTACATATTTTTTCAAAAATACAACTATAAATTGACATAAAAATACCCATTAGTGGGTATTTTTAATTACTTTATAATGTTTTATCTTTGA
>JAKQEK010000332.1 GCA_029558535.1 Bacteroidota bacterium | reverse complement strand
CTTCAGGATTTTATGGATGTGGAGTATATTGCACTGGAAACGAATGACGATTTTATTAATCAAGGATTTGTTCAGTCTATAGGTCAGAAAATCATAGTAGTAAAAAACGGAATTAATGATGGGGATATTTTTATTTACAAGCGAAAAACAGGAGAAGCGATCCGGAAGTTTAATCATAAGGGACAAGGAGCTGAAGAGTATGTAGCTATTTCTGGAATAGTTCTGGATGAAGATAAGTATGAAATGTTTGTTACTGACAACGTTACAAGGAGAATGTTGGTGTACAATTTAGATGGAAAATACCTGAGAAGTTTTAAATTCCAAAAAAATGCAATGTATAAAAAGATTTACAATTTTGACAAGCAAAATCTGATATGTTATAATTTTAATTCGAGTAATGATGGGCAATCTTTTGCTATTATATCCAAACAGGATGGAAGCATTACCCAAGAGATTCAAATTCCATTTGAAGAGATAAAATCAATTTATATTTTTTTGAGGGATGAGGCAAATGATATGACCTATGGTGCAGCCCCCTATATATATCCCATAATACCAGTCCCCAATAATAATTGGATATTGGTAGAACCTTCGTCTGATACTATTTATAGCTATTCATCTGAATACGAAATGAAGCCATTTTTGACAAGAGTCCCATCAATACAATCCATGAACCCGGAAGTATTTCTTTTACCTAGTGTTGTAACTGACCGTTATTGCTTCATGGAAATCGTAAAAAAAGAATATTCTTTTAGCACAGGCAAAGGATTTCCAAGTACTTTTCTGATGTATGACAGGCAGGAAAAATCAATATTCAGATATACTGTGAACAATGCTGATTATTCCTATAAAAATATAGTAAATATGGTGTTAAGCCCTGAGAGTAGTGAAGTTGCATTCTATCATAAAATTGAGCCATCTGGATTAGTTGATTCGTATAAGAAAGGAGAGCTGAAAGGTAAATTGAAAGAAATTGCTTCTAAACTGGATCCAGAAGACAATCCGGTGATTATGTTGATAAAACATAAGAAATAAATATCCTATAAAGGAGTTGTTTGGCATAAACCGAGATTTGTGAACAAAAAGTGAACAACTATTTCGTTATAGATTGGAGTATATTAGTTAGTTTTGACAAATACAATTTATTAGTAATATAATAACGTATGAAAAAATCTACTACAATTTCAGCAGCTATCCTGTTTATGATATCAGGAATTATCGGATATAATCAATCCAAGGCCAAAAGTGAAGGATTTATTACGGTTGATGTAACAGCTACTTATTATATGTATTACTAATCAATGATGATATATGTGTTGAAAAATATTATAAAGTCTATTTTATGAGGATGAGTGT
>JAKQEK010000329.1 GCA_029558535.1 Bacteroidota bacterium | reverse complement strand
TTACTCTTATTTCAGAAGATTTCGAAGGCGTTATTAAATTTGCTTTCGTAGATGATTTTATCTGTGAGGGTACAACATTTAGACGCTGTATAAATTATATAAATAAGTTTAACGAAAATGCTACGGAAGCAACAGATATTTACTATATACCTAAATATAAATTAGATATTTCTCTTGTTTGTCTTTGTCGTATAATTGACTTTGACGAAACAGAAAAAGTTTTATATAATTTAGGATTTAATCAAGATTTAATAATTTGTAAAAAAGTAATTAATTAAAAAGGAGTAAAGGAAATGAACATCTATTTTTTCTTCCAAGTGTTTTGTGTTTTACTCTTTGTTGACTTTGTTTTTGTGATTCTTTTTAATCGTCGCCGGATTTTCTAACTTTAAAAAGGAGTATTAGAAATGAAAAATACGAAAAATGTAAAAGAGTTTTCACAATTCGAGAGGGCGCACTTGACCGCCGTCACCGCAAAAAGTGATCGTGCAAAAAAACGCGAACGAGACAAGAAAAAGGCCGTTTCGGAGATGAAACGCAAAAACAATGCCTAATATATTATTTAGTATATATTTAGGCGCTTAGGTAACAACCTTAGAAAACAGGAGATTTTGAAATGACCAAAAAAGACTACATTGCAATTGCGAAAGTTATTAATAATCACTTGTTTAATGATGTAAGAGACGACAAAAGATTACTTAGTAATATGGTTATTGCTTCTGTTGTTTCGGACTTTTGTACTTACTTTGAAAAAGATAATCCTAATTTTGACCGGGAACGGTTTATTTCCGCTTGTGGTTTCTAAAAACTTTTCCTAAACTTTAATGGAGGCCATTATGTCAAATCAAATCGTAAACGTGAATACTGAAACGGGTATCCGTTTCGGTGTAATTTCCAGTAACAATATAAATCAAGGTATTTTTAACGATATATTTGATATGGCTTGGGATATATTTTCTCAAGAGTGTTTTGATAAAGCTCTTGAGGAATACAAGTTATATAATCCTGAAAATGCGGAGGATGAAGAAAAGTTAGACGATTTTGAACGGGATTATTTTGATAATTTTGAACCGGACGAAATTTCAGCGGAACTTGAATTTGACGGTTTGAACTTGTGGCTTACTACGCTTGGAGGAGCGTATGTAATCTACGTTTTAAAATCCCCTTACATAACTCGCGCAAGACTTTGTTCA
>JAKQEK010000320.1 GCA_029558535.1 Bacteroidota bacterium | reverse complement strand
CTGCCTAAGCAGTGTCTGGAGGTAGGTTTTTCGGAGCAGAGTCGAATAGTCCTCAGGTGACAAACTAGCCGGCACCTTCTTGGTTTCGATTCCACTACCTCCAACTTTTGAACCTCCTTCGGAATTAATGTCTTTCTTGATTCGCTCTATTGCTAATTGCTTTCCTACATACTGCGCATTTACAGTAGTTGAAAAACCAACAAAGGCAACCAAAAACAACACAACTAATCCCCAAAAGCCATTCATTTTTTTGTTTTTCATTTGCTTTAGTTTTGGTTTAAAAAATGTTAATAAATTAGAATATCGTTTTCTTTTGTTTACATATAAAAATGGAACCCCTTTGGCCTGAACCCAAAAAAGAACCTTAGTATAATATTGAAATAATTGTGTTATAAAAAGCCCCCGGACATTTGCCCGATTATCTTAAGACTTATAACGATTGAATTCCAGGCTAAACCTGACTTTCAGAATAGCTTTCCCTAATGTGAGTGTCTTCCTGGTGTAATACCAGCCTACAAAGGTATATTAATTTAAAGATTATGCAAAACAATATTCATTTTTTTTTAATAATTATACTCCGGCGATTAGAGTTGTCATCCCACTTTGATATCAATGGGCAAAAAAAAAACAAAAATTGCATCGGGCTTCTTGATATGAACCTTTAAAGGACTCCAAATTCATTCTTGTTGCTTTGTTAGCCAATTGGCAGTTTTAATTTGTCCAATACGGTGTGGGAGGAACATTCCGAAAAAAATTTATACAACTTTTCTTTTGAATACATCATTCAGATTTCAAAATATTACAGCATCAAAGAAAAATGAAAACCCATAGGCACGATAGAAAAGAAAATGCAATAGATAAAGTTAGCTTGAATATCTTTCCCTGACTGCTCAGGTAATAGAATCATTTACCGATCAACCAGCAAATATTCTAAATAAATTAAATGAACAATAGCATCATGTCCGGATTGGGATTACATGCCTGTTACTGACAATCCCATATATTCAAATAAATTTTAGCTGGCCATTCAATAAGTAATTATTATTCATTTGCATCACTGTCAAATGATATAAAAGGAGCTTTATTACAGAATGGTTCAGAAGTTCCACTTGGTGGGTATTCTTCTTACACACAAGGGAGTGCCTTTGTAATAATTGAGTCTTCTTATTTGCATTTTGTGGATGTTGGCGTGAAGTGGAAGTCTTTTCTAACCAAAATCAACTATCAGGGATAATTTCTCTGAAGGTCCTAAGGTTCAATTCAAGATATGTAAAGTGTGCATCTCATATTGAGAGCTGTGAAAACCCCGGGGTGATTTGACAAAAGGGCATTCAAGCAGAAATAGGAGCAACCAAAGTAAATTCATATTTTAAATATATATAAATAATCGTGTATTCGTATTAATTTGTATTTCTATAAATTACAAATAACATTTTATTATTTACACTTGACATATTAATTTCCGGGATTAAACTCGGAAACAGTTAACAAATTTATCGGATTTATTGTACGACAAGCTTTTGCTGTTAATACCTGATATCCCTTAACACAAACCTATTTCCAATTTAATATAAATTAATCCAAAACTAACAGCCATAAGCTTCTTACAATAAATACATTTTATTTATCTATTTTTGCTCCATCAAATGATTGTTCCTGAAGGTGCGGTTTTCAGTAAGTTTACTTTCAATTTTTAATTATTTTCTAAATAGGATTTTTTATGAAATATTTAACTATTCTTTTCTTATTCTTCTGTGTTTTAACATCTTGTAATACTTCAAATCAAGAAACATCAACAAATAACAGCATCAAAACAGAAGTTGTCCAAACAGGCAATGACAAATCCAAATTAATTCCTCTGTCGGACAAAAAGGTAGAACAATTTGCAATAAGCCTGGATTCATTATTGGATGTAGCAATGAAGGCAAAGCAAGAAAATAATGATGAATTGGTCAAAGAAATTAAAAGTCAGATTGAGGCTCTTTCCACCGAGAGAGAAAACATGAGCAAATCACTGGATGAAAAGGAACGTCAAACATTTCTTGGTTTTACCGAAAAAAGAATCAATACCATCAACAATCTTTAATCGGTTTGTAAGGATAATCAACTTTTTCAAAGCCTTAAGCTGCTTTGCTATTTGGATCTAATATTTAAACATTGCAGCTATTGTTTAATTCCTGTCAAATCAACGCCTCAATGCCATCTTAAAAATTTTGTAAATTTAGGCTGCCTATATTACGGAAAATTCAGCCCCCTTAAGCCATTCGAATTAAGCACCCTAATCATTCTAAGAAAAGTACAGGTTTGATTCCATGGCATTTTTTTCATTATACATTTATCGCAATTAGCAAATCAATGGTGCATTGCGATTCTTTATTATTTTTAACAGACATCCTTCAATATTGAATTCAATTCAAGCAAACTGAACTCCACCCATCCCTGCGACTAGATTTATATTCGCCAAACACTGGCCATATCCGTAACTCTTTAATCGTTCAATTTACCTTACCTCCCTGTACAGAGTTCCAACAATATCCGGGAAAGTAAAACGTGGGCTTGATCGGAGGCTCATCTATATTTTGCAAGAATGTCCTTTACTTCCGAATTGACACCTACCTTCAAGTGAATGCCACAATAAGCACCAAAGTATGGTCATTCCGACAAAAATTGATTTGCTCTGATTTTAGTATTTCAATCCAGGCTATCATCAAATTTTAGATGAATGGTTGCCAATTGTCATCCAAGTCTTTATAATATCCCGGAATTATTGTGAAAGTCAATTTGATAATTTCAATTAAAACTTATTGGTTAAAAATCAATAAGCCGAATCCCAACCGGGATAATACTTAGGCTTTATTAATTTGAATCAAGGGCGCCAGAACCGTTGAGGAGATAATCGAAAGTCAATTAATTAAAACCATTCAAATTACGTGACCAATCGGATACATCCAAAATCAATGACAGTGATTCTAAGAAAAACGAAGCCAATCATAATTACTGAATATTGGATAAATAGCATACCCGGCCCCAAATAACCAAAATAAAAAAGCTCCCGCTTCGAATGAAGCGGGAGCCGTCCCAAAAACCGATTTTAAATTATGTTATCTCAACTTTCCTTTAAAAACGGTCTCCCGTATTTAATGGGCTTACCTGATTACTCCAGTATCACCATCTTCTTCGTCGCTGAGTAATCTCCGCTAACCAACTGATAGAACATCACTCCTGTGCTGCCTACCTGGGTCCTGCT
>JAKQEK010000312.1 GCA_029558535.1 Bacteroidota bacterium | reverse complement strand
TGTATGCCCAGGCCATGCATGAAATAAAGAGAGGCGAACGCTACTGGTTTGAGGGTCCGGAAGAGGCTATCTTGTCGGAGACCAACAAAGAATTTCAGGTACAGGTACCAGCAGAGCAACTGTTTCTGCAATTCTTCCGTGCCGCCGAAAACACAGAGAAAGGAGAGAAGCTCCTAGCCGTTGAAATACTGGGCCGCCTGCAGGAGAAAAAACTTTTTAATCTGTCGGCCACCAAAATCATCCATTTCGGCCGCATCCTGCACAAACACCAAATCCCCTCCAAACGAACCCAAACCGGAACCATATACCACGTAGTAGAGAAATAAGCAATCCCCCAACCCGGTATTCAATTGAATGCCGGGCTAGGGGATAGTTATATGAACTTTAAGAAGATTATAGGGAGTTAATGAAAGCAGTTCTCTGACAAGGAGAGTGTTAAATTGTAATTTGGGACATGGAAAGTTATACAAACGTTATTATAAAGATGAATAGAAAATGCGCAGTCAGTAGTAGTTTTTTGAGAAATATTGTTTTGTTCAACACTTGAGACATGGATCGGTTTTGAAGTTATTATTATCAAACATTACAAGAATAATAAAATATTATCAAAATATGTCCTGTCTATTTCATAATAAACAGAACGAATGTTTTATTTTTGTACAAAGCAATATTTTATGATAGTATCTGATATTGTTGCAAATACTATTAATGAAGACTTATTGAAAAACATTACAAAATATGAATAAAATATTAGGTATATTTCTAATCATCATCATTTTTGGAGGCTGCTCATCAAGCTCTTCAACTGAAAAAAAACAGAATAAAAGAAATAATATAATTAATGTTCACAACAGAATAAAAGAGATAGTAATCGAAGATCTCCCCATTAATAATTATTCACTTCCATTAATTGTCGATAATTATTTATTCATCAATGATTACAAATCGGAAAATGAATGTATACATATTTTTGATAAAAACAATTTTAAGTATATTACAAGCACAGCACTTAAAGGACAAGGACCTGGGGAAATTGCGCGCATAGGACATATAGCAGAGGATAAAGTAAATCGTAAGTTTTACGTATCTGATCATGGTAAAAATAAAATTTTCAGTTATGATCTGGATAGCGTAATTACAGATCCGGAATACCTCCCCATAGAAAAAATGAAAATGAATGCAGGGCTATTTCCTAATGACTATATTTATATAAGTGATACATTATCTATTGGTGTAACTATACAACCTCTTGGTAATAGTGATTTCAATCCTGTTATTGGAAAATTCAATATGAAAACTGGTGAAGTAAAGCATATGAGTTATACTATTCATCCAGAGGTTAAAAAGAAACGTATTTGTTTTGATATATCAATGGAACATGGTATCTATGTAGAGTGTTACGCTCCTCATGACTTAATGACAATATGTAGCCTAAATGGCGATCTAAAATACAATATACATGGGCCTAATTGGGATACAGAAACACATGGTATTTATCATTTTGGACCAGTGAAATTTTGCAATAATAGAATAGTAGTACTCTACTCGGGAGAAAAAATTTTAAATAAAGAAGGAAGATCTAATTTTCCCACCAAATTCTTAGTTTTTGACTTAGATGGTAATTATCTAAAAACTTTGGAAACAGGATATAAAATCGCTAGATTTTGTTATGACAGGGATAACAACCGGATTCTCTTGAGCATGGATGACGATATACAGTTTGGATATTTGGATATGAAAGAATTTCTTGATTAAAGAACGATGACTATCCTATTTGATATATATTCTGCAATCGGACACTTTAACGCAAGTTTTGTACTTAAAATGAATTGCTAAACCGGCAACATCGAATTGTCTATTGCGTAGAACCCGAGTATGAAAAGATTATAACTGATAGAAGGTTTGAAACAAAGCATATTTTTCATGAAGGAATTAAGTAGAAAAACTAATGGACCAGCATTGCTATTTGTTACAAAGCAAAAAGTCCGACTCTCACGAACCGAACTTCCTTATTTTAATTAAAACCTAAACTTGTGAGTGCCCGAAACTATGTTCGGGTTATAATTATGAAAAGATTAGGGCGTTTGTCTAATCACCAAATTAATTTATTATCTTATATAAAATATTTGGTTGATTGGTTGTAAACTGTTATTAATCAACATTTATTGTTGTGTTTCCGGCAACTGTTGCATTGCAAAGTGTTCCTGCAGGAATTTCTGCATTACCTCCTTTAATTAAGAAACCAAACAGACAAAGAAAAGTCAAAACAATTGATAAAGCTACTTGATTGTTTCCTTCATCGTTAAGGCTTGCTCCAGTCAAATAAACGTCAGTTCCATCAACAGCTGTTACGCTTCTGATTACAACTTCGATTTGTCCTTCACTACCCAAAAGTCCGCTTTTCTTAACTCTGGAAATTTGTCCTTTTGCAATTGAACCTGCAGGTATAACAGTCTTGCCTTCGGCTACTACATCTTTAGTTACTTTGAAGTAGATCATTTGACCTGACCGGCAATCTTTACTTGAAATAGTGCTTAGCAGCTCTAAAGGAATAATGGATCCGCTTTTTAAAGTAACCGGTCCTGCTGGCAAAGTAAAGGACATAAACATCATTGCAAACGACAATAACAATGCTGTCGATTTAAGAAAACATTTGTTAGATAATTTTTCAAACATTGTGATAAAATTTAAAAGTTATTAATTTGATTATAATACATAAGTCTGTTAGCTTGTTGTTTAACTTGATATTGATTATATTTCTTGGCACTATTACCTGCCCCAATAATATTCCCGAAATAAAAAGATAATGAAAAC
>JAKQEK010000305.1 GCA_029558535.1 Bacteroidota bacterium | reverse complement strand
GGCTGAATGGGCCAAATCATTAGACGACGAAACACTTGCCACAGCACTTCTTGACAGATTACTCTATAAATGCCAACTAATCCAGCTCACAGGACCAAGTTATAGAATGCAAAACCGGCAAACCATATTTTAAAATGAACTTTGATATTAAAAATATACCTAATTTAGCACAACAGTCACTGCACTATTGTTCCCGAAATTACTGCATAGACTGTTCCCGTTTCCACTGTAGTTCTTTTTCCCGAAATCACTGCACTTCTTGTTCCTGTTTACACGGGATTTTCAGTAATAACTTATTTTTTTAGGACTTTTTATGCTGGTGGAGGATTAGGCGGGGACGGTTATCGTTACAAGAAAGCTTTTTTTGAAAAACTACCTATTCCACACTGGAATGAGTCCATCCTGCAAAAACAAATAGCCAATAGTGACAATGATGAAAATATTGATATGTCTGTAATAGCACTTTACCACCTCGACAAAAAAGAAATTCAACATATAAATCTTAAGGGATAACAACATATCTACTTAATATCCACAAATCCAATATATTGGCGTTCTTCAAATGTCAATTTATACAAATCGAAAATAATTGTATCTAACGCAATGGCTTTAGTCTTTGTGTACTCTCGTTGAATATCGATAACAGCCTCTTTGAATGATCGATTAGTTTCTTTCGAAACGACTATTACTGGAATTTTATCAAAGAAGATCTTGCTCAGCTCTCGTGTGCCACCTTGAAGTTCAGGAAAAGAATCTCTATAACATTTCTTAAATAGTGAAGAATTGAAAAATGCTGTAAGATAAGCTATGTCTTTTCCTGTAATTATAAAGCACTTCTGATTTGTAACATATTTTTTCTCATCATAGACGAAAGGCATATACTTAGTCATATTTGGATATATAATTTTCGGCTTCAAAAAATCCTCCCAATAACTAATGCTATCCTGTGTTTCGAACCACTTATTTGAGGTAAGTTTCCTACTTTTTTCTTTTGTGCCATTAACGTTAAAAATATACTTCCCGTTAATGATAATGTCTTCCCCAGACTGTTGAAGTTTCTTTATACAGTATTCTTTTAGATGTTTTTTTGCCACCCATTCATTGCCATTATTAACTAATGTATCATATGCAAAAGTTTCCAAATAAGATTTGACAGCCGGGTATTTTTCGATATTGTAACGTTTAGAAGGGAATGTACAAATTAACCACAAATTTGCCCAATCATAACTATATCTCTTTATATCCCGGCCCCTTAAAATAGGTCGAATAAGCTCATCAGTTCTTTTTC